>JAJTGD010000061.1 GCA_021299035.1 Oxalobacteraceae bacterium | reverse complement strand
ACTCAAATCGCCTTTCGCTACCGCCCACAAGATAGCGCCACAGGCGTAACTCGCGATACCGCTAAACGTTTGGCTGATGTGCTGGGAGTGGACGAAACGCAGGTAATTCACTTGGCCCTGCGTGAGATGGCCACCAAATTTCTGCCCCAATATGAGGCCGATGACGGTGCGCTCACCAAAGCCCAACTTAGTCAGATTAAAAAGACGGCGCCCAAGGCAAAAGGCGGAGCCGTCCGCAGCAGTCTCTTTGAAACGGAAAACGTGTGAGCCATTCGTGGCCAGAGCCCACTGCGGGCGATATCGTTTGGTGCCACTTTCCCGACAACATTCATCCCAGGCCCAAACCACGCCCCGGGCTTATCATAGCTACAAAGGTAGACAATGAGGGAATGATCTTCGTGAGCGTAGCGTATGGAACCAGCAAAAAGACGGATCGGCTCTACAGCGGGGAATTCCGGATCGCAAAGGTCGAGCACCCTGCGGCCTACGTCAGCGCTGGACTCAGCTTTGACACCAAGTTTGACTTTGGAAAGACACTTGATCTACCGTTTAACGATACCTATTTTTCGGTGCCACCGCATGCGCCAAACGGCCAGATTCCCAAGCTAGGTACTCTGCATCCGAGTATGGTGCGCATAGCTGCTGCTGCCTTTGCAGCGGTCACAAAATAATGGCTGTGTGTTTGGCCTTAGCCTAGAAAGTCAGGTTCAGGACTTTGCGAAACTTGGTTCTGAGTCGACTACTCATAATCGAACTTGGCACTGGACCTTGGTAGTGATGTCGTACCCAGAGAGACGCTGAATAAATCCACGTTTTATGTCGATGCAGCGCTGCTTTACGATGCGGTAATCAGTAAAATCAAGCGCTTGGTGTCGTTGACCCGACCAAAAATGCTTCTAAGTCTATTTACTTAATGTTTCCCTAGTAAATTTAACAACAAGATCACCGCTAAAATTTTTTAATGACAAAAATCGCCATCGCAGGCACAGGCTACGTCGGCCTGTCCAACGCCGTTTTACTCGCACAGCACAACCAAGTGGTGGCACTCGATATCGTCGCTGACAAGGTGGCCATGCTGGAAAGTCGGGAATCACCCATCGACGATCCAGATATCGCCGATTTTCTGAAGCACAAGCCGCTGAATTTTCGTGCGACCCTGGACAAGCAAGATGCCTACGCCGGCGCTGACTTCGTCATCATCGCCACACCAACCGACTATGATCCCGAAACCAACTATTTCAATACGCGATCGATCGAGGCGGTGATTCGCGATGTCATGGCCATCAATCCGCAAGCGGTGATGGTGATCAAGTCGACGGTACCCGTTGGCTACACGGCAAAAACGCGCGAAGCTCTGGGTACGCCAAATCTGATCTTCTCGCCCGAATTCCTGCGCGAAGGTAAGGCGCTGCATGACAACCTTCATCCCTCGCGCATTGTGGTGGGTGAGCAGTCGGAACGTGCCGAAGTTTTTGCTGCGTTACTCAAGCAGGGTGCAGTGCGGCAGGATATTCCCACGCTCTTTACCGATAGTACCGAAGCCGAAGCGATCAAGCTATTCGCTAACACCTACCTGGCCATGCGCGTTGCTTATTTCAATGAGCTCGATACCTACGCAGCGACCCACGGTTTGGATACCCGGCAGATTATTGATGGCGTTTGTCTGGATCCACGGATCGGCGCACACTACAATAATCCGAGTTTTGGTTACGGTGGCTATTGCCTGCCGAAAGACACCAAGCAGTTACTGGCAAATTACCGTGAAGTCCCACAAAATCTGATTCGTGCCATCGTCGAAGCCAATTCAGTACGCAAGGATTTTATTGCTGATGAAATCATCCGCAAGCGTCCTAAAACCGTGGGTGTTTATCGGCTCATCATGAAATCAGGCTCGGATAATTTTCGGTCGTCGAGTATTCAGGGCATCATGAAGCGCATCAAGGCCAAGGGTATTGAGGTCATTGTTTATGAACCGGTCTTGACGGAGACTGAGTTTTACCACTCGCGTGTGGTGAATGACCTCGAGGCGTTCAAAAGTCAATCCGATGTGATCATTGCAAACCGCAAGACGGATACACTGAACGACGTGGCTGATAAGGTATACAGCCGGGATTTATTTGGCGGTGATGCGTAATTGATTTCGGTCAGCGTTTTTTTAAGGCCTATCCTTTAGCTGTAGATAGGCCTGCGGCTTGGGTGCGGCAGGTCTCAAGGCGCAAGGATCAGCACTTTGCTGCCATGATCATAAGCCTGCAGATATTCAGCAATTTTTTCAAAAGTGGCCGTTACCGGTTTACCTCGCTGGTCTGAGGTACTTACTTCGGCAGAAAAAATCGAACCCAGCATGAGCTTGAACGGATTAACGTTGACGGTTTGGGCTTTGAAATAGGCTTTGGTATTTGCCTTGATGATGTTGATATCGCTGGTTTGATAGATCGCCGCGTTGATCACGTCCAGCACAAATTCCGTACAATTCTGCCGCCCCAAGGTATATGGATTGGCAATCAATGAATACCGCGGATCATGCAAGGCTGCGTAGGTCGGTGATGCAATAATTTGTAGCAGGCGCTGTTGTAATTCGAGTGAGGGAATCAGGATGCCCGCTTCCAGTTGTGCGACGCCCGCAAAGAAATCAACCGGAAAATCCTGAATCAACGCACTGACATTGGGCCGATCGTCTTTCTGGTACAGATTGTAGATCGCATAGCCAGGCACTGTGCCCCCACTGGCCAGCGTGATGGTTGAGTACACCGCGAATGCCACATGGGTAAAACGCATACCCTCTGGCATTTCAGATAATGGCCTTCCCATTCTCGCCACGATCGCCACACGAGCCCCTTCGCTCGCCAATGTGCGCTCCACCTTTTTCGCAAATCCCATAATTCGTTCAGCAGGAAAATGCGTGGTTGCCTGCGCACTGCTGCTACTGAAACTGGTGGCATGACCTAAACAACCAATGTGCAAGAACAGTAGTCCGAGAAAAAGCTTTGTAATGAAATTTTTCATCGGATCTATGTGAGAATTTTCTTAGCCCGTATTAGCGCGGCATGCCCGCGGCACGCTGTTTCAGCGCCTCAGCCGGTGATGTGATGGTGATCGTTTTTTCGGTAACAGGTAAAGATTCGGTGGTTGAGGAACCTGTTGCAGCGACTGAGCTTTTGCCTGCCGCGGTACTTGCGGCACCTACCCCGTTACTAACGACCCCTGCAGACAGCAGGGGCACCGCCATGATTCCCAATGTCGCCTGACCCGATGCCGTGATCCCCAACGTGACAGCTTTACTGGCATGCGCACTTGCCGTGCTCGCGTTTTGTACGCTGTCTGCTGCGTGTACTTTGGTGAAGCTGATCAAGCTGGCGCACAAAATAAAAATCTTGGTGGTGTGTTGTGAGGTCATTGGTATCTTCCGTGGTCAAACCAAGCGTTTGGATGTTTGCTACTTTGTTATTTGCACGACATCTGATGAAATTGAGAACTCATCAAACGATGTTTCTGCCTGCGGTGCAATAAACCAGGATTTTTTAGTGCACTGCCAAATCAATTCTAAATTGGCATGGCTAGAACAATGTGCATGGTGTGGTGAATAAGCCATGATATTCACCACCAAGCAGCGTGCTCGCCGAAAAATTTTGAGGACCGAGCGACTGAAAAGCTGGTTGTCGGCATCGCCAGTGGCGATAGAAGCCAGAAATTACCGAAGTTTTCCTGCGAATTTATCTGCTTTCATAAAAGCCCTGCGCTGGCCATGATGAGCTTCGGCTTGCATATGCAGTGACCCCATGTTTACTGCGTGGCGGCAAACAAATGACGGAGGATTTGCCATGAAATGTCCCACTTGTGTCAATGCCATGCTGGTGATGAGCGAGCGTCAGGGCGTGGAGATTGATTATTGCCCACAGTGTCGCGGCGTTTGGCTGGATCGTGGGGAGCTCGACAAGTTGCTTGACCGTGCTGCGGCCCAAGCATCGGCACAGCCGCCTGCGCGATCAGCGCACCGAACTGGGCCGTCTCAGGATGCTTCGTATCCACCCAGGCAGTATGAGCAGCCTTATGCCGGGCATAAAAAGCACTACCATCATAAATCGTGGCTGAGTGAGATCTTTGATTAAAGATCAGTTGGCCTGGATGTTTTGAGGGGTGGCTTCTGCGTCGTCCATAATGCCAACGAAGCCGTGCGATGTTTGATGTTAGGCGGATTCGTTCATGGAGGTGTCACTATTCGCCGAGTGATCATCATGGCACCCGTACTTCAAAAAATTCTCGCGGTGCCGTCTGTAGAACAAGAGCCCTTCTTTCAGGCTGGATACGGTCGCACCCTGCTCGAGCATTTTATCCCACAGGTTCCAGTCTTCTTGTGGATGAAGACCATTTTCGTACCGTCTCTCATAGCCCACTTTTTGACCCAAAGCCGTCCGGTACATCATGGACCCATGGTGCTGGTCTTGGCGATCCCAATACAAATCGCCTTGATAGGGGCGCGTCTCGCCAGGAACCCGAGTCAGAATTTCTTCCTTTAATTCGCCCGTGACCATAATGTCATAAGTAACAATATCGGCGTTTTCATTGGATAGAAGCTCAATAGCATCGGACCTGAGCCAATTATCGGCACCTATAAAGCATGTCTTGAAAATTATCGACGGTGCCCAGATTTGTGGGTCTGAAAATGTATTCAATGTCTGGATACAAGCTTGGCAAATGCGCGCAGTCCAAACCGCCATCATCAACAAATAATATTTTTGAGGGAGCGCAGGTTTGAGACAATAAAGACTCGATGCAATGCGAGGCGAGGTGTCCATACCGGAAGGACGCAATAACGACTGTAATCATATGTCGAGCACTTTAACACCACATCAAGATAACTTCGGACCGTATGTCAGCTTTATAAATACCGTTCCGGCCAATTAAAAAACCATCCGAAGATGGTTTTTTTATTTTTCCTCGTGATACCCAGCCGCATCGAACCGGTCAGTGGATGCCTGATACATCAAATTAGCGGTTTTCAGTCTCTGTCGGTGCAAATGACTAGCAGCAAGTACTTAGCACCCGGTTATTTCAACCGACACCAGCTAACCCTACAGTTTGTCAGACGCGGGCATGAAATACCGAATCACCGTCTACAGCGTAGGGTAATCGGTGTAGCCTTCCTCGCTACCGCCATACCAGCCGACGTACCGAGCCTCGTTATAAGGGCCGCCATTTTTAATACGCGCAGGTAAATCCGGATTGGAGAGAAATGGTCGGCCGAATGCCACCATATCCAGCGCGCCGTCTTCCACCATTTTTTGCGCATCGACCGGGTCAATACCCCCATTACCCATCAAGCAGCCTGTGTAATGTGGGCGTACTGTTTTTAATATGTCGGGCATATCCGGTGTGCCGCCCCAAGCGTTGGTGTCTGCTACGTGCAGATAAACCAGACCGTACGATTCAACCATTTTGGCAACCGCGGTAAAAGTCTCTTTGGCATTGGGGTCGCGGGTATTGTTGTAGCCAGCAAAAGGCGAGATGCGAATACCGACTTTTGAGGCATCCACTTTGGCCAAAACAGCTTCGATTACTTCTTTCAAGAACTGCAGACGTCCCTGCAAGCTGCCGCCATATTGGTCGGTGCGCTGATTGAGCGTGGCCGATAAAAATTGATGTGGTAAATAACCATTTGCCGCATGGATCTCAACGCCGTCACAGCCCGCCTTGATGGCATTGGCGGCACCCGTGGCATAGTCGGCAATGGTTTCTTGAATTTCCGCGAGCGTCATTGCACGTGACGGCGTTGCGGCGATTTGCGCATAGCGACCGTTCGCCATCAGGCCATAGACTTGCAAAGTGCCCAGGTCATCATTAACACCCGACGGCGACAAGGGTGCTTCGCCGTTCAAAATGGCCTCTGAGCCGACACGACCACAATGCCAGAGTTGCATGAAAATCCGTCCACCGGCTTTATGCACTGCATCCGTAATCACTTTCCAGCCAGCGACCTGCGCTTCGCTGTAAATACCGGGCGCCTTTTCAAATGCACAAGATTTTGGCGTCACATTGGTCGCTTCGCTAATCACAATGCCCGCCGACGCACGCTGAGCGTAATACACAGCGGAGATAGGCTGCGGTACATCGCCATCGCCAGCACGGCAACGGGTTAATGGCGCCATGGCAATGCGGTTGGGCAACGCATGACCTTTTAAATCCATGGGCGAAAATAATGTCGACATAAATAATCCTTTGGGAGCGTCAGGCGTATAAATAAAACAGGCTGGTAACAGCTACCCACTAAAAAGCAGGTAATATCATCAGCATCGGCAGCGGAGTTTATCAGTAATTAAATCAATCAGTTAAACGCCCGTATTAATGGCAGCAGCTTGCCGAGAAATGCAGATTAAATAACGCCAGAAAATTTATTGTTAAAAAATCACACTAAAGATGGTGTTCAACAGTCCCCGAGCAAAGAGCGGATGAAACGAAAAACTAAGACCTTGCGAAGGCACTCGCGACGTAACTAGGCGTCTTGAACATCATCCCTAAACCCTGATTTGTCAGCGCTCCGCTTTGCAAAGTTACGGCGGTTCCTCACAAAATGTTGATTCATTCAGCGAATTCCCAATTAAATAACGAGGATCTTGTATGGCTCTGAAAAAACTGGCGCATTTTTCGGTGCGGACCACGGAACTGGAATTGTCCAAAAAGTTTTACACTGAGATACTGGGATTTCAAGTGGGTTTTCGCCCGGCGTTTCCTTTTCCGGGCATCTGGCTTTATCAGGGCGCCGATGAAGCCGAGTTTGGTGTGGTGCATTTAATCGGCATCGATAAAAATGACCCCAATGGGCTTAAAGATTATTTGGGTGATAAAAATGAAAGCACGCTGCACGGTAGCGCTGCCGTAGATCACATTGCCTTCATCGCCAGTGATTTATCCGACATGCATCGCCGCCTGCGCGAGAGTGGACTGCCTTACCGAGAGCGCACCGTGCCGGGCCTTGGCTTGCACCAATTATTTGTTGAAGATCCCTCCGGCATCACGATTGAATTGAACTACCCGGCCGATGAGGTGCCATCGTAATGATCAAACGACCCGTCCTATGAGTCCGTCAAAAAAAGCGATCGTCATTGGCGGCTCCATTGGTGGACTGTTTGCCGCAAACCTGTTGCTTCGTGCCGGTTGGGAGGTGCAGATTTATGAGCAGGTTACCGCCGAGCTCGAAAGTCGCGGGGCTGGGATTGTCACGCATCCTGAATTACTGGATGTCCTGCGTGAAGCAGGTGTCGTTGTCGATGCGTCTTTGGGCATTCAGGTTGAAGAGCGCATTGTTCTGAACGTTGATGGCAGTCGAAACGGCACGTTGCGTTACCCGCAAATTCTGACCGCTTGGGGTCGGCTCTTTGCGTTGCTGCGCGCAGCCTTTCCCGATGAGTTTTATCACAGCGGCAAAGTACTGAGCACGTTTCACCAAGACGCGAACAGTGTCACATTGCACTTTGCGGATGGCGAAATCATACGTGCTGATTTGCTCATTGCCGCCGATGGTCTGCGCTCCATGGTGCGCCAGACATTGGTGGCCAACGCCAAACCACACTACGCGGGTTATATTGCCTGGCGCGGCATGGTTGAAGAATCTGCGTTATCCCAGCGTGCCTTGCAAGAGATGTTTCCGTATTTTTCGTTTGGTTTGCCTGAGCACGAGCAAATGATTGCTTACCCCGTCGCCGGTAAAAACAATACCGTTGAGCCGGGCAAGCGTCGCTACAACTTTGTCTGGTATCGCCCTGCGGATGAAGCGACCACCTTGCGCGACATGGTGACGGACGCCAGCGGAAAAATCTGGCCTGAAGGCATACCGCCCCCACTGATACAAGCGCACCATCTGGCAGAAGCGCGCGCCGCAGCGACACAAGTATTGGCGCCGCAGTTCGCTGAAATGATTGAAAAAACCGAGCATCTATTTTTTCAGCCGGTGTTTGATCTCGAATCGAAACAACTTGCCTTTGGCCGTATTGCATTGTTGGGTGACGCAGCGTTTGTTGCGCGCCCGCATGTCGGTATGGGTGTGACCAAAGCCGCTGAAGATGCGAGGTCGCTGGTACAAGCGCTGACCGCCAGTGATGACTTGAACACGGCGCTCGATCAGTATCAGACAGCCCGCCTTGCGATCGGCAAACAGATCGTTGCGCGCGCGCGCGGATTGGGCGCCTATATGCAGGCACAGATCAGCACGCCGCATGAGCGCGCCATGGCAGAAAAATACCGTAGCGCTGAGGTGGTGATGGCTGAGACAGCTGTGTCGCTGCGGGGTGGGTAGAAGAAATCGCGTTCGATTCTTGATTTGTCAGCGCTATGCGACTTGGGTTCGCGCTCATGCCGCTGCTCTGCAAAAAGTTCCCGGTTTTGCTAACGAGGGCAACACGAACCAAGGCGACATCCATTGCGCTTTTATGAGTTCGCCCCGGAATATTGTCTGGTAATAAAAATCAGCCCGCAGCAACAAGCGAAACAAGCAGCACGGCAGGTAGGCAATCCACCTACGTCTTTCCCGACCGATCAGCCGCCAAGGCCAGCGTCTGCGTCAGTCAGGGTCTTTGCAGGTTGGCCTTATTCGTAATGACTCCACATTCTCAAAACACGAACCGTCTTTTCTTTACGAAAAACTTGGTAAACAAGGCGATGTTGGATGTTAATTCGGCGTGAATAAGCGCCTTTTAAATCGCCAACCAGCTTTTCATAAGGCGGAGGATTTTGAAGTGGATTGATCTTCAAAATATCGAGCAATGCGAGTGTTTTATCCTTTAAACCTGCGGCCGAGAGTTTCTTTGCGTCCCCAAGAGCGTACTTGGAATAAACCATATTCCAAGTTACCACTTAAGAGCCTTTTTACTTTTGGCAAGAGGTTCGGCCATCGCATCTTTGATAGACTCACGCATATTAGGAATCGCCAGAAGATGAAGCGTTTCTTGAATGGCACTCCAATCTTCTTCAGAAACTAAAACAGCGTTAGCTCGCTTGCCTGAGATCATTATTGGTTTGTGTGACTCTGCTGCTTGATCAATCAACCGGTACAGGCTGGATCGGGCTTCGCTCGCTGTTAATATTGTCATGATTTGACTCCTTTTTAGCAGAGTACGTAAAAGCGTACGTTCTGTCAAATTGTAGCCTTACCCTAGTGGTAAAGAAGATGACCTTTCGTGGAACTATTGAGCTTCTTGGTGGCCCGGGGCGGAATCGAGCTATGCCGAGGATGCTTGATCCTCAGCCTCCCATGGATACGCCGTCCGCCAATAAATCGGCTCAAGCTGCAGCAACGGACACGCACCTACTCGGCTCTGAGCTCATGTTGTCTTTACGAGATAGCCATGGAACACGCCCACCTGCACCTCGGCTTCTTCTGCGCCATCGGGCCATAAGTCGCGTGCAGAAAAGCGCACATCGAAGCTGCGTTGCCAGTCGGATTCAAGGCCATGGCCGTGGGCATCGGGGTAAGGATAAGCAGGAGACAGGTTCACCACCACACCTTCCTTGCCACGAATGTAGCCCGGCATGCGGATGTGACCGGGTACAAAGGCGTCCTTGACGCGCACGCGGTCACCTACGTTGATCTCGGGCAGAGGTGTGTTACCGATACGACCTTCGCGGCTAGGGCGTGAGAGCGGCATCGCAAAGCCGGCCGCAGTTGACAGTTCGTTGGCGCTGAACACGCCGCGCTCCACGCACAGGCTGATCACGGCAGTGAACGTACGCTCGTAGTAGGACGCGCCGACATAGTGGCGGGGCTCCATGCGTTCGATGGCATGGCGGTATTCGTCCATGTTGTAGATGCCGTGACGGATGAGCCGAACCCACATGGCAGCGATGCGGATCTCGGCCTCGCTATGAAAAGCTTCGGTGTGGCCATCGCGCACCACAGGCCCAAAGCCTTGGCGACCGCCGAGATCGTGGAATCCATCCATGCTTAAGCTCTCGCGTAAGGCGGCTCGAGCCGCGCCACGCCAATCATCGATTCCTTGGTAATCAAGCTCTCCAGGGCTTCCAGACTCCACCCTTCCGTGTGCGGTGGGCGGTAGGGCAGCACCATGTAGCGGGTGTCAGTCGTGGTGTCCCACACGCGTATGCGGATAGATTCGGCCAATGCCAGACCCATCTCGCGAAGCACGCTGCGCGCCTCGCGCACCACACGGGCGCGGTACTCAAGGTCCTTGTACCACCCCGGGGCCATGCCGATAATAGTGAAGGCAGTGCACGAACACAGGGTGCAGCAGATGACGTTTTGTAACTCGGCAGTATTCTCCAGCACCACCAGACTGCGGTGGTGCTCGGGCATCGGAAAGCCCATGCTGGCGGCTGCCGCACGCCCATCCTTGAGCAGCTCGGCTCTGAACCCCGGATCAACCCAGGCACGTGCGCACAGGCGCGCCCCATTACGAGGGAGCCATTCTTCGCTGACCTTGTGGCGGAAGTCTTCCAGGTCGCCCGTTTGCAGCAGGCCCTTGTCAGTGAGAATAGCCTGCAGCGCGTCGGCATGCGCGGTGAGATCGGTGGCCATTGAAGCTCCAGTCATCTGAAGAAATAAAGGTAGCACAGAAAACTTGGCCGGTACCGTGTTGATGTTGGCACCTGAACGGATGGCGAGATGATGAAACGCATTCATGCACCGTCAGCCCATTTGGTGCGTTACAAATGCTGTGCGTAGCAAGGCCACCGTAACGAGGTACTCAAGAAACGAAAAGCCCTCGTTATCGCTAACGAGGGCTTTG
>JAJTGD010000008.1 GCA_021299035.1 Oxalobacteraceae bacterium | reverse complement strand
ATGAGACTTCCCGGGAACTTGATTCCCCTAAAGGGTCGTTCGAGACCAGGACGTTGATAGGCTGGGTGTGGAAGCGCAGTAATGCGTTAAGCTAACCAGTACTAATTGCCCGTGCGGCTTGTCCCTATAACATTGACAGTTATAGACAAGTATTCAGCGTAAATGCCAAGTTGACTTGTGCATCACGCCCGCCAACATTTGTAGTGCTTCTACTTCTTCCAGATTGGGTTGTTTGTGCCGCTCATCAAAAGGCGCACAGGCAGCTTTACAAGTTATGCCTGATGACCATAGCAAGTTGGTACCACCCCTTCCCATCCCGAACAGGACCGTGAAACGACTTCGCGCCGATGATAGTGCTGCAACCAGTGTGAAAGTAGGTTATCGTCAGGCTACTATCCTGAAAACCCCCGACCAAGATTTGGCCGGGGGTTTTTCTTTTCAGGCGACGCTAATCGATCTACGTTTTGTCGGAGACTTTCCGCAAAGTCAGGAAGCTTGCTAAGCATCACTAGCGTTGTTGCTTGCCCCTCGGACGTCATGCGCTGAGTTATGCATAGCGCCTCACGAGTGAACGCCTCGCTAAGCGATGCTCAAGTCAACGAAGCGGAGCTTCAGACAAGAAGCGTTTTGCCAGCTGCACCCAGTAGCTTGCGCCAACGGGTAGCAAGTCGTCGTTGAAGTCGTAGCTCGGATTGTGAAGGTTGCATGGACCTAAGCCGTGTCCATGGTCGCGATGAGTGCCGTCACCATTGCCGATAAAGACATAGCAGCCAGGCTTCTCTTGCAGCATGAAAGCAAAATCCTCGGAACCCATCGTCGGTTCGATATCCGACAGCGCCCCGTCTGCGCCAACCACATCTGCCATCACGCCCAATGCAAACTCAGCCTCTGGCCGATGATTAATCAGCGGCGGATAATTTCTGCTGAACGCAAACTCAACTGTGGCGCCAAAAGCAGCCGCTGTATGAGAAGCAACATCACGCATTCTCTGCTCGATCAAGTCCAGAACCGGTAGCGTGAATGTCCTTACTGTACCAATCATCGATGCTGAATCCGGCACGATATTGGTGGCACTGCCGGTATGAATCTGGGTGATCGATAGCACTGCAGAATCCAAGGGACTCACGTTGCGCGAAACTATGGTCTGCCAGCTCTGCGCAATCTGCACTGCAACCATCACCGGGTCAACCGCACGATGCGGCTGAGCCGCGTGCGACCCTTTGCCATGAATCGTCAATTCGAATTCATTGGAAGAAGCCATCATCGGCCCAGGCACTACGCCCATGGTTCCGGCGCGCATACCCGGCCAGTTGTGCATCCCAAACACGGCCTCCATCGGACACTGCTCGAAAAGCCCATCGTCCATCATGGCCTTTGCACCGCCACGACCCTCTTCCGCCGGTTGGAAAATCACATACACCGTGCCATCAAAATCCCGGTGCTGCGAGAGATAATGGGCAGCACCGAGAAGCATCGCTGTGTGGCCATCGTGACCACAGGCGTGCATTTTTCCGTCATGCTGTGATCGATGAGAAAACTGATTATGTTCTTGCAGCGGCAGCGCATCCATATCTGCACGCAAGCCAACGGCACGCGAACTGCTTCCCGCGCGAATGACGCCAACCACCCCGGTACCGCCAAGGCCGCGAATTACCGGGATACCCCAGCTCTCCAACTGCTGCGCCACGAGTTGAGAAGTTTGCGTCTCCTCGTACGCTAGCTCTGGATGCGCGTGGATCGTGCGTCGAATTTGTTTAAGCTCGTCGTGAAACTTCAGAATGGGATCAATCAGCTTCATGGCGTTCGATAAAAAAGTGAAGGAAAGAGGCACGGCATAGCATGTGTAATATTAACCGCAGCTCGCACTCTGCATCGCTTGCCGAATAGATAATCTTATCTGTCCCAAAAATCATGCAAATACATACCATTCGCGCGGCCTGTCCGCATGATTGCCCCGATACCTGCGCCATGCTGGTCACTGTCGAAGGTGATAAAGCCGTGGCGATTCAGGGCGACCCAGATCATCCGAATACAGCCGGCGTGTTGTGCACCAAGGTCTCGCGCTACCTGGAGCGCACCTACCACCCAGACCGCCTGCTTCACCCGATGAAAAGAACAGGACCAAAGGGAAGCGGGCAGTTTGAGCGAGTTAGCTGGGACGAGGCCCTGACGACTATCGCTGAGCGTCTGAGCACAGAGGCAGCGAAAGACCCGCGTGCGATCCTGCCCTACAGTTATGCAGGGACGATGGGGGTTGTACAAGGCGAATCGATGGACATGCGATTCTTCAATCGACTTGGGGCATCCAAGCTGGATCGAACCATTTGCTCATCCGCAGGCACCGTCGGATACCGTTACACCCTGGGTGCAAAAATTGGCACTGACACCGAGCAATTCGACAACGCCAAGCTAATCATCATCTGGGGCGGCAATCCGATTGCTTCAAACTTACATTTTTGGATGCGGGCACAGGAGGCCAAGCGCCGCGGCGCAGTACTGATTGCCATCGACCCCTATCGATCGCTGACAGCAGAGAAATGCCAGCACCATATCGCCCCATTACCGGGTACCGATAGCGCACTCGCCCTCGGGATCATGCACGTGCTGATCCGAGACGATCTGCTGGATCACGATTACATCGAACAATACACATTGGGTTTTGATCAGTTAAAACAACGGGTCACTGAATGGCCTGTGGAACGCGTTGCAAAGATATGCGGGATCACCGTCGGTCAGATTGAAATGTTGGCTACCTTGTACGGCACTACAGCCAAACAAGGCGACCCGGTTGCAATTCGCCTCAATTATGGGGTTCAACGCAGTCACGGCGGTGGCATGGCGGTTCGCAATATCACATGCCTGCCGGCATTAATTGGCGCCTGGAGGCATCAAGCGGGAGGTGTCTTACTCTCTTCGGGCGATAGCTTTCCAAAGCAAACTCAGCGACTGGAGCGCCCCGATTTGGCCCCGCCCGAGCATTCACTGCCCAGGCGTACGATCAACATGAGTACCATCGGTGACGACTTGCTACGCGAGGCGTCACCCGAATTCGGTCCAAAGCTATCGACACTGATTGTCTATAACGCCAACCCAGTCGCGGTGGCGCCAGAATCTGCGAAGGTGGTGAAGGGATTTGCGCGCGAAGACCTGTTTACGGTGGTCCTAGAGCACTTCAAAACCGATACTGCAGACTATGCAGATATCCTGCTACCCGCAACAACTCAGCTTGAACATCTCGATGTTCATGCGACGTATGGGCACTTATATATCGTCGCGAACAACGCCGCGATCAAGCCAATCGGCGAAGCCAAGCCCAACAGTGAGATATTCCGGTTGTTGGCCGCAAAAATGGGATTCTCCGAGCCATGCTTTTCAGATAGCGATGACGATCTCGCTGCACAGGCCTTTAACCCAGCCAGTACCACCGCACCCGGCTACGATTGGGAAAAGGTTAAAAAAGCCGGCTGGGTGAAGTTGCAGATGCCGCCAGCGCCATTCGCTCATGGCGGCTTCCCAACGCCGTCTGGAAAATGCGAGTTCTATTGCGAGCGCATGAAAGCCGATGGGCTCGATCCCTTGCCTACTTATATACCGCCGCACGAATCTTTGGCCTCTGCGCCCAATTTGGCGCAACGATTTCCGCTGGCGATGATCTCACCGCCACAGCGGAATTTTTTGAATACCAGTTTCGTGAATGTTCAGAGCTTACGAGATACGGAAGGCGAACCTCATCTGCATATACATCCTGACGATGCACGAATGCGTAGCATTGCCGATGGTGATATCGTGCGCGCCTTCAATCAGCGCGGTGAGATGCTGTTAAAGGCCCACATAACAGACGCAGCGCGCCTTGGCTTAGTGGTGGCGCCATCTATTTGGTGGAAAAAACTCGCCCCTGATCATAAAAACGCCAATGAGCTGACCAGTCAGCGTTTAACCGACATGGGTCGTGCACCGACGTTTTATGATGTGTTGGTTCAAGTCGAAAAACTCCATGCCGCGCCGACTTCTAGACTATGAAGCAGTGGCTTGCAAGAATCCTGACTATAAGCATAGTCCTCGCTAGCACAGGCTGTGCTCAGCTTTCTTACTATGCGCAAGCGACGCAAGGTCAACTGGGACTTATCGCGAGTGCCAAGCCGATCGATCAGTGGCTAGCAGATCCCAAAGTCAGCGACGATCTGAAACAGCGACTGGTTCGAACACAGAAAATTCGCACATTCGCCGTACAAGAATTAGGGCTCCCGGATAACCGCAGCTATACCCGTTACGCTGAATTGAACCGACCGTATGTCTTGTGGAATGTGATCGCAACGCCAGAGCTGTCGATGAAGCCGGTACAGTGGTGCTTTCCGGTAGCCGGTTGCGTGGATTATCGAGGCTATTACCGTAAAGAAGATGCACAGCGTTTCGCACATCAGCTGCGTGGCCAAGGTTACGAGGTGCGTGTTTCGGGCGTGCCTGCGTACTCAACGCTGGGTTGGTTTAATGACCCCGTGTTGTCTACCTTTATTGCTTATCCCGAAGCCGAGGTGGCGCGCATGTTGTTTCACGAACTGGCGCACCAGGTCGCCTATGCGCCAGACGACACCCCATTCAATGAGTCATTTGCTACGACTGTTGAGAGTATCGGTGTAGAGCAATGGTTAGATAAGCACGGTGACCCGGAAGGCCGAGAACGCTACCGTGAATTCCGTCAGCGTAAACGCGACTTCATCGAATTGCTTACCCAGCATCGACAGCGTCTCGAGACTATTTTTGCGAGCAAACTGAGCGACGACGAAAAGCGACACCAAAAAGCCGAGGTCATCGCGTCGATGCAGCAGAAATATCGTCAAATGAAAGAAACGAAATGGCGTGGCTACTCCGGTTACGACATTTGGTTCAATGAGCCCATTACCAACGCCCACTTTGTTTTGATCGCAACCTATGAAGAGCTAGTGCCTGCATTTCAGGCATTGCACGCAAGGTCAGGTAGTCTGAAACAGTTCTATGCCGAGGTCAAATCCATGACGAAACAGGACAAGGCGCGACGACGCGAACAGTTGGCCTCATTGATATCCGTATCATCACCACCCCAAGTCATGGTGCCGGCGCCGGGCGCGCCAAATGCAGTGCCGAATCCCGCGGCGCCGACTGCTGCAGCGCAGTAACCGTCGTTAGCCAAAATAGCTGAGGCCCACCAGGCATGGTTTTCTACAACCGGTGCCTGCTGTCAGATTGATACACAGATCAAGCAGACAAGGTTGAGAGATTCGGCTACGATCCAACCAAAAATAAAGCCGACAAGCCAATGTCGGCGATACCCCACAGCCAGTGCATAAAGACCTGGTCAATCAGAAAACAGAGTGCCTTATGGAGAAAATCTGGATCCGTTCTTATCCCCCGGGCGTACCAGCTGAAATCGACTACACACGCTACCGTTCGCTAGTGCAGTTGATGGATGAGGCCTTTGTGCAATACGCCAGCCGTAAGGCCTATGCCTATATGGGCAAGTTCATCACCTATGCTGAAGTGGATGCCTTGTCAAAACAACTGGGCGCATGGTTACAGTCTCAGGGTCTTGCAAGAGGTGCACGGGTTGCATTAATGATGCCGAATGTACTGCAATACCCGATCGCGCTGGCGGCTGTACTGCGCGCAGGCTATGTGGTCGTGAACGTCAATCCACTGTATACCCCGCGCGAATTGGAGTATCAGTTAAATGATTCTGGTGCTGAAGCCATCATCATCCTTGAAAATTTCGCGCATACCCTCGAGAAGGTTATCGCCAGAACGCATGTAAAAACCGTGGTACTAGCCAGCATGGGCGACATGCTGGGAGTTGCCAAAGGTCTGTTGGTGAACTTTGTTGTGCGCAACGTAAAAAGGATGGTGCCAGACTTCTCCTTGCCACATGCAGTCAGATTCAATACCGCCATACGCGAGGGCGCATCACTACGTCTGCAGCCGGTATCACTTGGCCATGATGACATTGCTTTCTTGCAGTACACCGGTGGTACGACAGGTTTGTCGAAAGGTGCGATGCTCAGTCATCGAAATGTGATCGCTAACCTGCTGCAAAATGAAGCATGGTTACAGCCCGCGATGGACAAACCGCCGAAGGTCGACTCCCTAGTATTTGTCTGCGCATTGCCGCTCTATCATATATTTGCCTTGACAGTATGCTGCCTGATGGGCACCCGTATCGGTGGCATGAACATATTGATACCCAACCCGCGCGACATACCCGGCTTGGTCAAGGAACTCGGCAAGCATCGCTTCAACATGCTGCCAGCGGTGAATACGCTGTACAACGCACTGTTGAATCATCCCGATTTCGCCAAATTGGATTTTTCTCATCTTAAGTTGTGTAATGGCGGTGGCATGGCGGTGCAAAAATCGGTGAATGATCGCTGGCGTGCTGTGACCGGTAAGAGCATTATCGAAGGTTATGGCTTGTCAGAGACAGCGCCCGTCGCCACTGCAAATCCTGCGAATTCCGATGAATTTACCGGCACCATCGGGCTGCCGCTGCCATCGACAGACATCGCCATCCTTGATGATGCGGGCAATGAATTACTGCCAGGTCAAGCTGGGGAGATCGCGATTCGCGGTCCGCAGGTCATGGAAGGCTACTGGGAAAAGCCGGAAGAGACGGCGCGGGTGATGACGCGTGAGGGCTATTTCCGGTCAGGCGATATTGGCATCATGGATGTTCGCGGCTACGTGAGCATTGTCGATCGCAAGAAAGATATGGTGCTGGTCAGCGGATTTAACGTATACCCAAATGAGGTTGAGGGAATCGTCGCCATGCATCCTGGCGTATTGGAATGCGCTGTTGTCGGCGTGCCTGATGAACAAACCGGCGAAGCGGTAAAGCTATTTGTAGTGAAGCGCGATCCTTCGCTAACCGCCGACCAGATTATCGAATTTTGTAACGCGCAGTTAACCGCTTACAAACGGCCCAAGCAAATTGAGTTTCGTAGTGAGTTGCCAAAGACGAACGTCGGCAAGATTTTGCGTCGCGAATTGCGAGATGCGATGTCATAAGGCTAGTATTCGACATCGACAAACTTTGAATTTGAGTCTGAGTCTGAGTTTGAGTTTTAACTTTAGATTTACGATGGCAGATGAATGCCCTGAACCCTTCGCTATCTGGAGCAGTACTCAGGCGAGCAAGCGAGGCTCAGTCTCGCAACTTGTCCAACGCAGGTAGCGCGAGTGGCCGGCGATCGTCGCCGACTTTCACATAGGTTAGGGTTGCCTCAGTCACTTTGACAATCTCCGCTTGTAAGCGGTTACGCTCAGCGTAGACTTCGACAGTCACCGTGACCGAGGTGGTGCCAGTCTTGATGATCCTCGCGTAGAACGAGAGGAGATCTCCCACAAATACCGGCTGCTTGAATAGAAACGAATTAACCGCCACCGTGCCGACTCTGCCATTAGCCCGTCGAACTGCAGGAATTGCGCCGGCGATATCGACTTGAGACATAATCCAGCCGCCAAACACATCGCCATGGATATTGGCATCGGCGGGCATCGGCATGACCCGCAGTGTGGGCATCCCGTCCGGCAATCGATTAGTTTCGGTATCCTGCATAGCTACTCCTGAAGCGCCGCACGGGGCGCGATAAAATCTCACGCTTTGGTCGAGTAGACCAAGCATAACCTAGCCGCCACCCCGTGGCCGACTCTGAATGCGACATCGCTCATTTAGTCAATCTAACCCGCCAGCAAACCAGTCCGCGCGCAATGACTGGACTACCCTGAAAACCTTGCTGCCCTATCTGTGGGAATGGAAGTGGCGTGTCATCTTTGCGATAGCCTGCCTGGTGCTGGCCAAGATGGCTAACGTCGGCATACCCATGGTGTTGAAGGAGATTGTTGACAGCTTGACGGTCTCCCCCCAGTCAGCCAACGCAGTCCTCGTGCTACCAGTGGCGCTACTTGTCATCTATGGCTTGTTGCGGCTGTCGACCACAGCGTTTACTGAATTGCGAGAGTTCTTTTTTGCGCGCGTGACGCAGCGCGCGGTCCGAAACATCGCACTCAAGGTATTTCGACATCTGCATGCACTATCGCTGCGGTTTCACCTAAACCGTCAGACTGGTGGCGTTACTCGTGATATCGAACGTGGTACCCGTGGCATCTCGACACTTGTTTCTTATACACTGTTCTCCATACTGCCTACGCTTGTCGAGATATTGCTCGTCCTGGGTTATCTCTCCTTGCAGTATGACCTGTGGTTTTCCGTGATCACGATCACGGCCTTAGTGATCTATATTACCTTTACTGTGCTGGTGACCGAGTGGCGCACGCATTTTCGTCGCACCATGAACGATCTGGATTCAAAAGCGAATGTGCGTGCGATCGATTCCTTGCTCAACTACGAGACTGTCAAGTATTTTGGTAATGAGGAGTATGAAGCGCGACGCTATGATGAAGGTCTGCAGCGTTTTGAGCGTGCAGCGGTAAGCTCTCAGAATTCATTATCACTGCTGAACACCGGCCAATCGCTGATTATTGCGATTGCGGTCACGCTGATCTTGTGGCGAGCGACACTGGGTGTCATCGCAGGAACCATGACATTGGGTGATCTGGTTTTGGTGAATGCTTTCATGATCCAGCTTTATATCCCGCTTAACTTCCTGGGCGTGATTTATCGCGAGCTGAAGCAAAGTCTGGCTGATATTGAGCGCATGTTCGCCTTGCTTGACGAGAATCGGGAAGTGGCTGATGCGCCCACTGCAGTAGGATTACGAGTGGATCAGGCCCAGCTGAAATTTCAGCATATCGACTTCAGCTATGAGGCTAAGCGCCAGATTTTATTTGGCGTTGACTTTAGTGTTGCTGCAGGCACCACCACGGCAGTTGTCGGACATAGTGGGTCAGGGAAGTCAACACTCGCCCGCTTGCTATTCCGATTTTATGACGTAGATCGTGGCGCGATCTTGATTGATGGGCAGGATATTCGCGAGGTTATGCAGACTTCGCTCAGACAAGCGATTGGTATCGTTCCGCAGGACACTGTGCTATTCAACGATACGATTGCCTATAACATCGCTTACGGTAAGCCAGGTGCTGAGCAGAGCGAGATCGAAGCGGCTGCTCGCGCAGCGTATATCCATGACTTCATCTTGAGCCTGCCGGATGGTTATCAGACCATGGTGGGTGAGCGCGGTCTGAAGCTATCGGGTGGTGAGAAGCAGCGGGTCGCGATCGCCCGTACCTTGCTGAAAAACCCGAAGATTTTGGTGTTCGATGAGGCAACGTCGGCATTAGATTCTCAAGCAGAGCAGGCCATACAAGAACAATTAAAAGACATCGCCCGAAATCGAACTACGCTGGTTATCGCTCACCGCTTGTCGACTATCGCCGATGCGCAGCAAATTCTCGTGATGTCACAAGGTCGGATAGTCGAGCGCGGCACCCATGTCGAACTACTGGCAGCCCGTGGTATGTATGCTGACATGTGGGAGCGGCAGCAGGCTCCTGCAGCAGAGACCAATATCTCTGAATCATCAGGGGCTGCGGTGGCGGTGGGTGCTGGCTGAGTGTCCGGTAAAATCCTTTTATACCCACAGTTTGCTTAGCCCATGTCAAATCAAAACGCGCTGACACTGATACGTCCCGATGACTGGCACGTCCACTTGCGAGACGGCGTTGTACTTGCCGATGTAGTTCCGCATACGGCAGCTCAGTTTGCGCGAGCAATCGTCATGCCTAACTTGAAGCCACCGGTAACGACCACGGCGATGGCAGCAGCGTACCGTGATCGCATCCTCGCTGCCGTACCGCAAGGGATGCAGTTCGAGCCGCTGATGACGCTTTATCTGACGGACAACACGCCGCCAGATGAAATTCGACGCGCGACCGAGAGCGGATTCGTGAAAGGCGTCAAGCTTTATCCTGCCGGGGCTACGACTAACTCAGATGCAGGCGTTACCGATATCCACCGATGCATGCGCACGCTGGAGGTCATGCAAGAGACCGGCTTACCGTTATTAATTCATGGCGAGGTGACGGATCATCAGGTGGATGTATTCGATCGCGAGGCAGTATTCATCGATCGCATCTTGCAACCCCTCAGAAAATCCCTGCCATCCTTGCGGGTAGTATTCGAACATATCACGACTAAAGACGCTGTCGATTATGTTCGCGATGCCGATGGTGATATAGCTGCCACGATCACGGCACATCATCTGATGTACAACCGCAATGCGATTTTCCAAGGTGGCATTCGACCGCATTATTATTGCCTGCCCATCCTGAAGCGTGAGGCACATCGGCAAGCCTTGGTGGATGCAGCGACTTCGGGTAGCCCGCGCTTTTTCCTTGGTACAGACTCGGCACCTCACCCCAAGGGTCTGAAGGAGCATGCCTGCGGCTGCGCCGGTTGCTATACCGCGTTGCACGCCATGGAGCTCTACGCTGAAGTATTCGAGGCTGTTAATGCGCTCGATAAGCTGGAAGCGTTTGCAAGCTTTTTCGGGCCAGATTTCTACCGCTTACCGAGAAACACAGAGCAGGTAACGCTGCAAAAGCGTGAATGGGTGATTCCGAATGAACTCACCCTCGGCGATACGGTGTTAGTACCGCTGGATGCCGGTCGTTCACTGGCTTGGAAGATGATCTGACAACACGCTTCGTGCGATGCCGTTCGCCACGATCGACTGGGATAGGCCCTGGCTTGAGCCACTAAGGCCTATCGGTGAGGCGCTGGTCGCCAGTGAAGACTGGATCGAAGCGGCTTCTGCAATGTCGGCCGATCGCGGCCTATTGAGTGCCGCTGGGCACCCGATCCGTTTCATGCCGCAGCAATTCCTCCCCGCCGGTATTGTTTATGAAGCGCATATTGCCGCGACCGGCGAGGTGCCAACCCGCCAGAACCTGCATGATTTTTTCAATGCATTGGTATGGCTACATTTTCCACATACCAAGCGCGCCCTGAATACATTACAGGCAGAGGCAATTAAGCGTTCACCGTCACATCAAACACGCGGGCCGCAGCGGGATTCGGCTACCCTGTTTGATGAAAATGCTGCAATTTTTGTGAGTGATGATGGCGCTGTACTGGCGTCATTACGTTCGCATCAGTGGAATGCTGTGCTACAAAAAACGCCTGACGAGTTTTTCGGTCGGGCAGAAGTCATTCTGTTCGGTCATGCGTTGATTGAAAAGCTGACGACGCCATACAAATCGATTACAGCCCATGTCTGGACCATGAAAATGGCTGCAACATGGTTCACGATGCCGCAGCAAGCGAAGCTGGCATCGCTTGATCAGTCGCTTGCATCCATGCTTCTGGAAGGCTTCGATAACTCAGCGTTCTGCCACCTCCCGGTACTGGGCGTGCCGGGTTGGTGGCATGAACAAGATGCTGAGTTTTACGCAGACACCGATGTGTTTCGCCCAAAGCGAGAGCGCCGTTGATGCATGTTGTTGTCTACGATGATGAGGTGCGGTAGGGCCCTGTCAGAAGCCCTTCTGCAAGCCGATGATGAACGCATCCGAGCTGCCACCTTGCGCTAGATTGATATTATCCGCGGCGTCGTTATTTCCAGAATATGAAGAGGGTACCCCGTCTGTTGCGTGATTGTACGCGGCATAGAGTTTGGTACTTTTTGAGAGTGAATAAACCGCTGACAGGTTGATAATTTGGGGGGTGCCATTACTATTGTTGTAGGCGTAGTTAACTCCTACTCGAGTCGATGGTATTAGTTCGACATCTGCCCCCACGACCAAGGTATTTGAGCTTCCGCCGAGGTCCGGATTGAAGTACACATAATTTGCGGAAAGGTTCAACGGCCCGACAGGAAGGTTGGTACCGATCAGAAATTGCTTGTACTGCAAATCGCGGTCCGAGGCTGCTACAACGAGCTTCGCACTACCCAACTGGTAGCTGATATTTCCGGACACAACGCGATTATCAGCGGCGGCTCCAGGCACTCCGCCGAAAGAATACAGAACGCTCGCATTCAAACCGCCCAGTGCATCATTAGGGATGCTATAGCTTAGTGAGTTTGGGATAAAGAATCCGCCTGTCGTACCCCCTGCCGGATCCGCATCAGTGCCGCCTGTAACAGCAGAAATGCCGCCGCCCCCGACGTTAACAAAGCCATCGCGGTGCATCAGTAGTGCAGGGACATAAAAGTTATTACCCGCGAGGCCTATCGTACCCGTGTAGGCAGCAATGAAAGGCGATAAATGCATCCCAGCTGACAGGGCGCCAAATGAACCACTTATCCCAACGTTGGCTAGCCGGCTGAAGATGCCACCAGTACCACCGTTCGCGATAGCGCCATTGGTTGCGCTGAAACCACCCTCCAAATGGAAATTGGCTTGCATACCATTACCTAAATCTTCGGCACCCCTCAAGCCCCAAACAGAGGGGGCCCAGTTACCCTCGCCGAGACTCCACCGTTGGTCGGAGTTCGGTCCGATACCGCTCGCAGTGACCACCGAAGCATCAATGTTGCCGTAGACACTAAGTCCGGATTCCGCCAATGCTGAACCGCTACTGAGCATTGCCAGTAAGGCGGGTACAAGAAACTTATTGAACATCTCTCTCTCCAGTAGTCGATAAAACGTCGACAAGTCTGGAGCGATGCATTTTTAGCGCGGTGGTCTATCGCAAAAAAATTCAGCCAACGGCTTACTGCAGAACAAATTTAATTAATGTGGTCTATGGCTTGGCGGGGGGCAAGCAATATCGAGATGCATTGAATTTGACTCAGCTTTGACCACGGACTTCTACGGGTCGAACCAAAGCATTCAGCGGACTTGGAGATAAAGAGATATTAGTTAATGACTAGTGATTTGACGCAATGAGAAAAAATTCGTGAGTGAGATGGCTTAAAGCCAGGGAATACCCAAATGATTGAATAACTGTTTCTAGGAATCGTGTGACTCCCGCAGCGAGCCACGGTAAGCGATAGCGAGTAACAGCATGAATGGCACGCCAAAACGCCAATCACGCAAGATGGCATTAAACATGCTGCCGATAGCCAACGCTACAGTCATCATCAGTAGCGGCATACCATCACCAACAGTGGAGGAAACCGCAGTACGTGCAAGATTGAAAAAAATAACGAATAGAATCAGAAGGCCGCATAAGCCCAGTTCGGCAGCGAATAACAAATAATCATTGTGGGGCGTACTCATGGTGGATGTGAGCAATCCCTCCGCACGGGTTGGATATTGTTGGCGCCAGCTCCCAACGCCGTGCCCGAGAAGAGGCTTTTCTAAGATCATTTGACCTGTTTTCTCGAAGAACTGCAGGCGAACCATGTCACCGTTGTCTGCTTTCTTAGGTCCCGGCGCTGTCACCGCGCTTAACGTCTGGCTTAGACGTTGATTACTAGTTGAGTGGGTATTCATCATGACCGCAAAAAAACTAACAACTATCGCCGCTAAAGCAATATTAATTTTATTATGTTTTAAATGGCGTGCGATTGCCATTGCGGAGAGTACGAATAGCAGCAGTAATCCGGTGCGAGTAACGGCAAAGATAAATATCGCAGAGCTTATGAAGATATAACCTGCTGTCAATATTAATTTTTGACGAAACCTTGTCTCTTTTCCTGCATCATTTAGCAACCATCCTGCTGCGATCGCCAAGAAAATTCCTATCGCAATCGATCGATTCCCGCCGTAAGTAAAGAAATTCTTGAATACATACCATTCCGGTAGTGCGCCTGATCTTGAAAGATAAAACACGGCTGATGCAAGAACCGCTGATAGATAAAAGATCTTCTTTGCTTGTGCGAAATAGTGCGCTGGTGCCGCAGCTGAAAAAAAGAAAAAGAAGACGAAAATAAAATAGTAGATAATCCCTGACCATCGGCGGTCATTTTCACCCGATAAGAATAGGCTCTGAAATACTACAAAGATAACTAACAGCGCAGTTGGAAAAAAAATCGGGTTATTAGCAACCGAGGTTTTGATATCTCGAAAGTTGCCAGCCATGGTGGCAGCGATAAAAACTAGCGCAATCCAGAAGTACATGAAGCCAACGGGCAGAAATAGCGTAATTGGCATTAAAGAAAACATTAACCCGGCGAGGTCGTTGGCTTTAAATGACTGTGATGTAATCATTAGTGTTCAGTCGGTGCGGCGCGTAATAAAAAAGACGGAAATAAAGAAGAGAGAAACTGACAGTTGGCTAATCGTCAATGAGCAGAGATAGCAAAGCTTCTAGCCAATTATGCTTCTGTCACATCCTTCAGCTACTTCCCAATGTATACCAAGCTAGCGCTGGCCTAGTGCTATTTATTGGAATTCGTTGATTCATGCGGAATTTTTAAGCGGATGAGGGCCACTATTCGTCCACACAAGCGGGCCAGATATTTCGGTTGCAGCAATAGTAGCCTTGGTAATACAGCGATCAGTGCCAGCAGCAATGTGCGCTGCCTCAATCGATGTGCCGCTGCTGCACCATTGTATTTATATCGAAAGATGATTTTCGACTGTGCATGGTGATACCCCCGGATAAACTCAAATCTAAGCGACTGTTTCCCCTTAACTGAGCCGCGACCATGGTGTGTGAATTTTATTTCAGGGATGACGATAATCTGTTTCTTATTCGAAAATACGCGCTCGCAAAGATCTTCATCTTCGTAATAGAGAAAAAAGTTCTCATCGAAAAATCCTACATCGGCCATTTGCGAGAGATTGAGTAGCATAACGGCGCCACTCACAAACCCGACGCAGCAGGCGCCGGTAGCCGCTGGCCCGTCGGATCTCCAACGCCCGCGCGGCCAACGATAACTTAATTCAAGATTGCCGTTCGGCCGAGATAACGCGGGTGCAATAATCGCTGCATACGGGTGGTCATTCACTGCGCGAAGTAGTGCCAGTACAGTTTCCTCGCTAGCAGTACAGTCGGGATTAACAAGTAGTGCGTAAGGCGTAGTAGTGGCAGACAGTGCAAGGTTATTCGCAACGCCAAAACCTAGATTTTGGGAATTTCTTATAAGCGTCGCTCTCGGTAGAGCTGACTTCAAGCTTTCGGCAGTGCCATCTGTACTGTTGTTATCAACGATGATGATGTTTTGAAAAACCGAGAGGCTCTGCGCTAGACCGCTGATGCAGTGCGAGCTATTACATGTTACCGATATTGCGGTAACACGTTCTGTCAGCGAGTGATCGCAGTGAGTATTTTGGACGCTCAAAGTGTGGAACGAATTGACTGAGCTAAGTGGATTGGTGCACGACTTCGGTGGCAAAGTCGGATGCCTTGGCAAGCTGTCGCAAGGTGACAGAACCCCCAGAAGATACCTGCTTAGTGCCTGTTGATATCACGAGCCGAACGCCAGTATAAAGCAAGCGTTTACCTATTGGTGGAGGCGGCGGGAATCGGCTCGTAAGCCGGGGCTCGCGCTACATCGCTCGCCCGCTCGGCCAGCGTCAAGCCATGCTTGACGAAACCCTGCCCTCGCCCCGCGTGGACGCGCGTTAATGCCACTTGGTACCACTAACTAAAAAACCACCGCAAGGGTGGTCTTTCAGTTGGTGGAGGCGGCGGGAATCGAACCCGCGTCCAAAAGCCCTCTACAGGCAGTTCTACATGCTTAGTGTTGTCGTTTGGTTTTGACCTTGCCGACGCGGACACACACGCTGCGACAAGGCGAGTCACCTAAATTTAACGTCATACCAAGTGACCCGGCATCACGCGATTCCCTGTATATGACCTCACGCGCCATTGCTGGCCCGCCCCAGGGACGAAGCGGTGTGAGGGAAGCCGCAATTAAGCGGCTACTGCGTACGAAGTATCGTTTGCAGTTATTGATTTCCGGCTGGATTTACGAGGTAACCAGTCCTCGGCATGCCCTACGCTGCTTCGCAACCCCTGTCGAAACCAGGTCGCCCCCAAGCAGTCGCTTCATTCTAGCCGATCAGGTGGGGTAAATACAGAAGAATTCAGGCGTCAGAGAGTAGTTCGATGATTTCTCGTGGACTGCCGGCAATGAAGTCAGCATCCCAGTTTGCGGGTTCGCTCATTCCACAATAGCCCCAGCCGGCTGCAATGGTTGGCATACCTGCAGCTTTACCGGCTTGTATATCGCGTAAATCATCGCCGACATACCAGCAATGCTCTGGCGGTAGTTTTAGTCGCCGTGCCGCTTCGAACAATGGTTCGGGATGTGGTTTGGCGTGCGGTGTGGTGTCTCCGGAGATCGAGCATGCGGCATGTGCTAACCCGATCAAGGGCAGTAGTGCGTCGGTATAGCGCAGGGGCTTGTTGGTCACCACGCCCCAGCGCTGATCGTTCGACTCAATCTTCTGCAGCAGCGTAACGATATCCTCAAACAGTACGGTTTGATCGGCGATGCGCGCTTCGTAATTGGCGAGGAACTCGGTTCGCATGGCTTCGAACTCGGCGTCACCTGGTTGAATGCCAAACGCTACCCCGATTAATCCGCGAGCACCCGCCGATGCCATCGGTCTGAGCAATTCATATGGCGTTAAGGATAGTCCACGATCATGGCGCATTTTATTGACTGCGTTGGCAAGATCGGGCGCGGTATCAGCCAGTGTGCCATCGAGATCGAACAGCACTGCGCGTGGGACGGGGAGTGATATACGCATATGCTCAGTAAAGCTTACGGCAGGCGATCAGGTAGTTGACGTCGGTGTCCTGATTGAGCGAGTAGATCTTGGTGATGGGGTTATAAGTCATACCCTTCAGCGCCTCCAACTCTAGTCCGGCACCACGGCAGAATTGCGACAACTCTGCCGGCGTGATGAACTTTGCGTAATCATGAGTGCCTCTAGGTAGTAGCCGGAGAATGTATTCGGCGCCAATCACTGCGAACAGATAGGCCTTCAAATTTCGATTGATGGTCGAGAAAAACACATGGCCACCGGGTTTTGCCAAGCTCGCGCAGGCCTGCACAACAGCTGCCGGGTCAGGCACGTGCTCCAGCATTTCCATGCAGGTCACGACATCGTAGTGCTCTGCCTCACGCGCGGCCAGCTCTTCTGCGGAGATGTACTCGTATCGCACTGATACGCCGGATTCCAAGCTATGAAGATCTGCGACTTTCAGGGCTTTTTCCGAGAGGTCAATCCCAGTGACGCTTGCGCCCTTTTTCGCCATGGCCTCGGCAAGTATGCCGCCGCCACAACCGACATCAAGCGCTCGTTGGCCATTTAAAGGCGCACGCGCATTGATCCATTCGAGTCGTAACGGATTTATCTCGTGTAATGGACGAAACTCGGACTGTGGGTCCCACCAGCGATGTGCAAGCTCGCTGAATTTTTGCAGTTCTGCTGGATCGGCATTCATAACGGGATGATAGCGGAAATAGTGATGGCAAGAAAAAAGCCGCTGACGGTGCAGCGGCTTTCTCTTTAATGTAACTGACCGTCAGCGATAAGCGCAGCTGATCGACAGGTTGAATGCTTACTTCTTGGTGCCAACCACTTCAATATCAACACGGCGGTTCTTGGCGCGACCATCTTTGGTGTGATTGTCTGCGGTAGGCTGAGCTTCGCCTTTGCCCTCAACAAACACACGCGCCTCGGGAATCCCCTTGGAGACGAGAAACGCCTTGACTGCTTTTGCTCGGCGCATCGAGAGCTTCACGTTGTAGGCTTCGGGGCCTGTCGAGTCGGTATGCCCAGTTGCGACAATTACTTCAATATCGGTATCTTTAAGTTTGGCCACCAAGGTCTGGAGGGTTGCTTTACCTTCGGGCTTTAGCAAGGCTTTATCAAAGTCGAAAAACGCATCTGCTGAGTAGGTCACCTTCTCGGCGGTCGGGGTTGGCGCGGCCGCGGCCGCCGGCGTAATGTTTTTGTCGACTGCGGGCGCGCTCACTTGTGATGGTGCGGCAGCAGTAGGCGCAGGCGAAGCAGCAGGTTTGGCAATTGCGCCATCACATTCTTCGATGGCATCGGCCGGTGTCCAAAACCCAGTGTGCCAGCAAAGGCCAAAACCGCTCCGAACCACCTCGTTTTGGCTGTCTACCAAGTAGCCCTTTTTGTCTGCGCCCGCCGCGAGAGCGGTGGTTCCCAAAGCCAACAAACTGATGGTAACTACAGCGCGCAATACATGTTTCATGTTCGATCCTGAATGTGAAGAGTTGTGTTCGCTGCTTCCGTACCTCTAAATGGGCTAACGGAGACATGTCGATATTACATGCCAATAAACCATCATTTTACCTGAGAATTACTAGCGCGCCTACGGGTTTCCATGCTTGCCGGAGGTACCAGTTTTTGAGGGGCGGCATGGTAAACTTGAGGGCTTTTTGACAGTGCGCATTGTGTGCTCTCGATGCGCCTCATCAACCTGAAAATCTTCCTGCCGCGCCTGCCGATTCCATGGATCAATTTGCTAAAGAAACTATCCCCATCTCGCTAGAAGAGGAGATGCGCAAGAGCTACCTCGATTACGCCATGAGCGTGATTGTGGGTCGTGCGCTGCCGGATGTGCGTGATGGTTTGAAGCCGGTACATCGACGCGTGCTGTACGCGATGCACGAGACCAATAATGTCTGGAATCGGCCCTACGTGAAGTGCGCGCGCGTGGTGGGTGAGGTAATGGGTAAGTACCATCCGCATGGCGACCAGGCCATCTATGACACCTTGGTACGTATGGCGCAGGATTTCTCCCTGCGCTACACGCTGGTGGATGGGCAAGGCAACTTCGGCTCGATCGACGGTGATAACGCTGCGGCGATGCGTTACACCGAGTGCCGACTCGACAAAATTTCACAAGAACTTCTGGCCGATATCGACAAAGATACCGTCGATTTCGTACCGAACTACGATGGCAAAGAAAAAGAGCCATCGGTGCTGCCGACACGGATCCCGAACCTGCTGATCAATGGTTCGTCGGGTATTGCGGTGGGCATGGCGACTAATATTCCGCCCCACAACATTACCGAAGTTATTAACGGCGCCCTGCACGTACTGGGCTCGCCGACGTGTACTTTGGACGAGCTGATCGAGCTGATTCCGGCGCCGGATTTCCCTACCGCTGGGATCATCTATGGCGTGTCTGGCGTTCGAGATGGTTACCGCACTGGCCGAGGCCGCGTGGTGATGCGCGCAAAGACACATTTTGAAGATATTCGCGATGGCCGCGCAGCGATCATCGTCGATGAGCTGCCGTACCAGGTCAACAAAAAATCCCTACTGGAACGTATCGCCGAGCTGGTACGGGACAAGAAGCTCGACGGTATCTCGGATATCCGCGATGAGTCCGACAAGTCCGGTATGCGCGTTGTGATTGAATTGAAGCGTGGTGAGTTGCCGGATGTGGTGCTGAACAACTTGTACAAGCAGACCCAACTGCAAGACACCTTCGGAATGAACATGGTCGCGCTGGTCGATGGTCAGCCGAGACTGCTTAATCTGAAGCAGATGCTTGAGTGCTTCCTCTCGCATCGACGTGAGGTTGTCACACGCCGCACGGTATTCGAGCTGCGCAAGGCGCGTGACCGTGGCCATGTGCTGGAAGGTCTGGCTGTGGCGCTGGCCAATATCGACGAGTTCATCGCGATCATCAAGGCGGCACCGACACCGCCGGTGGCGAAGGCGGAGTTGATGGCGCGTGCTTGGGATTCCTCACTGGTTCGCGAAATGCTGTCGCGTACTGAAATGGCGGCCTCGGGTGGGATTGATGCTTTCCGGCCAGAGAATCTACCCCGTCATTATGGTTTACAGGGCGACGGCATGTACAAGCTGTCGGACGATCAGGCGCAGGAAATTCTGCAGATGCGTCTGCAGCGCTTAACAGGTCTTGAGCAAGACAAGATCGTCAACGAGTACAAAGAAGTAATGACGCAAATCGCCGATTTGCTCGACATCCTCGCGCGGCCCGAACGCGTGAAGACCATCATCACGGATGAGCTGAACGCGGCGAAGAACGAGTACGGTGAGGGCAACAAGGACAGTCGTCGTTCGACCATCGAGCTGAATGTGGCAGACCTGGGTACGGAGGATCTGATTGCGCCACAGGATATGGTGGTCACGCTGTCGCACACCGGCTATATGAAGTCGCAGCCGCTCTCGGAGTATCGTTCGCAAAAGCGCGGCGGCCGAGGCAAGCAGGCAGCAGCGACGAAAGAAGACGACTGGATCGAGCAGCTCTTCATTGCAAATACCCATGATTACATTTTGTGCTTCTCCAACCGTGGCCGCATGTATTGGCTAAAGGTGTGGGAAGTGCCGCAGGGTTCGCGCAATGCGCGTGGCAAGCCAATTGTGAACATGTTTCCACTGCACGATGGCGAGAAAATCACTCTGGTGTTGCCGCTGTCCGGAGAAAACAGCAGCTTCCCGGATGATCGCTATGTGTTTATGGCGACTTCACTCGGCACGGTGAAAAAGACGGCGCTATCGGAATTCAGTAATCCGCGTAAAGCGGGCATCATCGCGGTTGATCTGGATGATGGCGATTTCCTGATCGGCGCTGCGCTGACTGATGGCAAGCACGATGTCATGCTGTTCTCCGATGCAGGCAAAGCGGTACGGTTTGATGAAAATGATGTGCGTCCGATGGGACGCACTGCGCGTGGCGTGCGCGGCATGAATCTGGAAGATGGCCAGCAAGTGATTGCACTGCTCGTCGCGAGAAACGAGCAGCAGTCGGTGCTGACCGCCACCGAAAACGGCTTTGGCAAGCGCACCCCGATTGCTGAGTACACGCGTCATGGCCGCGGCACTAAGGGCATGATCGCGATTCAGACCTCGGAGCGTAATGGCAAAGTAGTGGCGGCGACCCTGGTCGATGCGACCGACGAGATCATGATGATCACGACGGGTGGTGTATTGATTCGCACCCGCGTGTCCGAGATCCGCGAAATGGGTCGTGCCACCCAGGGTGTGACACTGATTGCGGTGGAACAGGGCGAGACACTATCTGGGCTGCAGCGTATTGTCGAGGCGGATGCTGATGAAGACAGCGGCGCGGAAGACGCTCCAGCTAGCTGAGATACCCGAGACGGGCCCACCATAACGATAACAAGCGACAAGGGCGAGATGAGCGATGACAAGCTGAAGCCACTGCGTGATCAGATTGATGCAATTGATGCACAGCTGATTTCGCTATTGAACCAGCGCGCGCAAGTTGCGCAGCAGGTCGGTCACGTCAAAGCCGAGACCAAGGCGCCGGTGTTTCGTCCGGAGCGCGAGGCGCAGGTACTGTCCCGCGTTGCTGAGCGCAATACGGGTCCGCTGCTGTCATCCGATCTGCAGTCGATTTTTCGCGAGGTGATGTCGGCCTGCCGAGCGCTCGAAAAACGCCTGACGGTGGCCTATCTCGGGCCGGCCGGAACTTATAGCGAACAGGCGGTGTGGCAGCAATTTGGTCAAGCTGTCGATGGTTTGCCCTGTGTGTCGATTGATGAGATTTTCCGCTCGGTGGAAGCGGGCACCGCAGAATTTGGTGTGGTGCCGGTCGAGAATTCGACCGAAGGCGCGGTCAACCGTACGCTGGATTTGTTGATGCGCACCACGCTGAGTATCAGCGGTGAAGTGGCACTGCCGGTTCAGCACAGTTTGATGACTCGCACCGGCACCATGGAGGGCATCACGCACATCTGTGCCCACTCGCAAGCGCTGGCGCAGTGCCAAGCCTGGCTCAATGAGCATTATCCGCAACTCGAGCGACGCGCGGTGGCATCGAATGGTGAGGCCGCGCGCATGGCAAGCGAAGAGACAGGTGTTGCAGCGATTGCTGGCGACATGGCGGCGCGTCGTTACAGCCTTGCGATTGCCCATGCGCATATTCAAGATGACCCGCATAACCGAACCCGTTTTTTTGTGGTGGGTACACTGCAGCCCGGCCCTTCAGGTCGCGACCAAACCTCGCTGTTGCTGTCGGTGCCGAATAAATCTGGTGCGGTGTATGAGCTACTTGCGCCACTGGCGCGACATGGTGTGTCGATGACGCGTTTCGAATCGCGTCCGGCGCGCACAGGGCGCTGGGAATATTTTTTCTTTGTTGATGTTGAGGGCCATGCGTACGATGCAAAAGTCGCCGAGGCACTCGCAGAGCTACAAACACAAGCGGCGTTCTTTAAAGTGCTCGGTTCCTACCCGCACGCTGCCTGACTCTACTGGATATTTCTGTCATGACGAACTTCGGTCCTGATTACGTTCGCGCTATCGCGCCCTATCAAGGCGGTAAGCCAATTGCTGAGGTCGCGCGCGAATTCGGCCTTGATGAGGCAGCGATCGTCAAATTAGCATCGAACGAGAACCCGCTCGGTATTCCGGATTCTTCGCTGCATGCGATGCAACAAGCATTCGGCGAATTGGCGCGTTATCCAGATTCCAATGGGTTCGACCTGAAGGGTGCGATCGCCCAGAAATTCCATGTGCCGACCGACTGGATTACGCTGGGTAATGGCAGCAACGATATCCTGGAACTGGCCGCGCGCGCATTGGTTCAACCGGGGCAGTCGGTGGTGTACTCGCAGTATTCGTTTGCGGTGTATCCGCTGGCTACCCAAGCGGTGGGCGCACGGGCGATCGTCGTGCCAGCGAAAGAATTCGGGCATGACCTTGCAGCAATGGCTGCTGCAATTGCACCAGATACCAAATTATTGTTTGTCGCCAATCCCAACAACCCGACCGGTACCATCGTTGCAGGCGAGCAGATCGCTGCTTTGTTAAAGCAGGTGCCGCCGTCGGTGGTGGTGGTGCTGGATGAGGCCTACACCGAGTATCTGCCGCCCGAGCTGCGTTACGACGCGCTTTCTTGGGTGCGGCAGTATCCGAACCTGATTGTGTCGCGTACTTTCTCCAAAGCCTATGGTCTTGCAGGGCTGCGCGTGGGTTTCGGTATTGCGCAGCCCGGAATCACTGACCTGCTCAACCGTATTCGTCAGCCTTTTAATGTGAACTCACTGGCGCAAGCGGCTGCGGTTGCAGCCCTGAGTGACGAAGCTTATTTGCAGAAGAGCGCGCAACTCAATACCGAGGGTTATCAGCAACTCACTGCAGCGTTCAAATCAATGGGCATTGAGTTCGTGCCTTCGTATGGCAACTTCGTGTTGTTCCGCGCGGGTGATGATGACGGCGCGGGTGCGCGTGTGAATCTGGCGCTTCTCAAAAAAGGTGTCATCGTGCGCCCGGTGGGCAACTATGGTCTGCCGCAGTGGTTGCGTGTTTCTATCGGCCTGCCAAATGAGAATGCGGCTTTCATCAATGCGCTGAAGGACATTCTCGGCTGATGCCGGGTTGACTGTAATAGCCGATGCAAAGCGCTTCGCCAACCTCCTCCCGGTCTTTCAATCGCCTTGTTGTTTTTGGCGTCGGTTTGATTGGCGGCTCGTTTGCCCTCGCGCTGAAGCAGGCGAATGCGGTCAAACAAGTGATCGGCGTGGGGCGTCGTGCTGAGACATTGAAGCGAGCGCAAGCACTTGGCATCATCGATGCGATAGGCGACGCTTCATCGGTGGCGGGCGCTGATCTGGTGTTGATCGCAGCGCCGGTGGCGCAGACCGAAACTTTGCTGCGCGAGCTTAAGCCGCATCTTCAACCCGGTACCGTTGTGACTGACGCGGGCAGTACCAAAAGCGACGTAGTGCAAGCGGCACGCGCAGCACTCGGCGATAAGATCGCGCAATTCGTGCCAGGCCATCCGATTGCAGGGCGTGAACAAAACGGCCCCGAGGCCGCTATTGCCACGCTTTATCACGGCAAGAAGGTCGTGTTGACCGCTTTGCCCGAAAATTCTCCCGAGTACATCGCGATGGTGGCTAGCGCCTGGCAGCAGTGTGGCGCGCTGATTCACCACCTGAGCGCTGACGAGCATGATGCGGTATTCGCGGCAGTCAGTCATTTGCCGCATTTGCTGGCGTATGCCTTGGTCAATGATATTGCTGCGCGTAGTAACGCAGATCGACTGTTCCAATACGCCGCGAGCGGCTTTCGCGACTTCACACGCATCGCAGGCTCGTCACCGGAAATGTGGCGCGATATTTCATTGGCGAATCGAAGCGCATTACTCGCTGAACTGGATGCCTACACCTTACAGTTGTCGACATTACGCGCCATGCTAGCGGCATCCGATGGTGCTGGGCTGGAGCAGGTCTACGCGCGAGCGCAATCGGCACGACAGGCGTGGATTGCCGCGATCGAGGCCGCTGAGCAGGCGCGTGCCTATGAACAAGGTGGCGACTAATGAAGCACTACCCGCACCATCTCGACCTACTGCCAGCGCAACGCACACAAGGAGTGATTAAGCTGCCGGGTTCGAAAAGTATCTCGAACCGTATCCTGCTGTTGGCAGCACTCGCCGAGGGAACAACAGAAATCAAATCGCTGCTTGCGTCTGACGACACCCATGTGATGCTGATGGCACTCCAAAAGCTGGGCGTGCGTTGGGTGCAGCATGGTGAGACGCAGGACTTTGCAGTCACTGGAACGAGCGGCACGCTTCCGGTGCATGCAGCTGATCTATTCATGGGTAATGCGGGCACGGCGATTCGGCCGCTGACGGCAGCACTCGCAGCGATCGGTGGCGATTACACCGTGCATGGCGTTGCGCGTATGCACGAGCGGCCGATTGGTGATCTGGTCGATGCGCTCAACGCAGCCGGCGCGAGGATTGATTACACCGGCAATCCTGGCTTCCCGCCGCTGCATATTCAACGCGGCCATTTGCGCCCCGCGCGGATGCAGGTGAAAGGCAATGTGTCGAGTCAGTTCCTGACTGCATTGCTGATGGCTTCGCCCTTGATCGCGCGCGAGCAGCCACTGACGATTGAAATGGTCGGCGAGCTGATCTCCAAGCCGTATATTGAGATCACGCTCAACTTATTGGCACGCTTTGGCATTGAAGTAGCGCGCGACGGCTGGGCGGCGTTCACGATTGCTGCGGGCCAGATGTACCAGAGTCCGGGCTTGATTCATGTGGAAGGTGACGCCTCATCGGCCTCTTATTTTTTGGCCGCAGGTGCCATCGCCGGTGGACCGGTGCGTGTTGAGGGTGTAGGGAAATCCAGTATTCAAGGCGACGTACGATTCATCGAAGCCCTGCAGCAAATGGGTGCCGAGGTCACGCTCGGCGATAACTGGATCGAGGCGAAGTCGAACGGTGCTCTGAAAGCCATTGATGCTGACTTCAACCATATCCCCGATGCCGCAATGACGATCGCCGTGGCAGCGCTGTTTGCCGATGGCACCAGCACACTGCGCAATATCGCCAGCTGGCGCGTGAAAGAAACCGATCGACTTGCAGCGATGGCGACTGAGTTGCGCAAGCTCGGCGCACTGGTCGAAGAAGGTGAAGACTATCTGCGGGTAACACCGCCGATCGTATTGCAGCCCGCCATTATTGATACTTACGACGACCACCGTATGGCGATGTGCTTCTCGTTGGCCTCGCTGAGTGGGGCGCTACGCGAGGGCACCCATGTGCGCATTAATGATCCGCAGTGCGTCGCTAAAACCTTCCCGGACTATTTCGACGCCTTTGCGCGGATCGCACAGCGTGGCTGAGGCAAGCATGATTCCCGTCATCACCATTGATGGCCCGACCGCCTCTGGCAAGGGTACGGTGGCGAGTCGCGTCGCTGAAGCGCTCGGGTTTGCCTTGCTGGATTCCGGCGCTTTGTACCGGCTGACTGCGTTGTCGGCACTAGAAGCAGAGACTGCGCTGGAGGATGCGCCGGCGATTGCGGCGCTGGCCCGGGTGCTACCAGTGACGTTCGAGGGCGAGCGAATTCTGCTTGCCGGCCAGCCAGTCCAAGACGCTATCCGCCAAGAGGCTATCGGCAACGCCGCCTCCAAAATCGCGGCCTTACCGGCGGTGCGGGCAGCGCTGGTCGAGCTGCAGCACGGTTTCCGGCAGTCACCCGGCTTGGTGGCCGATGGTCGCGATATGGGCACGGTGATCTTTCCTGACGCCACGCTTAAAGTGTTCCTGACAGCAAGCGTCCAGGCGCGTGCGGACCGGCGATATAAGCAATTGATTGAAAAAGGATTTCCTGCTAACATGCTCGCCCTTTTGCAGGATTTGAAGGAACGCGACGCGCGCGATACCGAGCGTGCTGTAGCGCCTTTGAAACCGGCGGAGGGTGCCCACTTGCTGGATACGTCGGAACTCACGATCGAGCAGTCGGTGGCGCAGGTGCTGGACTGGTGGCGTCACCAGGCTGGTACGCAGGGAAAGTAGCTCGGCAAACCGCCAACACTGCTTCCCGCTTGGTGTCTCGAACTGCGCAATGCAGAGCGGGGCGTTGAAAAACCTAACCCAGCTCGGGCTCCACCCGGTTGGTTAACACTCATTATCTATGTCTACTGCTACCCAAACTCCCGTGTCCGGCGAAAGCTTTGCTGCGCTGTTTCAGGAATCTCTGACCCGCCAAGATATGCGCTCGGGAGAGGTCATCTCTGCGGAAGTCGTCCGCATTGACCATAACTTTGTGATCGTGAACGCTGGCTTGAAGTCTGAAGCCTTTATTCCGATCGATGAATTCAAGAATGACACCGGCGAAGTCGAAGTCAATGTCGGCGATTTCGTTTCTGTTGCGATCGAATCGCTGGAAAACGGTTTCGGCGACACCATCCTATCGCGCGACAAAGCCAAGCGACTCGCGTCCTGGCTCGCGCTTGAGAAAGCGATGGAGTCCGGCGAACTCGTGACCGGCACCGTCAGCGGCAAGGTCAAAGGCGGTCTGACCGTACTCACGAACGGCATCCGTGCCTTCTTGCCAGGTTCGCTGGTCGATACGCGTCCGGTCAAAGACACCACACCGTACGAGGGCAAGACGCTCGAGTTCAAAGTGATCAAGCTGGATCGCAAGCGCAACAACGTGGTGCTGTCGCGTCGCGCCGTGATCGAGGCATCGATGGGCGAAGAGCGCGCCAAGCTGATGGAAACCCTGAAAGAAGGCACCATCGTCAACGGCGTCGTGAAGAACATCACCGACTACGGTGCATTCGTGGATCTGGGCGGTATCGATGGTCTGTTGCACATCACTGATCTCGCATGGCGTCGTGTTCGCCATCCGTCTGAAGTGCTGACGGTTGGTCAGGAAATCACGGCCAAGGTACTGAAGTACGATCAGGAAAAGAACCGCGTCTCGCTGGGCGTCAAGCAATTGGGCGACGATCCTTGGACCGGCCTGTCGCGTCGCTACCCGCAAGGTACCCGTCTGTTCGGCAAGGTCACCAACTTGACCGACTACGGCGCATTCGTCGAAGTCGAGCAGGGCATCGAGGGTCTGGTGCACGTCTCCGAGATGGACTGGACCAACAAGAACGTCGCGCCTTCGAAAGTCGTGCAGCTGGGTGACGAGGTCGAGGTCATGGTGCTCGAGATTGACGAAGACCGTCGTCGTATCAGCCTGGGTATGAAGCAGTGCAAGGCAAACCCATGGGACGATTTCGCGATTTCGCACAAGAAGGGTGACAAAGTCCGCGGCGCCATCAAGTCGATCACTGACTTCGGTGTATTCATCGGTCTTGCAGGCAACATTGATGGTCTGGTCCACTTGTCGGATCTGTCGTGGAGCGAAACCGGTGAAGAGGCAGTGCGCCGCTTCAAAAAGGGCGATGAGCTCGAGGCCGTGGTGTTGGCGATTGATGTCGAGCGCGAGCGTGTTTCCTTGGGCGTTAAACAGCTCGAGGGCGATCCGTTCAACAATTACTGCGCGATGAACGACAAGGGTGCGTTGGTGCATGGCGTTGTGAAATCAGTCGAGCCGAAGGGTGCCACGATCACTTTGTCAGAAGAGGTTGAAGGCTATCTGCGTGCATCTGAAATCTCGCGTGATCGTGTCGAAGATGCTGGCACCCACCTCAAAGAGGGTGATTCGGTTGAGACGATGATCATCAATATCGATCGCAAGGCGCGCAGCATTCAGCTCTCGATCAAGGCGAAGGACAACGCAGAGACTCAGGATGCGATGCAGAAGATGTCCAGCGATTCCGCTGCCGCATCGGGCACCACCAGCCTGGGCGCGCTGCTGAAAGCCAAGCTCGACACCAAGAGCTGAGCAGGCCTTGCCGATGACCAAGTCGGAGCTAATCGCCCGTCTGGCTGAGCGTTATCCGCAACTGGTAGCCAAGGATGCGGATTTCACGGTCAAGACGCTGCTGGACGCGATGACCGATGCGCTGATCTCAGGTCAGCGTATCGAGATTCGTGGCTTCGGTAGCTTCGCGACCAACAGCCGTCCGCCACGTATCGGGCGTAACCCGAAGTCTGGTGAGACAGTGGTGGTGCCAGGCAAACGGGTGCCGCACTTCAAGGCGGGTAAAGAATTGCGTGAGCGGGTCGACGCCATGGTCGGGCAACCGATCCATGACGACTGACCCGCTCGTCAGTCACTTGCACAAGGAGCGCGACGATGAAACTCCTGATTCGTTTGCTGTCGATCGCGCTCTTCATTGTGTTCTTTGATTTTGCATTGAAGAATACCGATGAGGTTGTACTCCACCTGTTCTGGAACGCAAAAGCGACTGCGCCCCTGATCCTGCTGTTGCTGGGTTTCCTGTTGCTTGGCTTAGTGATTGGCGTGCTTGCCATGACCAGTGCCTTGCTGCGTTACCGTCGCGAGTTGTTAGCGTTGAAGCGTGAAGCCGAGCAGCAAAAGCAGTCGGCGGCAGAGCTTGCCAAAGTCCGCAGCCAGCCGCCAGCGCCAGACAGTCTGATTGAGCAGGTTGGTCTCTGACCAGGAGCTCGTATGGAATTCGAAACCTGGTGGCTGGTCTCTATCCCTTTCTTTTTTGCGCTCGGCTGGATTGCTGCGCGCGTCGATATCCGTCATGTAATCTCGGAGTCGCGACGGCTACCGCGTAGCTATTACCAAGGCTTGAATGCCTTGCTCGATGAAGATCCCGACAAAGCCATTGATGCCTTCGTCGAGATTGCCCGCCTGGATCCGGAAACCGCAGAACTTCATTTTGCCCTAGGCAAGTTATTCCGTCGGCGTGGCGAAATTGAGCGTGCAGTACGGGTCCATCAAAATCTACTGGCCCGCGCAGACTTATCGGCAGAGATGAGTGCCAAGGCACGCTTCGAGCTGGCGCAGGATTATCTCAAGGCGGGTCTGCTCGACCGTGCCGAAGAAACTTTTCATCAGCTCGAGGGGACGGCATTTGCGCCAATGGCAAGCCGCGCGCTGCTGGAAATTTATCAGCGCGAGAAAGCGTGGCGACGTGCGATTGACGCCGCGCTGGCGCTGCAAGCGTCGGGTTCTGGTGCCTACCAAAAAGAGATCGCGCAGTTTCATTGCGAGATAGCGCAGGATGAGTTGGTGCATGTAAATCCGGATGCAGCGCTGGAGACGCTCGATAAAGCGCTTGCCTACGATCGCAATAATGTCCGCGCCACCTTGTTATCCGGTGATGCCTTGCTGGCCAAAGGCGACACTGAAGCGGCACTTCGTACTTGGCGTCGTGTCGAGCAGCAGAGCGCGGCGCATGTGGGGTTGGTTGCACAGCGATTGTTGGAAGGGTACCGGCATGTCGATCGTTTACGTGAGGGACTCAACCTCTTGCGCGGTTATCTAGCTGAGACACCTTCGATTGATTTGCTGGAGGTGGTATTTCGCGGAGTACTCGAACTCGATGGTGCTGATGCAGCGAATCAATTAGTAAATGATGAATTGCGTCGTACGCCAACACTGCTTGGTCTCGATAAATTGATCGAGGCGCGTCTCATGCACGCACCGCCTGAACGGCTCGCCGAGTTGTCGATGGTAAAGAGTTTAGTCGGAGGCTATGCGCAAAAGCTTGGTCGTTATCAGTGCGGTCACTGCGGCTTCAAGTCACGACAGTTCTACTGGCATTGCCCGGGTTGTAGTCATTGGGAGAGCTACGCACCGCGTCGTACCGAAGATTTGTCGGTAATGGGTCAAGCCTGACCTATCACCGCACAATGCAAAACAATCATCCCTTCTTGCTCGTTCAATTCAGCTTTCCTCGCGTTTAATGCTGTCGCGGCCTCTGTTGTTCTTGGCCGCGCTTCTGATCAACTTAACGCGGAGTCATTCATGTTGAAAAAATTCTGGTTGCCAGCCCTCGCGCTGCTGATGTTTGCAGGTTCGGTATTTGCAGCGGCCGATGTCAATACTGCCGATCAAGCAGCACTAGACAGTATTACGGGCGTGGGTCCTGCAACATCGAAAGCGATTCTTGCCGAGCGCGAGAAAAATGGAAACTTCAAGGATTGGGCGGATCTGGAGCGACGTGTCAAAGGCGTCGGTGCTCGCAATGCGGTCAAACTCTCGGCAGCTGGCCTGACTGTCAACGGCAAGAGCTATGAGAGCCCTGCGTCTGGTAGCAGCAAGTCCGGCAAGCGGGAGGATAAAGCTGCAGTAAAGGCTGGAGAGAAGGGCGCTGACAAGGGTGCCGAGAAGGGTATGGAAAAGGGCGCCGAGAAGGGTGTTGAGAAGGCGCCCGCCAATAAGTAATCAGTCTGACTACGGTCGCGTACAGTGGCCGTAGCGCCTGAAGGCTTTCCACTACAATGGCGGTTTACTTTGCTCTTAGCAAAACATCGCCATGTCATTTCATTCGATCGAGGATCTCGTAGGTAATACCCCACTGGCACAGCTTAAGCGCTTACCTGGTGAAGAAATCGCTCGGCGTAACAACATCATTCTCGGCAAGCTTGAAGGGAATAATCCCGCGGGCTCGGTGAAAGACCGACCGGCGCTCGCCATGATTCGCGGGGCCGAGGAGCGTGGCGAGATCAAGCCTGGGGACACCCTGATTGAGGCCACCAGTGGCAATACCGGTATTGCGCTGGCCATGGCAGCAGCCATGAAGGGCTACCGCATGATTCTGCTGATGCCGGAGAACCTGAGTCTCGAACGGCGCCAGAGCATGGCAGCGTATGGTGCAGAGATCGTGCTCACGCCTAAATCCGGTGGTATGGAATACGCACGCGACTTAGCCGATCAGATGCAGCGTGACGGCAAAGGCAAAATTCTCGATCAGTTCGCCAATCCGGACAACCCGCGCGCGCACTATGAAACCACCGGGCCGGAGATCTGGCGCGATACCGAGGGTCGCGTCACGCATTTTGTTAGTGCGATGGGCACCACCGGTACCATTATGGGTGTGTCGCGCTACCTGAAAGAAAAGAATCCAGACATTCGTATCGTCGGTGCACAACCCGAAGAAGGTTCACAAATTCCAGGCATACGAAAGTGGCCCGAAGCCTATCTCCCGAAAATTTTTGACCGTACCCGAGTTGATCAGGTCGAGAGCGTCAGTCAGGCAGTAGCCGAGCAAATGGCGCGTCGTATGGCTACAGAAGAGGGAATCTTTGCCGGTATCTCTGCTGCCGGTGCTTGCGAGGTAGCGTTACGAGTTGCGATGACCGTTGAAAATGCGGTCATCGTGTTTATCGTGTGCGATCGGGGAGATAGGTATCTCTCCACCGGCGTTTTCCCCGCTTAGACGGCCCAAGCAAAAGGGCGCTGGCGGTGTTGGTGCTGACTCGTCGTACGTCGAGTAATGTCTTCGTCAGCCCCACCTAGCCAGCGACATTATTAGTGTGCAGCAGGTTTTGGTTTGAACTGCTTATCGCTGATACGGAATTTCTCACGCCTATCGCCCATCAGCACCCGTAAGTCGCGTATCGATAGATTGCTCACCTCATGCATTCGGATCAGCAGCGAGGCACCGACCGGTAACCGGCGATGGCGAATCTTACTGATCACCGGGGGTGCCACTTCGAGCGCGCGGGACAAGGCGGCGTCATTTTTCAGATGAAGCTTTTCGATCAGTGAATCCAACAAATTGTTGGGATCGTAGGCAATCTGGTCTGCAAGTCGATGGCTATCCTGATGATCAGACGGAGTGCTCATAGGGTCTTGGTTCCGAGTAGGTCAGGTGATTCAAATGCGGCGGTCAGGGGACGCAGCGGAGTTGATCTGTTCGTTTGCCGGAGAGTCGCACCAACCATCGCAGCCGATAGGCAATTGAGTTTTATAATTAACAACAAATTCTATGGGTTGTTAGTAACTCTGTAAACATTTTTGAAATTGGTGCGGTGAGTCGAGTCTTAGATCGTTGATCGCGCGTCTAGCGCGACGATCAACTCAACGAAGACGATGGCGGCTGATTGCCTGTCCCAGTTCGATCACGGCCATCGCGTAGTAGTAGCTGCGGTTGTAGTGGGTGATGGCGAAGAAGTTTTGGGTTCCTAGCAAGTAGCGGGTAGGCTGGCTACCGTCTTCCAGATCGAACAGCCCATAAGGGTGAGAAGCGGGTACTTCGTCCGGCACAATGACGCCAGCGACCTGCAGCTCTTCACGGCTGAGCTTGGCCTCCAAACTCCGACCGATTAGCGATGGCCAGGGCATATCGGCTGTCACCCGCACGGGAAACACAAGTGGCTGGTCACGTTGCCAGCCGTGCTGCGACAAAAAGCTGGCAATACTACCGATCGCGTCGACTGCGGAATTGCGCAGATCAATTTTTCCGTCACCATCGAAATCTACTGCGTAGCGACGAATACTGCCGGGCATGAATTGTGGCCAACCAATCGCGCCTGCAAATGAACCATGCAAGGAGAGTGAGTCGACGTTACTTTCCCGCGCATAGAGCAGTGCTTGTTTTAGCTCATTTCTGAAGTAAGCCATTCGAGGCTCACGGTTGGGCGTTTCAGGATAGGCGAAGGCAAGCGTGGTGAGTGAGTCGACGACGCGAAACTTGCCCGCGGCTTGTCCGTACATAGTTTCTACGCCCAGTACCCCAACGATAATCTCGGCCGGCACGCCGAATTCTTGCTGTGCACGTTCTAGCTCTACCGTATAGCGGTTCCAGAATTTTGTGCCTGCATTCAGTCGACGTGGCTCAATGAAGCGAGCCCGGTATACACTCCAGTTCTTGACTGTGCCAACGGGCGGTGGATTGATTAACTTCACCACACTATCGAGATAATGAATCTGGCCGAACAAGCTACGCAGAGCTTCGCGCTCGAAGCCGTGATCGCGGCACATCTCGTCAATAAATCCATCAACCGCTTGCCACTGTGTGAAATTGGCAAATTCGGCTGCCGGTATTGTCGCTTTTGATTTGGACCGTGATTTCTGCGCGGGCTTCACTTTGGCGCTACGCGACTTTGCAATCGGCTTTTTCTTGCTGCTGGACGGGTGGGTCGCGTGTGCAGGAGAGGCGGCAAGCATCGCGACCGCAAGCGCTTGAATCAATAGGGCAGGAATTTTTTTCATCGAAGTGACAGTGGCAGGCAGACGGCAAGATGCGCGCAGAGTATAGAGCATCAATGCCTCATGCATAATGCTCGAAATAGCCCCTGTGGCCATATCTGATCCGCTTACCAGCCATGTGCCTTGGGTGGGTAGTTTTCTGGCACCAACGTGGCCCGCAGTTAGAATAGCCCGCAGATTTCTCATTCGCTTATCTTATGTCCATCCAATGGTTCCCCGGTCACATGAACGCCGCCCGCAAGAAAGCGGCGGAATCCATGGAGAAGGTCGACCTGGTCATCGAGGTGCTGGACGCACGCTTGCCGCAGGCAAGTAGTAACCCAATGATTGAGGAATTACGCCGCGCGCGTCAGCGGCCGTGCTTGAAGATTTTGAACAAGAGCGATTTGGCTGATCCTGCTGCGACCAAGGCCTGGCTGGCCTATTTTGGCGCGCAGCCTCAGGTGAGTGCGGTCGCGCTTTCTTGCCGTAAGCCCGCCGAGGTGGCGAAGTTGCCTGCGCTCTGCCTCAAGCTAGCGCCGCACCGGGGTACAGCACTCAAGCCATTACGCATGATGATCATGGGAATACCCAACGTCGGTAAGTCGACCCTGATGAACGCTTTACTAAAGAAGCGCGTCGCCAGGGTGGGTGATGAACCCGCCGTGACCAAGACGCAGCAACGGCTGCAGCTCGGGAATAACATCGTACTGATCGATACGCCCGGCTTGATGTGGCCAAAAATCGCCCATCCCTCAGATGGTCTGATGTTAGCGGCGAGTCATGCAATCGGTGTCAACGCGATTATTGAAGAAGAAGTTGCCCACTTTCTCGCAGATCAGCTGTTGCTACATTATCCGCAGCTACTGGCAAAGCGTTATGGCTCAAAAGTCGAGGCGCTGGACGGACCGGGTATGATCGAAACCATCGCGCGTGCACGCGGCTACCGCTTGAAGGGTGGCGACCTCGATCTCGAGAAAGCCGCGCATACCTTGCTGCAGGATTATCGTAGCGGCGTGCTTGGCCGCGTCAGTTTGGAAACACCAGAAAGCCGCGTTGCGCTGCTGGCGAGTTTTGTGGTGGCGCCAACCGAAGCTTTGCCGGAAGAAGCTGAGTAATCAAAAAATCGGGAGAGACCATGGCACAGCCGCTCATGAATGAAGATCCACCCTATCTCTTGCGTCGGGATGAGAATGGGGTAGCCACACTCACGCTAAATCGTGGTGATCGACTGAACCCCTTGTCGAAAGCCATGATGGACGTACTGCAGCACGAGATCAATGCGATTGCAGCCGATAGTCGTGTGCGGGTCGTGGTACTGGCAGGGGAGGGCAAGGCTTTTTGTGCCGGACACGATCTGAAGCAAATGCGTGCTACCCCCTCACTTGATTACTATCAGCAGTTATTCAAGCAGTGCAGTCAACTGATGCTCTCGCTACAAAAAATACCGCAGCCCGTGATCGCGCGTGTTCATGGTCTTGCTACGGCGGCGGGTTGCCAGCTGGTCGCAACTTGCGATCTGGCAGTCGCATCCACCGAGGCGCGGTTTGCGGCATCCGGTGTGAACTATGGTTTGTTTTGCTCGACACCTGCAGTAGCGCTATCGCGCAATGTACTTCGCAAGCAGGCCATGGAAATGCTCCTCACAGGAGATTTTATCGATGCGCATGAGGCGCAAGCGCGCGGTTTGGTCAACCGCGTGGTTGCTCCGGAAGCGCTCGATGAGGAAATTGCCCGGCTCACTGCGTCCATCATTGCCAAGCCGGCAGTCGCCATTGCGATGGGTAAGCAGATGTTCTATCGACAGAATGAGATGGGGCTTGCCGCGGCTTATCAGCTCGCCGGTGAGACTATGGCGTGCAACATGATGGACGACTGTGCCCTCGAGGGCGTGCAAGCTTTCATTGATAAGCGCACACCGTCCTGGCGCTCGAAGCCTTGAAAAAACCGACGGCACCTTCTCAGGTGCCGTTGGTTGATTCGGTCCGACTGTCGATCAGTCCGCCGGTCGCAGGTGATATCGATCAACTTCCTGCACGGTGCCCGTTTGCGGATCACTGACCGTCATGGAAGACCGGTCTTGCACCTTAAAACGCTGTCTCGCTGGGCCGAGAATTTCATGCTCACCCATGCTCCGAATATCATGAAAGGGGTCAGCGTACAGGCCCTGTCGCATAGTAATGACGCACTCCAGACCATAACCCTCAGAAAACTTGGTCCGCGCGTAGCTACTGTTCTCATCACAACTGGCTGACAGTACGCTTGGGAAGCTTACCCACCCCTTTTGCTGGTAAGCCTCGCGCAGCATTGCGGTACGGAATGGCTCATCAAGGGTCGTTAATCTTATTCCCTTGTAGACCGTGATATTGCTTCGGGCAAACCATGGGTGTTTACACAGCTTGTCGATCGCACTATTCAGGGTGGTGCTATAAAAATTAACGCAAGATTGAAGTGCTGGCTCGCCATAGTAGGCGTGTGCCATTGCTGCGCCGTTGATGATGTTGAAGGTTCCGCTGGATGAGCTAAGGTAGTCGAGTAAGGCCAACAGCTCCGCTTCGCTCAAGCCAATGAATGAGGTGTTGAGCGATTCGCCACCGATACGGTCCATCTGATCTGCGACGCCCTTAATCACGCCATCAGCACTCAAGCGTTCGCGCAGGGTTGGGCTAAGCGAGGACAGTAATGCTTGCCTTCTTTCCTCATCGTTTTTTTGAAATGTTGCGTGAAACTGCTCAAGCAGATCATTTCGGTGCTTAGCATGGATCTGCCTGAGAAAGGCCTGCTCAAAATCCGTCTTGCCTTGTGTGGATCTTTGATTGAGCGAGATGGGTGTAGCCTCATACCGTGTCGCAAAAACGGTATATGCGTCGAGTGCGTAGCAAATCGTGTGTATTGCCGCGGCATTTCTTGCGCCAGTATGCTGACTACCATCGCTACTTGTCGACGCACTGATCGCTTGTCGTCTCCCCCATTCATAGCACTCATGGTAAAGATCGGAGTCTCGTAGCGCTTGTAGTTTCTTCCTTCCTCCATCAGCGACTGCTTCGCTGATATGCATTTTTAGCTTGGTAACCCGGTTATCTTCACCGGTTGTCGTATGCATTGGTCGATAAGCGCGCTTGGGACCGTGCGTGCGTGCAGGGCCCATTGACCTTACTAGTCTAAACATAGGGTGTCACCTCCAGCTTTTATTTTTAAGACCCGCTACCAAGGCCCTGCTGATATCGCGAGCGATGCTTTGCCCTACTTTTCGTATGGCCTAAGCGGCCCTAACAGCAAGCGTCTCGGTCGAGGCGCTCGGGCTGGCGGAGAGTCTTTGATTTGTTACCGCTCGTCGAATAACGAACAGCTATTGATAAGTTTCAATCACCGGCTAATTGTTCACTTGATCGGAGCGGATCGGACGCTTTGGTCCGTTGGGATGCAGTTTTTGCGAGCTGGCGCAAATACTGATACTGAGGGGCAATAAAAAAGGCCTGTATTTCTACAGGCCTTTCGGGGTACTGCGTGCGGAGAGCAGGATTACATCATGCCATCCATGCCGCCCATGCCACCCATACCGCCCATGCCTGGGCCAGCGGCTGGCTTGTCTTCCGTCAACTCGGACACCATGCAGTCGGTGGTGAGCATCAGGCCAGCGATCGAAGCCGCATTTTGCAGCGCCGAACGTGTCACCTTGGCCGGATCCAGCACGCCCATCTCGACCATGTCGCCGTAGGTGCCGTTTGCAGCGTTGTAGCCAAAGTTGCCTTTGCCTTCGAGCACTTTGTTGACCACAACCGAGGCCTCTTCGCCAGCGTTGCTGACGATCATGCGCAGAGGCTCTTCGATCGCGCGCATCACGATACGGATACCGGCGTCTTGATCAGTGTTGTCACCCTTCACCTTGACGCTGGCACGTGCACGCAGCAGTGCCACGCCACCACCAGCCACGATACCTTCTTCAACGGCTGCGCGAGTTGCGTGTAGTGCATCTTCAACGCGCGCTTTCTTTTCCTTCATTTCGACTTCGGTGGCTGCGCCAACCTTGATCACGGCAACGCCGCCCGCCAGCTTGGCGACACGCTCTTGCAATTTCTCGCGGTCGTAGTCGGAGGTGGCTTCTTCGATTTGCACACGGATCTGCTTTACGCGGCTTTCGATAGCGGCAGTTTGACCTGCACCGTCGATCACGATGGTGTTCTCTTTCGCCACTTCGATGCGCTTGGCTTGGCCCAGATCGTTCAGCGTGATTTTTTCGAGGGTCATGCCGACTTCTTCCGAGACAACATGGCCACCGGTCAGGACGGCGATGTCTTCCAGCATTGCCTTACGACGATCGCCGAAGCCTGGTGCCTTGACTGCGCAAGTCTTCAGGATGCCGCGGATGTTGTTCACCACCAGCGTTGCCAGCGCCTCGCCTTCGATGTCTTCAGCGATGATCAGCAGTGGACGACCCGCTTTGGCGACTTGCTCGAGCACCGGCAGCAGATCACGGATGTTCGAGATTTTCTTGTCGCACAGCAGGATGAACGGATTGTCGAGCAGCGCCACTTGCTTGTCCGGGTTGTTGATGAAGTAAGGCGACAGATAGCCGCGGTCGAATTGCATACCCTCGACGATATCGAGCTCATCATTCAGCGACTTGCCGTCTTCAACGGTAATGACGCCTTCTTTACCAACCTTCTCCATCGCCTCGGCGATACGCTCACCGATCGACGCATCCGAGTTGGCCGAGATCGAGCCGACCTGCGCGATTTCTTTCGACGTGGTGCAAGGCTTAGCAATCTTCTTAAGCTCTTCAACCGTTGCGGTGACTGCTTTGTCGATACCGCGCTTCAGATCCATCGGGTTCATGCCAGCAGCCACGTACTTCATGCCTTCGCGCACGATGGCCTGGGCCAGCACGGTTGCGGTGGTGGTGCCGTCACCGGCGTTGTCGGAAGTCTTGGACGCGACTTCCTTCACCATTTGCGCGCCCATGTTCATCAGCTTGTCTTTCAGCTCGATTTCTTTGGCAACCGACACACCATCCTTGGTGACGGTCGGTGCGCCGAACGAACGCTCGAGCACGACATTGCGGCCTTTCGGGCCGAGGGTGACTTTAACTGCATTGGCGAGGATATTGACGCCTTCGACCATTTTGGCGCGTGCGAGATCGCCAAACACTACTTCTTTAGCTGCCATGGTGCTTACTCCTTGAAATATTCAGTGGACTCAGTAATTCGAAGTCGTTGTCGGGGAGTGATCGGGGCCCTATCGATCCTGCATGACGTCAGGATGGCCGCCAATGTCCGCCGGACGTTTATCAGGCAACAACGGCCATGATGTCGTCTTCGCGCATGACTAGCACTTCTTTGCCGTCAACTTTGACGGTTTGGCCGGAGTACTTGCCGAACAGGATGGTGTCGCCGACTTTGACGTCCAGCGGGCGGACCTTGCCATCTTCCAGGATCTTGCCGTTGCCGACAGCGATCACTTTGCCCATGTCCGGCTTCTCGGCGGCTGCCTCGGGCAGCACGATGCCTGAAGCGGTTTTTGTTTCCTGTTCCTGGCGCTCGACGATCACGCGGTCGTGGAGGGGACGAAGGCTCATGAAAGCTCCTTTTAAAAACAGTGGGTTACAGTTATTTTTGGCCACTTGCAAAGCGCTGGGCCCGCTCGCGACCGGTTAGGTGAAAACAGTCTTCAGGGGAGTTGTTAGCACTCTCCTTCAACGAGTGCCAAGTATAAGGACGGGTGGTCGGTTTTTCAAGAATCCCTAGCGCAATTTACTGCGAATAAGCGGGAGATGATTATTGAATTGATAATTCTTGAACCAGTCCGGCGGCCGCCAGGTCCGCCAAAGCGCTGCCGACCGACTTGAACAGCGTAATTTGATCGGCAGTTTGACGACCGGGATGCGCGCCGTGTGACAGCGCGCCAAGATCGGCAAGTAAGTCTGTGGGCAGCAGCAGCCCAGCCTGCATCGGTTGGGTCAAATCCCCCGCCTCTGCCAGCGCACCCTCTTGCGTGTCGACAAACAGTGCCGCAGTGGTCATGAGTGCATCGTCCGCTTCACGCATGGTCGGCCGAAAACCGCCCACCAGATCAATATGAGTCCCCGGCTTCACCCATGCCGCGCGCAGCAGCGGTTCGGTGCTGGTGGTGGCGCAGCAGATAATGTCGGCCTCGGCGCAAGCCGCAGCCAACGACGGCCCGGTTTGAATGTCGACATGATCCGGTAAGCCCGCCGCCCTGATTCGGCCGACGCTATCTCGGGCCTTGCTTTCGCTACGGCCCCAGACGATCACGCGCTGGAGATTGCGTGCTTCGCAGTGCGCGACCACCATTTCCGGTGCCAAGCGCCCTGTGCCTACCATCAGCAACGTTCGGCTATCGCTTCGCGACAGAAAACGCGACGCCAGCGCCGATACGGCTGCAGTGCGGCGCAACGTCAGCACCTCACCATCGATGATCGCGAGCGGTACACCCGTTTCTGTACTCGACAACACGTACAGCGCGTGCACTGTGGGCAGATCACGCTCGCGATTCATCGGCGTGACGGTCACCAGCTTGATTCCGAGATGCTGATGCGCGTGCCAAGCTGGCATTAAAAGCAATGTTGCGTCCCCCGGCAAAGCATGCGCGTGTCGGCGCGGTACCTGAACTTGATCGGCGTCGGCAAAAGCCCTGCGCAGCGCCTCCATCAGCGCGGGGTAGGGCAGCGCTGCGCGTACTTGGGCCGCAGCGATGAAAGGGATTGAATGAGACTCGGACATGGCAGCGCAGCGTAGGCGAAAGCAGTACAAGACGTCAATCAAACGCATGGGATAATTTGGTACCCCTTCATAAATACACCTATGCGGTATTGCCTGCTACTTTTTCTGCTGTTGACCCAACTTGCGTTTGCCGCCGGTAGTGTGCCGCCTGCAGTTCTAAGTGAATTGCGTCGCTATGGCATACCGCTTGAAGCGGTTGCCTTAGATGTGCGTTCGGTGGATGGCGGCAAGCCACTGCTGGCTGTGAATCATGCACGCGCATTCAAGCCGGCCTCGGTGATGAAGCTGCTGACTACGCAAGCGGCGCTCGAGTTGCTCGGCCCAGACTATCGGTGGGTCACACGGGTATATGCGCAGGGCGTGATCGAGGCCGATGTGCTGCGCGGAGATCTCGTGATTGAGGGCAGCGGCGACCCGCGCTTTGCGCACGAAGATCTTTGGCGACTGCTGACTCGTTTGCGCGCATTAGGCCTGCGCGAGATTCGTGGGCAGTTGGTGCTGGATCGGCGATTATTTCGTGTCGAGCCGCAGGATCCGGCCGCCTTTGACGGGCGTCCAGAGCGCGCCTATAACGCCAGCCCGGATGCGCTGCTGCTCGACGCCAAGGCGATCACTCTATTACTGCAGCCAAGAGCCGTCGGTCAGACAGCTCAACTAGCGAGTGAACCGGTCTTGGCGGGCTTTACGGTCGAGTCACCGATGACGATCGATGGTCCGTGTAATGGCGTGCGCGATCAACTACAACCTAAATTCAGTCCGCAAGGCTTGCGCTTCGGTGGTGGCTTGCCGCTCAGTTGCGGTGAGCGCGAACTCAGCTTTCATTTGCATACCCTGGATCACCGACAGTATTTCGGCGCCGTGTTTCGCGCCTTGTGGTCACAATTGGGAGGAACGCTCAGCGGCAATGTGATCGATGGTGAATTACGGAGTGACGCGCGCGAATTGACGCAGTGGGTTTCAGCACCGCTCGCATCGCAACTGCGTGACATCAATAAATTTAGCAATAATGTGATGGCGCGCAATTTGTTGCTGAGCTTGGCAGCGCGTCGGGGCGATGCGCCGGCTTCTTCGTCTGCTGCTGTGATTCGGGTGGTGGAGTGGATGAAAACTACAGGGCTAGACAGCAGCACGCTGGTCCTGCAAAACGGCTCCGGCTTGGCGCGTGAAGAGAAGCTCTCCGCGGCGGCGCTCGCTGCAGTGCTGCAGCGCGCATGGCAGCAGCCCACCATGCCGGAGTTTGTGGCTTCGTTGCCCGTAGCCGGTGTCGACGGCACCATGGCGAAGCGCTTTGATGGCTCGCCACTCAAAGGGCGTGCCCACATCAAGACTGGCAGCCTTGATGACGTTGCCAGCATCGCGGGCTATGTCACCGCGCGCTCAGGTAAACGCTTGGCGGTGGTTGCGATGATCAATCACCCTAAAGCCAATGAGGCGCGTGCGGCGTTTGATCAGCTATTGCTGTGGGTGTACGAACATCACTGATCTTGCTTGGCAGGTGTCAGCATCACTGTCGACATCGCAGCCAGTATGAGCAGCATTGCGACATAGTCTTGCCACTGCGGTGTTTCACCCAGCATCCAGGCGCCAGAAAAAGTACCCAGCACGGGAATCAGCATCACCGACAGGCTAGAGACTACTGGTGGGAGCAAGCGCGCCAAGCGGAACCAGACCACATGCGCGTAAGCGAAAATAATGACCGAGTTGTAGACAATGCCAGCCCAGGTGACGGCATTCGGCATGGTCCACGCTGAGCGTTCGAATAGCACCGACAGGAGCGACATGACGGTCGTGGTCAGCGTCAGCATCCAGAAGGTTAACGAGATGGTTGGCATATCGAGCGAGGTGCGCTTCATCAGCACCGTGCCGAATCCCCATGCCGCAGCGGCGGTCAATGCAAACAAAGTACCGATCGGCTGCCCGGCAATATGCGCGAACTCGCTCGACAGTAGCAGGCCTGCACCCAGCATGGCGAGCAAGATGCCCAGCATCGCGCGCCGGTGAATGCGATCACCAAAAAACAGCAAGCCAGACAGCACTGCCCACACCGGCATGGTGTAGCCCAGAATCGCGGCACGCCCCGACGACAGCATCTTGACGCCGATGATGATGCAAGCGTGCCAGATCAACATATTCGGAATCGCCAGCTTCACCACGGTCATAACCTGACCGGGCGGAATGCGTAGCGATGCCCGCTGGAGCTTGGCGATCAATGCAATCGCTGCCAAGCCGCCGATCATGGATAGGCTACGAAAACTCAAGGGTGGGAAATCATGAACGCTGGCTTTCATGACCGGCCAGTTGAGGCCCCAGAACAGGATCAGGAACCCCAGTAGGACGAGATCTTTGCGGGTCAGTTGATGCATGGGGCGGCACAATAACACGACAGGCTACAATGCCACTCCGCCCTAGCTCAACACTGAAACCTTGTGACCTTCACCACTAAACTCGCGAATGCGATCCGCCAACATGATTCCTTGCTGTGTGTCGGACTCGACCCCGATATCGCTCGGTTTCCAGGCGTGTTGAAAGGACGATCGGATGCGGTATTTGAATTTTGCCGCGCTATCATCGACGCCACTGCCGGCTACGCGTGTGCCTTCAAGCCACAAATTGCCTACTTCGCCGCGCTCGCTGCCGAGGACCAACTACAAGCGATTTGTGATTACCTGAATCAAAACTACCCCGATATTCCTATCGTGCTGGATGCCAAGCGTGGTGATATCGGTGCTACCGCCGAGCAGTACGCACGCGAGGCATTCGAGCGGTACAAGGCGGATGCGGTGACAGTGAATCCGTACATGGGCTTCGATTCGATCGAGCCCTATTTGCAGTGGAGTGAGAAGGGTGTGATTGTTTTATGCCGCACGTCCAATCCAGGCGGCTCAGACTTACAAGCGCTGCAAGTTGATGGAAAGCCGCTGTATCAACATGTCGCGCGACTGGTAGCGCAGCAATGGAATCGTCATGGTCAGTGTGCACTGGTGGTGGGGGCAACCTTTCCCCAAGAGATTGCCGAGGTCCGAAAAATCGTGGGCGAGATGCCGTTACTAGTACCCGGTATCGGCGCTCAAGGTGGCGATATCGAGGCGACGGTGCTTGCTGGTCAGACCCGTGATGGCATGGGCATGATGATCAATTCATCCCGTGCGATTTTGTATGCCAAGCAGGTGGACGGCGAGGGTTTTGCCGACGCTGCCGCACGCGTGGCGAGAGAAACGCGCGATGCGATTAATGCTTATCGCAATCGATAAGTCATTCTACGGCTGGTGCAGAAGTTTCAGAAGACCATGCAAAGCATGTGCGGTCGTTTGCATGCGTACCGCGTGACGGTCACCCTGGAACACAAGTCTTTCGGTGATGACCTTTTTGCCATTGGTCCAGCCAAAGCAGACCGTGCCCACGGGCTTACCGGGTACGGCGCCCGTCGGGCCAGCGATACCGGTAGTAGAGAGCGCGACATTGGCGTCACTATTAGCCAGCGCGCCAGTTGCCATAGCGGCGGCGACTTCTTCGCTGACTGCGCCAAATTGCGCGATCAAGGCCTCGGGCACATCCAGAAAACCAGTTTTTGAGGCATTGGAATAAGTCACCAAGCCGCAATCAAACCATTCGGATGAGCCGGCTATATCCGTAATGCACTGAGAGATGCTGCCACCAGTGATCGACTCAGCGGTAGTGAGTAGCCAGCGCTTCTGTTTAAGCGCATCGCCGATTTGTTCGGCAAGTGTGTGTAGAGTTTGTTCGGAGTTACTCATCGCATTCATTCCACCAGCCTATCGATGCTAGTCGAGGGTATAAAAATACTGATCAGCAGTATCTATCAGAAACTTTGATCAGAAGCATTGATACAAAACATCGATCGGAAGCGATAATCAGAAGCGCCCATCAGAAACGGTAAAGGGCAATCACGAGTAAAGTAAAAAATGCGGCAAGGATATCGTCGATCATGACGCCGAATCCGCCTTTATAACGGCGCTCAATTTGGCGGATCGGTGGCGGCTTCGCCATATCAAATAATCTGAACAGCAGTACTGCGCCTAGCTCGGCCGCAAAACTACAGGGCGTTACAAGCAGCAATACCAACCAGATGGCGATGATCTCATCCCACACAATTGCGCCATGATCCGGCACACCTAAAGCTCGCCCAGCGCGATCGCACATCTTCACGCCAATAATGAAGCCAAGCACGATAATCGCGGCCCACACACTGGGCGTGAAAACTTCAGGCCACTGATCGGTTAGCAGATGAAAGCAAAGCCAACCAAACAGCGTGCCGGCAGTACCAGGCATGATCGGCGACAAACCGCTACCCAAACCCAGTGCAAAAAAATGGGATGGGTGCGCGAGCATGAACTTTACGCTCGGTAGTCGCTTGACCGAATAAGCGGGCTCAATCACCTCGACCTTTTCAGTAGGTGTGATATTCATGGATTAGAAAAATGATCGAAAGATCGCAAGCGCAGATTCAGGGGTTTGCCGGCACCATCAAGTACACGCAAACCGGATGCTTCGCTTATCTGCCCGATACACGTTACTAAGACGCCAGCGCTCTGTGCAGCAGTGAGCACGCTATCACGTTGTGAGGGTGGCGCACAAAAGCACAGCTCATAATCATCGCCACCCGTCAACGCAAACTCATACTGGGTCTGCTGATCTTGCGAGCGTAGCGCGCTACCGATCGGCAATACATCAGCCCCAACGGTAGCGCCAACGCTCGAGCGCTGCAGAATATGCCCCAGGTCGCCGATCAGACCATCGGAGATGTCAATTGCTGCACTCGCCACGCCACGTAGCGCCAAGCCGAGCGACAAACGGGGCGAGGGCCGATGTAGTCGCTGCAGCGCTATCGCTGAATCGCTTGCGGATAGCTTGCGCTGCCGCATCAATATATCGAGCCCAAGACGTGCATCGCCTAAGCTGCCAGAGACCCAGATATCGTCATTGGCCCGCGCACCGTCTCGACGAAGTGCTTGATCGATCGGTACGCTTCCAAAGACCGTGATGCAAATAGTCAGCGGGCCGCGAGTGGTGTCGCCGCCGATTAGTTCAATCTGCTCGGTATCTGCCAGCGCAAACAAGCCGCGCGCAAATGACGCCAGCCAGGTTTCGTCAGCAGAGGGAAGTGCAAGCGCCAGACTGAAACCCAGTGGTCGCGCACCCATGGCGGCTAGGTCGGACAGATTGACTGCGAGGGCTTTATGTCCCAGTGATTCCGGATCTGCGTCGGGCAGAAAGTGCCGGCCTTCAACCAGCATGTCTGTCGACACCGCGAGAGACTCATTTGCCGGTGGCGCAATCAGCGCGCAATCATCACCCACACCTAGTTGCACCACACCCGTACTACGTGTGGGTCGGGTGAAGTAGCGAGCGATTAAGTCGAATTCCGAAGGCATGTTATCGATTGTACAGAAGGCCTATTGGCTACACTGTTGATAGGCGAGTTAGCCCGTAGTCTTGTCGGTAATCGTCGTGTGTCATCGAGGTTTGGCCTACCTCGGTCTGTTAGAATCAAGGCATCGAATAGACAGCATGCCGAGAGCTGCCCCGCATGGATTCCCACGACACCCCCGCGCAAGCGCGCCAGCAATTTCGTCAGGCCGCGCTTGAGTATCACGAGTTTCCTTCCCCCGGCAAAATCGCCGTCACGCCCACCAAGCAACTCACCAATCAGCGCGATCTCGCACTGGCGTATTCCCCTGGGGTGGCTGCAGCCTGTGAAGAAATCGCGGCAGACCCCGCGAATGCGTTTCGCTACACCGCGCGCGGTAACCTCGTCGCAGTCATTACCAACGGTACTGCAGTGCTCGGCCTGGGCAACATCGGCCCGCTGGCTGCAAAGCCGGTGATGGAAGGTAAGGGTGTGCTGTTCAAGAAATTTGCCGGTATCGACGTATTCGACATTGAGGTGAATGAAACTGATCCCGACAAGCTGTGCGACATCATCGCCGCGCTTGAGCCAACCTTCGGGGGGGTGAATCTGGAAGATATCAAGGCACCGGAGTGCTTTTATATCGAGCGCAAATTACGTAGCCGGATGAAGATACCGGTGTTTCATGATGATCAGCACGGTACCGCGATTATTGTCGGTGCCGCTATCCTGAATGGTTTGCAGGTGGTTGGCAAAGACATCAAACATTGCAAGATGGTGGTGTCCGGTGCGGGTGCAGCGGCGCTGGCCTGTCTTGATCTGATTGTTGACCTCGGTTTCCCGATCGAGAACATCATCGTGACCGACCTGGCGGGCGTGGTCTACAAAGGTCGCACCGAGTTAATGGATCCGGACAAAGAACGCTTCGCGCAAGACATCAAACAACGCACACTGGCGGAAGTGATTCCCGGTGCCGATATATTTCTGGGTTTATCGGCCGGAGGTGTGTTGAAGCAGGAGATGGTGCGACAGATGGCACCTAGGCCACTGGTGCTGGCACTAGCCAACCCCACACCGGAGATTTTGCCGGAAGAGGTGCGCGCAGTACGTGACGACGCCGTGATTGCGACCGGACGTTCGGATTACCCCAATCAAGTCAATAACGTGCTCTGCTTCCCGTATATTTTTCGGGGTGCGCTTGACTGCGGCGCTACCACTATCACGCGCAGCATGGAGATTGCCACTGTCCACGCCGTTGCCGAATTGGCGCAGGCAGAGCAGTCGGATGTGGTGGCAACGACTTACGGTGTTACCAATCTGTCGTTCGGGCCGGACTACCTAATTCCGAAACCATTCGATCCACGCCTGATGCTGAAGATTGCGCCCGCAGTCGCCATCGCGGCTGAGCAAGCGGGTGTGGCCGCGCGTCCAATCAAGGACATGGCGGCCTATATGGAACGCCTGCAGCAGTTTGTTTATCACAGCGGTACCGTGATGAAGCCGGTGTTTGCCATCGCGAAGAAAGCGCCACCCGAGAAGAAGCGCATTGTATTTGCCGAAGGCGAAGAAGAGCGCGTCTTGCGCGCGGTACAAGTCGTACTCGATGAGGATTTGGCCAAGCCGATTTTAGTCGGTCGTCCCGCAGTGCTTGAGCAGCGCATACAACGTTACGGTTTGCGGATTCGCCCAGAGCACGATTTCGAGGTGATTAATCCTGAGCGGGATGATCGCTACCGCTCCTACTGGGAGACGTTCCTGGCGATGACGCGCCGTAAAGGCGTGACCGAGCAATGGGCGAAGCTGGAGATGCGCCGCCGCCATACGCTCATTGGTTCCATGGCCATTTACAAGGGTGATGCCGACGGCATGATCTGTGGCACCTACGGCAACACCGATCTGCATCTGCATTACATCGACATGATCCTAGGTAAACGCGCTGGGGTGAACACCTACGCCGCGATGAATGCCTTGGTACTGCATGACCGACAGATTGTATTGGTCGATACCCATGTCAACGAGAATCCGAACGCCGAGCAGATCGCTGAGATCACCATCATGGCGGCCGAAGAAATGCGACGCTTCGGCCTCTACCCGCGTGCCGCCTTGCTATCGCATTCCAACTTCGGTAGTACTAATAGCGAGTCGGCACTCAAGATGCGTGAGGCGTTGGCCTTGATTCGCGAACGTGCGCCCGATCTCGAGGTCGACGGTGAGATGCATGGTGACACCGCGCTTGATGCGCACCTGCTGAAGTCAGTGATGCCCGATACCTTGCTAAAAGGCGACGCGAATCTGTTAGTGATGCCCAATATCGATGCTGCCAATATCGCCTACAACCTGCTGAAGATGACCGCTGGTGGTGGTATCGCGATTGGCCCGGTGCTGCTTGGCTGCGCACGGGCAGTGCATATCCTCACACCCTCGGCGACAGTTCGTCGTATCGTGAATATGACCGCTTTAGCCGTAGTTGACGCGGTTCAGCGCTGAACAATCCCGACGGTTCGCGCGGGACTCGGGCGACTGATGCAGTTGCTGGAAGCGCCTAGGGGCGCCGATTCATATTGTGCTGCTGAATTAAAATACCCTCGCGCGAGTTGGCGCAAGCAGCCGCTCACCCCCAGAAGGACACGCCTTTGAATGCCATCCCGCTCGCTGTCGATCTCGACGGTACGCTGGTCCGCTCGGACACCCTGCACGAAGCCGCATTGCGTGCGCTTCGTGAGCATCCGTTGGCGTTATTGCAGCTGCCGTTCTGGCTTTTGCAGGGTAAGGCGGTGCTCAAGCAACGGCTCGCAGCGCTATCTCGATTTGATCCCAGTACGCTGCCCTATCACCAGCCACTGATCACGTGGTTGACCGAGCAACGCGCGCAGGGTCGCAAGCTAGTGCTTTGTACCGCTGCAGACCACAGTATTGCGACGGCCATCTCCGAGCACTTGGGTATCTTCGACGAAGTCATTGCAAGTGATGGCAATACCAATCTTGGAGGTGTGAAAAAAGCTGATGCGCTCGAGCGGCTATTTGGTGCGGGCGGCTTTGACTATGTCGGTAACGCCTCGGTAGATCTGCATGTGTGGCAGCGTGCCCGTAAAGCTGTCGTGGTCAATGCTTCAGCCGAGGTCACCAGAAAGGCGAAAACCGTCGCCGAGGTCGACAAGATCTTCGACACCGACCACCGAGTCGGTGAAGCTTTGCTAAGAGCGCTACGCCCGCATCAATGGGCCAAAAATTTTTTGCTGTTTATGGCGCCGATGGCAGCGCACATGATTCCGGATGGCGAGACCTTGCCGCGCTTGTTGCTCGCCTTCGTTGCCTTCAGTTTGTGTGCTTCAGCGGTGTATGTGGCGAATGATCTGCTCGATCTCGATAGTGACCGACAGCACCCACGCAAGCGCTTTCGTCCGTTTGCTGCGGGACAGATACCGGTCGCGCTGGGCGTCATGCTGGTACCCCTGTTACTGGTGTGCGCCTTGCTGTGCGCAGTACCGGTTGGCTGGGCATTCAGCGGCTGGCTCTTGTTTTACTTTGCACTGACGTGCGCCTACTCGCTGGTACTGAAGCGATTGGTGATTATTGATTGCCTCGCGCTCGCCATGCTCTACACGCTGCGGGTGATCGCAGGGGCGGCTGCGGTCAGTATTCCACTGTCATTTTGGTTACTGGCCTTCTCCGCGTTCTTCTTTCTGTCGTTGGCCTTCGTCAAGCGTTACGCTGAACTGGACTTACAGTCCAAGTCGGGCAGCGAACGGGCGCATGGGCGTGGCTACCTGACCTCGGATGCTTCCCTAGTGCAAATACTAGGTCTGATGTCTGGCTACGCTTCTGTACTGGTGTTAGCGCTCTATTTGAATAGTGAAGCTGTCATACGTTTGTATCGCTCGCCGGAATTGATCTGGGCGGCAGTGCCAGTGCTGCTGTACTGGATCAGCCGTATCTGGATGAAAGCCCATCGCGGCGAGATGCATGACGACCCCTTGGTATTCGCTTTGCGTGATCGGGTGGGCCTCATCGCTGGCGTGATCTTCTTCGGTGTTTTACTGGTCGGCTCACGGGGATGGGCATGGTAGCCATTAGCGCCTGGGGGCGACTCGGCACCGCCGATCACCACATGCAGCCGCTCGCCGACAGAACCCGAATCAAGACTGAAATCACCGGTCAACGTCAAGGCCTCGCATTTGGCATGGGCCGTAGCTATGGTGATGTTTGTCTCAATCCCGGCGGCACTTTATGGGATCTGCGATCACTCGATCGTTTCATCGCATTTGATGAACAGACAGGTTGTTTGCGTTGCGAGTCGGGGACCTTGCTGCGCGAAATTCAGCGCTTTGGTGTGACGCGAGGTTGGATGCTGCCGGTTGTGCCGGGTACGCAATATGTCACGGTCGGTGGCGCAATCGCTAACGATGTACATGGTAAAAATCATCACCGCCATGGCTGCTTCGGTGACCATGTCACGCAGCTCACGCTGGCGCGCACCAGTGGAGAAGTCATCACATGCCGACCCGGCGATACGATGTTTGCAGCGACGGTCGGTGGGCTTGGTTTAACGGGTGTGATCGTCGAGGCCGAGCTGCAGCTGCGGCGTGTGCCTGGCCCATGGCTGGAGGTAGAAACGCATCCCTTTGAAGACCTCCAAGAATTCTTCACGCTGGCTGACGCTTCGGAAGCCGACTGGGAACATACGGTGTCCTGGATCGATTGTCTGCACCCATCAGGGCGTGGCATTTTTATGCGGGCCAATCCAGTTGCGGTTAATCAGCCCGCACCACCACCGCGCGCCGACATTCGCTTCCCCTTCGTGCCGCCAATTTCACTTGTGAACCGGCTCTCGCTGCGACCTTTCAACGCGATGTACTATCGCCTGAAAAAAACGCAGGCGCGTCAGCTGCAGCACTACGAGCAGTTTTTTCACCCCTTAGACCGAATACAAGACTGGAATCGTCTGTACGGACCGCGTGGTTTTTACCAGTACCAATGTGTCTTGCCGCGGGAGGTTGGTGCCGTAGGTGTACAAACCCTGTTGAAGACAATCTCGAGCGCTGGCATGGGTTCTTTTCTCGCGGTACTTAAAACTTTTGGTCAGCGCGATGCGGTCGGCATGCTGAGCTTTGCCCGACCCGGTGTCACCTTGGCACTGGACTTCCCGAACGTCGGTGCGCCTACGTTGGCTGTATTCGAGAGGCTCGATGCGATCGTGATGGAGGCAGGCGGTCGGCTGTATCCTGCCAAAGATGCTCGTATGTCACGCGCCTTGTTCGAAGCGGGTTATCCACGTTTGAATGAATTTCTGCCATTGCGAGATGCGGGTATTAGCTCGGCGATGTCGCGCCGACTGTTAGGGAATTAAATTGAGTAAAAAGCGAATCGTCATTATTGGTGCCAGTTCAGCGATTGCAGAGCATTGTGCGCGGTTGTGGGTAAGCGAAGCTGCTGACTTCCTGCTTGTGGGGCGTGATCTGTCGCGCGTTCAACGCGTGGCCGATGATCTGCGGGTTCGTAGCCCGCAGTCAGCGATAGAAACCGTCCAGATTGATTTTCTTGATGCAGACGCAATTTCTTCGCTGGCGCAGCAAGCTGGGCAATCCCCAATCGACATTGTGTTGATTGCGCATGGTGATTTGCCGGTGCAGCAATCTTGTGAGCAGGATATTCATGTCGCCGAGGCAGCTTTGCAGATTAATGGTGTGTCGCCCGTGTTGTTTGCCGAAGCCTTTGCCAAGCAGCTTGCACAGCAGGGACGAGGAAGGCTTGCCTTGATCGGTTCAGTGGCGGGTGATCGCGGCCGCAAAGCGAATTATGTTTACGGTGCAGGCAAGGGCATGGTCGAGCGCTATGCGCAGGGACTGCAGCATCGCTTTGCTTATACCGGGATAAAAATTGTGTTGATCAAGCCGGGGCCGACCGCTACGCCTATGACAGCGCATTTGCCTTCCAGCGGGCTGGCTGCAGTTGATCAGGTCGCGCGCGCGATCGTGAAGGCGATAGAAGCCGGTAAACCGGTAGCGTACGTACCCGCGAAATGGCAACTAATTATGCTCATCGTTCAGCACTTGCCGCGCTGGATATTTCATAAGCTGAATATTTGAATGATCCACCACTTCCTGAAGCGAGAATTCCTGGTCTTTCTTTGTATTGGTGGTTTAGCTGCCGCAGTGAATTTTTCTGCGCGTGTGGTTTATAACCAATGGACCGATTTTTCTGCAGCGGTGATACTCGGCTATCTGACGGGTATGGTCGTGGCGTTCGTTCTGATGCGATTTTTCGTTTTCCCGCAAAGCAGTCAGCCAGTCAGAAAAAGTATGGTTTTTTTTGTGATGGTGAATAGTGTCGGGATACTGCAAACTTTTGCGGTAAGTATGGGACTGTATTATCTACTTCCGCTAATCGGCATCAATCACTGGGTCTCGGAGATTGCACACGGGATTGGTATCGCTGTGCCGGCCTTCAGTAGCTACATAGGACACAAAAGATTTTCATTCAAATGAAGCCATAGCTTCTCAAAAACTTACAATCCAATGTGGGTAACCAGGCGGGGATTGCGTAATAGCTCGTTGCAATTTGGCGCAGAATGTTGCTGCGATAAGGCTCGAAGCGAAAGCCTGAGCCGTCCGCGATCCAGAATGTAGCCCCTTCGACTGAACGCTCTTTTAAGGTGACGCTGTCAAAATAATCCGCCAGCTGCGATAGCTCGATGGGTTTGCTGCTAATAATGCGAATATTTTTTTCATTCAGGCTGCTGAAGTCAGTGATACCGTCATCAAGCCGTGCATGAAAACTCCCTGCGCCAAACACCGGTACATAAACTCCTGCGTGAAACCCCAGTAACGAGGATTGGCTGTACGATCGAGTCATCAGAATCGTATCGCCAGGTAAGTCTTGCATGACCGATGTGGCGAGTAAATTTCCTGCACGATGCATGACAATATCTGTATGACGGTTTGACGCCATGAAGCTATCGGTGGGTAGATGGCTTAAACTAAGTAGCGCAATTAGCAGCGGAATACCAAGTAACAGGTTCCATCGTCGATGGCGCTTTAGTTTATCAAGTTGAAGGTGGAGGCCAGCGTATAAAAAGAGGAAAGGTAGAAAGCCAAGTATCCAATGTAGTCCGATTTGTTTTCGCAGTGACAAAGCTAAAAGTAACAACAAGGGTATGACGAAAAGTGCGCTTACATACCATTGCTTGCGCCATTGATCTGTTTTTACCAGTGCAAGCAATGACCAAGGCGTTATCAGAAAAATCAGCATCAGCAGATACGATCCGATCTGCGAGGCAGAAAAATGAGCTCCTTGATTCCGGTTAATCAAGTTAAACAAAATGTTGTTCCAGCAATGGGTTGAGTTCCAAGCCAAATTCAAGACCATGAACGGCAGCGCACAGGCGGCGATTAAAACGACCCTGACAAGTCCACGCCGGCGTGGCAGAAGATAGGCTGCATAGGTAATTGCGAGCAGCCCGGCAAAGTATTTTGATAGCAGTGCTAAGCCGAGTAATACGCCACACGCAATATCCCAGCGCAATTTCCCGGAAAGTTCTGCGCGGATAAATGCGTACCCCGAAAAAAACAAGAAAAAAATCAGTGGTGTATCGGTCGTGACGAAGTTAAGAGCCCATGTAAAAGGCAGCGTCAGAAATAAACTTCCGAGTAGCCAGCGTTGCTCTACTTGGCCCGGATTTATTCGGTCGACCAGATCCATCATGCCGAAACAGATACAGATCCATAGCAACACTGCGGGAAGCCGAAGTACTACCGGATGTGACGATATTTGTTGCATGACCCACAGCCACCAACCGACCATCGGCGGGTGGTCATAAAAGCCACCCCAGTCTGGATGCGTACCCCACTGGTAGAAGTAAGCCTCATCACCGGTGAATGGAAATACTGCCGCGAGCCACAGCTTTATCAGGGTGGTGGTGACAAGTAACAGTATAAAATTACGTTGGTAATCGGGTAATTGAGTGTATGGCAACACGGGGGCTTCGGGTCTAGTGTTGAATGATCTGAGCGTAAGACTAATTCGCGGCAATGCAATTAGTGGCAGCTTGGCATTTTAGTTGAATGACCCGGGTATAAATGATACTGTGGTCCTTCAATTCTTGATTTAAAACTGCGGTCTTCCCCGCTATTTTCCGACAAATACAATGTTTTTCTTCTCAAGGTTTACTACGCAAGCTTTGCTGTCGCTACTGTTTTTCTTAAACAGCAGTGCCGCATGGGCAAGCGATTGGACAGATGGTTTTTCGCTCGAAAAAAAAACCGGCGATCAAAATTTTCTCACTTTTTCCCCCTACACCCGGCATTTCAGCCCCAGTCCGGAGCATGAGCATGTTTGGCTAGTCGGTGTTGAGCGCGAGCGAACTAGTGGTTCGGTTGCCGGCGTTGCTTTGTTTACGAATTCTTTTGGCCAGCCATCGATGTATTACTACCCATGGGGCGTATCGTACAGAAATTTGTTCGGTGAGCCTCAGCTCTACGCAAAGGTAACTGGTGGTCTGTTGTACGGCTATAAAGGTCGCTATGAGGATAAAGTGCCGCTCAATTACAACGGCTTCTCGCCAGGTATTGTGCCGGCACTTGGCTGGGATCTCGGAGATGGTTTTGGTGTGCAGGTCAATCTACTGGGATTCAACGCCTTGATGCTTCAGCTTGCTTTGCCTCTGAAGTGAGTGAGCTCTCGTGAAGAAACCGGGAAGGTGTCGGTGGCGTGATTTATTACTCGGTAGCCTTCTGCTTGTCATGTTGCCGAAAATCGCCGCTGCGCTTGTATTTGTTACGGACGAGGACGTCGGGCGCAAACATTTCCTCGACGCGGCCAATATGAACCGCAAGGGTTACATTGTTTATATTTGGCAGGTACAGATCAACGAGCAAGCAGATCAAGCCGGCGCGATGATGATTCGGTCTCAGCAAGAGTTCGATTGCCGCTTCCGACAGTCACGCGTGATGTGGCTTATATCGTACGCAGATAAAGATGGAGTGGGAGCGCCGCTCCAGTCCAGCGCGGTTCAGCATCCACAGTGGGTACCAGTGACCTCTGGCTCGGTCACGGAAAAATTGCTTGATCAGGCTTGCGGGATGATTATGCGATGAGTACGGTAGTAGCAGTACGTTGCTTGACGTTATGCGACGCCATGCTTATCCGGAAAACCTCAGATAGGGGGTCAAGATGATGAAAATCTTTGTCCACGTCATGGTTGGCGCTGCCATTTGCAACGCTGCACACGCAGAGAATATTGAGCCTGTGATCGCTCAGCCGGTAACAGCCCCAAACCCGCAACTGCAGATGTCAGAAGATCCGAAGATGAAAGCCGAGGGGGAGCGCCTCGCGGCATTAATGGAAAAGCTGCAAAAAGAGTCCGACCCCGAAGCGCGGCGCAAGATCATGTCGGAGGTGATGTGCCCGCAGTAGCGGGCGACATCCCGTCCGTTTCCGCCGTCAGGTTTTGGCTTGGTCGTTGGCTGGTGCAGGCGCCGCCGCTGGCGATGCATCGACCGAGCTATCCTCGGATGGGAGTGCACTCGCTTCGGCCGTCGCTGGTTCGGCGGCAGGTTCCGGTGATACTGGTGGTTCAGGTGCTATGGCGCGTTGAGGTTCTGGCGCACGCGCTGGCATCACAGGTGCCTCGCGTCCCACCTTGTAGATGCCCCCCTGCAGCGAGCCCCCTTTTTTGATCTCGAGCTCTTGGTAGGTAATAGAGCCAGCTACCAAGCCAGTCGACTCCACCACCAGCGTACGGTTGGCGACGGTGGTGTCTGTCAGGGTGCCAGCGACCCGCACATGATTGGCGGTGGTTTGGCCATTCATCGAGCCATTTTGCTGAATGAAGACCGAGTCGGCGCTAAGCTCACCTTCCAGTTTGCCATCCACGCTGGCAACGCCGGGTACGCGCATGGTGCCCTTCATAAAGACACCTTCGCCTACCAAGAGTGATCCAGCCGCATGAATCTCTGCCATATTGTTCTCTTTCGACGAGTTTCAGAAGAAAACAGCTTGCCGCATCATACAATTTTTTTCTCATTTGAAAAACAAATCCGACAACTTTAATAAATATTTGAAAACATTCGATATGTCCAACCCCAGACTCATCTTGTTTGCAGGCCACGCGGGTACAGGCAAGACCACACTCGCAAAACGGGCGGTGCCGCTGCTGTCGAAGAAATTCGGCCATGATTTTTTCTTCCTGGACAAGGACACTGCCTACGGCGCGTTCAGCTCACACATCATGGGCCTGCTGACGGGTGACCCCGCGGATCGCGATAGCCCAACCTATCTGCAGCATTTGCGCGATCAGGAGTACTCCGGCTTGCTTGATATCACGCGCGAGAATCTTGAGATCGGTAACCACGTGATTTTAGTCGGCCCATTTACGCGCGAGATTTTGGCGGGCAAGTTTTTTCAGCCGACTGAACTGGGCATGCCAGTCAACACGGAGTGCCGGGTAGCGTGGATCGATCTCTCTAGCGAAGAAGCCAAACGACGAATCGAAGCGCGTAATGACAAGCGCGATCACTGGAAGCTTGCGAATTGGGATACTTACATGAAGCGACGCGTCGAACCGCCTTCACACCCGGCACTGATGCGGATGGATAACGGCAGCTTTGATGCGGCGAAGTTTGATTCGCTACTGGCGTTTTTGCTGGGATGATTTCTAGACTTGCTTCACTTTACAACGTCATCCCGGCGAAGGCCGGAGTCCAGCTAGTTCAAGACACTGGATGCCGGCCTACGCCGGCATGACGTAGTAATCAATGTTCCCTTAATCGAGCGCTTGATAAACCAAAGTCTTAATCATTCGGCGATACGTCTGCCGAATCGGCCCCGGGGTCTGCGCCAACATGACGGCGACCAGTTGCTCCTTCGGGTCGATCCAAAAAAACGTTCCTGCTGCACCGCCCCAAGCGTAATCACCCTCTGAGCCCGGTACCCCAGCGATCCCCGCTTGTTGCCGCACCATGAAGCCCAGACCAAAGGTATAGCCCTGTATCCCCATCAGGACTTCGCCGGGTTGTACCGGCGTTGCGACCTTGGGGCCAAGATGATCAGCGCTCATCAGCGCGACGGTGGTGCGGGATAAGTAGCGCCGACCATCCAGTACACCGCCATTGAGCATCATCTGACAAAAGCGCAAATAATCGTCAGCTGTGGTCGACATGCCGGCGCCACCGGATTCATTGCCAGTGGGCTTGGTGACATCGAGTACCGGCATGCTCGGGCCGCCGGTGAGGGGATCGATTTTTAAGGGTTCGGCGATACGCGCCACCTTGGGGCCGGGCACTACGAAGTGGGTATCTTTCATGCCGAGCGGCTTGACGAGTTTTTCATCGAGCAGCGCGCTGAGCGACTGTCCGGAAACTTTCTCTAAAACCCGCCCAAGCAGATCTGTCGACAGGCCATAGTCGAAGGTGGTGCCCGGTTGCCATACCAGCGGCGCTTTGGCGAAGGCATCGATTTGCTGTTCTGGGGTTAGCATCAGCGCCCGCATTGGTGTCTGTGCAGAGAACAAGCCAGCTTCTTCATACGCTGCTTTCACGCTCGCAAAGCGGGTGAACTCACCATAAGTCAGACCCGAGGTATGACGCAGCAAATCGTGAACCGTGATCGCACGTTTGGCAGGCTCGCGAACACTATTCGGATCAGCGGGGTTGCTCAATACTTGCAGATTAGCGAGCGTCGGAAAAAATTTAGACACCGGGTCATTCAGCTGCAGCTTGCCTTCTTCGACCAGCATCATGGTCACCACCGAGACCAGCGGCTTGGTCATGGAGTAGGCGCGGAAGATGGTGTCACGCTTCATGGGTGTACTGGCGGATTTATCCTGCCAACCAATCGAGTCGGCATGAACAATCGCGCCTTTGCGCGCGATGAGTACCACCGCGCCCGGCATACGATTAGCGTTGATCTCGGTCTCAATCACGCTACGAATCCGAGACAAGCGCTCCTTGGACAAGCCTTGTGATTGTGGCGATGCCGATGGCAGATCCGCGCTGATGGCAACGGTAGAAATCAAGGCCATCATGAGCGACAGTATTAGCAGGAGCGGTTTTAACAAACTACCCGTCAATGAGTTGCCATTAATTTTGCTGACGTGCGGCATGGGCTGTCTCGCTTTCTTATTTGGTGTGTCGCCTTACGGCTGCGGGTTGAACCATGATGCGTTATTTGACCGGCTCCGCTTCCGTGCGAGCGGCCTCACGCGCGAGATTGATCGACCTTAACGCGCTTTGAGCCACGCATCGCGTAGCTTGATGGCATTAGCTGGCTTATCCCGCATCGACAACGTGACTTGTGGTGCAGCATCAGGCTGCAGGCATACCTCAAACGTCATTAGTTCATCGCGACGGAATGCATGCATAACAACGACATCACCGATGTTATATCGCGCCAGTAAAGTATCCAGATTCGACGCGGTAATTCTCAGATCATCCAACGCCACCAGCGTGTCACCGGCGGATAAGCCAGCGTGATGCGCAGCACCGCCTTCATAGACCGACGCCAACTTGCAGTCGCCGCTATCCTTACGGGACCGCACACCCAGTGATGGTAGGCCCTTGCTCGGCCGATCTTGTAATTGAATGGCGAAGGCGGCGAATGCTTCGGCTAATGGTAGGTCTTTGGTGCCACGAACGGCATGCTCAAACACGCTCTTTAGCGAAATTCCGGTGACTTCATCAAACAGCGCCTCGAGCTCAGCATCGCTGACCCCATTACCGTGGCCCGGTTGGTAGAAGTCACGACCATAGCGCCGCCAAAGCGCACGCATGACATCATCTAATGAACGCTTGCCACGTGTGCGTGAACGAATCAGCAGATCAAACCACAGCGCGACGAGTGAGCCTTTTTGGTAGTAGCTGACGATAGCGTTAGGCGCGTTTTCATCTTGTCGGTAGTACTTGGTCCAGGCATCAAAGCTGGATTCGGCGACGCTCTGCTTCAGGCGGCCAGTGCTTTTACTCACCGCATTTATAGTTTTAGCGAGTAAGCCGAGATAGGCGCTGCGATCAATCAGCCCGGTGCGTACCAAAGTCAGATCATCGTAGTAGCTGGTAAAACCTTCGAACAACCACAGCAGCGGTGTGTAATTCTCTTGGGTGAGGTTGTAGGGCGCGAATACCGCAGGCTTGATGCGCTTGACATTCCAAGTATGGAAATACTCATGACTGCACAAGCCAAGAAAGCTACGATAGCCATCGCTCATCGTAGCTTGTCCTTGCACCGGCAAATCAGAACGCGCGCATATCAGTGCAGTAGAGGCGCGATGCTCTAAGCCGCCATAACCATCTCCCACCACCAGCGTGAGGAACACATAACGCGACATGGGTGCGCGCTTGGTGCGCGGCTCGAACAGCGCGATCTGATGCTCACAAATACGCTGCAGATCATGTGCCAAGCGTTCGGTATCGAGATTCGGTACACGACCGGTAATCGCCATTTCATGCGGCACGCCATGCGCGTCGAAAGTAATCAAGCTGAACTCACCCATCTCAACGGGATGGTCGATCAGCTCGTCGTAGTCTTGCGCGATATAGGACCCAAAGCGATGACGTCGCGCTTTCAGCTCGGGTAATGAGGTCGCGACACGCCAGCTGGCGTAGGCGTCACCTTCCGGCGGCTGTATATCCACGACATGGGGCAGTTGCTCCTTGCCGTGTACCTGCAAGAAGACACTGGTGCCGTTGAAGAAGCCATGGGTTTGATCGAGATGCGCCGCGCGCACGGACAAATCCCAGGCGTAGACTTGATACACCACCTGCAGCTCACCCTTGCAGCGCGCTGCGCGCCAGGTGTGCTTGTCGAGCTTGGTTAGCCGGAGTTTGCGACCATCCGCCTCAGCGCGAATTTGCACGATATTGCGCGCGAATTCGCGAATCATGTAGCTACCCGGAATCCATGCCGGTAGTGACAACACCTGACCCTCAGGGTCAGGGTGCGTCACGGTCAGCCTAACCTCGAATAGGTGTAGTGCTAGATCATACGGCTGGATACTGTAATGGATGGCTTCGCGGCGTCGAGGCATGGCATCAGGATTTAACGTTGACAACCAAACGCCCGCGCACTTCGCCTGCGAGTATCTTCGGGGCCCAGGCCAAAGCCTCTGCCAGCGAGATTTGCTGCGTCATCTTGTCCAGGGTCTCGGGCTTGATCTCGGAGGCCAAATTCGACCACGCTGCAATGCGACGATCAATCGGTGCCATCACACTATCCACACCAATCAGCTTCACACCGCGCAAAATAAACGGCGCGACACTCGCGGGGAAATCCATCCCCTGTGCCAAGCCGCATGCAGCCACCGTACCGCCGTAACGCACCTGCGCCACCGCATTAGCCAAGGTATGCGAGCCGACCGAATCCACGACACCGGCCCAGCGCTCTTTTTGCAGTGGCTTGCCGGGGGCAGACAATTCGGCCCGATCAATGACATCCGTCGCGCCCAGAGATTTCAGATAATCCGCCTCGGCAGTCTTGCCCGTAGAGGCCACCACGCGATAGCCACGCGCAGCAAGAATCGCTACCGCCACACTGCCTACGCCACCCGACGCGCCAGTCACGAGTACTTCGCCGTGCTCTGGCTTAACGCCATTTTCGGCCAGCGCCATCGCGCACAACATGGCGGTGTAACCAGCGGTACCAATCGCCATGGCAGTACGCGATGTCATGCCATGTGGCAGCGGGATCAGCCAGTCGCCTTTGAGTTTTGCGCGCTCGGCGAGGCAACCCATATGCCCCTCACCGACGCCCCAACCATTCAACAGAAAATGATCACCCGCCTTCCAATTTGCGTTTGATGAGGCGATCACGGTACCAGCGCCATCAATGCCCGGCACCATTGGCCACTTGCGCACCACCGGTGATTTACCAGTGATCGCTAAGCCATCTTTGTAGTTAATGGTGGAGTATTCAACTGCGACGGTGACGTCGCCTTCAGCGGGCAGTTGCGCATCGTCGATCTGAGTCAACTCGGCGCGGGTGGAACCGTCGTCGTTCTTGTTAAGCAGAATGGCGCGGAACATAGTATTGGTCTCCTTGGATTAGCTTTGATTTTTTCAATAACAAAACTACGATACAAAACTTGGCGTTCTGGAAGCGCTGAGTCATTCAAATTTCGTCGCTCCGGCGTAGGCCGGAGTCCAGCATGTTCAACACACTGGATGCCGGCCTGCGCCGGCATGACGAATCAACGAGCGTTTCCCTACTAATTCCCAACGATCGCCTGCAGCAAATGCGCTACCTGGGCAATGCGGTGACATGGTCAGACACGCATATTGCCAACAGCCTTGTAGCAGTTGGCGATGACGCCGATGGTAGCGGAAGACTGCGGAGGTTTCGGCGCAGAGCATCGTCTGCGTCGATGAATGATTTTCAAGTGATCAAGCTTGACGAATTAAGGCGCCTTGACCTGAGCCAGCTTGTTTTCAAGGGTTTTGGTGTCGATAGCGCCGGGGATACGTGAGCCGTCGGCAAAAATAATCGTGGGCGTTCCAGTAACGCGATATTTTTTGCCCAGTTCGATAACTTTATCAATTGCTGCAGTGCTGCATGATTCGGCTGCCGATGGCGCGGCCTTGCCCTCAAGCATCCAGTCATCCCAGGCTTTGGCACGATCGGCTGTGCACCAAAGGTTTTTCACCTTCTTCAGCGAGTCATCGCCGAGTACGGGGTACATGAAGGTGTAAACAGTCAGATCCTTCACCTCCACCAGCGACTTACGAAAGCGTTTGCAATAGCCGCAGTTCGGGTCTTCGAATACAGCGATTACTCGCTTGCCGCTACCTTTGACGGACTTTGCTGCCAGATCGAGCGGCAAATCCGAGAACTTGATCTTGTTTAGCTCATCAAGTTTGGCCTGAGTGAGGTCTTTCGAAGTTTCAGTATCGAATACGTGCCCGATGATGACAAACTTGCCTTCGGCATCGGTGTACACCAGTTCATTACCGACTTTTACTTCATACAGGCCGCCATAGGGAGTTTTGGTGACGGATTCCACAGGCTGTTCGTTACCAAGCCGACCTTGCAGCAGCTTTTTCAACTTAGCTTCGGTCGTTTGCGCGACCGCCGATACAGAGAGCACGCAAAGCACTAAAGTGAGCCAGGGGAATTTAATTGTCTTGATCATTACTCGCCTTGAACAGAAACTAGTTGGAAGAAAAGGAGCGGGAAGTTGTGCTCGAAACAGAGTGGCCTACGGCATGCGTCATCATTCGACGTTTAAAAAACGGCAGCTTATCGAGCGCAGTCATACCGAGGTTACGCAGCACCTTCAACGGCGCTAGATCAGTATCAAACAGCCGCTGCAATCCGTCGGTCGTGAGTTGCATCAGCAAGACTTCTTCTTTGCGATGACGGGCATAGCGTGCCAGCGTGCGTGTATCGCCGCAATCTGTTGCTTGATCACGTTGTACGACAGCAGCCAGCAGGGCATCGATATCACCAAAGCCGAGGTTCATGCCTTGGCCAGCAAGCGGATGCACGACATGTGCGGCATCACCCATCAGTGCCACACGGTTCGCCACCATGGCGCCCGCGCGAATAAAGCGCAAAGCAAATGATTGCGGCTTAGTGGGTGGCAGCGGGGTGAATGCGCCTAGCGTTTGCCCCGGCAGCTGGGCTAAACGTTGGCAGAGTTGTTCAGGGGGCTCTTGCAGGATAGTTTCTGCGAGTTTGTCCGGAGCGGACCATACCAATGAAACGCGTGACCCTGGCAGCGGCAGCAGCGCGACGATACCTTGCTCACCTAAAAACCACTGACTAGCGACACCGTGGTGTGGGTTTTCGCAGCTGAAGTTCGCGACGATGGCGCGCTGGTTGTAGGCACGATAGTCGATGCCGATATCCGCCTTCGAGCGCACCCAAGACTGTGCACCATCAGCGCCAACTATCAAAGAAGCCTTAATGTGGGTGCCGTCTTGCAGAGTCACTGCGGCGTGGTGTTCATCGGTATGCAGCTGCGTCGCGGTGCCCTGAATGATGTGCAGGTCATTGGCAAACTTAAGCGCACTGTCGAGCGCTTGATTGAGGTTCTGGTCTTCCACTATCCACGCCAATGTATCGGTTCGCGCGGCGTAGGCGTCAAAGCCAATATGTCCGGCCGAAGCACCATCGCCATGCACCGCCATAGCATCTACCGGCGCGATGCGTGTTGTATCCATCGCCTCCCACACCTTCAAGGAGGAGAGCAAGCCGTGCGCGACATGGTTGAGCGCAAAAACACGTTGATCCCAGTGATCGCCCGAGGCTGGCTTGGTCGCGGAAGTGGCTGGGCTCACCAAGCTGACCTGCATGCCCGCGCGCGCCAGCGAGAGTGCAGCGGCTTTGCCGATGGCGCCGCCACCGATGATGCAGATGTCAGATTGAATGGACATCTCTGGATTATATCTGGCGCGCCACCAGCGGTTCTCCGCGGCCTCTCGAGGTTCTCGCCATGGCCTCGGAAAGCCCCGTTACTAGGCGGAGGTTGAATGTTTTGCTATACTCGCGCCCCTTGGCCTGGTAGCTCAGTCGGTAGAGCAGAGGATTGAAAATCCTTGTGTCGGTGGTTCGATTCCGCCCCGGGCCACCAAGTAATTCGCGAAAGCCTCAGCCTATGTGCTGGGGCTTTTGTGTTTGGAGCAGTAGGGATACAATGTATACAATGTATTTACGGAGGTTGGCATGGAATCATCAGTCCTCACCTTGCGAGTTAGCGCTAAGACCAAAAGCCAACTCGAAAAGCTGGCTGCCGCAACCAATCGCTCCAAATCCTTCCTAGCTTCAGAAGCCCTCGAACGTTATTTGGAATTAGAGGCGTGGCAGATCAAGGAAATCAAACAAGCGCTGAAGGAAGCCGATGCTGGAGAGTTTGCATCGGACAAAGATCTCGCAAAAGCCATAAAGAAGTATGCA
>JAJTGD010000023.1:16105-54561 GCA_021299035.1 Oxalobacteraceae bacterium | reverse complement strand
AATGACGATGTATCGATTAACGCTGCTGGCGAAGAATTTGATATCGACGGTCATTTCATGCCTGCGCTGCACGGGCAGTTCCAGGGCTGGAAAGAATTCAGCTTGGGCAGCTTCGTACCCTTCAAGCGCAGCGTGATCGCAAGTCGCTTCGCACATGCCATCCTGCGTCGTGCTGGACACTACGACGTTATTCATTACCACGGACATCTACCGAATATTGCTTACTTCATCCCGTCAAACATCAACTTCATCCAAACTCGGCATGACCAGGGCACCGATTGTCTTGTTCACACTCGCTTTACCCGCGACCAGATTTGTCGCGCCACTGATCCAGGGACGTGTGCCCAGTGTCGTAGTGAACGACCGAACCGACTACAGCGTTCGGTATCCGCTATTACAGTGCGACAGTACCGAGCGCAGGTTGCGGCTGGCTTCAAACGCCACAAGACCGTATTTGTCTCTGATTTTTTACGACGCAATGTTGCGCGTACTTTCGGCCCTGGTCCCTGGGGCGTCACGGTGCATAACTTTATCGATACACGGGCTGTCCACACCGCACGAACGATGGCCAGTAGATTGAGTCACGACAATCGGCTACAGGTATTTATTGCTGCCAAGCTTTATGCTGCTAAAGGGGTGGCTAAATTTCTCGAAACAATCACGCCGTCACAACATCAACGACTACACATCAGTATCGCGGGTGATGGCCCAGATCAAAAGGCGCTCGGCATGCGCTTCCCGCATGTAGATTTTCTTGGTTGGTGCAATGGTGCCGAGAATTTGCAGCTGGCGGCTGGTGCGCAAGCCATTGTGGTGCCATCGATCTGTGAAGAAGCCTGTGCCTCTACCGTCATCGAAGGCCTGCTTCTCGGAAAAACGGTATTCGCACTGAATCTGGGTGGTACTCCGGAGCTTCAGGCCTATGAATCTGCCCCCGCGCAATTGCGGCTGTATCCCGACATGGTCGCATTGATCGAAGGCTTGCTCACCTTTCAACCCCATCCCGACTTTGTGCTTTCACCCCGCACACCCACCGGCAGCGCTGACGCCGCTGGTCGTCTGCTAGCACTTTACCGGCTGCCCCCCGGGCCAATCACTCACTGATACTGAGACCGATACTGATGCCATACCCGACTGTCTCTGTGATTACCTGTACGCGCAACAGCGAACCCTGGGTGGCAGAATCCATCGCCTCGGTTTTGAAGCAGCGCTCAGTGTGCGTGGAGTATATCTTTGTCGATGGCGGCTCCAGTGACGGTACGCTTCAGCGTATACGTGACCTCCAGCGGCCCTACACACTGATTGAAAACATTCGGGGCGGCATCAGCGAGGCGATGAATGTGGGCATTGAAGCGGCACGTGGCGAGATCATTGCGCACCTCCACTCGGATGATTTTTATTTACATGAAGATGTCTTACACACGGTTGTACAAGCATTCCATCAATATCGCTGTCGCTGGCTATATGGACGCACCATGCGCTGCATCGAGGGTCGCTTGTCTCCCGAGGGCTTCACCCCTCCTGCCTATAGCAGGGCGCGGCTCCTGCGCGGAAATTTCATTCCGCACCCCGCCACCTTTATCGCACGCGAACTAATCTGGCGCGCTGGTGGGTTTGACCAGCGGCTACGCTATGCGATGGACTATGACCTATGGCTACGTCTGTCGCGCCTGACACCACCGCTGGCGCTATCGCAGCCTTTAGCGGCATTTCGCGAGCATGCAGGCAGTCTTTCGACCCGTGAGCGTGCTCAGGCGATGCAGGAAGATCTGAAGGTCAGGCTATCGCATACCGGTGTCGATCCAATCGCACGTGCCATGCACCTGCTTCGCTATGCGGTAAGACTTCAGCGTGCACGATTAGCTAACCCCGAGGTCGTTCATGCGTGACTTTTCGCTGATTCTCGCTACCGTCGGCCGCACGGTCGAACTCAACCGCTTGTTCGACTCATTAGCAGCGCAGAGTTATCGCGACTTTGAAGTGATCGTGGTGGATCAAAACCGCGATGATCGGCTAATGCCAATATTGCACCGAGCACGCTATCTAGGCTTGGTGTTGCGTCATCTGCGGCACTCACCGCCCAACCTGGCGCTGGCACGTAACGCCGGAATTGCCGCAGCTGACGCGCGCTGGATTGGATTTCCGGATGACGATTGCTGGTACCAACCGCAAACACTCGCGCGCATAGCACTGCGCACACGCCGGTTTGATCGCCCGCAGGGCATCGTTACGCGTTGGGCAGAGCAAGATCCTGCGCACGCACCAGCTGCGCTGAGCTGGGAGCGCTCGTCACGATTTCGCGATCTGCCGGTATCGTCGATCACGCTGTTCTTTCATCATGATCTGCTGGATAGCATTGGTGGTTTCGATGGGCGGCTGGGGGTTGGACAATGGTTTGGCGCCGGCGAAGAAACAGACATTGTGCTGCGCGCCCTGCGTGCCGGTGCCCGGGTGATTTACGAACCCAGTGCATTGGTACATCACCGCGTTGAGAAGGCGAGCGTCACACATAGCCGCTCGGTGCAGAGCTCGCGCATGGCGCAGCCATAGCGCAAGGACGTTGGCAAGGCTGGCTACGCTGGTGGTCATTGCACGGACCCGACCCGACTCGCCTATCGTCCGACCGTGCAATGCTGCGCAGCCCATGAGCGCGCTTCCGCGCTTCTCAATGTCGGTCGATGATGGCCACCCGCTGGATCTGCGCATGGCGGATCTACTTCAATCACATGGCATCAAAGCGACCTTCTATCTGCCCTTGGCGAATCAGGAGGGTGCACCCGTGCTGTCACCCGCCAGTATGCGTCAACTCGCACAGACATTTGAGGTTGGATCACACACACGCTCCCACCGTTTTTTGAATACCCTGCCGGGCGCCGAGGCTTGGCGAGAGATCGTTGACGGCAAACAGCAGCTGCAAGATCAGATCGGCGAAGAAGTTGAAGGATTTTGCTATCCAGGTGGACGCTACCAGCACATACACAAGCTACAGGTACGCTCTGCTGGCTTTCGCTATGCGCGCACCACTCAAAATCTGCGCATCGATATGAAATTTCCAGTATATGAAATGCCAACGACTGCGCAGTTCTATCCGCATACACGCACCGTATTTTTTCGTAACTTTATCTCGCAGCGGCATTGGACTAAGCGCCGTGCAGCGCTCAGCGTCTCAATGACTGCAGATGATTGGTTGATACGGCTGTATGCCCTATTGGATCTTTCAATCGCGCGGCAAGGTGTATTTCATTTGTGGTGTCACTCGATCGATATTGAAAAACTTCAGCTGTGGAATCAGCTCGACACCTTCCTTAGACGTGTCGCTGATTACATTGGTACAGAGCAGCGGGTCTATAACCGCGATCTGATCGCAGTATCAGCCGCCGTGTCTACCGTAGGTGGCAGTCAGCAATCGGCTGTAAAGGCAATTAATGTAAATGCATTCAAAGCAGGGGAATTGAAAAGGGAAGAATCCGATGCAAATTGATTCAATAACCAGCGATTCAATACCTAGCGATTCGATGACAAGTCATTCAGACGCAAAAATCAATCGAGTTACAACCACGATTCTCGGCACACGGATAGACGCCCTCTCATGGGAACAACTGTTAGGCCGTATCGTGCGCTGGGCCCAAGGGGGGCAATCGCGAATGATCTGCCTTTGCAATGTGCACTCGGTGGATGGAGCGCCCATCGCGTGGCTGATGCGGCAACGTAGCTGGCCTGAGCAGCAGCGGCTATCAGGACCTGATCTGATGTGGCAGCTGATGCGAGAAGCGGAAAAACTACAACTCTCTGTATTCCTGATGGGCGCAACGCCAGCCACCTTGGGCCGCCTAAGGGGAGTATTAAGCAATGCATTCCCGCGACTTATGATTGCCGGCAGCCTGTCACCTCCCTTTCGGCCGCTTAACGAGCTTGAACATGGCGGCTTTGTCGATCAAATCAATCGCTCCGGTGCGAGCATCGTGCTGATCGGGCTGGGCTGCCCCAAGCAAGAAATCTGGATGGCAGACCACAGCAATACAACTCGCGCTGTCATGATTGGGGTTGGCGCAGCCTTTGATTATCACGCTGGTAGCTTGCGCCGAGCGCCACCCGTCTGGCAGCGTATCGGTCTTGAATGGTTATACCGCCTGTTGCAAGAGCCGCGCAGACTCGCACGACGTTATTTGCTGACGAATACCTTATTTTTGCTGGCGCTGCCGGCTGAGCTTTGGCGATCGCGACAGCGCTGAGCGGGTTGCGTCTTGTTCATCTGCGATTCGTGATCGCCAAGCGGCGATATCGAGCATACCCATGCCCTCGACCTCGGCAAATCGTTTGGGCGGGTTCTGATAGTCATTTGCGCTGAAGTCAGCAAAGCGTTTTACATAGGTGCTGCCGTGTCGGCTCCAGAGTCGATAAACAGGTACTTCGCCAGTACTAACGAATTGGTTTTGAGAGACCTGATTTCCCGAGATGCTCGCAAATGGTGCGGTCTCGTTGAATAAAACATGCTCATGCCGATTATTGACGAAGCGGTTTGCCACAATCTGATTATCAAACCCGTTGTGTAGTTCGATACCTCCGCCGTTGTTCTCAAGATGATTGGCGTACACGCTGACACCGTTGGCGAAATCATCGAGATAAATCCCGTAGGCACTGCGTCCGGCAAGCCCGCTGACGCGGTTACGCTCAATGATCGTATTCAAACGCTGCCGATCTCGCGCAAAGGTGTAGACACCACCGCAATCCGACAAACGCAGGCAGGCACGCGCTATGACGTTATCTGACACACGCGCATCACGAAACACCCGGATGCCGATGTAGGCGGCATCGCTGATCTGGTTACGCTCGACCAGAACATCGCGCGCTGTCTCGAACACGATCACACCTTTCGACCGGCGTGGCATACCGAGCATGCCAACACCATCGAATCGGCTATCGCTCACTGAAATTGCATGCGCATCTTCGTCTGCGCGTAGCCCATGCTGCTGACTTCCTTTCACCCACAGGCTTTGCACGCGTGCGCCACTCCCCAGCAATAGCGCTTCCTCTGAGCTATTGATGATCTCGGTATCGCGAACCACCAGATTTCGGCTACCGCTGCCATCGACACCGACACTCGCGCCGAAAATTCGAACACCAACAATAGCGACCCCCTGCGATCCGCGTGCATCAATTGCGCGCGAACGCGGCGATGCCCAGGCGCGGCCTTCGGGTGATTTACCGTCGTGCGGCCATACAAACAGTAAGCCCTCATGCCACGCCCATTCGCCGGGTGAATCCAGCATCCAGCGCATACCTTCGAGGTAGAACTCGGTCTCCGGGAGCAAACCGAAGCCTTCATCATCACCCGGTGCAAGCGTCAACAACCCCGCTTGGTAGCCAGCTACTGCACGACTTTGTATCAGCCAGTCTGCAGCGCGCCAGACAATACTCGCGTGACTCAGATCATCATTCGGTAAAGTAACCCATAGTTGTTGTGACGATTGCCGCTTGCCCTTGAGCCACGGCGCTGATGCGTTCGGGTGATGGGCAATGGCGATGAACTCCTCACCGAGTTGTAATTGCGACGGTCTGAACGAAGTGGCGGCGAACCAGACCTGCGGACGACGCGGATCGCGCGCCCAACCCCTGACGGGGCTCGCCGGTGTCAATGTCGCTTTGCCACAGCGCCCGGCCGTACGAATAGTGACATTGCGCGCTTCGACCAGCTTGAGTTCGCCACTGTAGACCTGACCACAATCCAGCCAAAGCGTCTCGTTATCAGAAACGATGACCGGCATGGGTCGAATCGTCTGTGCAACAGCGCATACGCTCAGCGAATAAAGAAAAATGAAGAATCGGTGGCGTGCCAAAGACATAGTGAATCATGCTACGGTCTCTACTAATTACTTTGCATCTCAACAAAAAAAGGCCAGCACAAGGCTGGCCTATCAAACATCCGGTGTCACCGGATGCATTCACCCACCGTCAACCTGTTACTGATTACAACTTCCAAGCGCGCACATAATTCACTTCGTACGAGTTGGCGATACCTGTCGGTGTTGTGTTATCTGGCTGACCAGATGCACTGCCATACCAGAGATCCAGCATGAGGTACATCGGATCCGGCATGGCAACCGCCTTGCTGAATACCGGCTTACCGTCGAAGTAAAACGTTTGCATACCGGCTTCCCACTTCAGTGAGTATTTGTGGAACGCCGCTGAAAGATCACTGGTGATCATGGTCTTGGTACCGCCTAATCTGCCTGCATCAATCCAGATGGTTGCTGCATAGGCGGTCGGATGGAAGTTGGCATCTGACCAGCCGCTGTTCGGTCCACCACCGGCATAGGCTTCCATGACGTCAATCTCAGGGCGGCGAGTGCCGATGTGATTGAATAACCAGAAGGCGGGCCAGGTGCCTTTACCTATCGGAAGCTTGGCTTCGATTTCGAAGAAGCCGTAAGTCTGATAGTACTTGCCATCGGTATCGATAGTACGGTTGAAGAACTTTCCAGTGGCATCGCGTTGTGGCCAGATTTTCAGGCTACCGTTAGATACCGCGTAGTTCTTGGTGGGATTGGATGCCTCGTACCAAATCTTGTCATTCCACTTGGCTGTATCAAGCGTGGTACCTGTGAATTCATCCGAGAAGGTCAAGGTGAACGTACCAGTTTGACCAAAGGGTTGTGGATTGACTGGGGCGGTTGAGCCGGTGGCAGCACTGGTCGACCCGGAGGTGGTCGCACCCCCCCCACCGGTGGAGCCTGTCGTACCCGTGGTCGGTGCACTAACTGGCGTCGTTGTGCTACCCGATCCCGACGGAACCGGGCTAGTGCTGAGTGATGTAGTTTGGACAGCACCTCCGGCGAGCTTGGTGGTTGCACTGGCTGATGTGAGGTTGCCATTGGCATCGAGGGTGTACTGCGCAGTTCCAGAGCCAGCGCCACAAGCGGTCAGCATCACTGAGACGCCTGTTAAGGCAGTCAGCGAAAGCGCACGCATGGCGGTGACGTCAAATGACACTTTTAACATCAAGTATTTCTCCCACGTAAATTTTGTGATCTCAGACAAGAGATCGCATGCAAATGCTTGTGTCAGAGCATTGCTTTACGAGAAGAGTTCCAGAAAGAAATGAAAAGATTTCTTTGTGGAAAATTTGTCAATTCAAGTAACAGGTACTAATCGGCGCAAGAAATCAGGCAGGTAGTCAAAAACTGCCTACCAAGGTGGCGAGGTATTGAAGCTAGGGGTTGAAGCGTGGGCTTGAAGCGCCAGGCGAAAGCCCGCTTTAGCGAGAAGCCGTGACCGGCAAGGTGGAAGTCGTTTGATCGATCGCTGAGCTATCCATCGGTGCACTGCTGGAGGATTGCAGCTCTGCCACTATGTGCGTCGCGAGCCGCATAGCCAGCGCAGCGATAGTAATGGTTGGGAAATTGGCACCTGCCGTCGGAAATACTGAGCTACCCGTAATGAAAAAATTACTGTAACCGTGCACTCTACAATCCCGATTCACCACGCCTTTGCGCTCATCATCATGCATGCGCGTGGTCCCCATATGGTGCCAAGTACCCTCGGACTCGAAACTACTCGGCCAACCGGATTTTTCTATCGTCGGTAGTGCACTGACTTGCGCAATATCTCGGATTTGCAAAGTTTGGCTGATGAGGGCAAGGGTTTTATCGGCGGTACGTCGTACAAGAGGATCAAGTTTCCAACACACCTCCACCCGCGGCATGCCAAGCGCATCGCGTTGGGTGGTAGACAAGCTGACGCGACTATCCGGATCGGGAAGCGGCTCAACAATCAGCTGAAAGCCCACATTGCGGATCAGGAAACGGGGATGGCATAGCCTTGTGAAGCCATATAAGAATGTATTGAATGGATCACGCGCTATCGCCAGCGCGTCATCGGTTAACGTATGCCCGGGTTGATCTTTTTTCAAAAGCGACTGCTTGACGCGAAACAGCGCCTTAGCTCCCTCACTACCCTCTCCCGGAAACTCTGAGCAAAAACATACACGCGCATTCAGCACGCGCTCCCGCTGCATCGCTTGTGGCGTCAAGGCGAGCTGCGCAGCGATATGCTGCCCGTGCGCAGACACCGCCTTGTTCATATAGTGATACTTGATGTCGTATAGCTTGTTACGCGACCACTTCTGCTTAAATTGAACCTGGCCAACTACCATACGCGGGTGATCCATGAAGTATCGTCCCACCAGATCATGTTGATTCCCGACGCCCTGACTAACCACCCGGTTCGACGCAAGCAGCAGCCGCGCATTCTCGATACCACCGCTGGCCAGCACAAATAATCGTGCCGCCACAGTCATGCTCTTGCCGTTGAGTGTCTGCACACGGACTTGCTTGATCCGCATCGCCAGCAGATCGGGAACCAGCTCAGTCACATTCGCATACAAGAATACCCGTACATGACGCGCTAGCTTGAGCTCTTGTCGATAATGCTTGCCGAACCGAACGGGTGGACTGAACTGCGATATCGTATCGCGCACATCCCCGTCACCAAGTGGCAGGCGTCGCACATCCTTTCGGCCGATCGCCTGCTCCCAGTAATGCGGGTCGAAGTTGATCGGCCCCAGCTTGAGCAGTTCGTGTGTTCGTGCATAGTAAGGCGCCATCTCGTCGAGACCGAAGGGCCAACCGCTATGCGGTATCCAGTCACGCTGTTCAAAGTCCCAGGCATCCAGCGGTCGGCTCCAACCACCCCAGCAATTGCTGCTACCCCCTAAGAATCGGGCACGACAACCATCGGCAAATTGGTAATCAATGCCCGTTGAACGCCCGCGGTACAAATCACGGTTCGCATCATCGGGCTCAAAGCCACCACTCTCCAGTACGCAGGTATCGACGCCCGCCTGCTCCAACTCGCGCGCAATCGTTAATCCGGCAACACCACCCCCGATAATGCAAACAGTCACGATCAATGCCTTACCGTCATTGATCTGGCGCGTGTCGATGAACATACGACTCCTTATGCGATCTGCTTCGGTTCAACGGTGGCGTTGATGTCGTACCCATGCCCGACCTGAGGCCAGCAGGTGCGCCATCAGAGGGCCAGGCTGCTGTACTAAAGACCATGCATCGCGAAACACCAACACTTGCGACAGCACCTCGCGCTCACCACCGAGTCGAGTCTTGTAGTCATATCGCCCCCATAGAAAGTGAAACTGCTGGCATCCTTTGGCTATTGCATCTTCAATCGTCAGCGCACAGCACAGTAGGCCCAGCCGAAGATCATCGTAGGCAGGATCATGGGCAATCACGTGCATGAAAACCTCATCGCCCACCGAAGTGCATAGCAGCCCAGCGCATGGTTGACCGTCGATCTCAATGATGGATAACTGCCCGCGCTCAAGTACGATCTGGCAAATCTGGCGCTCTTCAATAGCGCTCATTCCGAACCGCTTGCCCTTGACCTGCATGCGGGCGCGGTTGAACTGAATGATCTGCTTGATCTGCGCAAGACTTAATTCATTACAACCAAACGTTCGAAAATTAAATGTCGGTGCGCGCTGCTGCGCTCGGCGCAGGTAGTAGCGTAGTTTCTCGCGTGTACGTGCAGACAGAGATCGCTGCCATTGTTCTGAACTAGGAGGCAGCTTTAACAGGTAGTCATCTGATACAGCTACCGATAAGCTGATGTATTGCTTGGGTAGCGCGGCGATTCTGACGGCATGAATTCGTATCATGTGAGGCTTGGGATATAGCGCAAATACGGCATCGGCAAACTCGCCAAGCACCTGCGCTGAGAGCACAAACACCTCATTCAATACGCGTATTTGATGCTGATGGCGCTCGAAAAGAATGACGGCCGAAATACAGCCATCGCGCCGTGCTACCCAGGCTTCAATACGCGGTGTCATGGCACCTGAAATCCTGAGCTGCGCCTCCGAGCAGTAGATGCTGCGATAGCATCTTTCTAGCGCCGGCCAAACATAGTCGGGCAAGGGCCATCGATGGAATTCGGTGGCAAGGCCAGGATCTTGAGCACGTGCGAGACGAAGAATATCTATCCCGGGTACCGATATCTCGGTCGCTAGCGCTTGATGATTCATGCGCCCGCCGTTGCTTGCTTAGTGTTGGGGGAGTAGCTAATCTGACGGAGTTTTCCGTAGCCGTAGTGTTTGCCGTAGCGGTAACCACTCGCATCCTCGGCGAGGTCATTGAACACCATACCTTTGGCAGCAAGACCTGCGCGCGCGAGTCGTTTCAGTGCCTCGGCAACTTCACCTGGTAGGGTGCGCCCGGCACGCGCCGTCAGCAAGATAGCGCCGGCATGTGTGCCCAAGACGAGGCTATCGGCAACTGCTAATAGAGGAGCGGCATCAATCAGCACCAGATCATACTGTGGTGCGAGTTGGCCCAACATGGTCGCTAGCTCTGGGCGCAGCAGTAACTCAGCCGGGTTCGGTGGCAAGCTACCGGTCGCGAGGAAATCAAGATTTTCCAGCACAGAAGGGCGCAGTACTCGCTCAAGCTGCGTCCCATTCAGCAGGTCCGCCAAACCCATTGCGCGCTCGCTGTGAAAATAGCGATGGAGCTGTCCATCCCTTAAATCGCCATCAATCAGCAGTACGCGCTTTCCGGAGGCCGCCATGATGGCCGCCAAATTCACCGATAAAAACGATTTTCCGATGCCTTCGGTCGGGCCGGTGATCAGAACAATATTATTGGCGCTTTGCTTCATGCAGAACTGCAGTGCGCTTCGTAAATTACGTAAGCCTTCGACGGCCACGTCCATACTCGCGACTCGCGATAGTAGCGGTAATTTGGTCGGATCACGGCTAGTCGCCACTAATGTCTGCTGTATCTGACTATGCGGGATGCTGGCATAGATCGGCAGGCCGAACATGCGCTCAAGCTGCTCCGGGTCATCCACAGTGCGCCGAATTGAACGCCGCAAGAAGGCAAGCATCACGCCAATGCAAATGCCGAGGAACATCGCTACCGCAATAATACGTGGGCGATTCGGTGTCACCGGTTGATCTGGCCGTTCAGGTGTATCAATCAAACGTACATTACTGGTCCGCGCAACCGTGATCAGTTGCAGTTGCTGCGCCGAGGTGATGAGTGCGGTGTACAGCTCGCTATTAACCTTCACCTCGCGTGCCAGTCGCACCATCTCTTGCTCCAACAGCGGTAATTGCCGAAGCTGGGTTGCGGTATCGCGCAGCTCTTGTGCCAGCTCTCGCACTTGCTGATCAATCGCGGTGACTGCGGGATGCGCTGCGGTATAGCGCGACAGTAGCTCAGTTCGCTTTTGCTCAAGCTCGATTTTGCGTGTGCGCGCTGCAGAGGATCGTTGCAAGTTGAGCCTACCCTCTTCCCCAACGTCGACTGCTCCATGCGTATTGCGGAATGCGTTATAGCGGGCCTCAGCTTGCTCCAGCTGTTGCTTTACCTCGGGTAATCGCTGATTCAGATAGGCCAGCGAGCGATCAGCCTCCTCGGTACGACGCGCGCCATTTTGCGCAAGATACTCACGGCTGATCTCGGTCAGTAGCCGATAGACCTCTATAGCGCCAGCACCCTTCAGCGTCGCTACGATCACACCGGATTGCTTGCCCACCTCTTGGACATCCAGTGCTTTTTGTACAGCTTCAATCGTTGCCACGCGTGAGCGACACACGAGTGAAAATCGTGTCCCTGGGACACCTGACAGCCTGTCGATCCGTAGATCAAGCGGGCCATAGGCCGTAGTCTCGGTAAGACTTTGGCCGGTACGGCCCTCAATACTGATTCCGCTATCGTTATCACTCAGTTGGTAGCGACCGCCCCCCAATACACGCACGCTGAACGACCGGTTTTCAAGATACTCCGGCACATCGAATAGACCAACCTCGATACGCTCATCACCCCAGGCGTAGCCACCCAGACCCCGCAACGCAGGTATGTATTCGGCAATACCCATTGCGGCGATCAAACCACCAATAATCGGGAAACGCTCTGGTCTTGCGGTGATATTCAAACCCAGCCGATCAATCGCGCGCGCAATCACGAGACGAGAGCGTATCAGCTCGACCTCTGCAGAGGCTGCCGTCTTGTAGTCGATGATGGCACCAGCTTCGCCGAGAATATTTTTTGGATCACGCTGTCCCTTCTCTTCGACCTGAACCATCAGGCTTGTCTCAAAGACTGGCCGTGCGGTGAAGGCATACAAGGTGCCGAGCAGCGTGACGATTAACGTCACCCAGCCGATCATCCAAGCATGGCGAAGCAAGACATCAAGGTAAGTACGTAGCTCGGTGGTGTGATCATCCGACAAAATAAGGGGCTGCTCGCCCATATAGCTCAGCTGCAAAGGTGGTTGCGGCATTCGATCAGTTTCCGAGGGGTGGGTCGAGAAGGCGTAACAATCAACGTCCGGGCGCCGGCGTAGTGGCGATTACCGCAGTCGGTAGCGAACCAGGGATCATCGCGCTGACCGTACGACTCCAGTTAGTCAGTGCGGTCGCGGCGACATACACCACATCCTTGGGCTGCAACTCGAATCCCTCGGCAACGGCTAATGCGCCGGGAGCATTAGCATCTAGTTGGTACACGCGTGATGAACCGACCGAGCGCCTTACGACGTACACCTTGCGCGCATCACCCGTCACTGGATTGATACCCCCGGCTTCGCCTAAAGCCTCATTCAGTGTGAGTCGCCCGTTACGCATCGGTAGCGCACGGGGTGAGCTGACTTCGCCAGACAGAAAAACCTTGTTATCGTCGCGCGACATGACCCGTACCAGATCGCCATTAGCCAGCATGATCAATGCAGGATTGATGCCGCGTTGTACCAGCTGCGGCAAATTGATGGCATACGTCTTTTGTTCGCGGGTGAGAAGAATTCGGCTCTGATCTGCTAATGGATTCATGCCGCCAGCGCGATTGATAGCCTCGGTCAGTGTCATCGGCATGTCGTTGATGGGCTGCACGCCGGGCAACTTGATCTCGCCGTCCACGTAGACCCGCTGACTGCGGTAGTGCTGGACTTTGAGTGTGACCTTGGGATCACGCAAATAGGTCGCGAGTCGTTTGCTCAGTAATGCATGAACTTCGCTCGGTGTCAGACCAGCGACCTTTATCCGGCCCGCATACGGAAAATCCAGCATGCCGTTCTGATCGATCTCGAAGCCGGAGCCGGGTTGCATCGGGCTGGCCGCAACACCAATCGCGCCCATACCTGCAGCGGGCAAAGGTGGCAGCATGGTCGCCGATAACTCAGGGTGATCCCAGACAACGATGCTGAGTACATCTCCCGCACCAACCCGATACGGCTGTGCAGGCTTCATAAGCACGCTGACATCTTCCAGTGCACGCTGCTCGCGCGCCTGCTGCTCCGACTTGACTAAGGCAGGCGTGATCAATTCGATCGCAGGATTCACTTCCTTGGCTTCGTCACCTTCAACGATAGTCGCCTTGGAAAATTGTATGCCGGGCGCCATCGACGAACACCCTGCAATACAGAGCACGAGAGAAATCGCGACAACGCTTATCAGGCCACACCTTCGCATCGACACTCCCCACGAACGCTAACGTGGGAAGGACTCTACGTGGGGTAAGCCCTCTGATGCTTGACGGTACTCAGCCTTCTCGCAGGGTGAGTATGGGCGGCCTCGACAGCACGCGATGTAATCCGAACCAGCCACCTGCCAAAGCGCTAGCCACACCCAAGCCAAGACCCGCAAGGAGTACCGTCGGCCGGAAAATCCATTCCACATCAAGCACCTGATACGCCAGGACCCAACCGACTGCAGTAGCACCGATCGCCGCCAGCAAGCCTGCACTGCCACCCACCAGAACACACTCAACCCATTGTGCATTCGATAGCTGCGCACGGGTCGCTCCGAGTGCGCGTAGCAAAGCTGATTCATGCGCACGTTCATGCTGTGACACCAGCATCGCTGCCGCAAGCACCATGACCCCTGCCGCAAGCGTGAACAAAAACAAGAACTCGACTGCGCTCACCACCTGACTAATCACCTGCTGTACCTGCACCACCATGCTACCGACATCCACAATCGTCAAGTTAGGGTAATCCCGTACTAATTGATTCACCAGCGCTTGCTTCGACGGTGGCAAGTAGAACGCAGTAATCGAGGTACTGGGCAGGGCAGCGCCCGCGGCCGGATCAAGAATGACAAAGAAATTGACCCGCATCGATCCCCAGTCTAGTTTGCGAATACTGGTAATCGTCGTCTCAACCGGCACGCCGGCAACATCGAAACGCAAGCGATCGCCCAGCTTCAAGCCGAGTGTCTTCGCAATACCCTGCTCAACCGAAGACTCACGCTGCGCCGACGCATCAAACCAACGTCCCTGCACAATCGTATTCGCGGGCGGTAGCGATGGCATCGTCGACAAATTGAATTCTCGCTCGATCAGCCGCTGGGCACGCTCCTCTGTGAAACTTTGCGGACCGATGACCGTATCGTTGCGCTGGATCAGTCGACCTCGAATCATGGGGTAAAGCTGAATGTCGCTCATCCCATTAGCGCGCAAAATGTCTTCAATCAGCGCACGCTGCTCGGGTTGTATGTTGATGATGAAATGATTGGGTGCATCCGGCGGAGCTGATTGCTGCCACGCAGCGAGCAAATCATGGCGCGTCACCGTGAGTAGCAGCAGTGCCATCAAACCAAGCGCTAGCGATACGATCTGCAGTACGCTTGCCGCCGGGCGCCGCCGCAATGAATCCAGCGCAAACCGCCAGGCAGGTGTATCCAGCGATGTACGCGACCAGCGCAGTACCCGCAGTAGCGCCCAAGCAAAACCAGCGAACAGCACGAGTGCGGCAGCAAAACCAGCCGCCGTCCACAGCCCCAATTTCAGCTCACCGGTTTGCCACAGTAGTAGTGTTACAAAGCACACCAGCGCAATCAGGTAACCTGCCAGCGTAAATGGCTGTGGCACCGGTTGTTCGCGACGGATCACGCGGTTATGCGGTACGTTTCGTAATTGCAGAACCGGCGGTAGCGCAAACCCAAGTAACAAAAGCAAACCCGTCAGTACACCTTGCAACAAGGGCAGCCAATCCGGTGCCGGAAGGGTCACTTGCATCAGTGCGCCCAACCATTGCAACAACAAGAAATGGGCACCGAATCCTGCCATTGCACCGATCACGCCACCCGCCAGACCAATCAGTAAAAATTCGATCAAGTAGATCTGCGTGACTTCATTTTGCTGAAGCCCGAGGCAACGCAGCATCGCTACGCCATCCAGATGACGCTGCATGAAGCGCCGCGCCGCCAGCGCAATCGCCAGCGCTGCCAACATAGCCGTCAGCAGACTCACTAGCGCAAGAAATTGACGCGCACGATCTAGCGTGGCCCGCATCTCGGGCCGCCCCGCATCAAGTGCCTCCAGCTGAACACCGCGCGTGTCAGTGGCCGTGATCTGATCTTCCAGCCACAGCCGGTAAGAGCGTACCTTGTCCGGGTCGCCCGCTACTTGCAAACGATAGGTGATCCGCGAACCGGGTTGCAGCAAGCCGGTTGCCTCTAAATCTTCCAGAGCGATCATGACGCGAGGCGCGAAGCTCATGAACCCGGCGCCGCGGTCCTGCTCCAACAAAATCGTCGCTGAAATTCGGAAGCTGCCCTCGCCCAGTTTCAGCGTCGCACCCTGAGTAATCTGCCGTGAGGCCAGAAAACTCGCGTCTACCCAGACCTCGCCACGCTTAGGCGCGCCACGCGCGGCATCGGTTGTTCCGGCGCGCTCCAGTTGCAGGTTGCCTCGTAAGGGGTAGTCCGATGACACTGCTTTTACCGCCACCAATCGCGTATCGACCTGCTCGCCATCACCCGTGCTGGCCATACTCGGGAAGGTCACGGTGTCTGCGAGCGATAGCGAAAGACGCTGGGCTTCAGTACGCCACGCCTGATTCAATGGATAGTCGCTGCGTACCAACAGGTCAGCGCCCAACAACTGCGCGGCATCGCGGCTAAGCGCACGATTCATGCGATCTACGAAAAAACCGACTGCCGATGATGCGGCAACCGCAATCACCAGTGCCAGCAATAAAAAACGTAATTCACCAGCGCGCCAGTCGCGGCGGGTCATACGCACAGCATGGGCAAAAATCAGGGCGGTGTTGCGAATCATCCAAAGCTCCAAAAATCACGCCCGCGTACTACGCGGGCGTGTGGATGATACCCCTGCTGGCAAAACTACATCGTGGCGCCGCGTTTCCCACCCTGGTAAGTATGCTCGAAATTCTGCTGGCAGCGCGCGCAACGTTCGGAAGTAGGCATCACCAGCAGTCGCTCAAACGGTATCGGGTAGCCACAGCTGGCGCACTCACCGTAGCGACCGCTCCGCAAACGCTGACGGGCGTGCTCGACGGCACGAAGTTCATGTAAATCGCGTGTTACTGACGCATTACCGAGATCGACCGACAGATCAGCAAACGATAAGTCTCCCGGATCGGGTGACTCACCTGCGACCTGCGCGAAGTCTTCTTGCTGAATAATCTCGCGGTGAATATCCTCACGTAGCGCCTTTTCACGCTGCGCCAGAATCTCTTCAAGTTGCGCCCTGTGGCGTCCGCTGAGCTGCTCCATGGTGACCTCCCGTTGGCTAGAGAATTCAGTACTGAAATACGGTCGGTAGATTCTGTGCCTTTGTAGATCACCTTACTTGATTCAACGCAAACCGATGGGTGTGCTTGAATCATCCTGTGGTATTTCGCGCCTCAGGCTGAGTACGCTACCCATTACCTCAAAGCCAACATCCCGCTATCGAAGCGGTGTAACCAATTCGATCAGCGATCGTCTGGTCGCTCATGAGAATTCGCTAAGAAAGCGACTGACTCATTTTCATGCATGTTGGCGCGCCATTGACTTGTCTCAATCGGACTACGCTGTATTTCGGAGGGATTCCCGCTAGACTCTTTTCTCCTTTTTAACACCCCTATTTTTTTAAACTTAAGGATGACGAGTGCGACCATGCAAACCAACTGCCTTTCAGATCCCACACCAACTTCTGAAATTCTGATGGATACTTTTCTGCATTCATCTGCCCGAACGGGTGATAGCGCACGCGAAGTCTGGCTATCGCGTCAGGTGATGCTGAGTCTGGTTCGTTTGGTGCGTACCGAGCAACTACTCGCGATCCGCCGTTCGGTTAACCGGCTCGTCCCAAGCAATCTTTTGGTGAGCCCCATACGGGGTACACGTGGGCGACGCGGTATGGGCGGGTATCCCGGTCAGACGCAATTCGTTTTTGACAGCGATGAATGAGCTTGGTCACATCACTCGATGAGGTGTTTTCTAAGACTGGAATAGCAACACCAGCATGATACCCATCATACCTATCGATGCCCACAAGGCAATGGTGATCACTGGTCGGTTTGGCTGATCGGTAAGTTCCTGCCAGACCTGAAAAAATGACTGGGTGGTGCTACCAGCCGAAGGACGCCGACGCCGCTCGCGTCCATTCCAGATTTTCTCAGGTGACTGCGAGGTAGTGCGGATGTCTTGCGCCTCGCGCTTGGCAATCCATGCATCATGATGTGAGCGTCGGGAGGGATCGGAAAGTGTCGCGTACGCTTCGTTGATAAGCTGGAAGGTCTGGGTTGCTTTCTCACTGCCACCATGCCGGTCCGGATGAAACTTATGGCACAGCGTCTTGTAAGCCGCACGAATAACTTCGGGTGGCGCATCCCGTGCAACCTTCAAGTTGTCATAGTGTGTGTGTAACTTGCCCATATTTATCATTCAACCAATGCTTTTGCGCACATTAAGTGCGACCCTCACGTCCCTGCTTGAGCCGCATCAATTTTTCGTAGCTGGACTGCGCCTAGTATTCGAAAATTGGTTGAAACATCGTGCGCCAATGCGTATCAAATTCTGTAAGCCTCGGGGAGCATTCAGATGGCCAAGCAATGGGTAATCGTCGCCGACAGGACGAGAGCAAGAATTTTCGAGAACGATGGCAACTTGGACAAGCTCAGCGAAGTAGAAGATCTACTGAATCCTGAAGGTCGATTTTCTGATGCGGAGTTTCATCACGATGCCAGAGGGCGATTCTGTGACAAAGGCGACCGTCAGCATTCTCATACCTCGCAACCCCGCGTGACTAAGGCGGTGCATGATGAGGAAAAATTTTCCCGTCAGCTTGCCGCCTTACTTGACAAAGGTTACGAGGCAAGTCGCTACGATAGCCTGGTCGTCGTCGCGCCGCCTACCTTCCTCGGCATACTGCGCAAGCAATTCTCCGATAAAGTTGGCAAACGAATCGTGAAGCAATTTGATAGCGATATCTCCAGCTATGCAGCGCGTCAGATTAGTGAATACCTGAAACGGCATCTACACTAACCAACTTCACTGCAATTCGCCCTTCTCCGATATCAGCAATCCTCCAGTACCTCAGCAATCACCTTTCCTTCTATGCCCCGGGGGACAATGGTCGCGCTTATGTGAATCCTCTCGATCACGTCCCTTACCACCCTGCCAACCACCCTGCCGAAATTGCCATCCCTCGGGACTCTGTATCCATTCCGGTTGGACGTAGACATAACCAACCCTCGCGCGCTCCCAACGCCCGGGCACCCAACGGTAATCATTGCCATCCCATGCCCAGTAACCATGCACCCAAACATGCGCTGGTCGAGGTGGTGGCAAAGGCTCATAGCGAACTACCGGCGGCGGCGGACCACCCGAAGAAATCGTGACACCCCATTGAATAGATGGCTCGGCAAGTGTGGGCCGATGTGTGGCGATCATCATCAAGCAAAAAGCAATCAACGATTTATGCATGCAAGCTCCAATACCCGTTTTATATCGATTGGATGGCTAGAGATGGGATACTATTCACAGCTGCTGCCTCATTGTGCCGATGCTTGAAACGTAGATTTCGTTGCAGCCGATTTCGCCAAGGACGCTTCAATACGCTGAATCTCGATGCTTATCGCTGGCATATCTATTCTAAATTGCTCAAAACGCTTTTGTAGAAACGAAAATTCTGATTCATCGAGAAAGTTCAAAAAAAGACGAAGCTTTTCGATCGGCAATTCAACAATTATTTTCGCCTTTTTCAGATCACCACCTTCAACAAAGCCTGATCTTCCACGCCTAAGGTAATCGACTAATCCAGATTCTTTTAGCTGGAAAGCAAAAATGAGAGAGCCAAATCGCTTCTTATCCCATTTATATATCTCGGCATCAATCTTTTCTACCAAGGATGTAATTGGCTCTTCCTTTTTTCTCCGTTCCTCATATTCCATAATTGCCAGGGTGATAGCTTCATGGATTGTGTTTCGAATTTCGTAGACACGATATTCCCTATCATCTTTATTTCCCGAAGATAGCGCATCACTATCCACTCCTTCTGGTGGATCTCCAAGCCATTCTAGGTACCTGTTCATCATGGCATTCAAGGCCTCGACGAGGCTATGGTTACGTTCTTCTATGGGTAAGTTCTTCAGGAAGTCACGGATATTTACTGCCATGGTCAATGTCATCTGCTGAAACTGCCCTTCACCCCAAGTTGACCAGTCAATCCGAGTAATGTACTTGGATACCAACGAACCGATATTCTTCAGCAGAGGATTTGCAGTCATCGGATGCGCCTCGGCCAGTTTTTCCTGATCAATGAGCTTTGCCTGCTCTTGAGCAAGCATCGAGCAATGAATCGCTGTTTCGATGAAATTTTTCTCATCGACAAAACCCGTTTTATTGATCTGTTTAATCATGTTCTTCGACTGCTCTAGCTCGGGAAATTGAGTCTTCAGATAATTTTTCACCCATAGCTTTGCATGCAGTGACATCAGTCCGCCAAAGCAACGTTTCCAGAGACTGGATGCTCGCTCAGTGCGATCACTGGCACAAAATAGGATCTTGCGAGGATTCCAACGTCTCTCTTCATCAAAAAAATCAATATCAATGAGCAACCGACGGTCATGAGAGGGCATCTCAGCCGGCACGGGGTTGTTGACGGTGGGGCCTTGGCTCAGGGGGCGCATGTAAGTGATTCAGCGAGATCAGGGCGAGACTTGGAAAGTCCCTCTGAGTCTGGCACGCGCTACAAGACACCGCATTCGAATGAATGCATGGTCGGTGTACTAAGCCGAGGAAATGATGTTGCTTTACGCTCAAACTTTAGAGCGGTGCGAACGCTTAAGGCCTGCAGCTGACTGGACTCGATAGCGCCAGGCAGTCGGCAGTATCTATGAAGAAGCTTACGTTTCTATCAACCCGTGCCGAACCGCAATCAAGGTCAGCTCTGCCTGGTTGGCAGCACCCAGTTTCTGCTTCACGTTATACAGGTGTGTGCCCACGGTACGCGGCGATATGGTCAGTAACTCAGCAATCTGATTCACCGACAAACCCTTGGCGAGTTGAATAAAGACACCGAACTCGCGCTCTGATAGCACCTCGATCGGGCTTTTCTCGCCATTAAACTCTTCCAAAGCCATGCGCTGTGAAAGACTGGCTTCGATATACATACGCCCCTCGGCGACTTGACGAATCGCGTGCATCAACTCATCGGGTGCGCTTCGCTTGGATAAATAACCCTGTGCCCCTGCCTTCAGCATGTAACGTACATAGCTAGGATCTTCATGCGAGGAGAGTCCGAGCACTTTTGCTGTCTTGTCGCGCGCAACAATACGGCGCGTCGCCTCGACACCCATGGTGCCGCCGAGCGAGATATCCATCACGATGACATCAGGTTTGGCGGTTGGGATTTGTTGGTAGGCGGCTTCTGCGGAGTCGGCCTCTGCAACCACCTTGATATCGTCAGTCGACTCCAGCAGCATACGAAAGCCAAAGCGCACTACAGCGTGGTCATCGACCAGCATGACGTTAATCGTTTTTTTCATCTCATACCTCACCGACCGGACTCAGCGGCAAACTCACCCGCACCGCTAAGCCACCTTCGGCACTGCTGCCAAACGCAATATCACCACCGAAAGCGGCGGCACGCTCTTGCATGCCGCGTACGCCGTAATGTCCCTCGCGCTTCAAGGACTCGGCACCTTTGCCATTATCGGCGATCGTGATCTTTAGCGCATGCTCTTCTACGCCAATCACGATCATCGCCCGGCTTGCGCCTGAGTGCCTAACCACATTCGTCACCGCCTCCTGCACGATGCGATACGCGGAAAGCTCGAGCTGATCATCCAGCGTGGGCAAGCCTTCACGCGTAACCGATAACTCAAATTTCACCTCGGCATGGTTCTGCTGAGTTTCGGTCAATAAGTCACGTACCGCATCGACCAAGCCCATACCTTCGAGTTGAATGGGGCGTAGCCTAGGTATCAGACGTCGCATAGCATCCGAGGTCTGGCCTGCAGTATCAAACAACATTTGTGAATGTCGCTCCAGCGGCCCTCCTGCGACATCGGGATGCTGCATCATGGATTTTGCGATGCTACGGATCGCGGTCAGTGACTGCCCAAGCTCATCATGTAGCTCACGCGCAATCGCGGCGCGTTCTTCTTCAATGCGCGCATGCAATAACATGGTGAACTCGCGCTGCGCTTCCAGTCTGGCCTGCGCCTCGGCACTGGATTGACGTACTTGAATATTGTCCTCGACGGCTTGTGCCATGCGATTGAAAGCTCGGCCCATCTCGCCAGCCTCTTTACCTTGCAGCGGCGGTAGTCTGACGTGATGATCACCCTGCTCAATCTCACGCAAGCCACGCTCGATCCGCTCGAGCGGCGCCATCCATTTGCCGACTAGCCAAAACACCACTAGATCTGCCAGCACAAGCACCAGGAACTGTGAGAACAGGATGTCGTAGAGATTGTCCCAGCCATCCAGAATGGCGCGGGTCGGATTAGCGGTCAGCACCAGCTTCGCGCCATCCAAGGGAATAACGCGCTCGGTTAAAGGTGGACGAACCAGTGAGGTGTACCAGGCGGGTGCGTCGCGCCCGGCTTTGTAAAGCGATGGCGGCGACTCATACAACAAAGTACCGGCAGTGTCATACAGGCGGATATCGTTGGCACGCACCCGCCCGGTGTCACGCAAAAATTCCACCAACTCTGGCATCATGTCGCGCGAGTAGAAGTGACTGATTCGACCGAGCAGTTGGGTGGCGATGCGGCTGGAGGCTTCCATTTCCTCGCGCACGCTGGCCCGGGTGCCCGCGATCTCGACGGCGATCAGCACCGCAAAGATCAACACCGTCAGGCCGGAGAAGATCAGATTGATCTTCAGCCGCAGGCTCATGCCAGTGGCCCGGGCAGGTAGATGCTGCGCTGCAGTGTTGGCGGTCGCGCCGTCGGTGTTCATGGTGATTTGTGGGGGCTGGACGCCCTTCAGGTAGACTATGCTTGCGAGGCCGGATGATATCAGCCCACCCGTTGCGGCACCGGGCGCGGCCAAGGACAGTCCGGGCGGTTCATGAATTTCATTAGATTCAATTCAGACATTCACCGATGCCCAGCAACTGGGGTTCGAGCATGATTCACTCCACCGTCTGGGATTCCTAGCGGTGTTTCACAAATCTAACTTACTGGAGATCATCATGGCATGGACTACACCTGCAGCAACTGACCTGCGTTTCGGTTTCGAAATCACTATGTACATCGCTAACCGTTAATTCACGGTTTGCAAGCCGGTCCTAGACCGGCTGAATACAGAATTAAGAGAGACGGCTCCATTGGAGCCGTCTTTTTTGCCTAAAAAGTTATCGGAGTATTAATATACCCGCCGCGCGGGATGGTACTCATCCGCCTCCGGCAAGCTTAGGCCGCCTTATCCTCCGGGTCTGCGGTCTCATCGAGTGCTAGCCCGCCATCATCCGACATCGGCGTGAGGTGATCAGCATACGGCAACAGATCAAGCTCTAGTTCAGCCTTGTCGACCAAATCCTGCGGCAGCGCGGCTTTGACCGCCACCCCCAGGCGCTCGAAATCCTTGGCCTGTTTGATCAAATTCCCTCGGCCCTGATATAGCTGACCAAACGCTTTGGTGTAGCTGCTACGCGCCGCATCGAGTTTGCCGCCCAGCTCTTCCATCGATCGAACAAACACCGCCAGCTTGTGATAAAGCTTGCCAGCGCTTTCGGCGAGTGCCGCGCTGTGCGCGTTTTGTTTTTCAAGACGCCATAGCTGACGCACGATATTCAGACTGGTGAGCAAGGTGGTCGGCGTTGCTACCAGCACATTACGCTCGAGGGCTTGCTGAAATAAGCTCTCATCGGCGCGCAAAGCCTCAACAAATGCAGACTCAACCGGCACGAACATGAACACCATCTCGGGCGAATTCAACTCACCTAGTTCGAAGTAGCGCCGATCGGCCAACTCTTTAATTCGATCACCGACGGCTTTGACGTGCTCGGATAGCGCTTGCTTGCGATCGAGTTCTTCCTCGGCGTTTACATAGCGCGTGTAGGCATTCAGCGAAACCTTGGCATCCACAATCAGGTGTTTAGCATCTGGCAGGTAGATGATCACATCCGGGCGCTGCTTGCCATCTTCGCTTTTGAAGGTGACCTCGCGCCGGTAATCTTTGCCTTCCTGCAGACCAGAACGCGCCAGTACATTCTCAAGAACCAATTCGCCCCAGTTACCTTGCTTCTTAGCCTGCCCTTTGAGCGCGGTCGCCAGATCATGCGCCTCGGCGGTCATTTGCAGGTTCAAGGATTTCAGGCTGTCCAATTCCGATTTCAGCATCGCCTGCTGCTGCGCATCTTGGTAATGCATCTCTTCAATGCGTTTCTTGAACTCATTGAGTCGTTCTTTGAAGGGGTCCAGTACATGACCCAAGCTTTGCAGATTTTGCTCGCTAAAGCGACGCGACTTATCTTCCAAAATCGTACTGGCTAGGTTCTGGAATTCTTCCGTCAAGCTCTTGCGTGCTGACTCACTCATTTCTTGCAGACGCAGACGCTGCTCTTCTGCATGCCGCTGCTGCTCCGTAGTGCGTGCGGTCTCCGCTGCCAGCTCGCGCTGCACGCTTGATAACTGCGCCTGCAAATTATTGGCTAACTCTGAGGCCTGCACTAACTGCGTCTCCAGTGCACGCAAGCGCTCCTGCGCTACGGCCTGCTCGGCGCTGTAACGGCCTTTCATCCAAAGTGCCATCAGCAGCAAGCCGATTGCCAGACCAACTAAGCACGCCAATACCAAAGCGACATCCATCCAGTTTCTCCCTAGCCTTTATGGGTCAGTTTACCGTGTCGCGACGCCGATTTCACTTTCCAAAGCTCAAGCGGCGCATTTCTTCCATGCTTTAGAATCCAGTTGGTAAACCTCACCCCACGGAGTCATCGCATGAGCATCGTCCCCACCCGCCCCTCGCGTCGCACCTTCTTGAAGCAATCCGCTGCACTGAGCGGTGCCTTTGTGCTGGGCATACAGGGGGCTGCCGCTAATCCGGGTGCTGCCGAAGTTACGCACTGGGTCGTGATCGCACCCGATGACACGGTAACCATCCGCATCGCCCGCTCCGAGCTTGGCCAAGGCACATTTACCGGGCTAGCGCAGCTGGTGGCGGAAGAACTCGCGTGCGACTGGAGCAAGGTGCGCCCCGAGTACGCTGATGTCAACGAACATATCCGTCGCAACAAGATATGGAAAGACATGTCGACCGGCGGTAGCCGTGGCATCCGCGACTCCCATGACTATGTCCGCAAGGGCGGCGCTGCTGCGCGCATGATGCTAATTGCCGCCGCTGCCCAGCAATGGAACGTGCCCGTTTCTGAGTGCCGCGCAGAGAATGGTCAGGTGATTCATAGCTCGGGCAAAAAACTGCGTTATGGCGAACTGGCAGCGCTGGCATCCACACTGCCGGTACCAGAGAACCCGCCGCTGAAAAATCCCAAAGACTGGAAGATCGCGGGTACCTCACCTGCACGCTTCGATATTCCCGCCAAGGTGAATGGCTCGCAAATCTATGCTTCCGACATCCGCCTACCCGGCATGCTCCATGCCTCGATATTGCAAAGCCCGGTCTTCGGTGGTTTCTTGAAGAGCCATGACGATAGCGCTGCCAAGGCGATGCCGGGCGTGAAGCATGTTGTCACGGGTGATGACTGGGTCGCGGTGCTTGCCACCAACTGGTGGCAAGCCAATGAGGCGCTCAAGAAAGTAAAAGTCAGCTGGGAGAATGGCGATAAAGACAAAGTTTCCAGCGATTCCATCATGGCCAATCTGCGAGAAGGCCTGACGCAAGCAAACGCGCCGATCGCACGCAAGGACGGCGATGTTGATAAAGCATTCGCCAATGCGCATAAGGTACTCGAGGCCGAGTTTTACACCGGCTTTATGAATCACGCCACCATGGAGCCGCAAAACGCTGCTGCGCTGTACACGCCTGACAAATTGGAAGTGTGGGTCGGTACGCAAAATGGCGAATCGTCGATTGCCGCTGCAGCCGATGCTTCAGGCTTACCACTGCAAAAAATTCATATCCATAAAATGCACGCAGGTGGTGGGTTTGGTCGACGCGGTCCGCATCAGGATTTCACCAAGCAGGCCGTCAAAATCGCGATGGCCTTACCCGGCACGCCCATCCGCTTGCAATGGTCGCGTGAAGAAGACATGCGTCAGGGCCGCTACCGTCCAGTATCGCTGGTCAAGATTCGCGGTGCGCTCGATAAAGATGGTCAGTGGCTGGGTTGGCATGTGCGGCAGTCGGATCAATCGATTGCGATTACGGTTTACCCGCAATTCGTCAAAGACGGTGTTGACCAAATTAATACCCGAGTTTTTAGAGATAACCCGTATGCTGTACCGAATTTCACCAATGAGTATGTGATGCGGGATGTTCACGTACCACCAGGGTTTTGGCGCGCGGTTGCACATACTAATAATCCGTTCTACCGCGAATGCTTTATTGATGAACTCGCACATGCCGCTGGCAAAGATCCGGTGCAATTCCGTCGTCCGCTATTACAAGGTAAAAAAGACCTGGCGGTGCTGGATGCTGTAGCCAAGGCCATCGGCTGGGATAAAGCGCCGGCCGCCGGTATTCATCGCGGTATCGCCGTGGTTGACTCTTATGGCAGTTTCACTGCGGCTGCTGTCGAACTCAAACTTACCAATGGCAAAGAGATCGAGGTCAAGCGCGTTGCGGTGGCAATAGACAGCGGCCATGTGGTACATCCGGATGCAGTGAAGGCGCAAATTGAAGGCGGTGTGTTCTGGGGTCTTTCAGCGATCATGGGCGAAGAGATCACCATTGAAAACGGCGCAGTGAAACAGTCGAATTTCCATGACTATCCGCTCGCGCGTATCAACGTCAAACCAGAGATCATCCCGGTACTGGTTCCTACCTTCGACTTCTGGGGTGGCGTGGGCGAACCACCGATCGGTGGTGTGATTCCTGCGATGGTAAACGCGCTGTTCTCAGCTACCGGCAAGCGCATCCGCTCGCTACCCCTGAAACACCACGGCTTCCGCTACAAAACCTGACACCCTGGTGTGAAATATGCGTGAAAGATGTGGGGCCTCATTCGAGGCCCTGCTTGCAACCAACTGCCCCCAACAAGCTTATTTCCTTAACGCACCGTGCCGAGCCGCGACTAATTCTGCGCGCTAGCCTGCTGAGACTTGTTGACCGAGGATGGGTCAGACCAGTCCTGTAAAATATCTGGTTTACCTGATTCATTTATCAAACCCACAAGAACCCGTACATGGAATACGTCGCGAACACATCCGGATGGAGACAATCCATCGAGAATTTCATCGGTCATACGAAGGTGCAGCACACGCTGGTCGTACTGATTGTCGTTAATGCATTGATTCTCGGCTTGGAAACCAGCCAAAACATTATGGCTGTGGCTGGTTATGAATTACATCTGATCGACCAGATTATTCTTTGGATATTTATCGGCGAACTGGCACTACTAATGACTGCGCGCGGGTTTAGATTCTTCCTTCGCTTGGTCAACAAGATAGACAGCATGCGCAAAGTAGTGATCGGCTTGCTGCATTCACTGCCGAGTCTGAGCTCGGTGTTTGGTTTGATTATGGTGATTTTTTATGTATTCGCCGTCATCGCTACCAATATGTTTGGCTCAAAATTCCCGGATTTATTCGGCGATCTGGGTACCACCATGTTCACCCTATTTCAGGTGATGACGCTGGAGAGCTGGTCTGAAGGCGTGGCTCGTCCAGTTATGGAAATCTTCCCGCATGCCTGGCTGTTTTTTGTCATCTTCATCTTCATTGCGACCTTTGTGATTATTAATCTGTTTATCGCAGTGATTGTTGATTCTCTGAACTCGAGTAAGCAAGCAGGCCAACCCAAACCAGAAGAGTTGGTCCTGGCTGAATTGCGCATACTGCGTGACGAGCTTGCAGAGCTACGCCACCAAGTCGCTGGCCGAAAATGAGCGAGTTGTCACCACGTTTCTGAATCGAGGACAGCGGCTTGATTTCGTGCCGTAGTCCTGATGGACGGTCAGCTTTGCTTTTTGTCTGGTAGCGTTAATGGTGATTGACTAGGCCCATGGGTCTAGCACTTGTAAATCTTGATGCCTGAAATCCTTCAGGTTTCGAGTGACGAGTGTGAGGTCATGACATAGGGCTGTAGCCGCCAATAAGCTATCTACCGCGCCCAGCGGACGGCCTGCTTGTGCCATCAGCCGTCCCCATCGATCAGCGACCGCAGTATCTACCGGCAAAATACGGCTCGCAAAGTAAGTCGGCAGCTCTACTTCCAACCAGTCCAACAGTCGACGTTTGCGATCCCCCTCTGGCAAGGCCTCTACACCTTTACGCAACTCGCCCATGGTGAGGACCGATAAGTACAGTGTGTTGCCCGGGCGCTCGGCCATCCAGCGCACTACATTGGCGTCTGGTTCGCGCCGTCGGAGCTCTGACAACACATTGGTGTCGATCAGGTAGCTCAAAGTACCGATTCCCGAGTGGGGCTGGTGTCACGGACGAATTCAATGTCATCGGAATCGTACAGAGGCGAGCCACGCATAAACTCGACTAACGACTGGCCAGCGCCGCTGAGCCGATCGTACTCGGCCTTTGACAGCACGATGGCAACCTCGCGGCCGTGCCAAGTGATCGCTTGCGGTCCGGCGTGCTCGGTTTCCCGAACGAGCTCAGACAGATGGGCTTTCGCCTCTTGAATTTGCCAAGCGCGCATCGGCACCTCCAATTCTGACTAGAATGGTCTGATTGTAGCAATGTCGGCCGCAGATGCCAATTCTGAACGTTTGAGGCCGATCAAGATGTCAGCACCGTTGACACCCAGAAAGAAAAACGGGCCAGCACTTTTGGCGCTAACCCGTTGATCTTATTGCAGTATTTGTGGCGCGGCCGGCAGGAATTGAACCCACGACCCCTTGGTTCGTAGCCAAGTACTCTATCCAGCTGAGCTACGGCCGCGCAGAGGCGGGATTATAGCCGAGTAAGCACCCCTCGAGCAACCGAGGCTGCTATGAAAAGAGCAATTACGGGGCGGTTCGCTTGCGTGGATAAAGGTCGTGCCCTGCTTCATGAATCTGTTGACGCAGCTCCTTGCGCTCTTCTGGGCTGAGGCGCGAGGAACGCTGAGCAGCGTCCTGCGCAGGTTGCGGCGGCGTGGCTGGGCGAGCGTCATCACGGCGCTGACTTGGCTGCTGCGCGGGCGGCGCAGCGTCCTGGCGACCCTGCCCCGGGCGCGATGGCGCAGGCTGAGCCATAGCCAAGTCAACCAGGCAACATGTAGCCAGCAAATAGAGCGGGAGGAGCCGTTTCTTCATCAATGGTGATCTGTGCAGCGAGCGGTCACTCGCCATAAGCCCTCTAGTTTACTTTTTCACGGAGCGGAGCGGTATGGGCGATTAGCGAAGTTTGTAAGGCTTTGTAATTGCCTACGGTACTCAGACCCCCTGGGTGGGTTCGACGTTAACATACGGCCATGAACTCGACCAACCCGGTCACACCCGTCCTGTCCAAGCGCAGCCCTGGCAATCAAGCCCGCATCCTTGTGGTGGATGACGATGCCCGACTACGCGAATTACTGAAGCGCTTTCTGACGGAGAGCGGCTTTGCGGTTTATGTCGCCGCCAGCCCGGTCGAGATGAACCGCTTCTGGGTGCGCGAGCGCTTTGATTTGCTGGTGCTCGACTTGATGCTACCGGGTGAGGACGGCATCTCGATCTGCCAGCGCCTGCGCAACGGCGGCGACCAGACGCCAATCATCATGCTCACCGCCAAAGGCGAAGACGGCGACCGTATCGCCGGGCTGGATGCCGGCGCCGATGACTATCTGCCCAAGCCGTTCAATCCGCGTGAGCTACTGGCGCGTATCTCTGCCGTACTGCGGCGCGCATTGCCGGATGACATCCCAGGTGCACCATCAGACAAGCCCGAAACCTATGTGTTCGGCGAGTTCAGCTTTGACCTTGAGAAACGCACGCTGACCAAGCAAGGTGAACTCGTGCCACTCACCAGCGGTGAGTTTTCGGTGCTGAAAGTGCTGGCGCGTCACGCGCGTCAACCACTATCGCGCGAGAAGCTAATGGAGCTGGCGCGTGGTCGCGAGTACGAGGTATTCGATCGTAGCCTTGATGTTCAGATTTCTCGTCTGCGCAAACTGATCGAGCCCGATCCAGCTAGCCCGCGCTTTATCCAGACCGTGTGGGGTCTGGGTTATGTGTTCATCCCCGATGGCGTCAAGGCCTGAAGGCGCACTCGCGCGCGAGCGCAGCTGGCTCAGGAGCGGCCTACTCTGGCGAACCTTCTTCCTGCTGGCATTTTTGATTGCGGTCAGCATGGCGGCTTGGGTCGCGAGTTTTCGGGTGGTTGAACGCACACCCCGCAGTGAGCAAATCGCCGCACAGGTAGATTCCATCGTCACCATTACCCGCGCCGCGCTATTGCACTCGGCGCCGATGCTTCGACGTGAACTGCTGCTTGATCTCGCAATCACGCAGGGTATTCGTATCTACCCCAAAGAACTCACCGACAAAATGGAGGCACTGCCAGACACCGAGCTGGTTCGTCTGGTCACGACAAATGTACGTCGGCGTCTGGATAACAGAACCGAGTTTGCGGGCGAGGTGAATGGCGAGGAAGGTTTCTGGGTTAGTTTTTATATTGAAGACGATGATTACTGGTTGATGCTGGACTCCGATCTCATTGAGGGCGCGTCGAGTATCCAATGGATAGGCTGGGCTGGTGTCACCCTACTGCTATCGCTGGTCGGCGCGGTGTTCATCAGCCGTCTGATTAATCAACCACTGGCCAGATTATCAACAGCAGCGCGTGCAATTGCGCGTGGTAAATCACCGCCGCGTTTACCGGAGTCAGGACCAGCAGAAATTCGTGAGGCGAACCGCAGCTTCAATCAGATGGCGCAAGACCTCAAGCAGGTTGAATCAGACAGGGCCGTGATTCTTGCGGGTATCTCGCATGATCTGCGCACGCCGATCGCGCGTATGTTGCTGGAAGTCGAGATGGGCACGCTATCGGATGAGGCCAAACGTGGGATGCAATCTGATCTGGCACAGATGGAGTCCATCATCGCGCAGTTTCTGGACTACGCTCGTCCGGCAGAGCCGAGCACACACGCTAATCTTGATCTCTCTGCATTGGTGCAACAGCTGATTCAGGAAGCCCAGCGCGCGCCGGACCTTGAGCTGCAATCTCACATCGCTGATAGGCTTCACGTCCATGGAAATGCCGTCGAGCTTGCGCGCGCCTTGAGTAACCTGATTGAGAATGCGCGCAGATACGGAAAATCGCCTGATAGCGGTCGTGCGCATATCGAGGTCAACCTGCGCAGAGATCAATCAAACATCGTGATCGAAGTCGCCGACCATGGCGCTGGCATTCCGGATCCGCAAATCCCTTACCTGCTAAGACCCTTCACGCGCATGGATACCGCACGTAGCCAAGCCAATGGCGCTGGGCTCGGGCTTGCGATTGTTGATCGTGTGGTTCAACGACATCGCGGGCAACTGGAAATAAAAAACCGCGAGGGGGGTGGCCTCGCGGTTCGTATTTGGCTGAAATCTGCTTAAGCAAGCAATATCAAGCCAGGTCTTTCAGCAAAGCAGCCAACGTCTCCTGAGGCAGTTCTTCCAGGTGCACCGGATAGTTGGGGTGATCGCAACCCACCATCATCTGTGCGCCGCCCTTCAGTGCCGCTGACATGTCTGCGGTGAGCTCGAAGCGTACGAAATGCACTGCCGAGGTTTTCTCTTCGTTCTCGCGATCAAGATCTTCATCCGCGATTGCGTAAACGCGCGGCTGACCCTCGACCTGAACGAACAAGCGGTCTTCAATGCCAATCAATTTAGCCAGCGCCGCTTTACGCTCGCTCACGTTTTGGTACTCGATCAACATGGTAGCTTTGAAGTTGCTACCGTTCGGGCACAGCGGGTTGTAGGCGTCGAGTTCGGACTGAATGCCCTCGTCCTCAAAAATCTTCTCGATGCGCAGCATTTCCTGAACCTGGTAGCGCAGCGTCATCTCATCTTCAAACAACAGCGTGACGTGGTTACCCAGATGAACGGTACGCAGTCTTTTATGCTCGATCACCTGTTGACGAAACTCCGGGCGCTTCTTGGAGTAAACCTCCAAGCTCATCAAGCTATCACGTGAAATAATCATAGTAATCCTCCGTTCAAATTCCGTAAGCCTTGCGCAGCAGGGATAGCGGATGCGCCATTTCTGCCGGCTTCAGGCCGTTAACTTCCATACCTTGCTCGATGTGATGACCTGCGAGTTGGCAATCGGATGAAATATAGTCCGGCGCTTCACTGGCCATCGCCTTGAATACCGGCTTACCGATTTTCATCGACATCTGGTGGTATTCCTTTTTGACGCCGTAGGTACCGGCATGACCAGAGCAACGCTCAACCACGTTGATCTTGGTATCCGGGATCATCTGCAGCATGTCGGCAGTTTTACGGCCGACGTTTTGCACCCGTGAGTGACACGGGATGTGATAAGACACATTGCCAAGTGCGTGATTGAATTCGGTCTTCAGCAAACCATCGCGATTACGCGCCACGAAGTACTCGAAAGGATCCCACATCGCTGCCTTGACCGCCTGTGTATCTGCACAGTCGGGGAACATCAGCGGTAGCTCTTGCTTGTACATCAGCGTGCATGACGGCACCGGCGTCAAAATCGCATAGCCTTCTTTTGCCAGCTTGGCCAGCTGCGGAATATTGATCGCCTTCTTCTCGGCCACACCCTGCAGATCGCCCTGCTCGAGTTTTGGCATGCCGCAGCAAGCTTCTTTCTCGACCATCACATAAGGGATCTCGTTGTGCTCGAGGATAGCCAGCAGATCGTGGCCAATACCCGGCTCGTTGTAATTAACGTAGCAGGTTGAGTAGATCGCTACCTTACCGGGCGTTTTCGTGCCGTCTTTTACTGGATGCTGCTTGGACTTGGCGGCATTGCTGCGGAACTTGGTGGTCGCAAATTCTGGCAGCCATGCGTCTTTATCGACGCCCAACACGTTTTCCACCAAGGCACGCATTGGCTTGGTTTTGTTCACCGCATTCACAGTCTGAGTGAAGATAGGAATACCGGCAAACATACCGAGCCCATCGGTATCCGACAAAAACTTGTCGCGCGTAGAGACCTCGCCTTTTTTGTACTTGACCGCTTTGGCACGCAGCATCAGGTGCGGGAAATCCAGGTTCCACTCGTGCGGCGGTGTGTACGGACACTTGGTCATGTAGCACAGGTCGCACAGATAGCACTGATCCACGACCTTCATGTAGTCGGACTTGGCGACACCATCGACTTCCATCGTGTCTGACTCATCGACTAAGTCGAACAATGTCGGGAACGATGCGCACAGCGACACGCAACGGCGACAGCCGTGGCAGATGTCAAACACGCGCTCCAGTTCCTGATTGAGAGACTCTTCGTTATAGAAGTCGTCGCTTAGCCAATCCAGCGGATGCCGGGTGGGCGCCTCGAGATTGCCTTCACGGGCCATGGCGAGGTCCTTTAAATTATTTTTTGTGGGGAAAGGTCAGGCGCAACTTGTGCACGCCTGAGTAGCTTAACGAACGACCCGATTCCGATCTGAGCGTGCGGCCGTATGTGACATACGAAACGCGTCACAGAGCCGAAATCGGGTAGCGCGATAGCTTAACGAGCTAGCACTTAGTCGACCAGTTGGTCGAGGGCCTTCTGGTAGCGGTTAGCGTGCGAACGCTCAGCCTTAGCCAGAGTCTCGAACCAGTCAGCGATCTCTTCGAAGCCCTCGTCACGCGCGGTCTTCGCCATGCCTGGGTACATGTCAGTGTACTCGTGGGTTTCGCCAGCAACAGCTGCCATCAGATTCTGACGTGCGGAACCGATTGGCAGACCAGTTGCAGGATCACCGCACTGCTCCAGGTACTCGAGGTGGCCGTGTGCATGGCCGGTTTCGCCTTCAGCGGTCGAACGGAACAGCGCTGCAACGTCGTTTTGGCCTTCAATATCAGCCTTGTTCGCGAAGTACAGGTAACGGCGGTTCGCTTGCGATTCACCTGCGAACGCCTCTTTCAGGTTGGCTTCGGTCTTCGAGCCTTTCAGCTTGGACATTTGCATCTCCTTGGTGGGGTTTATATCTTGAGTGCGCGGCCGTATTTTTGTACTGCTGCAGCGCACGACCGCAAAAGAAAACTGACTACTTTGTCAAAGTTTTCGAAGCGGATTGTGGCGGTGCGGGATACAAACTACAAATTGTCTTATTCAATGCGGGCGATTGCCAAATACTATGGCCTTTGAGAAACCGCTAGATGAGAACTATTATCACTCGCGAACCAAGAGTGCCAGCGCCTGTGCGGCAATCCCCTCCTCGCGCCCCTCCCAACCTAGGCGCTCGTTGGTTTTTGCCTTCAAATTGACCTGCGAGGCCTGCAGCCCAAGGTCAGCGGCAATGTGGGCGACCATGGCCGGCAAGTGCGGCGCCATTTTAGGCGCTTGGGCGATGATGGTGGCGTCGATATTGCCAATCGAATAACCAGCGTCGCTCACGCGCTGCGCTGCGGCGCGCAGCAGATGGCGCGAATCGGCGCCCTTGAACGCCGGATCAGTATCCGGGAAATGCTGGCCAATATCCCCCAGCCCGGCAGCACCGAGCAGCGCATCGGTAATCGCGTGCAGCAAAACATCCGCATCAGAATGACCAAGCAAGCCGGTTGGGTGGGGGATTTTCACGCCACCAATAATGAGTGGCCGACTTGGCACTAACGCGTGGCAGTCATAGCCCTGCCCAATACGAAACGGCGGCATGCTCATGCGTGTCCTTTCAAATGAAGTTCGGCCAACAGCACGTCTTCCGGTAACGTGACCTTGAAGTTACGGACACTGCCCTCGACCAGCTTTGGTTGCAGACCCAGCGCCTCAATAGCGCTCGCCTCGTCAGTGATATTGACTGCTCTTTGCAAGGCATCCAGCAGCATTTGATAGCGAAACATTTGCGGTGTCTGCGCCGCCCATAACAAATCGCGCGCCACCGTGCGCTGCGATCTGCCGTGACCATCACTGTGCTTGATGGTGTCCACCACGGGAATGGCGAGTAGCCCGCCCACCGCATCATCGCGCACAAAAGCGATCAACTTTTCAATCAGCGCGACCGTCAGCCCGGGGCGAGCGGCATCATGCACCAGCACCCAATCGTCGGCTTGGAGCTGCCCGGCAAGCGCGAGCAAGCCGTTGGTGACTGATTGTTGACGGGTAGCCCCGCCACAGCGCAAGACCTGACAGCGCGGCGGCAGAGTCAGTTGCTCGATATAGTCGTCTTCAGCGCTGACCACCACCACCACTTGATCAATCAATGGCGCTGCACAGAAGGTATCGATCACATGCTGCAGCATCGGTTTGCCAGCAATGGGCAAATACTGCTTGGGCGTGGCCTCACCCATGCGCGTTCCCGCACCTGCCGCAGGTATTAGCGCAACAAAGTTAGGGAAGCTCATCTCAACTATAATTCCTACTTTCGCAATGATCGCATTGTAGCCTTTCGCCCGCCCCGGTCCGCACCCGGCCCGCCATGTCTCCCGACGCACATTTCCCACAGCTGCCGAAGTCCGGTACACGATTCGTACTTCCCGCTCTGCACGGGGCTGCCGAGGCATTGGTACTTGCGCAAGCCGCGCATCAATTGAAAGCGGATAACAAGACGCTAGTGGTGATCGTTGCGGACGCCCCTGCCGCGCAGCGGCTACTGTCCGAAATTAGCTGGTTCGGCAAACGCGGGCAGCACGAGTTGCGCGCCCACCTGTTACCCGATTGGGAAACACTGCCCTACGACGCCTTCTCGCCGCATCAGGATTTAGTGTCTGAGCGCCTGGCAACACTGCATGAGTTACAGCATGGTCAGTGCGATGTGCTGATCGCGCCGGCCACCACTGCGCTGCTGCGCATGGGTCCTCCGTCATTTCTTGCTGCGCATACCTTCTTTTTTAAGCAAGGAGAGACGCTAGCCGAAGACAAGCTCAAATCACAGCTGACGATTGCGGGTTATGCCCACGTTGGTCAGGTGATGTCGCCCGGCGAGTACTCGATACGCGGTGGTTTGATCGATCTGTTCCCGATGGGTTCAGTACTACCTTACCGACTTGACTTGTTTGGCGACAGTATCGAGAGCATTCGTACTTTCGATGTTGATACCCAGCGCTCGCTGTATCCGGTGCGCGAGGTCAGGCTGCTGCCCGGTCGCGAGTTCCCGATGGATGATGCGGCAAGATCAGCATTTCGTGGCCGCTGGCGCGAGGTGTTCGAGGGCGACCCATCCAAAACCAATATTTACCGTGATATCGGCAACGGCATTGCCTCGGCAGGTATCGAGTACTACCTGCCACTATTCTTCGAAAAAACCTCAACGCTGTTTGATTACCTTCCCGAAGGCAGTATGTTTGCGCTGGTCGGCGATATTGATGAAGCCATCAAACGCTTTTGGTCTGACACGCGCTCACGCTACCAATTCCTGAAAGCCGATCGCGAGCGGCCTTTGCTGCCACCCGAGGCGATTTTCCTTAGCGACGAAGATTTCTTCACTCAGCTGAAGCCACACGGTCGTTGGGTTCTGCAAGAGCCTGCTGGTGTTAGCGAGTTATCTGCACCAGTGCCGGATATCGCGGTCAATCGCCGACTCGATGACCCACTGGCGCTGCTGCGCGCCTTCGTGCAACAGGGTGATCGACGGGTCATGATCTGCGCTGAATCCGGCGGTCGTCGCGAAACGCTGCGCGCCTACTTCGATGAGTACGCGCTGCCAATTACTGTCGCAGAAAGTCTAGATGACTTCATCGCTAGCACCGAGCCACTCATGCTGTGCGTCGCGCCGCTACATGCCGGTACATTGTTGCAAGCACCGCTGGGGAAGCTTGCGTTAATTACCGAGACTGAACTCTACGCAGGCAGTGGTCGCCGCGCCGGTCGTAAACGCCAGGAAGCCGTGACGCAGGTCGATGCGATGGTACGCGATCTTTCCGAGCTGAAGATCGGCGACCCGGTGGTGCATATTAATCATGGCATCGGCCGTTACCAAGGTTTGATTAGTCTCGATCTCGGCGAGGGCGAGACGGAGTTCTTGCATCTTGAATATGCGAAGCAGTCGCAGTTGTATGTACCAGTATCCCAGCTGCATGTGATCTCGCGCTACGCCGGTGCCGCACCGGAAGATGCACCACTCCATACGCTGGGCTCCGGGCAGTGGGATAAAGCCAAACGTAAAGCCGCTGAGCAAATCCGTGATACCGCCGCTGAGCTGTTAAATCTGTATGCGCGGCGCGCGGCGCGGCAGGGTCATTCGTTTCAATATTCCGCGCATGACTACGAGGCCTTTGCTGAGAGCTTCGGCTTTGAAGAAACGCCCGATCAATCGGCCGCCATTCAAGCAGTGATCGGAGACATGACCTCCGGCCGGCCGATGGATAGGCTGATCTGTGGTGATGTTGGCTTCGGCAAGACGGAAGTCGCACTACGCGCTGCATTTGTTGCCGTGATGGGCGGCAAACAGGTTGCCATCCTCGCCCCTACTACCTTGCTCGCTGAGCAGCACGCGCAAACCTTTGCGGATCGTTTCGCGGATTGGCCGGTGAGGATCGCTGAACTGTCGCGCTTTAGAACCGGCAAAGAGATTACGCAAGCGCTAAAAGGTTTGGCCGAGGGTACGATCGACATCGTGATCGGCACCCATAAACTGCTTTCACCCGATGTAAAATTTCAGCGACTGGGTTTAGTCATCATCGATGAAGAGCACCGCTTTGGTGTACGCCAGAAAGAAGCCCTAAAAGCCCTGCGTGCCGAGGTTGATGTATTGACACTGACAGCAACCCCCATCCCCCGCACATTGGGCATGGCACTCGAAGGCTTGCGTGAGTTCTCGGTGATTGCAACCGCACCGCAAAAACGACTCGCCATTAAAACCTTTGTGCGCGGTGAATCCGAGTCCGTCATCCGCGAAGCTTGCTTGCGCGAACTCAAGCGTGGTGGGCAGGTATATTTTCTGCACAATGAAGTCGAGAGCATCGATAATCGCAAGGCCAAACTCGAGGCCTTGCTACCCGAGGCCAGAATCGCCATTGCGCATGGTCAGATGCACGAGCGGGAGCTGGAAAAGGTGATGCGCGATTTCGTGCAGCAGCGCTTCAATATCCTGCTCTGCACCACCATTATCGAAACCGGTATTGATGTCCCCACTGCCAACACCATCATCATGCACCGCGCTGATCGCTTTGGTCTGGCACAGCTGCATCAGCTGCGTGGCCGTGTCGGTCGATCGCATCACCAAGCCTATGCTTATCTGCTGGTGCACGATGTACAAACACTGGGCAAGCTTGCCGAGCGGCGACTGGAGGCGATCCAGCAAATGGAAGAACTCGGTAGTGGCTTCTACTTGGCAATGCACGATCTTGAAATCCGTGGCGCAGGCGAAGTGCTCGGCGAGAGCCAATCAGGTGAAATGACTGAGATCGGTTTTCAGCTGTATGCCGATATGCTGAATGCTGCCGTCAAAGCCCTGAAGAACGGGAAAGAACCTGACCTCGCTGCACCCCTGGCCAGCACAACCGAAATCAATCTGCATGTGCCTGCGCTGTTGCCGAGTGATTTCTGCGGCGATGTGCATGAGCGACTATCGATCTATAAGCGCCTTGCCAACTGCGAGACGCAAGACAAGATTGATGATCTGCAAGAAGAGCTGATCGATCGCTTCGGCAAACTACCCGATCCTGTCAAAGCCTTGATCGAGACCCATCGCCTGCGTATCGCTGCGCGCAGTGTGGGTATTGTAAAAATTGATGCGCATGCAGAATCTGCGCTGCTGCAGTTCGAGCCAAAGCCACCGATCGATCCAATGCGAATTATCGAACTGGTACAAAAAAATCGTCACGTAAAGCTATCCGGGCAGGACAAGCTGCGTGTCAGTGCGAATATGCCCGATCTCGCTGCGCGTGTGGCGCAGGTGAAATCTACTATTAAGGCATTAGCCGCCTGAGGCGATGAACACCCACCCAACCAAACTAATACTGCAAGGCCCCGACGCCAATGAGCACACCGTAGCGCTGATCGCAGCGCAGGTAGGCGCCGAAAATCCCACCATGATCGCCAGCACGGCCTGGCGCTGT
>JAJTGD010000023.1:0-16068 GCA_021299035.1 Oxalobacteraceae bacterium | reverse complement strand
TCGGCGCTGGCGCGTGTATTCGAGCAAAGACTCGAGCTAACCCTGGGCGCGCACTCCATGCTGCACGCCATGAAACAAGCTGGCCTAAGGACAGTACTGGTTTCCGGCGGCTTTACCTATTTCACCGAGCGGCTTGAGCATGAACTCGAGTTGGACGTCAGCCATGCCAATCGGCTTGAAGTTATTGATGGCAAGTTGACTGGACGGGTGCTGGGCAATATCGTCGATGCGCAAGCAAAGAAATCAACCGTGATCGAGCAGTCTGCTGAGTTGGGCGTGCCCACATCAGCGGCCATCGTCATCGGTGATGGCGCCAATGATCTGGCCATGATGTCAGTTGCAGGATTGTCGATTGCGTTTCGCGCCAAACCGGTGGTGCAAGCTAAAGCCAAGGTCGCGCTGAATTATTCCGGGCTGGATGGCGTACTCAATTTGTTTCAGTGACTAGCGCGCTGAGTTTATTGCGTTAACGCTAAACAATAAACCTCGCTAAAGGCATTTAAGCGCTTGGTTCAGATCATCGATCAAGTCCTGAACATCTTCCAGACCAATATTGAAACGCACCAACTGCCCTTGATGCGGCCAGTCACGGCGAATCTGAGTCATTCGGTAAGGTACCGCCAAACTGTTGGCACCACCCCAGCTATAACCAATCTTGAACAATTGCAGACTATCGATGAAGCGATCAGTCTGTGCCTCGCTGTAAGCCGGATCAAACAGCACAGAAAACAACCCAGCCGCGCCCGTAAAGTCACGCTTCCAGATGGCATGGCCGGGGCAATCTTCCAACGCCGGGTGCAAGACCTGCGCGATCTCGGGTCGCTGTTTTAACCAAGCAGCGATCTTGCGCGCAGCAGCATCGTGCGCATCAAAGCGTAGCTTCATGGTCGGCAAACCTCGCAACACCAGATAGGTGTCGTCCGCAGATACGCCCATGCCTAGCCGCATATGCGCGCTATCGATTTTTCTGTGCAGCGCCTTATCGCGCGTGATCACCGCACCCATCAGGGCATCCGAGCCACCCGATTGGTATTTGGTAAGGGCCTGCATCACGATATCGACGCCATGCTCGAACGCCCGAAATACCAACCCCGCCGACCAGGTGTTATCCAAGGCCACCGGTACACCATGCGCTTTTGCGGCGCGACAGATGGCCGGTATGTCCGGCATTTCCATCGACACCGAACCCGGCGCCTCGGTCCAGATCAATCGCGTCGTCGGCTTGATCAGGTCTCGAATCTGCTCGCCGATCAACGGATCGTAAAACTGCGCACTAATACCAAAGTCAGATTGCAACCAATGTGCGAGTTCACGGTTGGGGTTATACGCGTTGTCAGGCAGCAGTAGATCATCACCGCTCTTCAAGAGTGCCAGATTGATCATGGCAATCGCTGCCAGGCCACTCGGCGCTAATAAGCAATGCGAACCACCTTCTATTTCGGCCAGGCGCGCCTCGAGCGTGAAGGTGGTCGGCGTGCCATGCAATCCGTAGGTATAGCCGCTCTTCTCTTGCCAGTTACGCGCACGTAATGCGGCAACGTTCTTGAACAAAACGGTCGAGGCGTGATGAATCGCACTCGGAAATGCAGAGAAGCCTTCCGGTGGACGGTAATCCGTCGCCGTCAGCAGTGTTTGTAGGGATTTTTTTTCGTCAGCCACGGCTCACCCGACAGTAATCGACAGTCCTTGATCGAAAACCCTTAGTCGACACGACCCCAAAGATCGTGCGCATCGGCGGCGGTGATCTGCACATCGACGAAACTGCCGAGCTTCAGCTCACGCCCCGGCTCATAGGGAAGCTTGATATAGACCACGCCATCGATCTCGGGCGCATCGGCCGCCGAGCGACCGGTCGCGCCATTGCGATCAACCGCGTCAATCAACACCCGCAAGGTCTTGCCAACTTTCGATTGCAAACGCTCGCGCGAAATTTGTTCTTGCAGCTGCATGACACGGCCGCGGCGCTCTTCGCGCACTTCATCCGGTACCGGGTTTTCAATAGCATTCGCCGCTGCACCATCGACCGGCGAATAGGCGAAGCAACCCAAGCGATCGATCTTTGCTTCGCGCAAGAAGTCGAGCAAATACGAAAACTCTTCTTCTGTCTCGCCGGGGAAACCGGCAATGAAAGTCGAACGAATCGTGATGTCAGGGCAAAGCTCGCGCCAGGCGCGGATGCGCTCGATATTTTTTTCACCACTTGCTGGGCGCTTCATGCGCTTGAGTACATCCGGGTGCGCATGCTGCAGCGGTACATCCAGATAGGGCAGCACATGATTACCCTGCATCAGCGGGATTACCTCATCTACATGCGGATAAGGGTAAACATAATGTAGACGCACCCAGGCATCGTATTGCTGTGCCAGCTCGCCCAGCGCACGGGTCAGATCGGTCATGTGCGTGCGCATTGGCTTGCCATTCCAAAAGCCGGTACGAAACTTCACATCAACGCCGTATGCGCTGGTGTCTTGCGAGATCACCAGCAATTCTTTGACACCCGCTTTGAATAAATTCTCAGCCTCGAGCATAACGTCCGCTACCGGGCGCGACACCAGATCGCCACGCATCGACGGGATGATGCAGAAACTACAGCGGTGATTACAGCCCTCGGAAATTTTCAGATACGCATAATGCTTGGGCGTGAGCTTGACGCCTTGCGGTGGCAGCAAATCAAGAAAAGGCTCGTGCGGTTTAGGTAGATGCATATGCACCGCATCCATCACCTCACCCAGCGCATGCGGCCCCGTGACCGCCAGCACCTTGGGATGTACTTTGCGCACAATCTCCTCACCCGATGCATCTTTCTTGCTGCCCAAGCAGCCAGTGACGATGACTTTGCCGTTTTCATTCAGCGCTTCGCCGATCGCATCCAGCGACTCTTGTACCGCGGCATCAATGAAGCCACAGGTATTCACGATCACCAAATCGGCACCATCGTAAGACTTGGCGGTGTCATAACCCTCAGCGCGCAACTGAGTAAGAATTTGCTCGGAATCGGTCAGCGCCTTGGGACAACCGAGTGAGACGAAACCAACTTTGGGAGCTGCTGCGGTTGTTGACGACATGGTGTGGCGATAGTCTGAAGTGTTGAAAAAAGCCGGCAACGCGTGCCGGCTTTGGTCGGTAGTAAGTCAGCGGTCTTGATCAGGCCTTTTCAGCCTCCGGTGGGCGGGCGCCGTTACCGTTCATACCAGGGAACGGAAATCCGACAAACACGTTTTTAGCCTGGCTTTGCATCTGCTCTTGCATCTGCATGAACAGGCTCTTGCTCTGCTCGATATAGTTACTCATCATGCCCTGCATCATCGGCGCCTGCACACTCATGAACTGCGTCCACATCTCAGGGCTGAATGATTTCTCGTCGATCAAACCCTTCGAGTTCTCCGCCATTTTGTTTTGGATGTCGATGAACACCTGTATGTTTTTCTCAAGATACGAGCCCATCATGCCCTGCATCGCATGACCGTAGTAGCGAATGATTTGCGACAAGGCCAAATATCTCATTGGCAAGCACGAGTTGCTTGACGTCTGCGAGGGTGATGTAGGAACTGGTCTGGGTGTCGTACAAGCGGCGGTTCGGGTACTTCTTAATCAGGCGCTCGGCCGATTTTTTTGCGCTATTCATGAGGTGTCCACTCTTTTGCGTCGCAATGAATACATGCGATCTTGTTTAAATGACGAGCACGGGCCCGTGTCTCTGAGTCGATTATAGTCTCGAAAATCAATTAGTTGTCTAGCATTAGGCGGTGCATTACGACTATTTTGCGCCGCACCGCGCGCCGCCATGCTGGTCGCTCGGCGGTGCCCTGTCAATGTGACAAGAGATTCGCTGACTGGCGCCTGGGGGGGCGGTTTGGCCTTATGCGGCCTTGACCTTCACATAGCGCCCGGGCGCTGGCTCGATCGGCTTGTGACGGGTGTTGCCGTATTTGGCAGGTGCTTTGCGCATAGCCCCGGCATGCTCGGCCAAGAAGGCGGACCACGCTGTCCACCAGCTACCGGGTTGCTCGGTGGCGCCAGCCAGCCATTCATCTGCGCTGCTCGGTAGTGAGTCATTCACCCAGTAGCTACGCTTTTTCTTGGCCGGCGGATTAATCACACCAGCGATGTGACCCGACGCACCCAAAATGAAACGGTTCTGGTTCCGCTTGCCTTTGTTGATCAGGTCGGTGGTGCGATAAGCACTACCCCAGGGCACGATATGGTCTTCACGCGAGGCATACAAAAACGCAGGTAGCTTCAACTTGCTGAGGTCGATCGGGTCGCCGCTGACGCGTAACTTGCCGGGCTTGCGCAACTCGTTCTGCAAGTACATATGACGCAAGTAGTAGCAAAACATCGGTCCGGGCAGGTTGGTGCTATCCGAGTTCCAGTACAACAGGTCGAAGGCGGGCGGCTCCTCGCCTTTCAGGTAATTGTTTTCAACATAGTTCCAGACCAGGTCATTCGGCCGCAGGCTGGAAAAGGTCGCTGCAAAATCTCGCCCGGGCATGAGACCGCCCTTCGCGATCGACTGCTCGCGTTGCGCGACCTGTTGCTCGTCGACGAACACATCAATCACCCCAACGTCGGTGAAATCCAACATCGTGGTGAGCAGCGTCACGCTGGCCGCCGGATGCTTGCCACGCGCAGCCAACACGGCCAGTGCCGTCGCGACGATGGTGCCGCCGACGCAGAAGCCGAGTACGTTCAATTGCTTTGCGCCGCTGATATCCAGCGCGACTTCCATCGCACGTATCGGTCCTTGCTCGATGTAGTCATCCCAACTCAGATGGCCGAGCGCAGCATCCGGATTCACCCATGACACTACAAACACGGTATGCCCCTGCTCGACGGCGTAACGAATCAGTGAGTTTTCTGGCTGCAGATCGAGAATGTAGTATTTGTTGATACATGGCGGCACAAACAGCAGCGGACGCTCGTGCACTTCCTTGGTCAACGGCCGGTACTGCAGCAGTTGCATTACCTCGTTCTCGAACACAACCGCGCCCTCGGTGGTGGCAACATTGCGGCCTACCTCAAAAGCGCTCTCATCGGTCTGCGAGATATGGCCCTTACCCATATCACTCAGCATGTGCATGATGCCGCGCGTTAGGCTCTCGCCTTTCGACTCCACCAGTTTCTGCTGCGCCTCGGGGTTGGTCGCCAAAAAATTCTTGGGAGATAAAGCGTCAATCGTCTGCTGGGTAGCAAAGCGGATTTTGCGTTTGGTTTTTTCGTCTGTCTCGACCGCTTCCGCTAATGCATTCAAGTAGCGCGCATTCAGCAGATACACCGCCGCGTTGAAGGCATGCAGCGGGTTGTTATGCCATGCAGGATCGGCAAATCGACGGTCACGAATATCGGGGGCACGTTGTGCCACCAGCGCCGTCCAGAGTGTCGATACCTCTTCGGTGTAATCTTTTTGCAGCTGCGCCAGCTTCTCAGGCGGTACTGCTGCATTGATAGGCGCCATCGGCGGCACGGCTGGCAAGTTCGGCATGGCCGGCATGGAGGGCATCCCGGCTTGCATCAGATTGAACATTGACTGCCACTGCTTCGGGTCGGTCACTTGCTCGAGCCACTGCTGTGCGGCTGCCTGCTGCGCCGCGTTGCGGTCTGAAGTATTCATGCGCTTTCCGGACTGTTCAGTCGAGCGTTCACTGCAGCGCGTTGTGGTCGGTGCTAGGATGCGCGCTGACTTTCGCTAGAGCAGGCATACCGTGCATATCGCTGCAGTGGGTTGGATTTATGTGACGCTGATGATGGCTATCACCGAGGAGACGGTGGTGGCGGGCATTATGACGTTTTTCCTGTATGGCGTGTTGCCAACGGTGATCATTGTTTATCTCGGTGGCAGCCCGCAGCGTCGCCGACGCAACGAAGAAGCGCGTTTACGCATGATGCAAGAACGGCAAACCGCGAACAACCCCGAGGTAAAGCAAGACAGCGATCGGACTAACTGAGCCAGATCATCGACGCCATCCGACCCGTGGTGCGATCGCGTCGGAATGAGTAAAACCGCTTCGGATCGGTGACGGTGCAATGCTCACCGCCTGCCACCTGCGTCACCCCCACCCCGGCCAATGCCCGCTTCGCCAGCGCTGGCAGGTCCGCTAGAAACTTGCCGGGTCTACCCGGTATCGCCCTGAATACCGATGCATCCGCCTGCAGATGCGCGAAGGCGTTCAGCACGTCCTCACCCACCTCGAACGCTTGCGGCCCGATCCCGGGTCCAAGCCAGGCAAGGATTTCCTCGGCACCACAGTCCCGCATGGCGTTCACCGTCGTCTCCAACACCCCGGAAGCGAGACCGCGCCAGCCTGCATGCGCGGCGCCCACCACGCGACCACGACTATCCGCCAGAAGTACAGGGGTGCAGTCCGCCGTCATGATGGTGCACACTACCCCGGCGCGGGTCGCGATGCTGGCATCGGCTTCGGTCGAGGGTGGCAATGAGTCCGCGTTGATCACCCGGGTACCGTGGACTTGTGTCAGCCAGACTGGTTCGGACGGAAGTTGCTGCCGGAGTAGCGCACGGTTGTGTGAAACCGCATGCTCGGTATCGCCAACATGGGTGCCAAGGTTGAGGCCACCACCACCCGCGCCGTCGTCATAGGGTGCTTCGCTGACACCGCCTTGGCGCGTGGTCGATAACACCGACACCGATGCAGGCAGCCCCGGCCATTCAATGTCAAGGACAGGTAGGCCCATCACGCAGCGGTGAAGTCAATACCAGCGCGTGCCAGCAGCTGCGACATGTCAGCCGGCAGCGCAGCTGTCCATTCGCAGCTTTCTCGATTTGCGGGGTGCTGTAATGCGAGCCGCTCCGCATGCAAGGCCTGACGGGGAAACACCCCGGCCAGATGCTGCTTGCCATAGACCGTATCCCCCACCAAGGGAAATCCAATCGATTGCAGGTGTACGCGAATTTGATGGGTACGCCCGGTTTCCAACTTGCAGCGCAGTAGCGCAACCGGTTTACCGTCCAGCATGCCGTTGGCTACGCGCGAATAGTGCGTTACTGCAGGTTTGGCCAGCAGCGATTTGCTGACCGCCATGCGGGTTCGATCCCGTGGATGGCGTCCGATGGCCGCCTCAATCCGCCCACTCGAAATAGGTTGCCCCCATACCAGCGCGAGATACTCGCGCCCCATGCTGCGCTCCTGCAGTTGTCGGACCAAATGAGTCTGGGCCGACAGGGTTTTCGCGACCACCAGCAGACCACTGGTGTCTTTGTCGAGCCGATGCACAATGCCTGCACGCGGCACACCTGCCAGCTGCGGCCAGTGATGCAGCAAGCCATTCAGCAAGGTGCCCTGCCAATTACCGGCAGCCGGGTGCACTACTAACCCGACAGGCTTATGAATCACCACAATCGATTCATCCTCATGCAGCACATCCAACACCATGGGCTCGGGCTGGAAGGCAAAGTCGCTATTCGAGGGTTGCGGTTGTAGTGTGATTAACTCATCACCCAGCATGCCCGATTTTGCCTTAGCCACTTTGCCGTCGACCAACACATGACCGCTATCGATCCACTGCTGCAAGCGGGCGCGCGAGTACTGTGGCAAAAGCGATGACAATACTTTATCGAGCCGGACGCCACAGCTAGTGGCATCGAGTTTCAGCGAAATCGGTGCAAGATCATCAACGCCCGCGCTGAATTCATCGGCGTCTTCCGCGTCATCAATCGAGTCTTGCAAATCTGGCGGGGTCGGATCAGGTTTCAACGTCTTCGGGGCCGGCTTGGCGTGGGAGTTCATCGGCTATAATCCTTGGCGAATTCCGATTTTCCACCGACCTCCCCCATGCCAAAGCTTCTCTTAAGACTTACTTTGATCGCACTTACGCTGGCACTAGTTGCCTGCGGCTCCATTGGGGAAAAGAGGGACGAAACCAAGAACTGGTCGGCAGACAAATTATACGCTGAGGCGGAAGAACAACTGAAGGGCGGCTTCTACGAGAAATCCATCAATTATTTCGAGAAGCTCGAGTCACGTTATCCCTTCGGCACCTATGCACAGCGGGCCCAGATGCAAATTGCTTACGCTTACTACAAGCAAAACGAGCAGGCACAGTGTCTGGCGGCAATCGACCGCTTTATTCGGCTGCATCCGAACCACCCCAACGTCGATTACATGTATTACCTGCGTGGGTTAGCGAACTTCAAGGACAAGAAAGGCTTGTTGGATTTTGTCAGCGAGCAGGATCCTACCGAACGCGACCCAAAAGCGGCACGTGCCGCGTTCGATGCCTTCAAACAGCTGATCGACCGCTACCCCAACAGCCAATATGCTGAGGATGCGCGCGACCGTTTGAATTATCTGCTCGACGCCATGGCCAAGTATGAAGTACATGTCGCCAACTATTACTACCGTCGTGGCGCCTATGTTGCAGCCGCTAACCGGGCGCAAAATGTAGTGCGTGATTACCCAGGATCTGAAGCCGCCAAGAATGCGCTCCGCATTCAGATGCTTTCCTATGACGCTATGGGCATGAAAGAACTGCGTGACGACACTGAACGTGTCTATGAACTAAACTTCCCGAAAGCCGATGCCGATGACATCGCAAGCGGCAAAAAGCCTTGGTGGAAGGTTTGGTAAGCTAGCTTCTATACGGCCAGCGATTTTTTAGTGCCTTCAGCAACGAGACCGGCTTTTCAGGCGGCGCGCCGACGAAATATCCAACGCGTTTCGTTAGAAACCTTCGCGTCAAATGCGTAACCCTCGCTGTCAAATTCCTTCAGCTGCTCGGGCTTGGTGAGCTTATGTTCGATCGCATAACGCGTCATTAATCCTCGCGCGCGCTTGGCAAAAAACGAAACGATCTTGTAACCACCGCCCTTCCACTCCTCGAACACCGGGGTAATCACTGGGTGATCCAGCTTCGCAGGCTTTACCGATTTGAAGTACTCCTCGGAGGCCAAATTCACCAGCGCAGCTGCGTTCGCGGCCTTAAGCGACGCATTGATGGCCTGGGTGATCTCGTCACCCCAGAAGGCATATAAATCCTTGCCGCGCTTGGTCGTCAGCCGTGTGCCCATTTCCAAGCGATAAGGCTGCATCAGATCGAGCGGGCGCAGTACACCGTACAAACCCGACAAGATGCGCAGATGCTTCTGTGCCCAATCGAGTTGTCGAGTATTCAGGCTTCGCGCATCCAGTCCCTCGTACACATCGCCATCGAAGGCCAGCATCGCCGGGCGTGAATTATCTGACGTGAACTTCTTCGACCAGCTGGCATAACGCGCCACATTCAGCTGCGCAAGACTGTCGGAGATACTCATCAGGCTGCCGATTTCGGCTGGCGGCATCGTGCGTAGCGTGGAGACCAGCTCGGCCGAGCGCGCGATAAAATCTGGCTCAGTGGTCTTGTTGACCTTGATCGGCGACTCGAAGTCGAGTGTTTTAGCGGGCGAGAGAACAATCAACATAAGTAATGTGCAGCATGAATGCCAAGGGTACGGAAGATATCGATCCGAACCGACCTTACGATCGATCCCAATAAAACAACTATGGTTGCAACGGGTGGCACAAGATAATCAGACGAATGATACCGAAATCAACTTCCCGCCTGGTGCTCGACACCAATGTCTGCCTCGACCTGTTCGTCTATCGTGATCCGCGCTGGCAGCGACTGGTGCAATCGATGGAAAACGGTGAGGTCGCCTGCGTGACGCGCGAGGACTGCCGCACCGAGTGGACACTCGTCCTTGAATACCCGCGCTTTGCACTGGATGATCGCGCAAAGCAATCTGCACTCGACGAATTTGATCGGCTGATCCTGATGACCGACACCTATCAGCCTTCTGAGATGACACTACCCGTCTGCAAAGACCGAGATGATCAGAAATTCCTCGAACTGGCCGCCACCAGTGGCGCTCACTATCTGATATCAAAAGACAAAGCACTGCTCAAACTGGCACGGCGGGTTCGCAAGCTCGGCTTGTTTGAGATCACCACGCCGGAGCATTGGGTCGCGCGCTAAGCGAATACATCTTATGGAACGCACATCACCCCTTAAGCGACGCGCGCCACTCCCGCATAAGCTCGGTGTTTTCTTTTCGGTCGGCACTCACCTGCTGCACGCTGGGTCGCTCAGCTAGCCGCTTTAAATACGCTTTGAGCGGATAATCTGCCAGCACATCTTCGCCGTAGATTGCCTTCGTAGTCATTGAGATTATCGGGAGATGAACAGCAGCGGCGCAATCCGCCAAGCCAAATTCGCTCCCCGCGATATACGGATCGAAGCTGACTAACTGCGCAAGTGCCTTCGCACTACGTTTAAGTTGTTTGTGGGCGAGCGCTTTGCGTTCATCACCTGCTTTGCCACCAAAGAATGCTTCGCCGTATAAATCGCGTGCAACTAGCTCGAGATGTAGCTCAATGAACTGGATCAGCTCACGCACCTTGGCGGCAGCGAGCGGATCTTTGGGCAGCAGCGGTGTCTGCGGGTAAGCGGACTCCAAATAGTCCACCATCACTTGCGATTCACAGAGGGCCTGCCCATCGATATCGAAATACGGCAATTTACCCAATGGCGATTGGGCCAGTAGCTCGGCAGATCGATCAGGCCATTGCAGCTTTTCCTCGAACGGAATCGCTTTTTCAAGCAGAACCAGCTTGACCTTGTTGTAGTAATTACTCGCCGCAAACCCGCACAGTACGATCATGCCGTCTCTCCTCTGGTGCCGATGAAGGTGTTTCCATCCTTGGCCATGCAGTCTATCATTCCGGGCGACAACAAATCCCCTACCCAATATGCCAGCCGAACTGCTTGCCTCGCGCCACGAACACACCCTGGTGCTAACCCTGTCGAACCCCGGCGCTAAGAACGCGCTGCACCCGGATATGTACGCCGCCGGTGTAGAGGCGCTGGAGACCGCCGAGCGCGATCCGGCGGTGCGCTGCATCGTTCTCACGGGCGCCGGCGATGTGTTTTGCGCGGGCGGCAATCTGAACCGCCTGCTCGAGAACCGTGCCAAAGACCGCTCTGTGCAGGCAAATTCTATTGATCAGCTGCACAGCTGGGTAGCTGCGATTCGTGACTGCAGCAAGCCCGTGATTGCAGCAGTTGAGGGCCCGGCGGCAGGTGCTGGTTTTTCCTTAGCGCTGGCCTGCGATCTGATTGTCGCTGCCGAGTCGGCTAAATTCGTGATGGCCTATGTCAAAGTAGGACTGACACCGGACGGTGGCGGCTCATGGTTCTTGTCGCAGGCATTACCGCGCCAACTCGCCACCGAGATACTGCTGGAGGGTCAAGCAGTGACCGCAGCGCGCCTGCATCAGGCAGGTGTGGTCAACCGCGTGGTTGCTAATGGCACGGCGCTGGATGAGGCATTGAAGTGGTCTGAACAATTTGCCGGCCTTTCACCAAACGCCTGCGCTGGCATTAAATCGCTACTACATGATGCGCCGGGCAACACACTCAGCACCCACTTCAACGCTGAAAAAAATAACTTTGTCGAGGCGCTCCATCACCGCGACGGTCTTGAGGGCATCACCGCCTTTCTCGAGAAAAGAAAGGCAGATTACCGATGAGTTTCAATCCACGGCGCCGTATCTATCTGATGCGCCACGGCAGCGTTACCTACTTTGACAGCAACGGTAAACCAGTATTGCCCGAATCTGTTCCGCTCAATCATGCCGGGCGCGACCAAGCCAGCGCCGCTGGGCGTGTGTTCGCGGAACAGGGCGTCAAGTTTGATCGCGTGATTGTGTCGGGCTTGCCGCGTACCGTTGAGACCGCTATGCGAGTGCTCGCTGAAACCGGGCAAGACATCGCGCTTGAGGAATGGCCAGAGTTCGTTGAGATTCGGGGCGGCAAACTCTCCAGCATTCCGGATACAGAGTTACACGCTGCGTTTACGGCAGCCTTCGAAGGTATCGCACCTGAACACCTTCAGTTTTTAGGTGGTGAAAGCGTGGGTGAGTTGCTTGATCGGATCCATCCCGCAGTGGATAAACTACGTGCCGATCCTGATTGGGATACCGTACTCGTCGTACTGCACGGCGGTGTGAACCGCGCGATTTTGTCGTACGCCTTGACGGGTCAGCGGATTTTCATGGGTAACCTCGCGCAAACAGCGGGCTGTATCAATGTGCTGGATGTAGGCGAGGCTGCGATTGACTGGGTGGTCAGGATTGTTAACTACTCACCGCCTTCTACCCTGCAAGCAGAATCGCGCGGCACGACGATGGAAGCCTTATTCCATCAGTACCGTCAGTCACGCGGCATTTGAGATCACCATGACCGCATCCACCGAAGCGCATCATTCCACGCCGAACAACATCAACGCCGACACGCTTGCGCATTACTTGCGTGAGAATATCGAGGGATTTTCAGGCGAACTGCAGATTGAGCGATTCTCCGGTGGTCAGTCCAACCCCACCTACAAGCTCAGCGCGGGCGGCCAACACTACGTTCTCCGCACCAAGCCAGCGCCAGCGACGCTATTACTACCTTCTGCGCACGCGATCGATCGCGAGTTTCGTGTCATGGATGCGCTCGCGCGCGTTGGCTTTCCCGTCGCGAGGCAATACGCGCTTTGCCTGGACGAATCTGTCATTGGTCGAGCGTTTTATGTGATGGAGTTTATCGATGGGCGTGTGCTTTGGGATCAGGCACTACCCGGTATGAGCCCTACTGAGCGCGCTGCCATCTATGATGAAATGAATCGCGTGATTGCGTTATTGCATGGCGTTGATTACCAAGCGATTGGCTTAGAGAGCTACGGCAAACCTGGCAACTACTTCGCCCGCCAGATCGATCGCTGGACCCGTCAGTACAAAGCGGCCGAGACCGAGCATATCGCTGCGATGGAGTCATTAATCGAATGGCTGCCGCAGCACATACCGGATGGTGAGATCACCACTATCGTGCATGGTGATTACCGACTCGATAATGTGATTTTCCATCCGACCGAGCCACGAATACTCGCTGTGCTTGATTGGGAGCTGTCAACGCTCGGCCACCCACTCGCAGATTTTTCATATCACTGCATGAGCTGGCATATTCCACCCGGCGTGTATCGCGGCATTGGCGGGCTTGATCTTGAATCGCTCGGCATCCCAAATGAAAAAGACTATATCGCCCGTTACAGTGAGCGAACTGGCATTTCTATTCGTCCCGAAGATTTTCGGTTCTACCTCGCGTATAACTTGTTCCGTATGGCCGGCATCCTGCAAGGCATCATGAAGCGCTACCAGGACGGTACTGCTGCTAGCGAAGAAGCACTACGCAACGCACAAGCGACACGACCGATGGCAGAGCTGGGCTGGGCCTACGCCAGCGGTGCTACTTCTATTTAACCTATCAATCAAAAATAATCAGGAGACTTCGATGGACTTTGCGTATTCAGAACGCTGCGAGGGTTTGCGTCAACAACTGCTCGCGTTCATGGAGGCGTATGTTTATCCGAACGAGCGCCGCTACAAAGACGAAGTCGACCGCAATGGCCGTGAGCTCAGCAACCGCTGGATTCCAACCGAAGTCGTCGAAGAGCTCAAGCCCATCGCACGGGCCGCTGGTTTGTGGAACCTGTTTCTGCCCCAGTCGTCACGCGCACCGGAAGGACTATCGAACCTCGACTATGCGCCCCTCTGCGAGATCATGGGTCGGGTGACATGGGCGCCGGAGATATTCAATTGCTCGGCACCCGATACCGGCAATATGGAAACTATCGAGCGCTACGGCTCGGAAGAGAACAAACGCGAATGGTTAGAGCCACTGCTGCGCGGCGAGATACGTTCTGCATTCGCCATGACCGAGCCAGATGTCGCCTCGAGTGACGCCACCAATATTAGTACGCGTATCGAGCGCGATGGCGACGCATATGTGATCAATGGCCGCAAGTGGTGGATCTCCGGTGCTGGTGATCCACGCTGCAAGATTTTCATCGTGATGGGCAAGACCGATCCGCAGGCCGCGCGTCATGAACAGCAATCGATGATTCTGGTGCCGGCAGATACACCGGGGCTGAACATCCTACGACCACTGCCCGTGTTTGGTTACGACGATGCACCGCATGGTCACTGCGAAATCGTATTTGACAACGTGCGAGTACCCGCATCGAACATGCTACTCGGTGAAGGCCGCGGCTTCGAAATCGCGCAGGGTCGTTTAGGACCAGGACGGATTCATCACTGCATGCGAGCGATCGGTACTGCCGAGCGCGCGTTGGAGTTGATGTGCAAACGACTGGATTCGCGCGTTGCCTTTGGCCGCAAAATCTCGGAGCAAGGCGTTTGGCGTGAACGTATCGCCGAGTCACGCATCATGATCGACACAGCCCGTCTGCTAATACTCAAAGCCGCCTACATGATGGACACCGTGGGTAACAAGATAGCGAAAACTGAAATCGCCATGATCAAGGTACTGGCACCGAATGTGGCACAGCAGATCATCGACTGGGCGATACAGGCCCATGGTGCCGGCGGCGTGTCGGACGATTTCCCGCTGGCGCAGTTATGGGCGCATAACCGCACATTACGCCTTGCAGACGGCCCGGACGAAGTCCATCGTAACGCTATCGCCAAACTAGAGCTGGCAAAGTACCTTAGTCTGCCAAGTGAATCCCTGCACTTACCTGTCACACGATCATGATTGATGTCTACTCATGGCCTACGCCCAATGGCCACAAGATTCATATTCTGCTGGAAGAATGCGGCCTTCCCTATCGCGCGCATGCGATTGATATTGGTGCTGGTGATCAGTTCACACCTGAGTTTTTGGCGATTTCGCCGAACAATAAAGTACCCGCAATCGTCGACCCCAAAGGCCCGGATGGCAAACCGATGTCGCTGTTTGAATCCGGAGCGATTCTGGTTTACCTCGCTAGCAAGGTGAATCGATTTCTCGGCGATACCGATCGCGAGAAATTCACTGTGCTGCAGTGGCTAATGTGGCAGATGGGTGGCTTTGGGCCAATGCTCGGTCAGGCGCATCACTTCCGTATCTACGCCCCGGAAAAAATCGATTACGGTATTCAGCGCTACACCAACGAAGCAGCCAGACTGTACGGCGTGCTCGACAAACAGCTTTCGCAGCACCGCTACATCGCCGGTGATAGTTACACGATCGCGGATATCGCTACCTTCCCTTGGACACGTTCCACGCAAAACCAAGGCATCGACTGGGCGCGCTTCCCGCATGCGAAACGCTGGCATGACGAGATCGCTGCGCGGCCAGCCGTTCAACGCGGCGTTCAGGTTCTTGCCGACCTGCGCAGACCGCTAATTGATGACAAGGCGAAGGCAGTGCTGTTCGGCGCGGAGCAGTACAAGGCGAGGTAATGCTGCCCAGCGGCGCTCATAGGTACTGCCGCAGCACGACCTCTGCCACACACACTGGCTTATCTCCACCCTCTTGCTCTGCGGTGTACTGCCAGACTGTTTGCACGCAGTCGGTCAACCTCTCTAGGGCTAGCAGCGAGAAACGTCCGCGCATACGCCGCCCTGTGCGCATCGGCGCCGGAAAGCGAATCTTGTTAGCGCCGTAATTGATACTCATGCGACAAAACCGCAGTTCAATGGTCGCCTCAAGGAATTTCGGCAGCAGCGATAGGGTCAGGTAACCGTGCGCAACCGTGCCGCCAAACGGCGACTGCTGCGTGGCACGCTCAACATCTACATGAATCCACTGCGGATCATCGGTTGCCTGTGCAAACAGGTTGACCCGATCTTGTGTAATCGTGGCCCACTCGGATACAGCAACCTCAGTCCCAAGCGCGGCCTCCAGCGCCTCTACGCTATCAAATATTTTCATTGTTTTTATGGGTGACGGGCGTCACCTCACGCCCGGAAATTCAGGGCCCGGACAAGCCGGGCCGTACATCAGTCGATGTAGGAGTGGAAGGGATCCGGGTGACGGACCTGACCGGACTGACTGCTGACCGGCATGTTGCTGCATGCAGCCAGCAAGGCAAGCGCCAGAATAGCAAACAATTTCTTCATCGCTTTCCTCACTTTCAATCAAAGGTTGAAGTTTCGCAGCGTCAGCGCGGCGGATGCCACGAACAAGTCTGCGGTCTGAGCATCTTGCATCACGATAGTTTCATCGAAACGCGAATACCAGATATCACGCCAA
>JAJTGD010000060.1 GCA_021299035.1 Oxalobacteraceae bacterium | reverse complement strand
GCGTGCAGCCATATCATCGGCAAACTGAATGATCGTCATGTGATCGAGTTCACGCGTGACGCTAAAGTGATTTATCAACAAGCGCGCTCGGTACTGCATCGCTACTGGAGCGAGACGAGCTGGCGTATCGCTCGCCTGCGTGACAATCCCGCCTGCGCCGATGCCGAGTATGACCGCCTACTCGACGAGACCGATCCTGGCATCTCGCCAAAAATCAGTTTCGACATGGCCGAGGATATCGCAGCGCCCTACATCGCCAGCGGCGTTCGCCCAAGAATTGCGATTTTGCGTGAGCAGGGCGTCAACTCGCACGTCGAGACCGCGTATGTGATGCACAAGGCCGGCTTCGAAGCGGTTGATGTGCACATGAGCGACCTGATTGCAGGCCGCGCGCATCTGAAAGATTTCAAGGGATTGATCGCAGTCGGTGGTTTCTCTTACGGAGACGTATTAGGGGCGGGCGAAGGTTGGTCGAAAACTATTCTGTTCAACCCCTTGCTGTTAGATCAGTTCTCGAAATTTTTTGCGCGTAGCGACAGCTTTGGCCTTGGTATCTGCAACGGCTGCCAGATGATGAGTAGCTTGAAATCCATCATCCCGGGCGCGGAGCATTGGCCGAAGTTCACACGTAATGTGTCCGAGCAATTCGAGGCACGCTTCGCCATGGTCGAAGTGTTGGACTCGCCATCGATTTTCTTTAAAGAGATGCGCGGTACACAGGCGCCGATTGCCGTTTCACATGGTGAGGGTTTTGCCAATTTCGCGCATACCGGCAATGAACAAGCGGTGCAGGCGGCGCTGCGTTTTGTCGACAACCGTGGGCAGCCGACCGAAACCTATCCGCTCAACCCCAACGGTTCACCGGGTGGCATTACCTCGGTAACTACCGCCGATGGTCGTTTCACTGTGATGATGCCGCACCCAGAGCGGGTATTCCGCAGCGTGATTAATTCGTGGCACCCGGATGGCTGGGGTGAAGATAGCCCTTGGATGCGAATGTTCCGCAACGCTCGCCGCTGGGCCAATTGATAGCTTGTCAATTTAGGTCGCCAACTGCTGTTGGCAGCACTCAAAAAAAACGCTCCCGAAGGAGCGTTTTTTTATTGGCGAGATATCCGTTACTGGATCTTCGCCTTCTTCTTCAGATCTAGCTGAAACTGCTGCAGCTTACGCTGTTGCAGCGACTCTGCGATCTGTGGCTTGACTTCGTCGAAGCTCGGCAGCTGCGCATCACGCGATTCTTCGAGTTTGATTACGTGAAAACCGAACTGCGACTGTACAGGTGCTTGGGTGTATTCACCGGCTTTCAGTGCGACCATGGCATCGGAGAAGGGTTTGACGAACGCATCGGCGGGTGCCCAGCCCAAATCACCGCCTTGTGCGGCTGAGCCCGTATCTTTGGATTGCGCAGCGAGTTCTTCAAACTTGCCACCACCTTTAAGCTTGGTGATGATCGCCTTGGCCTCGTCTTCTTTCTCGACCAGGATATGACGCGCACGATACTCCTTGCCTTGCGATTGTGATTTGAACTTGTCGTACTCCGCCTTCATCTCGTCGTCCTTAACAGGATTTTTTGCGATGAAGTCTTGTGCCAGTGCACGGATCACGATGGACTGTCTTGCCAGGTCCACTTGGTTCTTGATCTCAGGGCGCGCAGACACGCCTTGACGATCGGCTTCTTGCGCGAGAATTTCGCGATTGATTAGCTCATCCTTGATCATCGAGCGCATCTCGGGCGAGTCTTTCTGACCCTGCTGCACCATTTGCTTGACCATGGCCTCAACGCGCGAGGACGGGATGGCTTTGCCGTTAACGATGGCAAGATTTTGCGCCGAAACAGGAAGCACAACTGCAGACGCGATAACGGCTAGCAGCCGTAAGGTGTTCATATTCTTCATTGGGGTAGGTTTGCGTGGTTGAAAAGGAGCTGTGCCGGTCGGCTTCAGCCGCTTGCTGCTTCGCCGGGAGTGAGCAGGGTCATCGCTAAAGCGTGGATTTCCTGCTGCATCATCTCGTGCAGCGCATCATACACCAGACGGTGTCTTGCCACTTTGCTCAAGCCCTCGAAGTGGGCCGAGACTAGCCGCAGCCGGTAATGGCCGCCACCCGAGGCCGCGCCGGCGTGGCCTGCGTGCAAATGCGACTCATCGTCCACCACACACTCAGCAGGAGTTAGCGACGAGTGCAGCAGCGCTTGGATACGTTCAATGCGGTTCATTCAGGTTCTTTCAAATAGCGCGACAGATAAACAGTTTGTGCGATCACAAAGGCAATCATCAGTGCGATGAAGCCAAACATCTTGAAATTGACCCACAATTCCAGCGGAAAATTAAAGGCGATATACAGATTCAAGGCGCCCATCGTCGCAAAAAAAACACTCCAAGCCAGATTGAGCTTGTCCCACACCGGGTCTGGCAGGCTCATTTGCTTACCCATCAACGAGCGGATCAGATTCTTGCGCATCAATAACTGCGCACCCAAAAGTGCCAGTGCAAAGCACCAGTACAGCACGGTAGGTTTCCATTTGATGAACATCTCGTCGTGGAAGTAAATCGTTGCACCACCAAACACCACAATAATCACCAGCGATACCCAAAGCATGGTGTCAACATGACGGCGTCGGAGCAGTAGCCAAAGCACTTGGCCCAAGGTCGCGAGAATGGCGACTGCGGTGGCGAGCAGAATCGGTGCCTGTTTGGCAGTGATCTCGCCATCGGCCACTAAAAACATGAGGTACTGCTCCGCGAATGCTTGCGCCGCGTCGGGCTGGGCGCCCGCGAATTTGAAAACCGCGAAAAATAGAATGACCGGGAATAGGTCGAACAACAGTTTCATGGGAGCGTAGGCTTAGGGGTTGGGCGTGAACGTCAATGCGGCTGAATTAATGCAGTACCGCAAACCAGTCGGTGGCGGTCCATCGGGAAAGACATGACCAAGATGCGCATCACAGACCTTGCATAGAATTTCAGTGCGGATCATGCCGTGGCTGCGATCTACGCGCTCGGCGACATTGGCAGGATCAATCGCCTCAAAATAACTGGGCCAGCCGCAGCCAGAATCAAACTTGGTATCCGAGGCAAACAACGGCGTAGCGCAGCAAACGCAATGATAAACACCGGCCTCATGATGATCCCAGTAGCGGCCGGTGAAAGCGCGTTCGGTGGCAGCTTGACGAGTGACTTCGTAGGAGAGCGGTTCTAGCTGCTCGCGCCAATCGGCGTCAGAACGAATAAGTTTTTTGGTTTCCATCAGTCTGAATTCAACTTTGCTGTTTCAAGAAGAGCAACTAACGCTAATGCTCGCTGCCCAATCCGGCGGTAGGTCGGCATAGGCTTCATGTTCGGGTTGCTCATCAAACGGGCGTTGCAGGATCTGGTGCAATCGTTTCACTTCGCTAAAGTCTTTTTGCTGGGCTTTTTCAATCGCTGCTTGAGCAAGGTGATTGCGCAGCACAAACTTGGGGTTAACACGGTTCATCGCGATTTTGCGCGCTTCGTCAACGCTATTCTCCAGACGTAGCCTCAACCGATATTTTACTAACCAAGCATCGAATGCGTCGCGATTGATAAACAAATCACGCAACGGCGCATCTGCACTGGGGTCATCGCACTTCAGGTTGGAAAGCCGACGGAAAAACACCGGAAAATCAACACGACCTGTGGCCATGACGGTTAACAGCTCGCGTACCAGCGCATCGTCATCAGCCTGCTCGGTTTCCAAGCCGAGTTTAGTGCGCCATAGGGTGCCAATTTTCTTCTCGAAAGTCGGTTGGTAAACAGTGAGTGCGTCTTTGACGGTATCGACATCACCCATCAGTGGCAGCATCGCCTGACCCAGCGCGTAGCAATTCCATTCAACAATGCGCGGCTGCATCTGGTAAGCGTATCGGCCCTGATGATCCGAGTGATTGCAGATATGGTGCGGGTTGAACGCCTCCATAAACCCGAACGGGCCGTAGTCCAGGGTCTCGCCAAGGATGGACATATTGTCGGTATTGAGTACGCCGTGCATGAAGCCGACCGTTTGCCACTGCGCGACTAACTCGGCAGAACGCTGCGTGACCTCGCGCAGCAAGGCGTGGTAAGGCTGCGGGTGATCCGCCAAGTGCGGATAGCTGTGCGCGATCACATAGTCGGCGAGTATCTTCAACTCATCATGCCGCTCATTCCAAAACCAATGCTCGAACGAGCCAAAGCGCACGAAGTTCGGTGACATGCGGGTGACCACGGCAGCGGTCTCGACGGTTTCGCGAATTACCGGCTGATCGGAACCAATCACGCACAAGGCGCGGGTGCCGGGGATACCGAGTGCAGCAATCGCTTCTGAGCACAAGAACTCTCGAATCGATGAGCGCAATACGGCACGGCCGTCAGCCATGCGCGAGTAGGGCGTTTTGCCGGCACCTTTGAGTTGCAGCTCCATGCTTCCGGTGGGCGACTGCGGCGAGGGTACTTCACCCAGCAAAATCGCGCGTCCGTCCCCCAGTTGACCGGCCCACACCCCGAACTGATGCCCGGAGTAGACCCCAGACAAGGGCATTGAGCCGGGCAGCTCGGCGTTTCCGCTGAAAACATCTACAAAGCGAGCGCTATCGAAGGCCTCGGGATCAAGCCCGATCAAATCGGCAGCCGCCTCACTAGCGCACACCAGGTAGGGCGCGGGCAGCGGTGTGGCGCTGAGCCGGGTATGGAAAGCCGGTGGCAGGCTGGCGAAACGGTTCGTCAGCGGCAGCTCGGACAGCGTGTAGCGGAAATGACTTGGATGCTCGGGCGAATTCATCGCGGTAGTGGCTGGCCCAAGGCGGGCGCTTAGCAATGGTGCGCCATTGTGACAGAAGGCCGCCAAGCGCACCGAGGCCGGGCTCGCCGAATCCCGGGCATGTGCTGCGTTGCAAGATGGAAATCAATTGACGGCGGCTTATGCGGCGCACAAAAATCCGAGTCCTAATAAGAATTATCGTTTCGGAGACACCATGGTGCAGTACCCGCAAAGCCCGCTGATGGGCCGCATGATGAGCCAGCCGCTGCTGATTTCATCCCTGATTCAACATGCTGACCGCTACTACAGCAATGTCGAGATTGTCTCGCGCCGGGTTGAAGGTGACGTGCATCGCTACACCTACCGCGATTGTCATCGTCGTTCGCGCCAACTCGCCAATGCGCTAACGCGCCTGGGTGTCGGAATGGGTGACCGCATCGCGACGCTGGCCTGGAACGGTTATCGTCATTTAGAGGCTTATTACGGTGTTTCCGGTATGGGCGCGGTACTGCACACCATTAACCCGCGGCTGCATCCGGAGCAAATTGGTTATATCGCCAACCATGCAGAAGACCAGTATTTGCTGTTTGATCTGAGCTTTACGCCGATCATCGAAGCAGCGGCACCGCTGTGCAAAACCATCAAGGGCTTTATCGCGCTGTGCGACCGTGCGAGTTTGCCGGCCTCCGACAAGATTCCCAATCTGATGTGTTATGAAGACCTGATAGCAGCCGAGTCTGATGATTACGAATGGCCGCTGTTCGATGAAAACTCGGCCTCCAGCCTTTGCTATACCTCGGGCACAACCGGTAACCCGAAAGGCGCCTTGTACTCGCACCGATCGACCCTCTTGCATTCCTATGCTTCATCGATGCCAGACGCGCTGAACGTGTCAGCGCGCGACGTGGTGTTACCGGTGGTACCGATGTTCCATGTCAATGCCTGGGGTTTGCCTTACTCGGTGATGTTGAATGGCGCAAAAATGGTCTTCCCCGGCCCCGCGCTGGATGGCAAATCGCTGCATGAATTGTTCGAGCAAGAGCAGGTGACTTTCTCGGCCGGTGTGCCCACGGTCTGGCTTGGGCTGCTGACTTATATGGCGCAGAACCAGCTGAAGTTTTCGAGTTTCAAGCGTACGGTGATTGGCGGCTCGGCATGTCCGCCGGCGATGATGAAAACACTGCGCGGCGAGTACGGCGTCGAAGTCGTGCATGCCTGGGGCATGACTGAAATGTCACCCCTCGGCACCGCGGGCACACTGCTCAATCACCATCAGCACTTACCGGAGGCTGATCAACAAGCCATTCTCGAAAAACAAGGCCGCGTCATCTACGGCGTTGATATGAAGATTGTCGATGACGATGGTAAAGAACTGCCCTGGGATGGCATTACGTATGGCAATTTGTTGGTTCGTGGGCCGTGGGTGGTATCTGGCTACTTCAAGAGCGAGGGCGGGGATGTGCTGCAGGATGGCTGGTTCCCGACCGGCGATGTCGCGGTGATCGACCCCGAGGGCTACC
>JAJTGD010000007.1 GCA_021299035.1 Oxalobacteraceae bacterium | reverse complement strand
CTCGCTCCAGTAGCGATGCAGTACCGAGCGCGCTTGTTGATAAATCACTTTAGCGTCACGCGTGAACTCGATCACATGACGATCATTCAGTTTGCCGATGATATGGCTGCACGCGCCAAGGCCATGCTCGCGCAAGACATTCATCGCCTCAGATTTTTGGTCTGCGCGTACTTGAATCACCGCGCCGAGTTCTTCCGCAAACAAGGCGCGCAAAGTCAGATCATTGCGGCGCACATCGACCTGACTCGCCCAGTTTTTAGAATCACCCCAGTCACTGGCATGCTCGCCTTCAGTCACCAGAATATCCAGATTCACCGTAATGCCTGCGCGCCCGGCAAAGGCCATTTCGCACAGTGTCGCAAACAGACCGCCATCTGAGCGGTCGTGATACGCCAGAAGCATCTGCTGCTGGTTCAGCTGCTGAATCGCTTCAAAAAAGTGACGCAGATCATCCGCGCTGTCGACATCCGGCACGTGGTCACCGAGCTGCTGCATCACCTGCGCTAGCGCTGACGCTGCCATACGGTTCTTGCCGCGACCGAGGTCAATCAAAATGAGGGCGGTATCACCAAGGTCGGTACGCAGCTGCGGCGTAAGGGTGGCGCGCACATCGCTCACCGGCGCAAAGGCAGACACAATCAGCGACACCGGTGAAATGACAGCCTTATCGCCTGCTTCATCTTTCCAAGTGGTGCGCATCGATAAAGAATCTTTACCGACCGGAATCGACAAGCCCAGCGCCGGGCACAGTTCCATACCCACAGCTTTTACCGTGTCGAACAACGCCGCGTCTTGCCCGGGCTGCCCGCACGCGGCCATCCAGTTGGCAGAAAGCTTGATATCAGTGATCTGAGTAATTGCGGCAGCCGCGATATTGGTCAGCGCCTCGCCCACGGCCATGCGACCAGACGCGGGCGCATCCAGTACCGCCAGCGGTGTGCGCTCGCCCATCGCCATGGCCTCACCCAGATAGCCCTCATGACTCATGGTGGTGACAGCACAGTCTGCGACCGGCACCTGCCAAGGGCCGACCATTTGATCACGCACGGTGTGCGCACCAACGGAACGGTCGCCAATCGTGATCAGGAAGGATTTGTCAGCCACCGTCGGCAGCTTCAGCACGCGCTCAGCGGCTTGCTCTAGCGTGATATCAGTCAGGTCTAGCGCCGGCGCTGTGCGCTGCTGGCGTTGTACATCCCGATGCATTTTGGGTGGTTTCCCGAGTAGCACATCCATCGGCATATCCACCGGCGTATTGTCATGCTCAGGGTCGATCACCCGCAGCTGTCGCTCTTCAGTAGCGGTACCCACCACGGCAAACGGACAACGCTCGCGTTCGCACAATGCGCTGAACAGCGGCAAGCTCTCCGGCGCAATCGCCATCACATAGCGTTCTTGCGATTCATTGCTCCAGATTTCCTTGGGTGCGAGGCCGCTTTCTTCCAGCGGTACTTTACGCAAATCGAACAAGGCACCGCGCCCTGCATCATTCGTCAGCTCGGGGAAGGCATTGGATAATCCACCGGCACCTACATCATGAATCGACAATACGGGGTTATGCTCACCCATCGCCCAGCAGGCGTTGATCACTTCTTGTGCGCGTCGTTGAATCTCTGGGTTGCCGCGTTGGACGGAATCAAAATCCAGATCAGCGGTGTTGGTACCCGTTGCCATCGACGATGCAGCGCCTCCGCCCATGCCGATCCGCATACCGGGGCCACCGAGCTGTACCAACAAACTGCCGACCGGCAGCGGATTTTTATGGGTATGTAACGACGAGATATTGCCCAAGCCACCCGCAATCATGATGGGCTTGTGATAACCGTAAACGGTACCTGCCACATTCTGTTCATAGCTGCGGAAGTAGCCCGTCAGATTTGGACGACCGAATTCATTGTTGAAGGCGGCAGCACCGAGCGGGCCGTCAATCATGATCTGCAAGGGTGAAGCAATTCGCTCAGGCTTGCCAGTAATCGACGAGTCACCATGGCCCGTGCGTTGGTCCGCTGCTTGCGTGACATCGCGCGCGTTTTCCCATGGCTGTACCGCATGGGTAATCATCAAATTTGATACGCTGAAACCGCTCAGACCTGCCTTTGGCTTGGCGCCTCGCCCAGTCGCACCCTCATCACGAATCTCGCCCCCCGAACCGGTCGAAGCACCCGGAAACGGTGAGATGGCGGTCGGGTGGTTATGCGTCTCGACCTTCATCAGGATATGGGTTAATTCCTGCGATGGTTGATAGGCCATGCCATGATCGGCACGCGGGTAGAAACGCATGGCCGAAGCGCCTTCAATGATGGATGCATTATCCGCATAAGCCACCACCGTTCCCTTGGGTTGCTGCTGATGCGTGTGCTTGATCATCGAGAACAGCGAGCGCTGCTGCGGTTCACCGTCGATTGTCCATTCAGCATTAAAAATTTTGTGGCGGCAGTGCTCGCTATTCGCTTGCGCGAACATCATCAGCTCGACATCGGTCGGGTTGCGACCGGCATGATGGAAGGCATCGAGCAAGTAATCGATCTCATCATCCGACAATGCAAGGCCAAGCGTGAGGTTGGCATCCGTCAGCGCGCCGCGACCACCACCGATGATGTCGATAAACGCCAGGGGCTGCGGTGCCAGCTCATGAAACAGTGGTTGCGCCTGATCCGGGCTACGAATCACTGTCTCGGTCATACGGTCGTGCAACAGCGCAGCGATGGCGTTAGCCTTTGGAGCATTGAGCTGTTTGGCCTTACCAAGCAGACCGGATTTCAGCTGCACGCCGTAAACAATACCGCGCTCGATGCGATGGATCTGCGCCATGCCGCAGTTATGGGCAATATCGGTTGCCTTACTGGCCCATGGCGAGATGGTGCCAAAGCGTGGCAGCACAATGAACTGCTCGCCGTCAATTTGCCCCTCGAACGGCTCGCCATACGTCAGCATGGCCGTCAGCCGCTGTGTGTCTTGCTCACTGAGCACGCTGGCGCTATCAACGAAATGCAGGAAACGCCCGCTGACGCCCGTGATTGCGGGCTCAAAATCTTTCAGTTGTGCTAACAGACGCTGAATGCGAAACGCGGACAGGGCATTGGCGCCCGGGATGATGAGCATGGCTGAGAAGGTGTATCGCGAGCGGCCAGACCATGAAAATTCAGGGCCTTACGCGCGGGTGAATCGGATTCCAAAATTATACCTTGCCCACCCCCACATAACGGCTGCCGCAGGCTTGCCCCAACATGCTATCTTGCCCACCCACTCATTCAATGATGGTACCGATGGATATCGCCTCGCTTAATGACCAGAACCGGTACGAACTCGTACATTCGAGTCTCGACCTCGCCGAGCAATCTTCCTCGGTGTTTACCCGTATCTATCGTGATGAGGCACTGAAAGCCGCTGCCCACGCCGATGTACTGCGCATGTCGCGCCAGCCACAATCTGCGATTGCTGGGCTGCCGGTATCGATCAAAGATCTACTGGATGTGGCCGGCGAGACCACGATGGCCGGATCGGTGGTGCTGGAGGGGCACCCCGCCGCTGCCAGTGATGCGACGGTGGTACAACGACTCCGTAGCGCAGGCGCCGCCATCATCGGCAAGACCAATATGACCGAATTTGGTTTTTCTGGTGTGGGAATTAATCCGCACTACGGCACGCCGGCCAACCCGTTGGATGCCACCCGAATCACGGGCGGCTCTTCATCAGGCGCTGCGGCGTCGGTGGGCGCAGGAATTTGTGTGGCAGCACTGGGCTCGGATACGGGCGGCTCAGTACGTATCCCGGCAGCACTCTGTGGCTTGGTTGGCTTCAAACCCACCATGCAGCGGGTACCCACCACAGGTGCCCTGCCGCTCGCGCCGGTACTGGATTCGATTGGGCCCATTGCACGCAGTGTCGCTGATTGTTTGTTGGTCGATAGCCTGATCGCCGATCAAGCACTGACCCCCGGAGCCCTATCTTTATCAGGGTTGAAGTTTGCAGTACCCGAAGACTTAGTGATGGATGACATCGACGACACGGTGGCGCGTGCTTTCACCATGACTTTATCCAAGCTTTCCGCTGCTGGCGCAACCATAGTTGAAGTGCCGATGAAAATGTTTGGAGAGGCGCGCGATATCAATCGCTTTCCGCAAATCGAATCTTGGCGTTGGCATCACAAACTGCTGGCGACCCATGCGGATCAGTACGATTCACTGGTAGCAACGCGAATTCGCGCGGGTGAGAAATATACCGAACAAGATTTCCAGCGATTATTGGCTGCGCGCAAAGACTGGATTGCGCGTGTCGAGCAAGCCTTAAACGGATTCGATGCGATGTTAATGCCGACCGTACCAATCCTTGCGCCACGTACCGAGGCGCTACTCGCCTCCGAAGAAACCTTCTTCGATGTGAATCGACTCCTACTGAGAAATCCCTCGCTGATCAATCTACTCGACGGCTGTTCATTGTCTCTACCCTGCCAGCGCGCCGGTGAACCACCCGTAGGCTTGATGATCAGCGCGCCAGCGATGGCAGATGAGCGGGTGTTTGCCATCAGTTTGGCGATCGAGCACGTGCTGTCCGATTAGACCAATAACGCCCCTCAGCAGTACAGGCGTTACCAAACATCACGCGCTGGCTATCGCCCTACTCATCGCGACGAAATACGACGCTCTCCACATTCGAACCGTAGCGGTCTCCCATACCGTAAGGAATCTGCTTCAGATCGCGATTTGGAATCATCGCGATCACGGTACGGTAGTCGAGTGCTAGCAGAAACTCTGCGGTATGTTCAGCCTCTTTGACGTCGCGCAGGGGAAAACGGCCAGAACCGAAATTGACGAATACTTTATAGGGATCGTCGATATCAAAAAAAATCTCGCCAGCCACAATAGCCTTATCCACCAGAAGTGAATGCGTAATGATGCCGCGCGAACCAAATTCGCAGGGTGTCATCTCGCGCGCGATATGCATGCCTCGATGGTCGATCGCCCAGAGATATTTGAAGTTTCGGTTACCGTAAGCACCGCGGGCAACCGGATCGAAGGGCCCCTTGCCTGGGGCTCGGGTAATGCGCTCATAATCAATTGCCCCCGGATTAACGTCATACGGATTACAGTTCTCAACGGAGCGTCCATAGCCGATATTCCACATCCGGATGGAGGGTGAGCAGTAATGGTATTCATGACTTTTGAGCGCCTCGATACGTTTCTTCGGTACAAGTATTGTTCGCCAATGTGGGAGTAGCTCGGTATCGGTGGCACGCGGGTTCTCGTTTAACCGAGAGACATCCACCTTCATCCTCTGCTGGCGCGCCTTGGCAAACTCGAAGAGTTGATAGTTAAAACTCCCGCTATCTGGCGCAATAAAATCATCATGAACATATCGTGCCTGTCGTTGTGGCATAACACGAACGGCTGGCCGATGATTCTGCCGATACGGGGAGTCTGTCGGCTTAGTCGTTAAAGGATGGTGGCGGTGCTTGGCAAAATTTACCGGAATTTTCAACATAGCTATGCTCGCTCTATTTTCAAGGTTTATCGTCAAGCGGAACTGTCTCGTGGTCAGCTTCAAAGCCGTTTCTTGACGTAATACCGCATCGTCAATTTCCGCATTGACGATTAGCTTTGCAAACATAATGCCAAGCCATTACAACAACTCGGCTCGGTAGACCGGGTGCCTACGCAAACGATATGTGGTGTCGTATCCACAGCACGCCTCCGATAAGGGCGCACATGCCCTGATTTCGCGCAGCATCGACTTTCATGCACCGTGTTAAAACTTCATGCATGGCGTTGACTGTCGCGTTGCGCATTGAATTTTTTCATTCGCAAAGGATCAAATACCGTCTTCCCGAAAGATTGCACCATGCGATGCTGGATTTGAGTGGTGCCGCATGACATCGCGCTTCTATAAATTTCTCAATTGGAAGTCAACTCATTGTCGATGCTGATGCCCTTACGTCTGCGCGGTTTTACCCTGATCGAAATCATGGTAGTCGTGGTCATCATGGGCGTGCTGGCCGCATTATTGGTGCCGCGATTAATGGGTCGCGCCGATGACGCGCGGATTTTGGCGGCCAAGCAGGACATCGCGACGCTGATGCAAGCGCTCAAGTTGTACCGCCTCGATAACCAGCGATTACCAACCACTGAGCAAGGCCTGCAGGCGCTGGTGGTGCGGCCAACGGTGGCACCCTTGGCACCCAATTGGAAAACCGGCGGCTATCTTGACAGGCTCAATAAAGACCCTTGGGGTAATCCCTATCAATACCTTGCACCCGGTTTGCACGGTGAGGTCGACGTGTTCTCTTATGGCGCTGACGGCAAGCCGGGCGGTATCGGCGTGGATGCGGACATTGGTTCCTGGATGGAATAAAACAACTCGCCCCCGTTGGGCGAGGCTGTGTGGTTTCACCCTGCTCGAGCTGCTGGTGGTGCTAGTCATCGTCGGTATCACACTCGGCGCGGTGGTACTGAACGCGACGCCGAATCAACGCCAGTTACTGTACAACGAGGCACAGAGAATCGCCCTACTGATGCAACTCGCACGTGATGAGGCCATTGTGCGTAATCAGGCGATTGCCTTCGAGTCGGACAATACGCGCTACCGATTCCTGATCCGACAGGGCAATGAGTGGCAACCGCTACGCGGCGATGAATTGCTGCGGGAACGACGCTACCGGTTGACCCCGCTCCGCTTACGGCTTGATTCTGCAAGCAGCAGTCAGCTGCCGCTTCGTGTTGTGTTCGGTCGCGAGCCGGTCGACAGAATATTCACCCTCACCCTTTCGACAGACACAACGCATGTGGTGATCCGTGCCGATGGTATCGGCAACTTTCAGGTCGACTGAGATGCGCGTACCAACAGCTGGATTTACCCTGCTAGAGGTTTTGGTGGCCCTCGTCATTGTGGGAACTGCCTTGGCCGCCAGCCTGCGTGCCATCGGCAGCCTGACGCAAAACAGTGGTGATCTGCGGGTCGCCATGATGGCCACGTGGTCGGCCGAGAATCGTTTAACGCAAATTCGACTAGCGCGGGAGTGGCCACCCATCGGCAAGCGCAGTTTTACTTGTCCGCAAGGCGAGCTAGCACTGCGCTGTGAAGAGCATATTCTCGCCACACCGAATCCGGCGTTTCGCCGGGTGGAAGTCTCGGTAATCGACACCACGGGTCGACGTGTACTGATGTTGTCGCAGGTGGTGCCGAATGCGATCTAAACACCGCAGCCAAGGCCTGACGCTGGTCGAGCTTATGGTGGCCATCGCGGTGCTTGCCTTTATCTCGATGTTAGGTTGGCGTGGCTTGGATGCCATCACACGCGCGCGCCTCGCACTGAATCAGGAATTGGTACAAACACGCGGTTTACAGCTGGCATTCGCTCAACTACAGATTGATTGCGCTAATACGGTCGATAGCAGCACCTTGGTCGGTGCCGCACCGCTAGTGGTCGACGCCAACCGGGTCACGCTGGCCCGCAGGTTACAGCCGGAAGCGCAAGCGGGTGCCTTGCAACTAGTAACTTGGCGCTGGCGAGATGGCGTGCTCACCCGAGAAGAAACACCACCCACGCGCGACCTGAATCAACTCAATCGCTACTGGCAGCTGGCGCAGACCGGTAGCGCAGCCGCCGTGAAACTACAAAACAATGTGCAGCAGATGACGCTGCGCGTATGGACGGATGACGGTGGTGGCTGGCGCGCATGGCAGCAGATCAGTAATCCCATCGTTTCACGCGGCTCACTGATGAGCCCGGAAACCGGTACCACGGCGGCGCAAACGATCTGGCGAGGCTTGGAGGTCTCGTTACAACTACCGGGTCAAACGGCCAGCATGACCAAAGTCTTTATGCTGGGGTCAGTATGAGGCGTATATATCTCAACCCTCAGGTGCAGCGCGGCGTTGCCGTGGTGACTGCGTTATTACTCACCACACTGGCAGTGACCATTGTGGCGAGCTTGTTCTGGCAGCAGCAATTACAGGTGCGGTCGATTGAGAATCAGCGACTACAACTACAGAAGCAATGGGTACTACGAGGCGCGCTGGACTGGGCACGACTGATTCTGCGCGAGGATGGCCGCAACTCCAAAATCGATGAACTGAATGAGCCATGGGCGATACCCTTGGCCCCTACTCGGCTCGATCAGTATGTTGAATCAGCTATTGCCAGCGGAGACACTGGCAGCGCCGTGCTTTCCGGTTCGATTCAAGATGCGCAGGGCCGCTTCAACCTGACGAACCTTATCGATTTATCCGATCTCGCCAAGCAAGAAGGCATCAATCAATCCGCGCTTGAGGCGTTCGCTCGTCTGCTCACCTCGCTACGACAAGATCCGGCGCTGGCGAAGGTGATTGCGCAGCACATGGTGGCTGCCGCACGTGCTTCATTGAATTCACAAGCCGATGGAGTTCGGCCGATCCGCTTCGTACAACTGGATGACCTGCTCGCGCTGCCAGGATGTACGCCGCCGATGATTAACGCTATTCGTCCCCAAACGGTCATTCTGCCTGCCGCCACACCGCTCAACATCAATACCGCAAGCCCCGAGGTACTGGCCGCGCGGGTACCAGGACTGTCATTAACGGATGCGTCCGCCGTCGCAAATAGCCGTCGGCAGACTGCTTTTCAAGCGGTGGCAGATCTCGCCAAGCGCCTATCTGATCAAGCAAAAAGTTTGGATGACGGTAGCCTGAGCGTCGCGAGTAACTACTTCTTGGTGAACGGTGCTGTGACGATACGCAGTGCCAAACTGGAGATTGAGGCGTTGGTCGAACGACAACCTACGGCAACACGCTTGCTATGGGTAAGAGAGTTGTAAATGCCAATCACAAAAGCGAACGACACGCTCTACTTGCGCTTACCTGCGCGAACTGGTCCAAGCAATGCGACAGATACGACCAATACAATCCACGTTGGCGACCCGGCCGGCACGCAAGGCACGAGTGCCATTCAGACTATACCGCTGGCCTTGGCATTGGCAATACGTGGGCGCCCATTAAGAACCGCGACTGCCTCGCTCAGCGAGCTTGCACCACAGGTGACGCAGGTATCACAAGTCGTTCTATTGCTGGCAGCAAGCGACGTCACCTTACTGCGCATTGCGGTACCACCCTTGTCTGCAAAGCGCCTGCGGGCAGCCTTACCATCGCTGATTGAAGAGTTTGTGATTGGCGATACAGCAGAGTGCGCGATTGCGGCTGGCGCAGAGGCCGATGGGCAAAGGCTGATCGCCGTCTGCGATCGGGACTGGTTAAAAAACTGGATTGATGCACTGAGGCAGTCTGGCGCGCGGCGTATTCATGTGTTGCCGATATCGCTTTGCTTGCCTTCCCCAAACTCACATTTATCAGCTGCGCTATTTCAGTATGCACACCGCTACGAGCTTGCGCTTCGGCTATCCGATCATGAGGGTATCGGATTAGCGGTGGACGTCGATGATGAGATACAGCTACCCAACGCCGTCGCGCGGCTAATCGTCACACTGGCAGGGAATCATCCCGTGAGCTTATCGGTCCCTGCGGCGCAAGTTGCGTTGTTTGAGAAATGGATCGACGAAGAGCAACTCAGCCAGATCACTCTGACCGAGCAGCAATGGAGCGATTGGATCGCGGCAAGCGCGAAGGTATCCGTTGATCTAATCAGCGCATTTGAAGGCAACCAGCGTGCTGCCTTCCCGTGGCGAGAGTGGCGCTGGCCGATCGCATTGGCGGCAGCTGCTTCGCTAGTCAATATTGCCGCCATCACTGCGGATTGGTGGCGACTCCGCAGCGAAGGCCAGCAACTACGTGATGAGATAACCGACATCTACCGGCGCAGCTTTCCGAATGAAACCGTGGTGCTCGACCCGCTGGCACAAATAAAACAAAAGATAGCAGCATCGCGTCAAGCCTCGGGTCAGCTAAATACATCAGATTTTGTGGTTCTAGCGGCAGCACTGGGCGAAGTTTGGCGAGAGGCAGGCAATGATCTGCGTGCAATTGACGCTCTTGATTACCGCGACGGCACGCTCACTATCAAGCTCAAAAAAACTGCGCAAGTGTCGCTGGCAGCGATGCGTAGCCTGCTCGCTACACGCGAACTTCAACTCACGCCATCACCGACGGATCCCCTGCTATGGCAAGTAAAGCCTCTGTAGTGCAACGCCTGAGAAATCATAAATTCTGGCGCGAACGCACACCACGTGAGCAAGGACTTCTACTTACCACTGCAGCAACGCTTGTGCTTGGGGTGATTTATTTTGCACTAATCAATCCTGCGCTCGACGGTCGTCACTACTGGCAGCAATTACTGCCGCAGTTACGTGTCGACCGCGCACAAATGCAATCACTAGCCAAGCAACTTGGTAGCGCACCAACGGCTTCGCAAGCAGTAAGCCCCAAGACTGATCGCGCGACGCTGGAGCGCAGCCTTGCTGACGCCGGCATCAAACCGGCCTCACTGGAGGTATCGGATGAGTTGGTACGCCTACGTTGGGCTGATGTCTCTTTCAGCGAGCTCACCAACTGGTTAGTACGAATGCAACGCGAGCAAGCTTGGTCGGTCACTGAGGCGAGCGTCAATGCCAAGGAAAGCGTCGATCGGGTTGATGCAACCGTCGCATTGCGCTGGCTACGATCATCACCATGATTCGTGCCCTGCTGTGGCTGATCGCGGCCTTCCTGACGGTTGCGATCACTGCACTGGGCAGTATGCCTGCCGTATGGCTGGTACCGCTAATCGATCAACAGAGTAATGGCCGCTTCTCGCTCGCGGATGTGGAGGGCAATCTGTGGCGGGGTTCTGCCGTCATCGGTGCCGCTGCGGCGCGCGACGAAGCACCCGCGCCCTTGCTACCCGGTCGCTGCGTTTGGCGGATATCACCGCTGATGCTACTCGGCATAGTCGATATCGGCCTAGAAAACCAGGTACTGACCTCCGCCCCAATCACGATTCGAGGTACCTGGGTGCGCTGGGAAATCGGCGCGGGAAGCCTCAGCCTGCCTGCCGACGGGCTAGCCGCGCTTGGCGCCCCACTGAACACTTTACAACCCACCGGCGTCATGAAAATCACGTGGCCAGCACTGACGCTCACCCGCGAGGGTCGCGACTGGCTGACCACCGGTCGAGTGCAAATCGAACTGACGCAAGTCTCATCAGCCTTGTCGCCAATCAAGCCTTTGGGCGCATACCGCCTGCAGTTTGACTGGTTCGGACGCGAGGCAAAGCTCAATCTGCAAAGCTTGTCGGGGCCACTCATGCTTGAAGGTCGAGGTCGCATCGTGAATGGTCGCTTGCAGTTCGCCGGGGAGGCGTGGGCACAAGCGGGGCATGAAGCGCAACTGGCTGCCTTACTCGGTCTGCTCGGTCAGCGTCGTCAGATGGGTCAACGAATCGTAACGGCACTCGAATTCCAATGAAAAAATCTTTGCCCTACCTGGCGTTTATCTGGCTAGCGGTCGCTTCCGCTCAAGCTCAAGAGCCGAATCAGTCCACCGCCTCACTCAACTTTGTCGGTGCAGATATTGAGTCTGTGGTGCGCGCGATCGGGCATTACACCGGCAACACCTTCGTGATCGATCCACGGGTCAAGGGCACCATCAATTTAGTGTCCGAGAAACCACTCAGCAAAGCACAAGCATTTGAATTGCTCGGCTCCGTGCTGCGGCTACAGGGTTTTGCACTGGTCAGGACCCCGAATTACGTCAAAGTCGTACCAGAAGCAGATGCCAAGCTACAGTCCTCACCGGTACAAATCGGCAAGCTGCGCGGCGACCAGATTGCGACCCAGATTTTTTTATTGAATCACCAAAATGCGACTGGGCTTGTGGCGGTGCTGCGGCCGCTGATTTCACCCAACAACACCATCGCGGCTGACACCTCGAATAACACGCTGGTCATCACCGATTATGTCGACAATCTGAAACGACTGGCACGGATTATCGCCACGCTGGATACCCCGGCAAACGCTGAACTCGACATCATTCGGCTAGAGCATGCGATTGCCATGGACTTGGCGGTCACCATCAACCGACTGCTGGAAACGAGTACGGTAGCGGGCGCTCCAGCGGAGTCGGGTCGGATCATGGTGCTAGCGGATGCCCGTACTAACGCTTTGATCATTCGCGCGCCGAACGCCGCGCGCGCAAGTCTGGCGCGCACACTGATTGCCAAACTCGATCAACCGACCGCGCTTCCCGGTAACGTGCATGTGGTCTACCTGCGCAATGCAGAAGCGACAAAACTGGCTCAAGTGCTTCGTGCTGTCGTGGCAAGTGAATCAGCCACCGGACCCTCAATGGTGACCAGCCAGGTCTCAATAACGCCCATGCAGCCCGCCCCCGGCGCTGCTCCCGGGGGCGCACTGCAAACTTCATCGGTGTCATCACAATCAACCCAAGCACCGCTGCCGACCGGGGGAACAGCGGGTTTTATTCAAGCGGATCCAAGCACGAATACCCTCATCATCACCGCCAATGAAAGGGTGTATCGAAACCTGCGCGTCATCATTGATCAACTTGATGCGCGTCGCGCGCAGGTCTATGTCGAGTCATTAATCGTCGAGATCAGCGCCGACACTGCGGCGCAACTCGGGGTGCAGTGGGCGGGACTATCGGGTAATGGCGGTCCCGGTTACCGAGTCGGCGTATTGACCGGATTCAGCACAGGAGGCGATAACTTGGTACAGCAGGCGGGTGCCGCACTCTCTTCCAGCGCCGCGCCTCTGGTGCCGGGTAATGGACTCACTGCTTTACTCGCAAAACAGAATGTCAATGGTCAGCTCGGGCTGGGCGTACTTGCGCGGGCGCTGGAAACTGATACCAAAGCAAATATCTTGTCGATGCCGAACCTAATCACGCTCGACAATGAAGAAGCACGCATCATGGTTGGCCAGAACGTCCCCTTCATCACCGGCCAGTTTACGACTGCGGCTTCCGGGGGTACTGCCAGCATCAATCCTTTCCAGACGATCGAACGACGCGATATTGGCCTCTCGCTACGTGTACGTCCCACCATCTCGCAAGGCGGCACCGTGAAGATGGCGATTTATCAAGAGACTTCCAATATCCAGCAGTCGACAGCGTCGGGTCTCATTACCAGCAAGCGCTCGATCGATACCAATGTGCTGGTCGATGATGGTCAGATCATCGTGCTAGGTGGTTTGATTGAAGATACGGTGTCGGACTCGATCGAGAAGGTACCCGGCTTGGGGAATTTGCCGCTATTAGGCTACCTGTTTCGATATCAATCGAAGCGACGCACCAAGACCAACCTAATGGTTTTCCTGCGTCCCAATATTATTCGTAATGATGAGCAGAGTATCGCGCTCACCAGCGATCGCTATGACTATATTCGGTACGCGCAATCTAGCGTACAGCCGGTTCCTAACGTCCTGCTGCCAACCACTGAAATACCGCGACTCCCTCCGCTCGAGGCAGGTAGGCCGGTAAGTGGCGTTTTGCTCAACCGCGCTGCGCCGGTCACGGATTTCTCTTCGCCCAAACCATCACCGGGTCCCGAGACTTTCCGGGTTGAACCACCGCAGATCGAGCAACGCTGACTCACCATGTACAAGATTAATCATATCGAGCAGCCATGAGCGCAGTAATGCAAGATCCTCGGTTACTACCGTTCGCGTTCGCACGTGATTTTGGCGTACTAGCGCAGGCTGGCGCCCCGCAAGCATCAATCGATGTGTGGGTCTCGGAGGCAACCCCTCCTTCAGCACTGGCCGAGATCAGTCGTCGATTTGGCCGGGTGCGTGTGAGTACCCTCCCGCGTGAGCAACTCGAGCGCGCCATCGCGCAAGCCTATGCCAGTGGTGGCAGCGATGCCGCACAAGTGGTCGGTGAGGTTGAGTCTGATCTTGACCTCGCACGCCTCATGCAAGAAATGCCCGCCGTCGAAGATTTACTCGAAGCGGCCGATGATGCGCCGGTCATTCGCATGATTAATGCGCTACTGACGCAAGCACTGCGCGAGGGGGCCTCCGATATTCACATCGAGCCCTTCGAGCAAATTTCGATAGTTCGCTTTCGGATTGATGGCCGCCTACGCGATGTGGTTCGACCCAAAAAAGGCATCCATGCCGCCTTGATATCCCGCATCAAGATCATGTCGCAGCTGGATATCGCCGAGAAGCGGCTGCCGCAAGATGGTCGCATCACTTTACGTGTGGGTGGCAAGCCGGTGGATGTAAGGGTCTCCACACTTCCCACCGGCCATGGTGAGCGCGCCGTTCTACGTCTGCTGGATAAAGAAGGTGGGCGCATGGATCTGCAGCAACTCGGCATGAGCGAGCCCACCCAGCGGCAGTTTGATCAATTGATTTCGCAACCACACGGCATTGTGTTGGTGACCGGACCAACCGGCTCGGGTAAAACTACCACGCTGTACGCTGCGCTTACGCAGCTCAACACCCCGACCACTAACGTTCTGACGGTAGAAGATCCGATCGAGTACGAATTGCCTGGCGTCGGTCAGACCCAAGTCAATGCGCGCATCGACATGAGTTTTGCCAAAGCGCTGCGCGCCATTCTTCGGCAAGACCCGGATGTGATCATGATCGGCGAGATACGTGATCTGGAGACCGCACAGATCGCCGTACAAGCCTCACTCACCGGCCACTTAGTACTGGCGACTTTGCATACCAACGATGCCCCCGCCGCTATCACGCGCTTGCTGGATATGGGTATCGAGCCATTCTTATTATCTTCTTCATTGATTGGTGTACTGGCGCAGCGGCTAGTGCGTAAACTGTGTACGTACTGTAAACAGTTTGATGGCGCCGAATGGCATGAAGTGGGTTGCGATAAGTGCGCCCGCACTGGCTATCACGGCCGGGTCGGTGTTTACGAGCTACTACTCACCACCGATCAGATTCGCGCACAGATTCATGAACGCGCTTCGGAGGCGCAGATTCGCGATACTGCGTTACGCGATGGCATGCGCACTATGCATGAAGATGGCGAGCGATGGGTAAAGGAAGGCACCACCACCGAAGCCGAGCTGCTCAGAGTCACCAAGGAATAATTCGTGCCCGCCTTTCGCTACGAAGCCGTGAATGCGACTGGCGCGACCAGTAAGGGAATATTGCGTGCAGACAGCCCGCGCGCGGCACGTTCCGATTTGCGCGCGCGTGGTTTAGTGCCGCTGGTACTCGAATTGATCATCGGCGAACCTGCGGCGGGCGAGCGGCGCGCATTCCGCTTCGGCGACAAGCTATCCACTACCGAGCTGGCTCTGTTGACCCGACAACTTGCCTCGCTACTTGGGTCAAATCTGCCGATGGAGCAAGCCTTTGATGCGCTGATGGAGCAGGCCGAGCGGCCTTACTTACGTGAGCTGACCGCCGCCATACGATCCGATCTGATGGGTGGCACGTCGCTGTCAGATTCGCTCGCCAATCATCCGAAGGATTTTGCGGATATTTATCGCGCCTTGGTCAACGCCGGTGAACAAACCGGCCAGCTTGCGCCGGTGCTATCGCGCTTGGCAGATTACATCGAAGGTCGTAACGCGTTGATACAAAAACTTCGTCTCGCATTTACCTACCCGGCCATCGTTACCGTCGTCGCATTCGCGATTGTCATCTTTTTACTCACCTATGTGGTACCGCAGATTGTGTCGGTATTTGCCAGCACCAAGCAGCAGCTACCACTTTTAACCACCATCATGCTCGCCTTATCCGGATTCGTACGCCAATGGGGGTGGCTGGTGGCTTTAGTGGCGATCACTGCATTCACACTGTGGCGACGTAGCCTGCGCGACCCTGAACGAAAGTTGCGGTGGCATCGCTGGCTATTGCGCGCCCCCTTGGTCGGTCGCTTTCAGCGCAGCCTGAACACCTCACGCTTTGCCAGCACGCTGGCGATCACGACCAATGCTGGGGTACCAATCTTGCGTGCACTGCATACCAGCCGCGATACGCTTTCCAACATGGCCATGCGGCAGCAAGTGGATGAGGCGACCAATGCGGTACGCGAAGGTGTGAGTCTTGCGCGTGCACTCGGCGAACAACAACACTTCCCTCCCATGCTGATTCACATGATCCGCGCCGGAGAAGCTACCGGTGAGTTACCCACCATGCTCGAACGCGCCGCGCACATGCAGGCGCAAGATCTGGAACGACGCGCACTGACCATTGCTGGCTTGCTGGAGCCGATGCTTATCCTGACCATGGGTGTTGTCGTGCTTCTGATCGTTCTTGCGGTGCTGATGCCGATCATCGAGATCAATCAGTTAGTGCGATGAGGCGAGATGCAATGAACCGTCTGCCTATCGTCCTGAGTTTTTTGCTATTTCTCTTATTGTGCGCATCACTGACATATTGGGTGCTTCAATGGACAGCCCCAGTAACACGTCCATTGATCGCGCCAGTGATTGCCGAGCGTGCCCTGCCCACCATGTCTGCAGCTGCCAATCTGTTTGGCGGTCATGCTGATGCGATCGCTACCGTTCCAGTGCAGTTGAGCGGAATTATCATAGCCAACCGTGATGCCGATAGCGTTGCGATCATCGGCGTTCCAGGTAAACCCGTACGCGCGCTTCGGGTGAAGGCCGAGATAATCGAAGGGCTGACCATAAAACAAATCAAACCACGCAGCGTGGTGCTGGACGAACGGGGCGTGGAGCGCGAGGTGCGATTACCCGATTTTGCGCCGAGCCCGGATAAAGCCGCAGTGGTGTCGCCTAAATAATCCTCGGCCCCACTTTAATAATTTTCATTTTTACAATTAAACCCTCCGCTATTCAGGTATTCAAGGCCCACTCCTCTCCGAGCACAGCGCCTCATTCGATGATTTATTGAGCGCGCTAACGCCAAACACGCCATCTCCGATGTAAATCCATGCGTAATCAAACGCTATTGCTAATTGTTTTAAGCCCTGATGTCCGCTAACCTATAGCGGCTTGTTAATCTTGCAGGTAAAAACCTGCCCCGTCGGGCAAGCAATAAGCCCACGAGGTTTTCCGTAATCTGGAGTCCAATGCGCGTAGCTGTCATCGGCGGCGGTGTCGTCGGAGTTTGTACTGCCTATTTCCTCGCCGAGACAGGGCATGAGGTCACTGTGCTGGAGCGCTACGGGAACGTCGCGCAAGAGAGCAGTTTCGGTAATCTTGATCTGATGGGTCCGGCCTCGGTGCGCCCTTGGTCCATGCCGGGCACCGTGCGACGTGTACTGGGTATGCTGATGCGGCCCGAGTCGCCAATGGCTTTCAGCGCAAAATTCGAACCCGCGATGTGGGGTTGGCTGCGTCGTCTGAGCGCCGAGTGCGAGATACAACGCTTCAAACAAAACCAACTACGTCTTCATCGTCTGGCCAGCTATAGCCACGAACTGATGCAGCACTTGGCCCAGGTGCACGAGCTGGATTTTCAGCAGCGCACTGGAGTGATGATGATGTTCCGTACGGCGCGCGATCTTGATCAAGCGCACCCCATGATGGAGACGCTGGGCGATGCTGGTGTGCGGACCGAGTTACTCGATCCCGATGGTGCGGTACAACTCGAGCCCACCTTGTCGACGCAAACCCCGTTTCAGGGCGCGCTCTTCATGCCCGATGACTGGAGCGGTAACTGTCCTCTGTTCGTGCGTCAGCTAAAAGGCATTGCCCAGGAACGCGGTGTCGAGTTTCAGTTCAACTGCGAGGTGGATGCGATCCAACCCGAATTAGGTGGTGTCAGCTACCGCGTGGGCGATAAAACCTTCGACGTAGATGCCATCGTGATTGCAGCGGGCGCCGAGAGTGGCAGACTGCTACGTGGTATCGGCATCAGTCTGCCGATGTATCCAGTTAAGGTGTACTCGGCCTCCACCCAAATTCAGGAATATGACCTCGCACCAAATGTGTCGGTGTATGACGATACCTATCGCGTCGCACTCACCCGCTTGGGTAAGCGTATCCGTATCGCTGGCTGTGCTGAGCTTGGCTCTAATAATTTCGATTTGAACCAGAAGGCCATCGATACGCTGGTCAAGGTGGCAGATGACTGGTTTCCTAACGCCGCCAACTACCGCACAGCGACCTTCTGGTGCGGCCCTACGGCGACGCTTCCGGAAGGTGTGCCCCTGGTCGGCAGCACTACGCACAACAACGTGTTCGTGAATGCAGGGCATGGCGCGGGTGCATGGGCGCTGGCGGCTGGCAGCGGCAAATTGGTGGCAGACATTGTCTCGGGTCGCCGCACCGAGATTGATACCGATGGACTGACACTTACACGTTATGGCGACCGCATCCGCTGATTCGCGGATTTACAGCGTCGCCCGTGTGCGCGATATCGAGCGCACCGCCATATCCGCCCTACCCGAAGGCACGTTGATGTCACGCGCAGGTGCAGCGACTGCGCAGCTCGCACTCTCCATGCTGACATCAGGCAATCCAGACCCGGTGTTGGTGCTGGCCGGCCCCGGCAATAACGGTGGCGATGCACTCGAGGCTGCGGCACTGCTAGCGCAACGCGGTCAGCGCGTGTTGATGGTGCTAATGGCTGACCCGCAGCGACTACCCAAAGATGCCCAAGCAGCTTACCAACGTGCGCTGAGCGCGAAAGTAGCCTTCGTCGATCGGTTTGATGTGACTGCGCGCTGGGCGCTGGCGATTGATGGTTTGTTTGGTATTGGTTTAACTCGCCCCTTAGAAGGGCCGTTTGCTGCCGCGGTAGAGCAAATCAACGCACTCGATTGCGAGGTGCTTGCGATTGATGTGCCGAGTGGTTTGGATGCTGACAGCGGTCGTGTCGTTGGTGATGCTATCGCGGTGAAGGCCGATACCACTATCACCTTCATCGGGGACAAACCCGGCTTACATACCGGCTCTGGGCGTGACTACGCGGGCAAGGTGGTGGTCGACACGCTTGAGCTTGACCTCGAGAGCTACGGTGCGCCGCTGGCGCGATTGATCACACCAGCGCTGTTCCCGAATGTGTTCACGCCGCGGGTACACGCATCGCATAAAGGTAGCTTTGGCGACGTTACTGTGATCGGTGGCGCAGCTGGCATGGGTGGCGCGGTGCTGCTGGCCGCGCGCATGGCAGCAATGGCCGGTGCTGGACGTGTATTTGCTGCATTTGCCGGCGCCCCACCCGCCTTCGATCCAGTGCATCCGGAGTTAATGTGCCGCGATGCCCATGCAATGGATTTGCAGCAGGGCGCTGCGGTGATCGGGCCCGGTCTCGGTACGTCACGCGATGCGCACGACTTAGTCGCACGCGCGCTATCGAGTAGCCTGCCACTGGTGCTGGATGCCGATGCGCTGAACCTCGTGGCTCAGGAGTATGGGCTACAGCAGCGCCTGGCACGTCGCCGTGCGCCCGCCCTGCTCACGCCACATCCTGCTGAGGCGGCGCGGATGATGGGTTCTGACAATGAGCAGGTGCAGGCAAATCGTCTGAGCGTCGCCGCAGAACTGGCCTCGCGCTTTAACGCCTGCGTCATCCTCAAAGGCTCGGGCAGCATCGTCGCTGCACCTGATGGTCGACTGGCTATCAACACCACGGGCAATGCAGCACTGGCCACCGCCGGCAGCGGCGATGTACTCGCGGGACTATGCGGTGCGTTGCTTGCGCAGCACCATACGACCTGGGAAGCTGCACTCGCTGCCGTATGGCTACACGGTGCAGCGGCAGATCAGATGGTGGCAGAAGGTATCGGCCCGGTGGGAGTTACTGCGAGCGAGTTGTTGCCGTATGTGCGTCGATGCTTGAATTATCAGCCACAATACGACCTGCACTAATCGTGATCTGTCGCTGACACATCGACGCAATCGCACTGTCGTGCGTCACCAGCACCAGCGTGGAGTGCTGCTCGCGGTTTAGCTGAAACATCAAACCAATCACTGCTTCGCCGGTCGCCGCATCCAGGCTACCCGTCGGCTCATCGGCGAGGAGTAGCGGTGGCTCGGTAACAAAGGCACGAGCCAAGGCCACGCGCTGCTGCTCACCGCCGGATAAGAATTTTGGGTAATGCTTCAATCGCTGTGACAAGCCCACGCGCTCCAGCATGGCCAGCGCTTTCTGCTTGGCGTTTTTATCAGCCCGCAGTTCGAGCGGCAGCATCACGTTCTCGAGCGCGGTTAGGTGCCCCAGCAACTGGAACGACTGAAACACAAATCCAATGCGAGCCTTGCGCAGCGCCGCACGACCATCCTCGTCCAGCGCGTACAAATCAGTGCCATCAATGCACACGGTACCGGAACTGGGCGTATCCAGACCCGCCAGCAGCCCGAGCAGGGTTGATTTGCCCGAGCCAGAGGCGCCCACGAGGGCGACCGTTGCGCCGGACTGCACGGTAAAATTCAAGTCAGACAGGATGCTCAGCTCACCGCTGGCATCTGCAACTTTTTTGCTCAGGCCAAGGACTTCGATGGCTGGGTGTTTCTGGGAATGATCTTGCATGCAGTGTCGGATGATCGATAGGCTCAAGCGGGTGCTGCTACTGTGCCTGATGCTGTGCGCACCGGCGGCGTATTCTGCATCAAAAACCCTGCTAGTGCTCGGCGACAGCATCTCGGCGGAGTACGGACTGCCGCGCGACAGCGGCTGGGTCAGTCTGCTGCAAACCCGCCTATCCGATGACAAGCTCCAGGTCAGCGTAGTTAACGCCAGCATTAGCGGCGAGACCACCGCCGGCGGTCTGACCCGCTTGCCAGCTCTGCTGCAGCAACACAAGCCCGCCGTGTTAATCATCGAGCTTGGCGGCAATGACGGCTTGCGCGGCCTGTCGTTGGCGGCAACGCAGTCTAACTTGCGCGAGATGATCAAGTCGGCTGACCGCATCGGCGCGCGTGTGCTGTTGCTGGGGATGCGAGTGCCACCCAATTACGGACCGGACTACAGTAAACGCTTCGCGGCCATGTATCAGGGTCTGGCGCGCGAGCGTAACGTGAAGTTAGTGCCCTTCTTGTTCGCCGGCCTTGAAGATACTGAGCGGTTTTTTCAGCAGGATCGCATTCATCCGAACCAGCGCGCACAGATGGTCATGCTCGATAACGTCTGGCCCAGCCTGCGCTCGTTGCTGAAATGACGGCTTGATGAAATATCCCGCGCTGCTGCCAGCGGATCAGGTCATCGCAGAGCTGGATGCGTTCGACAGCATCATTGATGTTCGATCACCCACTGAGTTTGCGCTGGACCATGTCCCTGGTGCCATCAACTGCCCAGTGCTGAATGACGCCGAGCGCATCACCGTTGGCACCCTCTACAAACAACAAAGCCCGTTCGAGGCGCGCAAACTCGGTGCGGCGATCGTCGCGCGTAACATAGCCCATCATCTCGAACAGCATTTTCAGGGGATGCCAAAGCAATGGAAACCGCTAATCTATTGCTGGCGCGGCGGTAACCGTAGCGGGTCGATGGCGCTGATTTTCGCCAAAGTAGGCTGGCCGGTGATTCAACTTGATGGTGGCTACAAGGCCTACCGTCACAGTGTGATGCAAGTTCTTGAGCAGTTGCCCTTGTCATTGCAATTTCGGGTGATTTGTGGGACCACGGGTAGCGGCAAGAGCCGTCTGTTGCGACACCTGGCTCAAGCAGGTGCGCAGGTGCTCGATCTGGAGCAGTTGGCCGCACATCGTGGCTCGGTTTTAGGCGGCTTGCCTTTAAACCCTCAGCCCTCACAAAAAATGTTCGAGACTCGACTGTGGCAAGCGCTGCGCGGATTCACGTCTGAACGCGTGGTATATGTCGAATCAGAAAGTAAGAAGATCGGCGACCTTCGCGTTCCGGAGGCACTGATGGATCGCATCCGTAGATCGCCGTGTGTACAGGTTCAGATCTCGACCAACGATAGAGTGAAGTTACTGATCGAAGATTATCCGCACTTGGTGAGCGATACTGAATTACTGGTGTCGCAGTTATCGCATCTGACGCAATTACACGGCAAAGAAAAGATTCACCGTTGGCAGGCTTTGGCTGAAACCGGTGAGGTCGCTATATTGGTTGAGACGCTGCTGGTGGAGCACTATGACCCCGCCTACTTGCGCTCGATAGAAAAGAGTTTCGCTGGGTATGGCAATTCTCGCGTACTACCGATGCCAGGCATTGAGGAAGCAGACTTTTTGGCGGCAGCGCACACGCTGATTGCAGACGAGTAGGATGGCTTCTGGACCCCTGCCTATGCTGGGATCCAGTTGGTCACGACAATGTGCTTACTGCTTTGTCGCAGTCACCGCCTTGGGCTCTGGCGTGGTTTTGAGAATTTCTGCCTTGGCGCGTTTACGAATCACGCCGAGATAACCAGCCATCTCCTGGGCAGCAATAAATTCTTCCACCTGCTGCTTCTCTGATTTGATCGCTTCAGCACTTGCAGTTTGCTCGTCGATCGAATTGATACGGAAGATGCTATAGCCCTTGCCAGGAACAGATACACCCACGTAGGCAGGCAACTTGGTGGGATCCGCTTTCATGATGGCGGTGACCGCAGGTGCCGATACGCCGTTAAAGTTGGCGCGTGATACCGGCTTGCTTGCACCAAACTCTGCGCTACCGCCTGCCTTCAACTCTGCCAGACGCTTCTCGCCTGCGGCCTGGGCGAGTTTCTCTGCCTCTATCGACACAACACGCTCTTCAATGGCTTTCTTAACATCGGCCAGCGGTACTTTGGTGACCGGCTTATGCTCGACAACACGACCGGCAATGTAAATCCCCGAGCCCACCTCAATCGCTTCTGTGTTGTGTTTGCCCTTGATGGCGTCGTCGGCAAAAATCGCCGCCAGGAATTTCGGCTGGTTGTAGGCCGCCTGCTTTGGCAACGCAGGGTTAGGCTGACGGGTCAGACCAGCAGTCGTCTCAATCTTGAGCCCCAACTTGTCAGCAACAGGCTTCAGGCTATCTGGTTGCTCATAGACCATGTTGTTGAATGTCTCGATCATCGAAGCGATTTTTTTGCCCGCCTCAGTGCGACGAAGTTCATCTTCGATGTTCGACTTCACCTCTGACAGCGGACGAGTCGACGCCGCCTTGATCGCGGTCAGTTTGATGATGTGGAAGCCGAAATCGGACTCGACGATGCCGCTGATCTCGCCTTCTTTCAACTGGAAGGCCGCATCTTCAAATGGTTTGACCATCATGCCTTTGCCAAAGAACTCAAGGTCACCACCACGCTCGGCCGAGCCGGGGTCGTCGGAATTCTCTTTGGCGAGCTTGGCAAAATCACCCGGGATTTTTTTCACTGCGGCGAGTAATTTCTCGGCCTTGGCCTTAGCGGCGCCCTTCTCAGTAGCCGACATCATCTTGCCAGCTTTGATCAGAATATGGCTGGCACGACGTTGCTCATCCGATTTGTAGCGCGCCTGGTTTTCCTCGTAAAACTTTTTAATCTGATCATCGCTGATCACAATTTTATCTTCCACCATCGGCGCGGACAGTACGACGAACTCTGCCTTCAAGGATTCCGGGATTTGGAATTGAGCTGGGAAGCGATCGTAGAACTCCTGCACCATCGCATCGGTGATCTTCACCTGTGCGCGAAAATCTTTTGCATCGACACTTAGCTCTTGCACCTCGCGTTTTTGCTGATTGAGCGAAGAAAGCCGCAGAGCGATCGCGCTTGGTGCAAAGGCACTGCCCTGTACCGCTGCATTCACCTGCTGCATAGCCAAGTCATGGCGCAGCGTGGCCTCGAATTTTTCAGGATTCAAGCCCTGCGCCCCAAGCAATTGCTGATAACGTTCTTTGTTGAACTTGCCATCAGCATCGGTCAAGCCGGGGATGCTGAGAATGGTCTGACGCACCATATCATCGGAGGCAGTGAGGTGCTTGTCGGCAACGTCTTTGACCAAAGCCTTTTGCGCAACCAGGTTTTCCAGCGCCCCCATTTTGGCGTCGGGTGTATCGAACATGGCCGGATTGAACTGGTCACCAAACATTTGTTTGAAACGCTCTAGCTGGCGCGCTTGCGCAGCATCCCACTCTTTTTGAGAAATCTTCTGACCAGCCACTTCAGCGACTGCGTTTTCGCGGTCCCCCATGCTGGTGTAACTTTGCAAGCCAAAAAAGGCAAACGAAGGAAGAATGATCAGCAGCAGCAAAAACTGCATCAGCCGTTGATGGGTGCGGAAGAAATCAAGCATGGCGCACTCTTAGTCCTTGCCCGTGGTCGGGCTAATCATTATGTGATGCATAAAAAAAGGCGAACACTGGGTTCGCCTTTCTGGGTCTGGCGGAGTGGACGGGACTCGAACCCGCGACCCCCGGCGTGACAGGCCGGTATTCTAACCGACTGAACTACCACTCCTGAAACTACGCTATGCAGCTGACTTGTTGGTGGGTGCTGAGAGGCTCGAACTCCCGACCTACGCCTTGTAAGGGCGCCGCTCTACCAACTGAGCTAAGCACCCGCCGGAAACCTGAATGACGTCCGCGCTAGTCAGTCCGCGCCGACGTTTGTCACCACGTCGGGCAAACCATTAGTTTAGCGCATCTTTCAAGGCCTTGCCAGGTTTGAATTTCGGCACCTTCGATGCCGGAATCTTGATCTCTTCACGCGTACGTGGGTTACGTCCGATACGTTCAGCACGTGCAGTCACAGCAAAAGTACCAAAACCGGCCAAGGTTACCGTGTCGCCTTTTTTCAAGGTATGAGCAACTGCATCGATCATGGCTTCCAGTGCACGACTGGCGGAGGCTTTCGAGATGTCCGCCGCTTTCGCGATTTCATCAATTAGTTCAGTTTTGTTCACTGAATTCCCCTCAGGCATATAGTTGAGATTGTTCTTCCGAAGACAAGCGGTTATTGACGACCGCTTGACCGCAGACGGCGTCGCATAGCCGCAGCGAGGGGCTATTAAACTCGGCAGCACACGCGAGTGTCAAGAAATTTGCCTGAGACTGTCAGAGTTGCATCCGTTTCGTTATCAGGATGAGCATCTCTTTCGCTCAAATGCAAAAAAATCCATCCTTGGCGCAAAGAAAAAGCGCTCCGAAGAGCGCTTTTCTGTGGTAAGCACGAATGATTTTTAGTGCTTCACCACGCGTGGTTCAGCTTGCTTCTCTGTTGCTGCGGTCGCACTTTCTGCGCTGACTTCTTCCTCCGGAATTGGCACTGGTTTACGCTCAAGTGCGATGTCAAGCACCTTGTCAATCCAACGAACTGACACGATCTCCAAAGCATTTTTTACGTTGGCCGGAATTTCGGCGAGATCTTTGACGTTTTGCTCGGGGATCAAAACAGTTTTGATACCGCCGCGCATCGCTGCCAACAATTTTTCTTTCAAACCACCGATGGGCAACACCTCACCGCGCAGGGTGATCTCGCCTGTCATGGCAACGTCCGCACGTACCGGAATACCCGTGAACACGGACACCAGCGCCGTCGTCATCGCAATGCCTGCTGATGGGCCATCTTTCGGCGTCGCACCCTCTGGCACGTGGATATGAATATCTGTCTTATCGAAGACATCATTCGGGATACCCAAGATGCGCGCGCGACTACGAACCACTGTACGTGCAGCTTCGATGGATTCTTTCATCACATCGCCAAGCGTACCAGTCCGAATCGTATTGCCCTTACCGGGCATGGTCATCGCTTCTATGGTCAGCAAATCACCACCGACCTCCGTCCAGGCCAAGCCAACGACCTGACCAATCTGATTTTCTTTCTCGGCGACGCCAAAGTCATAGCGTCGCACCCCAAGGAATTTGTCGAGATTACGACTGCTGACCGCGATTTTCTTTTCGCCGCCTTTCAGCAGCAACATCTTCACGACCTTGCGGCAGATTTTCGAGATCTCACGATCAAGCGAACGCACACCGGCTTCACGCGTGTAGTAGCGAATAATGTCGCGAATTGCCGGTTCGGCGATCACGATCTCGTTTTCTTTCAAGCCATTGTTCTTGACCTGTTTGGGCAACAGATAGCGCTTGGCGATATTCAGCTTTTCATCCTCGGTATAACCCGCAAGACGAATCACTTCCATCCGATCGAGCAAGGCGGGTGGGATATTGAAGCTGTTAGACGTCGCGACAAACATCACGTCCGACAAATCGAAATCCACCTCGACGTAATGATCGCTGAAAGTGTGGTTCTGCTCCGGGTCCAACACCTCCAGCAAGGCAGACGATGGATCACCACGGAAATCCTGGCCGAGTTTGTCGATCTCGTCGAGCAAAAAGAGCGGATTACGCACACCTGACTTGGCCAGACTCTGCAGAATCTTGCCCGGCATGGAGCCGATATAGGTACGGCGATGACCGCGGATCTCTGCCTCGTCACGTACACCACCCAAGGCCATGCGCACGAACTTACGGTTGGTGGCACGCGCAATTGACTGACCCAGTGAGGTTTTACCCACACCCGGTGGGCCAACGAAGCACAAAATCGGTGCCTTCACCTTCTCAACCCGCTGCTGAACCGCGAGGTACTCAAGAATGCGTTCCTTGATCTTGTCGAGACCGTAGTGATCATCTTCCAGCACTTTCTCGGCGTGCGCGAGGTCATTGTTGACCTTGGATTTCTTGCGCCACGGAAGACCGATCAGAATATCGATGTAGTTACGCACTACGGTCGCCTCAGCCGACATGGGTGACATCAGCTTCAGTTTTTTCAACTCGCTTTGTGCTTTCTCGCGCGCCTCTTTCGGCATCTTGGCAGCGATGATTTTCTTGTCGAGTTCTTCGAGGTCCGCGCCCTCTTCGCCTTCGCCAAGTTCTTTCTGGATCGCCTTGACTTGTTCGTTCAGGTAATACTCGCGCTGCGATTTCTCCATCTGGCGCTTGACGCGACCACGGATACGCTTCTCGACCTGCAGAATATCCAGCTCGGCCTCTAGCTGTCCGAGCAGATGCTCATGCCGCTTGGAGACATTGAAAATTTCCAGGATCTTTTGCTTTTGCTCCAGCTTAAGCGGCAAGTGCGCCGCGATCGTATCGGCCAGACGACCGGCATCATCAATACCTGCCAGCGAGGTCAGAATTTCAGGGGGGATCTTCTTGTTCAGCTTCACATACTGGTCAAATTGCTGAACGATCGCGCGCCGCATAGCCTCGACCTCAGCATCGTCACCGGACTCAGACTCCACTGGCGACAGATCAGCCATGAAGTGGGTCTCAGTCTCGCTGATATGGTGAATCCGGGCGCGCTGGGCACCCTCGACCAGTACCTTCACGGTGCCGTCGGGCAATTTCAGCATTTGCAAAATATTCGCAATGCAGCCGATCTCGTAGATATCGTCAGCCGATGGCTCATCCTTGGTCGCCGCCTTCTGGGCGGCCAGCATGATGCTCTTGCCCTGCTCCATCGCAGCCTCGAGCGCCTTGATCGACTTCGGGCGACCAACGAACAAAGGGATCACCATATGCGGGAAAACCACGACATCACGCAAGGGAAGCAGCGGCAACTGGGTGGGTTCGGTGGTGTGATCTGTGATCGTCATGATGCGCCTTTAAGTGAATGCTTTACTGCATGTTGGCGCAAAGACCGGAAAAGCAAGGCCTATGCGCAACCGAAAGGACCTAATCCTACTCCGAGGCACGAGAAAACCCGCTTTTGGCCGGTCTTCTGAAGGGAGAATCGGCTGAAACAGGCTTTTCATGACGCCTTTTCGGGGAAAAAGAACGAAAAAAGCCACTCGAGAGGGTTTTCCCGGTGGCTTTTCAGTGGAAGCCCTGACATTTGGACTTGATTGTACTGCGTTTGTTCAGAAATCGTTGCTGAATTGCTGTTTTTCAGCAAGAAATTGCGAGTTTGTCAGGGAATTCGGCCTTTATTTGGCGCCGGACACTTTGGGCTGCTCGTGGTAAATCAAGAGCGGCTTGCCGCCATTGGTGATGGTGTTCTCGTCGATCACGACCTTGGCCACGTTCTGCTCATTTGGCAGCTCGAACATCACATCCATGAGCGAGTGCTCAACAATCGAGCGGAGTCCACGGGCACCCGTCTTGCGAGCGATCGCCTTCTTGGCAATCGCATGTAACGCCCCAGGGCGAACTTCGAGTTCCGCACCCTCCATTTCAAGCAGCTTGCTGTACTGCTTGATCAGCGCGTTCTTGGGCTCGACCAGAATCTGTATGAGGGCATCCTCAGTCAATTCTGCCAGCGTTGCGACCACTGGCAAGCGCCCCACCAGTTCTGGAATCAGGCCAAACTTGATCAGATCTTCTGGCTCGACATCCTGCATCTTCTGGCTGTCGCGGCTCGTGCTCTTGCTCTTCACGGTCGCTGAAAAACCGATGCCACTTTTCTCGGAACGATCGGAGATGATTTTTGCCAGCCCATCGAACGCGCCGCCGCAAATAAACAGGATATTGGTGGTATCGATCTGAACGAAATCCTGGTTCGGGTGCTTACGTCCACCCTGAGGCGGCACCGATGCCATGGTGCCCTCGACCAGCTTCAGCAGCGCCTGCTGTACGCCTTCTCCCGAAACATCACGGGTGATGGAGGGGTTGTCTGACTTGCGCGAAATTTTGTCGATCTCGTCGATGTAGACAATACCCTTTTGGGCTTTTTCAACCTCGTAATTACAGTTTTGCAGCAGCTTCTGGATGATGTTCTCGACGTCTTCGCCGACGTAGCCAGCTTCAGTCAAGGTAGTCGCATCAGCAATCACAAATGGCACGTTCAGCATACGCGCCAAAGTCTGCGCCAATAGCGTCTTACCCGAACCTGTGGGACCAATCAGCAGAATATTGCTTTTGGCCAGCTCCACTTCATCTTTTTTATCGAGATGGCGCAGCCGTTTGTAGTGGTTGTAAACAGCCACCGAAAGCGTGCGCTTGGCGGCCTCTTGCCCGATGACATATTGACCAAGCAAATCGCAAATTTCTTGCGGCGTGGGTAGATCGGATTTTGGCGTGACGGTTTCCACCGCCGATGCCTCATCACGAATAATGTCATTGCAAAGATCGATGCACTCATCACAGATGAACACCGACGGGCCGGCGATCAGTTTTTTGACCTCGTGCTGACTCTTGCCGCAAAATGAGCAATAGAGCAACTTCTCGCCGCTGGATGACTTCTTCTCGGACATGGCTGTCTAATACCGTGAATATACGGGGATCTTACCTGTGAAAGCGGAATCCGTCACCCCGAGATAGGGTAACCCGAGCCGAGCCTAGATTAGACTAAATGACAATGTTGTCTATCTGAAAAAACTACCGGCCATCGAACGGTATTCCGCCATTAGCTACGGTGGGTCAGAACCTTGTCGATCATGCCGTATTCAACCGCCTGCTCTGCCGACATGAAGTTATCTCGATCAGTATCTTTGGCGATCTGATCGATGCTCTGGCCGGTTTTTTCCGCCAAGATCGCGTTCAGCCGCTCGCGCAGGTAGAGGATCTCTCGCGCTTGAATCTCGATGTCTGCGGCCTGACCGGATGCTCCGCCAAGTGGCTGGTGAATCATGATGCGGGAGTTAGGCAGCGAGAAGCGCTTGTCCTTGGCACCGGCTGCCAGCAGGAAGGCGCCCATCGAGGCAGCCAGACCCGTGCAGAGCGTCGATACGTCCGGTTTAATGAACTGCATGGTGTCGTAGATGGCCAAACCGGCCGACACCGAGCCCCCCGGCGAGTTGATGTACAACGAGATGTCTTTGTCCGGGTTCTCGCTCTCCAGGAACAATAACTGTGCCACGACCAAATTGGCAGTGTGATCATTCACCGGCCCAACCAGAAAAATCACCCGCTCTTTCAACAAGCGCGAGTAGATATCGTAAGCACGCTCGCCGCGGCCGCTCTGCTCGATGACCATCGGCACCATGCCGAGCATGTCTGTGTCGAGGGCGGACTTGCGATGAAAATCTGTCATGGTGTTTCCTGTAGTGGGAGGTTATTCGATCAGCCGTTCATCAGTTCATCGAACGGGACCTGTTTCTCAGTGACCTTCGCCTTCGACAGCACATAGTTGACCACATTCTCTTCAACCACCATCGCCTCGACGTCCGCCAAACGGTTGCGGTCGCTCAGGTAGTGCTTCACAACCTGCTCTGGATTTTCGTAGGCTTTGGCGAAGTCTTCTATCCATGCACGTACCTGCTCACCGGTGGCTTGCAGGGTATTGGCCTTCACCAGCTCTGACATGATCAGGCCGATGCGCACGCGACGATCAGCTTGGTCGGTGAACATATCTGGCGAAATCGGCAAATCCTGCACCTGCATGCCACGCTGGCGCATGTCTTGACGCATGAACTCGACGAGCCGCTCGGCATCTTGCTCTAGCAAGGCCTTTGGCACGTCCAGTACTACCACCTTGGCAAGTGCATCCAGCACGCTGGTTTTGGTTTTAGCCTTGACCCGGCTTCCGACTTCACGCTCAAGGTTGGCGCGGATATCGTCGCGCATTTTTTGCATGTCGCCGCCGGGCACGCCGAGGCTTTCCGCGAAATGGCTGTCGACGTCAGGCATGTGGGCCCATTCGACTTTTTTCAGCGTGATGGTGAATTCTGCTTTTTTGCCCGCAACTTCCTTGCCGTGGTAATCCTCAGGGAAGGTGAGCGGGAAAGTCTTGGACTCACCCTGCTTCAGGCCAACCACGGCTTCTTCGAATTCTTTCAACATCTGACCTTCGCCGAGCAGGAAGGGGAAGTTCTCGCCCTTGCCGCCGCTGAACTCAACGCCATCAATCCGGCCGACGAAATCAATCGTCACGCGGTCGCCATTCTGCGCAGACGCATCGGGTCCGCCATCGCCATGCTCGCCGGCTTCGCCTTTGGTGTGAAAGTGCACGCGTTGGCGACGCAGAATATCGATGGTTTTGTCGATCTCGGCATCCGTCACTTGCGCGACGCTCTTCTCCACTTCGATGCCTGACAGATCGCCCAGTTTCACTTCGGGGTAAACCTCGAAGGTGGCTTGAAATACTAGCGCGCCGTCGACCTGCTCATCGGCTTTCGGCTCGATGCGAGGAAAACCCGCCACGCGCAGGTTGTTTTCTGCGGTCACAGTACCGAATGCGCGGCCTACTTTGTCGTTCAGCACTTCGCTCTCGACGATGGCACCAAATTGTGCAGCCACCATCTTCAGCGGGGCCTTGCCCGGCCGGAAGCCCGGGAACTTTGCACTACGCGCGCGCACCTTGAGGCGCTTCTCGACCTCCTCATTGACCTCGGCCAACGGCACGGTCAGGGTAATGCGGCGCTCGAGTTTTTCCAGGGTTTCAACAGCAGTTGCCATGTGAATCGTCCAAAAAGGTTAAACAAGTTGTCTGGTGCGAGGAGGGGGACTCGAACCCCCACACCATTGCTGGCGTCAGGACCTAAACCTGGTGCGTCTACCAATTTCGCCATCCTCGCCGCAACGAACTGGTCCCAGAGGGTTTGCCGGTCCGTTTTAAGAAATGCAAAGGGCGACCCTGCGTCAAAGCGGTCGCCCTGCGTCGCCATGGTAGTGGCTGTTTGACTTCAGCCCTCGATTTTACTTGAAAACGCGCCGAACAGCCCAATCGGCTGCCTGTCGAACAAGACCAAGACGCGGCGGGAAAACTGCGACGTACGGAATTTCATTTAGACTGCGGCTCCGCGATCCCCAAATCAGACGCTGTCGCTGGCGGGATGGCGCCTGGCAAACGGCACCTTGGATCCGGCAAGACACCATCACAACTTGACAGCGTTGCTCCAAATGCCCAACCAGCACTACGAGAATTTTCCAGTCGCCTCGCCGCTGCTGCCGGCTCACCTGCGGGCGTCTGTCAGGGTGATCTACGCCTTTGCGCGTAGCGCGGACGATTTGGCCGACGAAGGGGACGCCCCTCCCGATGTGCGGCTCGCAGCACTCAAGGCCTACAGCACCGAATTGAACCGAATCGACGCTGGCGAGCCGCCGCAGACCGACTTATTCGACCAACTCGCCGATACGCTACAGCGGCATGGTCTTGCTACTCGTCCTCTGCATGATCTGCTGTCAGCCTTCAGCCAAGATGTGGTTCAGACACGGTACCCGACATTCGAAGCACTACTTGACTACTGCGCCCGCTCGGCCAATCCGGTCGGTCGCATCATGCTCGGGCTGTTCAAGCAGGATCAGCCACCGCACTTGGACCACAGCGATGCGATCTGCAGCGCGCTACAAATCATTAATTTTTTGCAGGATGTGGCGATCGACTGGGACAAAGCCCGGGTTTACTTGCCGCAGGAGGATTTGCACCGCTTTGGCGTCAGTGAGCAGCAAATCGCCGACGCCGAGGTCGACGCACGCTGGCGTGCGCTAATGGCTTTTGAAGTCGATCGCACGCGCCAACTAATGCGCTCAGGTGCCCAACTGGCGCTCGACATGCCCGGCCGCTTCGGCTGGGAGTTGCGCTTGATCGTGCTCGGCGGCCTGCGCATTCTGGAAAAAATCGAGGCGGTCGGGTTCGATGTATTCCGGCACCGTCCCACGCTTAACAAGCGCGACTGGCTGCTGCTAGGCTGGCGCGCGCTACGCTTTGTCGTTTAGCATTCGTGGCGCCGCGCTAATACGATACTTACCAACCCCGTCATGACGCCTGAACAGTACTGCCAACAAAAAGCGGCGCAAAGCGGCTCCAGCTTCTACTACAGCTTTCTATTCCTACCACCCGAGCGGCGGCAGGCCATCACTGCGCTTTATGCATTCTGCCGCGAGGTAGATGACGTGGTCGATGAAAGCAGCGACCCGCACATCGCGCGCACCACCCTGGTCTGGTGGCGCAGCGAGATCGCGCGTATGGCCGAGGGCGAACCGAGTCACCCGGTAACACGCGCGCTCGCGCCTCACGTCAAGACATTCCAGTTACCGCTCGACCATTTACTGGCCGTGATCGATGGCATGGAAATGGACCTCAGCCAGACACGTTACCTAGATTACAAGGCGCTTGAGCATTACTGCTGGCATGTGGCCAGCGTGGTCGGGCTGCTCTCCGCGCGTATTTTCGGGGTCACTGATGAGCGCACGCTGCAATACGCAGAAAAGCTTGGGCTGGCGTTTCAACTCACCAATATCATCCGCGATGTTGGCGAAGATGCACGCCGCGATCGCATTTATCTGCCGATTTCCGAGCTACAGCAGTTCGAGGTGCCTGCTGCCGACATTCTTGGCGCCAAGCACAGTGACCGCTTCGAAAAGCTGATGAGATTCCAAACCGAACGCGCGCAGCGCTACTACGAGGAAGCCTTTGCGCTACTACCCGCGCAAGACCGACGAGCGCAACGCGCTGGTCTGATTATGGCCGCGATTTACCGCACGCTGTTGCAAGAAGTCGAACGTGACGGCTTTCGGGTACTGCAGCACCGCATCTCGTTAACACCCCTGCGCAAACTCTGGCTCGCGTGGAAGACTTGGGTACGCGGCTGAAATGAGCCAACCGACCGTCGCGGTGATCGGTGCCGGCTGGGCCGGCTGCGCGACTGCCGTGGAACTCGCACGCACTGGCGCGCAAGTCACTTTGTATGAAGCGGCGCGCGTTCCCGGCGGCCGGGCGCGTCGCATCAACTATCAAGGCAATACGCTTGATAACGGCCAACATATTCTGCTCGGCGCCTACCGCGACACGTTGCAACTGATGCGAACGGTCGGACTCCAACCATCGCAACTGCTTATGCGGTTACCGCTGCAAATGCGTTATCCGATCAGCGAAAACGGCATGGATTTACTCGCGCTACGCCTGCCGGCACCGCTGCATCTGGCGCTTGGTGTGCTGCGCGCCAAGGGTTTATCGCTCGCCGACAAGCTATCGATTGCGCGTTTCGCCAGTGCCGCGCGCTGGATGGGCTGGCAGCTGAATCGTGATTGCCCAGTCTCTGAGTTACTCGAACGTTTCGAGCAAACCGATCGGCTCATCAAGCTGATGTGGCGACCCCTGTGCATAGCTGCACTCAATACACCGCCCGAGCGCGCCTCAGCCAAAGTCTTTCTTGCTGTGCTACGCGATAGCTTGGGCGCCAGCCGCGCAGCCTCCGATATGCTGCTTCCGCGCGCTAACTTGAGCGCGCTGTTCCCCGATGCGGCAATCGCATGGTTACAGAAGCACGGCGGCAAAGTGATGCTGGGGACTCGCGTCAGCGCGATCAATGCGGGCGATGGCTACTGGAAAATCAACACCGAGCAGCGGATCGACCACTCCCAGCACATCGTGATCTCAACCTCAGCAGCGCATGCGCAAACACTGCTGCTTGAGATAGATGATGCGCTCGCGGATACGCTCAATTTTGAGTATGAAGCGATTACCACTTGCTATCTGCAATATGCACCAACAGTGCACTTGCCAGCGCCGATGCTGGCACTGATCGACGACCCCGACAGCCAGCGTTGGGGGCAATTCGTATTCGATCGCGGTCAGCTCGACCACAAACAATCCGGTTTGCTGGCAGTTGTCATTAGCGCCTCAGGAACGGCAACCGAGTCCGGTGCGCAAGCACTCGAACAGTCCGTCGCGCAACAACTAGCGAATGATCTGCAGATGCCAGAACTGGCGACACCACTGTGGGGCAAAGCGATCACCGAAAAACGCGCCACATTCGCTTGTGTACCCGATCTGCAGCGCCCGCGGCATGCAACAGCGCATCGCGGTTTATGGCTGGCGGGTGATTACACCGAGAGCGAGTATCCCGCGACCATCGAGGGCGCGGTCAGAAGTGGTATGAAGGTGGCAGCGGCGATTCGGGCAAAGGCCAGAGCTGAAGCGAAAGCTAAGGCGAAGTAGCTGACAACAAAACCGGCGCTGATAAAGTCTCAAGCAAAGGATCTCCAACAACGCGAGGGAGCTTTTGCTTGCGACGGTTACATTAGCTCACGGACCTTGTCCATCGCCTGATCAATCCGCTCAACACCAATCACCTGCAAGCCTTCAATTTTCTGCCGAGGCAGATTGGACTTTGGTACCAGCGCAATCGAGAAGCCCAGTTTTGCGGCTTCGCGCAGACGCTCTTGTCCGCGCGGTGCCGGACGAATTTCGCCGGCCAGGCCAACTTCACCAAAGGTCACCAAACCGCGCGGTAAAGGCTTGTTTCGCATCGACGACTGTATGGCCAGCAGGACTGCCAAATCTGCCGCAGGTTCGCTGATTTTCACGCCGCCTACTGCATTGATGAACACATCCTGATCGTAGGCCGCCACACCCGCATGACGGTGCAGCACAGCGAGCAACATCGCTAACCGGTTCTGTTCCAACCCTACTGACAAGCGACGCGCATTCGGTACATGCGATGCATCGACCAGCGCTTGCACCTCGACCAGTAGTGGCCGCGTACCCTCTTGCGTCACCATCACACAAGACCCCGGAACCTGCGCATCATGCTGTGAAAGGAATAACGCCGAAGGATTGGAGACACCCTTCAACCCCTTCTCGGTCATGGCAAAAACGCCCAACTCATTCACTGCACCGAATCGGTTCTTGAACGCGCGCACCAGCCGGAAACTGGAGTGCGTATCCCCCTCGAAGTACAGCACAGTATCGACAATATGTTCCAAGACACGCGGCCCTGCCAGCGCGCCCTCTTTTGTTACATGGCCAACCAGAATAATGGTGATACCGGATTGCTTCGCTACCCGTGTCAGTTGGGCGGCACACTCACGGACTTGTGCCACCGATCCCGGCGCAGAGGTCAAGGCGTCGGAATACAGCGTTTGTATGGAATCAATCACCGCCACTTGCGGACGCTGCTCTGCGAGGGTGTTGAGAATCTTTTCCAGCTGAATCTCGGCTTGCAGGTGTAGGTCGTTAGCATCAATCACTAGTCTTCGCGCGCGCAGCGCTACCTGTGCCCCGGATTCCTCACCACTGACGTACAAGGCCTTGCTGGTTTTAGAGAGATTGGCCAGTGCCTGCAGCAGCAGCGTAGATTTGCCGATACCGGGGTCCCCACCGATCAGCACTACGCCACCCGCCACCAAGCCGCCACCCAGCACACGATCGAATTCTTCGATACCTGTTGGCACGCGCGGAACATCAGTGGCAGCAATATCCGACAACTTTTGTACCGGAGCGCCTTGTACCAAACCCTGCGCCTGGGTAGAAAAACGGTGCGCACCAACATCCACCACAGTTTCGACCAGCGTATTCCACTTGGCGCAGGCCGGACACTGCCCCGCCCATTTATTGCTGACCCCACCACATTCGGTGCAGGTGTAATTAGTTTTTGATTTCGCCATGCTGCTTATGCTCCGCGTGTCTCACGTCGTACGCGCGGTGCCACAGCGCACATCAGCTCGTAACCAATGGTGCCAGCTGCCGCTGCCACCTCGTCAATCGGAAGCGAATTGCCCCACAGCGTTACCTTGCTGCCGATATCTGCTGCGGGGGTTGGCGTGAGATCAACGCTCAGCATGTCCATCGAGACACGACCCAGCACACGGGTACGAACGCCATCCACCAGAATCGGCGTGCCCGTCGGCGCGTGGCGCGGATAGCCATCGGCATAGCCACACGCGACAATACCAATTCGTATGGCATGCTCAGCGGTGAATAAACTGCCATAACCCACACTCTCGCCGGGTTGTAGTTGCTGTGTCGAGATCAGCTCGCTCATCAGCGTCATGGCAGGCTGAAGCCCGAAGTCTTGTGCCGCTTGCTCACCCGGGCTACCGCCATAGAGCATCACGCCCGGGCGTATCCAGTCACACGCGATCTGTGACTGCAGCAAAACAGCGGCAGAATTCGATAAGCTCAGCTCAGCGGTGATACCTTGGGTACATTCATGAAAGCGTTGCAGCTGCCGCTGCGGGGTTAGCACAGCGGACGGATTTTCAGCATTGGCGAAATGCGTGAGCAGCGAGATGTTCGACACCACCGGCATAGCCTGTAGGCGCTGATAGGCTTCACGCACATGCTCGGGCGCGAAACCCAATCGATTCATCCCGCTATTGATTTTGAGATGGACATGCAATGATGCGCCGGAGGCGTGTTGCAGCATGTCTAATTGTGCCGGGTTGTGAATCACGGGTTGCAGGTGGTAACGCTGAAAACTCTCCAGCTCATCCGCGCTAAACATGCCTTCCATCATCATCAACGGCTTCTGCCAACCCAATTCACGAAGCGCAATCGCACGGTCAAGCTCGACTAGCGACAATCCATCGGCGGCGGCGAATGCTTGAAATGCGTTAGCCAAACCATGTCCATAGGCATCCGCTTTGACCACTGCCCAGACCCGCGTACCCGGCATCATTAAGCGCGCCAGAGCGAGATTGGACCGCATGGCGCTAATATCGGTGGTGGCGACGAGAGGACGGGGCATCAGTGAAGTGAAAGGCGTACTAAAGGAAACATCACATTTTACCGGAGCCAAGTCATTTAGAACCTGCTAATCCAGGCCGCTGCCGTTCACGGCAGCAGCCTTGCGGCAATACCATCAATACCATCAGGACAATATGGCAACTCGACGAGGCAACCCAGATACCCTCAGGTTTCATGGTATAAAGCAAGCCGCATGATTTACAGCAACACATCCGCTGCATGAATCGCGGCTTCTACACCATCATGGCGGCGCAGTTTTTTTCTTCGCTCGCTGATAACGCATTGCTGATCGTCGCGATCTCGCTTCTGGCTTCATTGCAGTCGCCCGAGTGGATGACGCCAATGCTAAAGCTGTTCTTTGTCATGTCTTACGTCGTACTCGCGCCGTTTGTCGGCGCATTCGCAGATGCCTACCCCAAAGGCAAGGTGATGTTCATCACCAATCTGTTGAAGATCACCGGTTGCCTGATGATGTTCTTCAGCGTTCACCCCTTGTTAGCTTATGCGGTGGTCGGCTTTGGTGCAGCGGCTTACTCGCCGGCCAAGTACGGCATCCTCACCGAGTTGCTGCCACCCGAAAAACTGGTGATGGCAAATGGCTGGATTGAAGGTCTTACGGTGCTCTCGATTATTTTCGGCACCGTGCTCGGTGGCGCATTGGTCAGCGCAAAATTTGCCGACATGATCACGACACTGCTACCGTTTGAATCGCTTGCCCTCGGTATCACACTGGAAGTGGCACTTGGCATCGTGATGGTGTCCTATGTACTTGCCGCACTATTTAACTTGCGGATCCCACTCACGGTCACCCACTACCCACAACAAGAGCACGGACCATGGCGCTTGGTACTGGATTTTTCTCACTGCGTAGTTTCGCTCTGGCGTGATCGGCTGGGCCAGATTTCTTTGGCAGTCACTTCACTGTTCTGGGGCGCCGGCGCGACACTGCAGTTCATTGTGCTGAAGTGGGCAGAAAAAGCGCTCAACATGCCACTGGCGCAAGCCGCGGTTCTTCAGGGTGTTGTTGCATTTGGTGTCGCGTTTGGTGCGATGGCGGCTGCGCGCTACATCCCCCTGAAAAAATCACTCAACGTCATGCCGGTAGGTTTTGCGATGGGCATCATCGTCTGCGTGATGGTCACGGTTGACTCTGTAACGCTGGCTTACCCTCTACTTGTGCTGATTGGTGCGCTATCAGGCTACTTCGTCGTACCGATGAACGCACTGCTGCAACATCGTGGCCACGTACTGATGAGCGCTGGCCATTCGATCGCCGTACAAAATTTCAGCGAGAACTTGTCAATCTTGATGATGCTTGGGCTCTACGCTGTGCTCGTGAAGCTCAACCTGAGCATCTCCATCGTCATCGTCTTGTTCGGCGCATTCGTGTCGGGCATCATGTGGCTGGTGATGCGCAGGCATGCGGCGAATCAGCGTGAGTATGATTCGTTGCATCTGATCGGCCAGCAAAAGCACTTCGGCACCTAGAACCTTCCTGCTTAGGTCGCTAGCGGCGTTGGCAGCACCTTGCCGTACGTCTTGTACTGTCTGCGGTGCTGCCGCCTTGCTATCGACCTAACTAGAAAGGTTCTTCGTTCTGCCAGCAGAAAATCGCTAGCGTTGTTGGGCCCGCCTTGCCTACTTCATCCACTAATCTTCTCGACCGCCTGCTGTGGCCAGGCGTCTGGCACGACGAATCCGCGTTCTGTCTCTAGCCACATATCACCCTCACGCCGCAACGCCGCCACCATTAAGGGCATGCTGTCCTGCTCGAAATGTTGGTGCAGTTGGTTCGTGAGTCGCGGTAGCTCAATCCCCTCGTTCAGCGGCAATCGCGCTGGCGCTAGCCAGGTGATGCGTGGCAGCACTGCGCCGACGGAGCCGACATGGGCTTCAAGCTCATTCAAGGTACACCACCAGCCTTGGCAGTGATGTTCGGAGATACCAAGTTGCGCAAGATCCAAATGCGAGCCGCGTCGATGAAATAACCAACCCTTCACCAACGCCTGTGCCGCAGACAACGGCTCCGGTAGTAGTGCTTTCGCTGCAGGGTGCATGCCTAGAGCAAGTTGGCGATCCAGAATCTTGCGCATTTTGCGGCCCAAGGTGTCAGCCAGATTCGGTCCAACAAAATAATCTGCCTGCTGAACGCTTGCCAGCGCGGGATCATCTACGGCAAGCAAATAAAATTTGGTGGCTAGCTCCCAATGAATCAAGGCTTTGTCAAATTTCAGCAGAAAATCAAATTCGCCAATCGTCTCTTCTTTGCCGCTGCGGACTGGCAGACCGTGCGCCACTAGTTGGCCTTGATGCTTGAAGTACCACGCCAGTAAACGTTCCGCGTAACGTCCAAGCCGTGTGAAGCGCTTCACATCCAGATAAGCTTCAAACGCGGTGGGATCAGCATCGAGTTGCAGTAACCAGTCGCGGCAGTTATCGGCAGCGTTCACCGGCAGTCGTGCGATTTTTCCATGCCAACGCGGGGCATCAGCGTCCAGTACATCAGGCGCTTCGAGCAGCCAGACCAGTGCGAGTACATGCGGATTGCGCAAACAAGCCCATCGCTCCTGAAAGTCCGCTTGATGACTGAGGCTTGCTGAGCGCATCGGCTCAGGCGCCATCAATGATGTGCTTGGCGAGGCAGAGATCGCGCCAGGTTTTGGCTTTATCGGTGGGTTGTCTAAGCAGGTAGGCTGGGTGATACGTGATCACCAGAGGGATGCCATTAAAATCGCGGGGCTCGCCACGCAAGCCAGCGAGGGCGGTATCTGCTGGCAAACCCAACAATGACACTGCAGCCGTTTTACCCAACGCGATGATGACTTGCGGCTGAATCAGTGCAATTTGTCGGCGCAGGTAGGGCATGCAAGCGTCAACCTCGTCAGGCGTCGGTGGCCGATCGCGACCATCGGTACCCACGGGTCGGCATTTCACAATATTGGCGATGTAAGTATCCTTACCGCGCGCCAAATCTAATGCGCGCAGCATGTTGTCGAGCAGCTTGCCTGCTGGCCCGACAAATGGCTCGCCCTGTAAATCTTCATTACGCCCTGGCCCTTCACCAACAAATAACCAACGCGCAGCGCGGTCACCCACACCAGGCACCGAATGTTTTCTGCCCTCGCACAAACCACAGCGCGTGCACTCACGGATGCTAGCTTCCAGCACATCCCAATCCATCGCGGCGAGCGCTGTGTCTTGCTGATCATTCGATGCTCTGGCCGCCACTGCATCCGCACCAATCGCGGAGCCGGTATCTAAAGCCTGATCTGAAGCTGCGCCTGAACCTGTACTTGCAGCTATACCAGCAGCAACAACATGACGACGTACCCATACCGGGCCGAGGCCCATGTGCTGCAGCTTATTCACCTTGTCGAGATTCACGCTGGCTCCTGCAGCTTAAGTCGCATCACGATGGCATCTTCGCGTGCGCTGCCAGCGGCTGGGTAATATTTTTTGCGCGTACCAATCATTTGAAACCCGGCGTGGCGGTAGACCGCTAATGCATGTTGATTCGAGGGCCTAACCTCGAGAAGAATTTGATGGATGCCTGCCGCCTTGGCCAAGGCGCACACCTTGTCGAGCAGGTAGCGACCAATACCCTGCCCCTGCAAATCAGGCCGCACGGTAATGTTCAGCAAGTGCACATCATCCACCGCGCTCATCAGCAGGAAATAACCCGCGAGGCGGCCATCGATTTCGCGCAGCACCCAAGCATCGTAGCGATTAGCCAATGAATCCAGAAAATTACCTCGGGTCCAGGGAAACGGATAGGCATCATTCTCGATGCGCACCACCTCCTCGACATCTCGCACGGTCATCGTTGCGAATTCCAGTTTGCCCGCGTAGCGCGTTGTCTTCAGCACCGAACTCATGACGTAACTCCGGCGGCAAGACGCTCTGCGGTGGTCAGCGCAACCTTATTACGGAGATACAGCGGCTGCGCATCGCGCGCATCAACACCCTCACCATTGGCCACAGCGACTAATGCCAGCCGCGCGATGCTCGCTGCATGCGGCAGTATCTCGGGGTAGCGTCTTTCTGCAGCAAGTGCCGCAAAAGTCTCCGGATAAGCCTGCACACCGTTGCCGCAAACTGCGGCTTCAGAATCCGTCACTACTTGCTCAGCGCGCGACAAGGTGGGCTCAGTTATCGTTCGCCATTCACCGTCATAGCGATAGCGCGCCCAATACACCTCGCCCATACGTGCATCCATCACTGCGATAAGCTCATCACCAGCGCCCGCCATGCGCGCCGCTTCTGCCATCGCCAACAGCGTGACAACTGGCACGACTTTACGCTGCACACCAAACGCCAAGCCCTGTACTAGACCGCAGGCAGTTCGAACACCCGTAAACGATCCGGGGCCGCAGCCGTAGGCAAATGCGTTGCAATCTGCCAGATCAATGCCTGCATCACTCAGAGCGCGTTGCAGCATGGGCAACACCGTGGCCGAGTGCGTAGTAGCTCCACTCGACTGCTGTGTAAACAATTCGCCTAAGTGCAAGACGGCGACTGATGCCAGTTCGGTCGATGTATCGATCGCGGCAAGTGTGGGTAGGTGATGCGGCATAGCCGGATTTTACCAAGCGCCCATCGGGTAGAATCTGGTTATGCAGTCGTTATTTTTAGTACCAGAGCAATTCCCCCAGCTGGCTCGTGCCTTGGACGAAGGCCGGTGGGTGGTTGCCTGCCTGTGCGCCGCATGGTGCGATGTCTGCAAACAGTACCGCCCTGGCTTTGAGGGGCTGGCTGCGGAGTATCCCGAACAGCAGTTTGTCTGGATTGATATCGAGGATCAAGCCGATCTGGTCGGCGACCTTGACGTTGAGAACTTCCCCACCATCCTGATTCAACACCGAGACATTGTTGTCTTCTACGGCACCATGCTGCCCGAGCCGCGCCAAGTGGCCCGTTTGCTTGAGGCGCAACTGAGTCGTGATGACGATGAACTTCGCCGTGAGGCCAGCAGCAGCGCCGAGCGCCAGCAATGGCAGCAGGAATGCAATCTGCGCTCGCTACTCGCGCAGTTCAGTGCCTAAAGACGCTCAAAAATCTAGCTCGGACGTTGGTAGCGCCTGGTTGAACGACGTGTTTACGATGAAGGCGCATCCTCTAAGCGCAATGGCAGACTGCGGAGCCGCATACCTGTTAGCTTGAATACGGCATTAGCGACTGCCGGCGCAATCGGCGGCGTACCGGGTTCACCCACGCCCTCGGGTGCATCAGCTACCGCGATAATCTCGACCTGCACCTCGGGCATGTCGGTGATGCGCAGCATTGGGTAGTCATGAAAATTCGATTGCTGCACTCGGCCGTCGCTAATCGTGATCTCGCCATGCAAGGCCGCAGACAAGCCAAATGCAATCGCCGACTCCATCTGCTGACGTACACCCTCAGGGTTGATCACCACGCCGCAATCTACTGCGCAGCTGACTTTATGCACACGGATATGTGCGCCCTCGACGGACACCTCGGCCACCTGCGCCACGATACTGCCGAATGACTGATGCAAGGCGACACCGAGCGCATGACCAGCCGCCGCCTTGCCCGCCAGCTTTACCGCCGCGTCTAGCACCGTCAAATGACGCGGGTGCCGGTACAGCATCTGGCGCCGAAAACGCACCGGGTCAACACCCGCCGCATGCGCGAGTTCGTCGATAAAGCTCTCTTTAAAAAACGCATTGTGCGAGTGACCCACTGAGCGCCAGGTACCGAGCGGCACCGACGACTCAACAGTGACATGCGACACCAGCTGATTCGGAATCTCGTAGCAATGGTCGTACAGCCCCTCGACCGTGGTCTTGTCCGGGCCCATCATCGGCAAGCCAAATGCCCGATGAATCAGATGCTGGCCCGGGGCGCCGGACGCGGACTTAGTGTCCCAGCCGACCAACTCGCCCTCTGCAGACAACATACCCGTCAAGCGCGCCACCGCTGCTGGCCGGTAAAAATCATGCGCCATATCCTGTTCGCGCGTCCACAGTAGTTGTACTGGCGCGCCCTCCATGGCAAGCGCCAGCTGCACTACCTGCGCCACCATGTCATTGTCGAGACGTCTACCAAAGCCACCACCGAGCAAGGTCATCACCAGCTCCACCGCATCTTCTTCAATTCCGGCGACGCGCGCAGCAACCGACACCGCTAAGGATGGCGTCTGTGTCGGCACCCACAGCTTCAACCGTCCATTGACAAATTGTGCAGTGGCATTCACCGGCTCCATCGCTGCATGGGCGAGGAATGGCGCGCTGTAATCGGCGCTGATGTGCTTGGCACCTGCCACCGCTTTCATATCGCCGCGCTGGTGATAGCTGAATGCGTTTTCTTTTTCTACCGCTTCCAGCAGCGTTTGCGAAATCGTGGCCGATGACAGTGGTGCGTTGGTGCCCTCGTCCCAGACCACCGGTAGCTGCTCGATCGCCTGTATCGCCTGCCAGCGCGACCCAGCCACCACTGCAACCGCGTCAGCCGCACCTGAACTATCCGCATTCAGCGACATCACTCGCACCACGCCGGGCAGCTTATCGACAGCAGCAGCATCAAATGTCTTTAGTTTGCCGCCAATGACCGGGCACATCGCCAGCATGGCGTATCGCATACCTTCAAGGCGAACATCCAGCCCGAAGCGCGCGCCACCGTTCACCTTGGCGGGCACATCCAGCCGCGCGGCAGGCGTGCCGATCAGCTTGAACTCAGAGATTGGCTTCACGCCGTAGGGCACATCGCCGATGGCTGCTGCGCTAGGCGCAAGCTCGCCGTAGCTGACTGAGCGACCACTGCCATGCGATACACGGCCCTCTGCGGTGCTGCATTCTGTTTCAGGCACACCCCAACCGCGCGCAGCGGCGGCTACCAGTCGCGCGCGTGCCGCCGCGCCTGCCTCTCGCATCGGTAGCCAACTGTCTTTGATACTGGAAGAGCCGCCGGTCACCATCAGCCCGAGTTCGCGCATCAGCTTGCGCGACATCCACTGCGCGCCACGCTTCACCAAGCCCTGATCATCAGGATGAAACGGCAGGCCATCTGCCGCCATCGAGGTATCGCCATAGATGGCGCGTAGCGGTGCCTGCATCATGTCAATCGATGAAAGCGGCACATCCAACTCCTCTGCCGCCAGCATTGCCAGTGAGGTCATCACGCCCTGTCCCATCTCACTTTTGGCGAGCATCACGGTGACACGGCCATCGGCCGCTACACTGAGCCAACCATTCAATGGGTACTGCTTGTCTGGCCAGCTTACCGGCGGATTGGCGTGCAAGCGTTGGCGCGGCGGCAGTAGAGCCCACCCCACCACCAAGGCACCGGCGACGCCGAGACTCCCCAGCAAAAATGTCCGACGCGAACGGTCGTAATCAGGAAAGCTCAAGGGTGCGCTCACTGATGAAGGTCATGCGATTCATAGACTGCATGTTAACCCGAAGCCGCACAGTACCAAGACAAGGCCAGGGTCGATAAACCCCACAACATGAGCGAAAGCTTTTTCCAGTCCTTTATCTTGCTGCTACTGGTCACCGACCCGTTCGGCAATGTGCCGCTGTTCGTCAGCACTCTGCGGCAAGTTGCGCCTGAGCGCCGCCACCGCGTCGTGCTACGCGAGTGCCTGATCGCTTTTGGCTTGCTATTGATGTTCATGATGGTTGGCCGGCCCTTTCTTGAAGCGCTGCAGTTGAGTGAGGTAGCGCTTCGCATCGGTGGCGGCGTTATTTTGTTTTTGATCGCGCTGCGGATGGTCTTTCCGCAACCTGGCGGCGTTTTTGGGCAAACTGACGCCGGTGCTACCGAGCCGCTGATCGTTCCCCTCGCCATTCCGGCACTCGCCGGGCCATCGGCGCTGGTCACCGTTCTGCTGTTTTCATCGCAGGCAAAAATGTCGATGTGGCTTTATGCAGCGGTGATCTCGCTGGTAGCGATCGTCTGGCTGGCGGTATTACTCGCGGCCGAACGGCTGCAGCGAGTGTTGGGTGATGCGGTGATGACCGCGTTCGAACGTCTGATGGGTTTGATTCTGACCGCGATTGCGATCGAGATGCTGCTGGCCGGGGTGCGGGCTTATGTGGCCTCGATGTAAAAAAGCCCCGCACAGGCGGGGCTTTTCGTTTTGCTATCGGTGATTCAGCGCATCAGACCGGCTTGATATTCGCTGCCTGCAGGCCTTTCGGGCCGCTAACAACATCAAACTCAACCTTTTGGTTCTCCTGCAGCGTTTTGAAGCCTGAGGATTGGATCGCGGAGAAATGGGCGAAGAGGTCAGCACCACCACCCTCTGGGGTAATAAAACCGAAGCCTTTTGCGTCATTGAACCACTTAACAGTACCCGTTGCCATGCAATTTCCTTTCAATGAGTCATCTTTGATGACCCTGGTTAAGGCGGAAGTTCCGCCGGAGGACCGTCTCAACCAAGTAAGGAATTACAGCCAAATACTGCACCACTGCTACCTGAGCCTCAACGTCGAGGGCATTATACCGGAGATACACTAACAACTTGACAAAACCTATCTAAGTTTGCCCCAAATCCAAATTAGCATACGTTCAGCATCGGACCCATTGACGCAGCCCTAACGAGCCACTTTGTTAAAGCAAACGGACCAGCCGAGCGACCAAAGGCCAAATCCCCTATAGTTCCGGAATCAACCACCCCATCCCTCCCATGAAATTCGATGTCGCCATTGTTGGCAGCGGGCTCGCCGGACTGTCCGTTGCGCTACACCTTGCAGAAACTCGTAAGGTTGTTGTGATCTCCAAGCGCGCGCTGCACGACGGCGCCAGCAACTGGGCGCAGGGTGGTATCGCTGCAGTACTCGACTCCCATGATAGTCAGGATGAGCACGTGAGCGACACGCTGGCGGCTGGCGCTGGCTTGTGTGATGAGACCGCTACACGCTTCATCGTATCGCGAGGCCGCGAAGCCATCGATTGGCTGATCGCGCAAGGCGTGCCATTCACGCGTGACGATAGTGCCGAACTGGGGTTTCATCTGACCCGCGAAGGCGGACACAGTCAACGTCGGATTATTCACGCTGCCGATGCGACCGGCCATGCAGTACAGGTCACACTGGAAGAAAAGGTCAGGCAGCATCCCAACATCACGTTGCTCGAGCATCATATTGCGATTGACCTGATCACCTCCGACAAGCTCGGCATGCATAACGGCGCAACGCATTGCTTCGGCCTGTATGTACAGGATGTGAATAGCCATACGGTGATCACGATTGCCGCCGATCAAACTGTGCTCGCGACCGGCGGCGCCGGCAAGGTTTATCTATACACCACCAACCCCGATACCGCGACCGGTGACGGCATTGCAATGGCATGGCGCGCGGGTTGTCGCGTCGCGAACATGGAGTTCATCCAGTTCCATCCGACCTGCCTGTATCACCCATATGCGAAGTCTTTCCTGGTCACTGAAGCCGTGCGCGGCGAAGGCGGCGTGCTGAAGCTGCCCGCAAGTGCAGGAGCCGCTGCCGGCCAGCGCTTCATGCCATCGCATGACGAACGCGCCGAACTAGCACCACGCGATATTGTGGCGCGCGCGATCGACTTCGAAATGAAGAAGCGTGGCCTGGACTATGTCGATCTCGACATCAGCCATAAGCCACCCGAGTTTTTGAAAGAGCACTTCCCGACGATTTACGCACGCTGCTTGGAGCTGGGGATCGATATCACGCAGCAAGCAATACCGATCGTGCCCGCAACGCACTACACCTGCGGTGGCATCATCACCGATCTGCACGGACGTACCGATATTCAGGGCTTGTATGCCGTGGGCGAGACCGCGTATACCGGCTTGCATGGTGCGAACCGATTAGCCAGTAACTCGCTACTCGAGTGCGTGGTACTGGGTCGTGCCGCCGCGATGGATATCGAGTCGCAGCCGACAACCAGGTCGCCTGCACTACCGGCCTGGGACGAGAGCCGCGTGACGGATGCTGACGAAGAAGTCGTGATCACGCAGAACTGGGATGAACTGCGCCGCGCGATGTGGAATTTTGTTGGTATCGTTCGTACGACAAAACGTCTAGAGCGCGCACAGCACCGTATCGCACTACTGAAGGAAGAAATCAACGAGTACTACGCGAACTTCCGCATTACCCGCGATCTTCTGGAATTGAGAAATCTGGTTGAAGTGGCATCACTGATCGTGAGCAGCGCAATGGCGCGAAGAGAAAGCCGCGGGCTACATTACAGCCTGGACTTCCCGGACACCTTGCCGAAGGCAGTACCAACGGTACTTGCGCCTGAGCGAAAAACGCCCATCCGCCGCTAAATAACGGCCTTATCAAATCAAACGGTAACTCTGAGCGAGTAATCCGTCGCCTTCAAGTCTTTGGTCAATGCGCCGATAGAAATCCGGTCGACGCCGGTTTCTGCGATCGCTCGAACGCTGTCACGGTTAACGCCACCCGAGGCCTCAAGCACTGCCTTACCTGCCGTCATTGCAACGGCTTCGTGCATCATGTCGTTCGTGAAGTTATCCAGCAGGATCGAGGTCGCGCCCGCATCAAGTGCCAGCTTTAAATCGTCAAGAGTTTCAACCTCGATTTGAATCGAAACGCCCGCCTTCAGCGAATGTGCAGCGTCCATCGCCGCCTTGATACCGCCAGCAGCAGCGATATGGTTTTCTTTGATCAGAATGCCGTCATACAGCGCAAGGCGCTGGTTCATGCCGCCACCCACACGTACCGCGTATTTTTGCGCCAATCGCAATCCCGGCAGCGTTTTGCGTGTGTCGAGAATTGCTGCCTTAGTACCCTCAATGAGCTTCACATAGTGGCGCGTCGTAGTCGCAACACCAGACATCAGTTGCAGAAAATTCAGTGCAGGGCGTTCGGCCGTCATCAATGACCTTGCCGGCCCAGAGATGCTACAGACCGTTGAATCTGCTGGCATCAAATCACCCTCGGCGAAATGCCACTGAATACAGATGTGCGGATTAACCTGATTCATCACACCTTCAAACCACGGCGCGCCGCATAGTACGGCGCCTTCGCGAACGACCACTTTCGCATTCACTTGTGAAGACTCAGGCAGCAGCAGCACAGTCCAGTCTCCGCTACCTATATCTTCGATCAGCGCAGCACGAATATTCGCTGCCAATGCTTCTGATAGTGCAGCATCAAACGGCGCGAAAGGGTTTTTCAGGTTGCTCAAGTCGCTATGCTCGAAATAATTGACGCGTCTAAACTCGCTGGGCCGTTGTTAACGGTCAAACTCAGGCCGGGCCGATGCCAGAAAACAGCTTCTGCTCGGCAGCAAGGTCGGATGAAGGCCGAACATTTGCTTTTTTAGCTGCTGCAAAGTCGAGCATGCGGTTGATGCAGGTGACCGCTTTCTCGCGCGTAGCAGGTTCGACATGAATCTCATTAGCGCCGCTTTCGAGTACATCAATCAGATTCTGCAGACCATTCATCGCCATCCAGGGGCAATGCGCGCAGCTCTTACAGGTAGCGCTGTTGCCAGCGGTCGGTGCCTCGATGAACACCTTGCCTGGCGCGGCTTGACGCATCTTGTGCAAGATACCGTTGTCGGTGGCGACGATAAATTCTTTTGCATCCAGTGACACTGCCGCCGCTATCAGTTGAGAGGTCGAGCCTACGACATCCGCTTGCGCTACTACTGCCGCCGGTGACTCGGGATGCACTAGCACTTTCGCTTGTGGATGTTCCGCGCGCAGCAGATCGAGCTCGATGCCCTTGAACTCATCATGCACCATGCAGGAGCCCTGCCATAACAGCATGTCGGCGCCGGTCTGCTGTTGGATATAACCACCCAGATGACGGTCTGGCGCCCAAATAATCTTCTGGCCCTGCTCGTGAAGATGTTTCACGATATCGAGACCAATCGACGAGGTCACCATCCAATCCGCGCGCGCTTTTACCGCTGCGCTGGTGTTGGCATACACCACGACAGTTCGATCCGGATGCGCGTCGCAGAACGCGGTAAATTCATCTACCGGGCAGCCGAGATCAAGCGAGCAGGTGGCATCGAGATCCGGCATCAAGATGGTTTTATCCGGCGAGAGTATCTTCGCAGTCTCGCCCATGAAACGCACACCAGCAACCACCAAGGTCTTTGCAGCATGATCGCGTCCGAAACGTGCCATCTCCAGCGAGTCAGATACGCAACCGCCGGTTTCTTCAGCCAGGTCCTGCAAGTCGGCGTCGACGTAATAATGTGCCACCAGTACCGCGCCCTTTTCTTTCAACAAGGCACGAGCCCGCTCCTTCATCTGCAAACGCTGCTGCGGCGTGACTGGCGCAGGCACCTTGGCCCAAGCCGAGGTCACGCAACTGACACCAGCTGCGTCGGGCTTTTCAAATTCAACGGTCTTGATTTCCAACACACGCTCCAGAGAAATACGATTTAGACCAGCGTAGACTTCCAATGATCGGAAATGTCACTTTCCTGACTCAGACGGATAGGACTGCATCGTCATGGTGAATCCATGATCCGATGAATCCAGCACACAGCGCGCACCGACCGGCAAGGTCAGCTTGTCTTTCATATGACCAAACGGCAAACCTTGCAGAATGGGGATGTCGAAACGTACCCGCAGGTAGCTGAGCATCTGGTTGAAGTCGTAACCATTGTCGTACTCAGTTAGCCTATAACCAGAAAAATCACCCAACACAATCGCGCGCTGCTGACGCAACACACCGGCATGCGCCAGCTGTAGCAGCATACGCTCGACACGGTAAGGATGTTCATTCACATCCTCGATAAAAAGAATACCGTCCTGTACCGTTGGCATCCAGGGCGTACCGATTAAGTGGCAGAGCATGGTCAAGTTACCGCCCCACAGCGTGCCTTCGATACGAGCTACCGGGTTGCCTTGTGCTTCGACGTCGATGCGATAGGCATCTTGCGTCACGCATTGCCAGAAATGCTGATGCGTAAATTCACTCAGGTCTGCGCGACTGAAATCGTCACAAATCATCGGGCCGGCAAAACTACCCGCACCCGCACTGGCCAGCATGGCCAACTGAACGACCGTGAAATCACTATGACCCACCCAGCGCTTGCCACCCTCGAGCACACTGCGGGTCAGCAGATTGAAATCAATGGCTGGCAATAAACGCGACAGACCATAGCCACCCCTTAGCGCGATCACCATTTCAATATCCGGATCAAGCGCAGCAGCATGGAGTTGCGCGACACGCTCAACATCACTTGCAGCGAAGCGCTGATCGCGCATGCCATTGGCAGAAAAATCTTGCACGGTGTGCCCGAGCGAGCGCAGATGATCCAGACCGCGTGTAAAAGCAGCCGGGTCAGGCGCATAGCCGCTAGGCGCTACCACCGCAATATGGAAAGTTCTACTCATGAATGCTCTGTACGCGACTGCTGGCGCCGCTCCGCAAAAAAATCAGACAGCATTGTGCCGCATTCGTCGGCTAGCACACCGCCCACGACTTCAGCGTGATGGTTCAACTGCGTGTTTGCAAACAGATTCAGCACCGATCCGCAAGCACCCGTCTTAGGGTCACGCGCACCGAACACCACCCGCGCAATCCGCGCATGCATCATCGCCCCGGCGCACATCACGCAAGGTTCCAGCGTGACGTACAAGGTGCAACCGGGCAAACGATAATTACCAATGGCCGTCGCCGCGGCACGCAGCGCCGCGATCTCTGCGTGGTGCGTCGGGTCATGGCGGCTGATCGGACGATTAAAGCCAGTCGCAATCAACTCGCCGTCTTTCACAATCACCGCGCCTACGGGCACCTCGCCAGCAGCGCGTGCCTCTGCCGCCTGCGCCAGCGCCAGCTGCATGTAGTCGTGGTCCGTCATTCAGCCTCAGTGATCTCGGCCCAGCAATTGGGCGTCTCGTGCAGCACCAATTTTTGCAGCCTCAGCCCGGTACCGTAGCGATCAATAAACGCGGCCTTCAAAATATCGAATGCTGTTCGCGCGAGATTCTCTACCGTCGGAATCCGATCAATCACCACGGTCTTATGATTCGGTAGCGAATTCAAAAAATCTCTGACCGGGGTATCTTTGGCATAGACCAGAAATGCATGATCCCAGACATCGACCAGATGCTGGTGCGCGATCGCCTTAACGTCGGAGAAATCCATGATCATGCCGTTGTCCGAACTTCCCTCTTGCTCGATCACATCACCAATCAAAGTAATCTCGAGCACGTAACGGTGCCCGTGCAAATTACGGCACTGACTCTTATGGTCGGGGATCCGGTGACCGGCATCGAACTCAATTTTGCGGGTAATGGTGATCATGAATCTCAGGGTAATTGAAGCAACTTATGCATCTGCACCGACAAGCGCCAACGCGGGCGCTGCTTACAGGTGCTAATAGCGAATTCGGTATTGCGTTGTTTATCGGGGCCATCCATCGGCTGTAAAAAATAATGCTGGAAACTCAGCTGCTCAAAAGCCACCAGGTCCTGACCCGCTTGCGGCACTACGACTTTGATTTCATCGCCGCGCTCAACCACCAGCGCTGCGCCCTGCTTGGGGCTTACACAGACCCAATCAACGCCTGCGGGTACGGGTAAGGTGCCATTGGTTTCAATCGCCACCTCAAAGCCACGGGCGTGCATCGCTGAAATCAAGGCTTGATCAAGCTGCAGTAACGGTTCACCACCGGTGAACACCACATACTTATGCTGCGAGTCGCTCGCCAGCCACTGAGCATCAATAGCGACTGCCAAGGCTTGCGCATCAGCGAAGCGGCCACCGTTAACACCATCCATACCCACAAAATCGGTATCGCAAAAGCGGCAGATGGCATCGAGTCTATCTTCCTCGCGACCGCTCCACAGATTGCAACCGGCAAAGCGGCAAAACACCGCCGGGCGCCCGGCCTGCGCGCCCTCGCCTTGCAAGGTGTGGAAGATTTCTTTGACGCTGTAGCTCACGGGTAAGCGGGCACGGTTAAGCGGGCGAACCGCTGCGCTGGAATAACCTAAGATTATACGGTGCTGTGTACTTATGTATCGCACCATGAGGAATACCGGTCGGCATCCCTCGCAGCCCCATCTCCAGCGATCCCATCAAAAAAAACACCGGGGCGCACCCGGTGTTTAAGGTCAGATCGTCGACGCTTGTAGCCGCGTCGGGTGATCAATGAATTTCAGCTCATGCGGCTTCCGGCACGCTCGGCAGACCTGCCAAGGCCATCGCCAACTCTTGCTCGCTGTAGTTTTCGTCTTTCAGGTTGCCGGAGAAGTAGTTCTGGTAAGCCGCCATGTCGAAGTGACCATGGCCGCACAGATTGAGCAGAATCGTCTCGCTCTTACCTTCACGCTTGCAGCGCAGTGCTTCTTCAATCGCGCCCTTCACCGCATGATTGGCCTCTGGTGCGGGCACGATACCTTCATGACGTGCGAACAGCACACCGGCCGCAAAGCACTCGGTCTGGTGATACGCCACAGCCTCGAGCAATCCAAGCTCTTTCAAATGAGATACCAGCGGCGCCATACCGTGATAACGCAAACCACCGGCGTGGAAGCCGGGAGGTGTGAACGACGAGCCTAGCGTGTGCATCTTGGTGAGTGGTGCCATATGACCGGTATCGCCGAAGTCGTAGGCATAACGACCACGGGTCAGTGAGGGGCAAGCTGCGGGCTCAACCGCAACGATGCGGGGCTTGGCACCACCCCGCAGGCCTGCGCCAATAAAGGGAAACGCGATACCCGCGAAGTTGGAGCCACCGCCAGTACAACCAACGATCACGTCTGGGTACGCATCTGCCATCGCCATCTGCTCCATCGACTCAATGCCGATGATGGTCTGGTGCATCAGCACATGGTTCAGCACCGAACCCAACGCATATTTGGTGTCGGCATTGGTGGCAGCCACCTCAACCGCTTCGGAGATTGCAATCCCCAAACTGCCAGGGTGGTCGGCTCGGTCAGCCAACACCTTGCGACCGTAGTTGGTTTCGGTGGAAGGTGATGGCAAACAGCGTGCGCCATAAGTCTCCATCACTGCGCGACGGTAAGGCTTCTGGTCGTAAGACACCCGAACCTGAAACACGGTGACATCAATATCGAACAACGACCCTGCGAATGACAGCGATGTACCCCACTGCCCTGCGCCGGTTTCTGTGGTCAGACGTTTCACGCCCGCTTGCTGGTTATAAAACGCCTGCGGAATCGCGGTGTTCGGCTTGTGGCTACCGGCTGGACTCCCGCCTTCGTATTTATAGAAAATTTTTGCCGGTGTTTGCAGCGCCTGCTCGAGGCGGTACGCACGAAACAGCGGCGCAGGACGCCACAGCTTGTACACCTCGCGTACTGGCTCTGGAATATCAATCTCGCGCTCGGTGGAGACCTCCTGCATGATCAGTTCCATCGGGAACAGCGGCTCGAGATCGGCCGGACCGATCGGCTGCAAGGTGCCCGGGTGCAGTGGCGGTGGCAGAGGCGTAGGCAGATCCGCCTGAATGTTGTACCAGCGGCGTGGAATGCGATCTTCAGGCAAAAGGAATTTGGTCTGCGACATGCAAGTGTCTCCGTAATCGTTATGTTTTTAGTTAGGCGAACGACAGCCGCACGAATGATAGTAATTTGAAAATATTTTCGTGCGGCCGAATCGATAATTTACTTGGTGAACGAGGGTTTAGTCCACCATGGCTTTCATAAACTGCATGGCAGTGCTTATTTAGCCTTCAAGCACTCGCTCATGAACTTTTTTCGCTCGTCGCCTTTTTTACCAGTCGCTTCCTTGTTACAGGTAGCCATTTTGCTCTGCTGCGAGTTCATCGCTGGCTTAGGGTCCTCGGCAGGCTTTTTACTCAGGCAGTCTTTCATGAAGGCCTTGCGCTCATCGCCCTTCTTGCCGGTGGCTTCCTTGTTACAGGTGGCCATCTTGTTTTGCTGCTCGGTCGCAGCATGAGCCGTTGCAACGGAAAGCGCCAGCAGCACGGCCATCATGGACAGGATTGTTCTCATCTTGTTCTCCCTCTCGGATACGCGGTCTCGGATAGTGAGTGTTGTCGCCGCTAGCCCGCACTTGCCGGCGGCCATTCCCATACTATACCCGGGGAAAATGACCATCCGGTAACCTGACAAATCAGCCCGCAATAGCCCCCGTGTTAGCGGCATTAGGGCGCATTAGGAAGACATTAGTGAGCATTAAGAGTAGGCTCTAAGAGGCATTAATCGGATCAACCCGATTCAAGCGCGCGCAATTCCTCATTGGTGTGACGCAAGCGATCGGCAAGCGCGATAGAGAGCGAGGCAAATACCTGCGAAGCCATCACCGGATCTTCGGTGGCGTAGCGGTCAAAGTCTGGCCGCGGCAAAATCAGCAGCTCAGTGTCCGTCACCGCCGTAACATCTGCCGAGTGCGGGTGATGATCAAGGAAAGACATCTCACCAAAAAACTGCCCTCGACCAAAAGTCGCCATGTGCATGCGTCGTGCTTCTTCCAGCAATAAATCAATACGCACCGAACCATGGGCAATCAGCATCAGCGAATCACCGGGTGTACCTGCGATAAAAATCGTTTCGCCAGCCGCATAAAAGCGTTTTTGTACGCACGGTTGCAGCGCCGCCAAGGTACTAGGCTGCATGTCGCTGAATAATTCGAACTCGTCTAGCTTTAGCGGCCGGCCCTCATCCACATGTACACCAAGCGTGCGCAGCGTCTCTTCCTCGACCCACTCCAGCGCGTCGGCAAAATCATCAAATATGCGAATCTCTTCACCGCTATGGGTGACCCCCAGCTCTTTCAAATAACCGCGCAGATTACGCCCGGTCGGCAAAGTAAACGGTAAGCGCGAGAGCAATAAAGTGGCGCCACGTTCGGCCAACTGGACACGTACACGATCGAGCATGTGCGCCGCCGTCATATCAATCGATTGCACGCGCTGAAAATCCAAGATTAAATAACGCGCTGTTTCAAGATCAGGTTCCAACCTGCGGTACAGCGCATCGGTATTGCCGAAGAACAGGCTCCCCTGTAATTCGACAATCAGATTACTCGCACCATGTTCGCGCAATGCCTCGCGCTCTTTACGCGAGCGAACGCGCTTGGAGAAAATCAAGTCGCCTCTACTCTGGTGCCGTACGGTTGATGAGTGAATCTGTTCTCGGATGAACATCAGAATCGCGAGTACCACACCGAGTGCTGAGGCAGCAATCAAGCCCACCATCTTGGCCACCACCACAACGGTAATGATGACCAAGAAATCCAGCAGCGTGACGCGCGATCGCGCCAAGTGGAATAAATGCCAGTCAATCATCCGAAAGCCGATTACCAGCAACAGACCCGCCAATGCGGCCACCGGCAACCAGCACAGTAAAGGGGTCAGCACCAAAAACGCCAGCATGGCCCACAGACCAGCGAACACGCCGGACATTTTTGTCATGCCGCCGCTGGCACGATTGATCAACGATGCCCCCATCGTGCCGGAACCCGGTGTACCACCAAACAGTGTCGAGGCCAGATTACCCAGACCTTGACCGATCAGTTCACGGTTCGAGTCGTGCCGCGTGCCCGACATGGCATCAAGTACGAGACAGGTTTTAAGCGTATCTATCGAGAGCAATACGGCCAGCGTCAGCGCTGGCACGATCACTTGCTCCCAGTGCGGTAGCGGCACTGAACCAAAGCGATCCCAGGCCGCGACCATGCTGCCCCAGATACCGCCGCTGCCGGTATCGAAACGGCCGATCACAAAGGTATTCTGATCCAGACTTGCCAAGGCGGGATATGCGCTGAGCGCGAGCAACCAGTACATCACCACACCAGCAGCCAAGCCCTGAATCACTGCCGGAATCCGGCGCGAGGGAAAGCGCGTCGCAATCACCATCATCGCCATGGTGGTCGCGCCAATCAGGATACTGGCTCCGCTCCAATCCGCCGGATGCAGCAGCGCATTGAACCAGTCAGTGCCTGCCGGCGCACCCAGCAGCTTCGGTAATTGCGAGACGATGATGATCAAACCAACACCACTCAGATAACCACTGACCACCGGAAATGGCATATAGCGAATCAGCTGCCCGATACCAAAGGCACCGAGCATGATCTGCAAAAGACTGCTGCAGACTGCAACCAAAAACAGAATGAGCAGAATCGATGCGGGGTCGTGTCCCTGATGAACCAGTTCGATGGCCAGCGCCGAAATCACCGCCGCTGCAGGTGCGCTCGGCGCGGAGATCAGCCGCCGCGTGCCACCCAGCAGCGCGGCTAACAGGCCGAGGATCGTTACCCCGATAAGGCCGGCAATAGCGCCCTGTGCGCCAAACTGAGGCCCCAGCGGGGCCAGGATGGTGACGCCGAATGCGATGGCTGAGGGTAGCGCCACCAACATCGCGGCTAGGCCACCCCACATATCACCGGCCAGATTCCGAACGGCAGTACCTTCACTGCTTGCTGCACTGCGCATGAAATTCCCCTGAGAGTTCGCGCAAGTATAGATAAGGCCTATTACCTAGAGAAGCAAAGCACCGAGAATTTCTTTTTTAATAATGCTGTTTTTCCGCTATCAGTTCGCGGCGCTAAGACCCTCCTTCGCTTTTCGGCACAAAAGATAACGAACAGATAGAATATGAAAACTAGAACAAATAATAGACCTTGAATCGGTATCCAGCGCCGATGGTCGCATTGCCACATGCTGATACTCGCTGTCGCAACTATTTATTTCCTTGGTTTTCATGCCAATGAAGTTCTATTCTCCTACTTGGAACATCATCGTGGCGCACACTGGATTTTCTTGCCGGCTGGCTTGCGCCTGCTGAGCATATTGCTTCTAGGCGCCAAGGGCGCAGTGGGGATCTTTCTGGGGTCGTTGCTCGTTACCTGGCAGCTGGGCGAGTCGAGTCTGATGGGTCATTTCATCGAGCCGCTGATCTCTGCCGGCGCACCGATGATCACTTACTACATTGCGCTGCGTAGTGGCTTGTCATTCAACCTGAAAAACCTTAGTGCAAAACTGCTGTTAGTTCTGTCATTAGCTTTTGCCACCACGAATGCTTTGTTGCACTCTCTTTGGTATGCAAGCGAAGGGATCGCCGAAAGTTTTTCATCCAGTTTCATTGTGATGTTTGTTGGAGATTTACTGGGAACCATCATTGTGATTTACATCATCCGGCTGTTTTTGGTTTGTGTACCAGACCGCAAGGGCAAATACGACGCTTGAAGTGGTTGATCCGAGCTGTATCAATGAACCAGGTTGTAACGCTTATCAGTACCGTGCTAACGCTTTCTCCAACATGACCAATACTAATAAGGTCGTGATCGTATGCGGTATCTCTTATATCGACTTCAAAGCACTAAAGATTGCGCTCATAGCACTGTTTGCCTAGCAGAAGCTATGCAGTAGGTGATTTATCAACCCAATGGGTACGCAGGTGACACTGCGCCCCGCACTTATTCTTCCAAGGCCAAGGCCGATACCGAATTCATCAAAGGCGTCAACCCGGGAAGATGGCTGCTCAGATGGCGCCAGCGCGTGAAAGCGCAGGCAATCTGGACTTAGAGAATTCCTCGATTGATTCACGGAGCACTTCGTCTCTGACAGATTCGTCTGCAACTGGCTCGCCACCTTTCATCAAACCACGATTGAGGCGCTTCAATATCTTCACAACTTCCGGCAGCCAATTCTTGGGGTCTATCCCTCTAAATCGGCAGTCCAGCATCATCCAATCGGTATCCCGCATCGGAAGTGCTCCACCAAGCTGCGGTACAGATAAATAACGGTATGGCGCACCCGCACAAACTGCAGCGGCAAGATGCCGATTAATCGATGTTCCAGCCGTTGTCATTGCATCGCTCAAGTTTGAAGAAGGCGTTATCCAGCCACCGTGTAACAGTATAGATACTGCCTGAAGCACACTCGGGGCCTCATTGGGATTTTTTCGCAACCGAATAAGATCGGCGACTTTGACGCCGTCACTATCCTTCGCGATTCGGTCCATAAGCGAGTCATAAAACTTTCTATCGCCGCGGGTCTCTCCGGTTCCGCTGTGGACAACATAGGGTTGATCATTTTCTGGACGCGACTGAGCGGGATTCAGCGAAATGGAAAAATCACCAAGCAGCTCAGCTAGCTTTCCTGGCCAAGCGGATAGCCGACCTTTCGCATATAAATCGCGCCGAAACGATTGATTAGTCGCGTAATCGCGCAACTGCTCCCGGACCACTGGATCACCCTGCTTGTTTAGAAGCTGCAAGACCTCTTTCGAGAACAGGTTGTCATAGGCTTCCGGCAAGGTGGCAGTACCCAAATAGGTCAATTTCGCATACTTCAAATCATCAATCATTTTGCTGACAAAGACTGGTTGCCAGTAATGATTGTTGTACTCTTGAACCAAGTAGGCTCTGTCTTGTTGCTCAAGTACTTTGATGCGCGATTCGAGTGCGGGCAAAGCGTTGAACATACCTGGAGCACACTCACCGAGCGCTTTGAAGCTCTCACGCGCAGCATCAAGCGCTTTCTCGCCAGTTTTGCCCCGTTGTTCCAGTAGTACCAAGTGCTGGAAGGGCACTGTACCAAGCCATCCTGGAAATGTATTGTAACTATTGTAAAAAACACCACCGGGCCTTAGGGCTCGTCCAATCAACGTGAACAAAGCAGTTTTCACCTCTGGCGCAATCCATGTACTTATGCCATGGCAAACCGCGTAGTCGAAACTACCGTGCAGCGTCGGGTCCTCGGCTAGCTCCAGAAAATCACCTTCTATAAAAGTGACGTTCTTGAGGCCGCAAGTCTCGGCAAGCGCTTTGCCATGAGCTATGTGTTCGGGTAGAAAATCAATACCAACAAATTCACTGTCGGGATGAGCTGCTGCCGCGAGAATTAGATTCAGACCTTGCCCGCAGCCAGCATCGAGGTATCTGAATTTTGACGGCGGTGCGGTGTGACCTTGAATTAACGCTGCCCAGCGCAAACGCATCGGCATCGTCTCAGGATAATACCCGTAGGTATAGCCGCTTTCAGCGAAATAACCGTGTTTCCAGTCCATGGGCTGGGAGCCTTAAGATAAGTTGATATATAGCGCATTATAGAGTCATTTGAAGCGCGCCCATGGTCGTCTTTAGATGGAAACTACGGGCCCGCGTCGGCCAGGCGCCAAGCGGTCCAACGCTTGAATTCCACTTCCAGCGTCATACTCATGTCGCCTCAGTTTTTTCGATAGTACCTGAGCAGATTTTTATTGGGTCAATACATCCGAGCCTTATGCAGTTTTTTGTAGCTATCGATCAGGCGATGATGCCTTTCTAGACCCTCCAGTTTCATACTGGTTGGCGTCAATCCGTAGAAGCGTACGCTACCCTCCACCGATCCCATGACAGCATCCATCCGATCATTGCCAAACATCCGACGGAAGTTCACTGCGTAATCTTCCAGCGCCATTTTCCCATCGAGTATCACCTCCAGAACTGCACTCAGGGCCTGATAAAATAATCCGCGCTCGACCGTGTTGTCGTTGTACTGGAGGAAGGCCTCTGCCAACTCGAGCGCCTCTTCAAATTGCTGCAAGGCGAGGTGAATGAGTAATTTCAACTCGAGAACGGTCAACTGACCCCAAACCGTATTCTCGTCAAATTCAATGCCGATCAGCGTCGCAATATCAGCGTAATCATCTAGCTCATTGTTATTCAAACGCTCCAGCAGTGCCTCGAGGCTGCCGTCATCCAGCCGATGTAAGTTCAGAATATCGGCACGAAACAAGAGTGCCTGATTGGTGTTATCCCAGATCAAGTCTTCGACCGGATAAACCTCTGAGTAACCAGGGACCAGAATCCGGCAGGCTGTAGCACCCAACTGATCAACGACCGCCGTGTACACCTCTTTTCCCATATCGTTGAGAATACGCAGCAAGCCTTCAGCCTCCTCAACATTGGCGTTTTCACCATTACAGGAAAAATCCCACTCAACAAACTCATAATTGGCTTTACTGCTAAAGAAACGCCAGGACACAATACCGCTGGAATCGATGAAATGCTCAACAAAATTATTTGGCTCAGTGACAGCATTACTTTCGAAGGTGGGCCGGGGTAAATCGTTGAGACCCTCAAAGCTGCGACCCTGCAGTAATTCAGTAAGACTGCGCCCCAGCGCCACCTCGAAATTAGGGTGCGCGCCAAACGATGCAAAAACACCCCCAGTGCGTGGGTTCATCAAGGTGACGCACATCACCGGATAGACGCCACCCAGAGATGCATCTTTCACCAGTACTGGAAAGCCCTGCTCCTCCAAGCCTTGAATGCCGGCGAGAATGTCTGGATATTTCGCCAACACCTCGTTCGGCACATCAGGCAAGGCGATTTCACCTTCCAAGATTTCGCGCTTTACCGCTCGCTCGAAAATCTCAGACAGACATTGCACCTGTGCTTCGGCAAGCGTATTACCGGCACTCATGCCATTGCTGGCGAATAGATTTTCAATAAGATTCGACGGGAAATACACTAACTCACCATCTGAATGGCGCACGTATGGCAGCGAACAGATACCGCGTTCCACATTGCCGGAGTTGGTATCGATCAGATGCGAACCACGTAGCTCGCCATCGGCATTGTAAATACTCAGGCAGTAGTCATCGAGAATCTCAATCGGTAACGAATCTCCCGGGCCTGGCTTGAACCAGCGTTCATTCGGGTAATGAACAAACGCTGCGTTGGCGATGTCTTCGCCCCAATAAGCACCGGCGTAGAAATGGTTATTACTGAGCCGCTCGATATACTCACCCAATGCCGACGCCAACGCACTTTCTTTGGTCGCGCCCTTTCCATTGGTGAAACACATCGGCGAGTGTGCATCGCGAATATGCAAGGACCACACATGAGGAATGATGTTGCGCCAGGAGGCAATTTCAATCTTGATGCCCAAGTCAGCCAACAGACTCGACATATTCGCTATGGTTTGCTCCAACGGCAGGTCTTTACCAGCGATAAAGGTACTGGCTTCAGGGTTCGGCTTCACACTTAGCAAGGATTGTGCGTCGGCATCCAGACTCTCTACTTCTTCAATAACGAACTCAGGCCCGGCTTGTATAACTTTTTTGACGGAACAGCGCTCAATGGAGCGCAAAATACCCCGACGATCTACTTCCGAAATATCCGGTGGCAACTCAACCTGAATCTTAAAAATTTGCTGATACCGGTTTTCTGGATCAACAATATTGTTTTGCGAAAGACGGATGTTTTCAGTAGATAGATTGCGGGTTTCGCAGTACAACTTAACGAAGTAAGCAGCACATAAAGCCGACGAGGCCAGGAAGTAATCGAAAGGACCGGGCGCCGACCCATCGCCCTTATAGCGAATAGGCTGGTCAGAGATTATTGTGAAGTCATCGAACTTAGCTTCAAGCCGAAGCTTATCGAGAAAGTTGACCTTGATTTCCACTGAATACTTTCAAAAATAGCAGCTATACCGCTCAGAAAAAACTACCTGCTAAGTTATTGATCACTTTTGTTGATTTTGGCTAGGCAACAAAGATGTTGTGTAACAATTATTTTGCGATATTACCCGCATCAAGATCAGCCTTGGATTTCACCAGGGCGGCGTCTAGCTCGCCGATGTTGTCCTGTATCGCGGCTTATCCGCCGGCCTCGGCGGCCCTTTGATCAGCTACCCACTCCGGCCCAACCGTCAGCCTAATCGCCAGCTTAGAATCCGGATCAATAACCCGCCAGAAAGGCGCAACCTCATCTAAGAATTTGCCTTCGGCCAGCTCTTCGAGCGCCGCCTCAGCTGAGATGCGCAAAAATATAGCTGTCGAGACAGGACATGTTGCCGTACAGCGGTTCTTACGAGCCAGTTCGTTTCTCAGGCGCTCAATCGTTCGGACCTGACCTGATGGAACGCCTCGAATATACTCATCGATCACCTTCGGTGTAGCAACGTACAACTTGCTACCCGCCTCAATACCTGCAAAGTCCTTTTCGAGCACCACTACCTTGGCCTTTTTTTTCTTGGCCAGCATGGTCCGCCATTTATTTTCCATAGATATCAATTCCACCGAAGCAGGTTTGAGAAATCAAAATCGAGGAAATGGTAGTTTGCGCGGCGAGAAGGCGCAATAATGCCTCAAAAAACCTCTACGGAACAAAGCCTTGCATTCGCAACGGCGTTCCGTCTGGCCTTGGTAAGGGGCCGGACTGCCGACCTTGGAGTAGACCGATTCAAGCCCCGGACGCAGCTTAAAAACGCTGGCATTTTTTCAATGAGACAATGGTCTAACCAATGCGAGAGATGAAGAGGGCTAGGATCGTAATGCCGCCGAAGATCAAAACAAAGAGCGCTACCAAGATTAGGTAAACTCTCAAGGATTTCTTTCCTATCAAAGCAACTTTATTTTTTATCATGAGATTATGTAGGAAGGTTGAACACTTAATTGTGTTCGGATTATTGCACTTGGAAAAAGTAACTTTTGAACACCACTATTCACCCAGATAGTATTGAAACGGAGAACTACATGGAAGACGCACGTTGTTGTGGGACTGGCACCTGCATTATTAACGCGGATGGCGAATGTTGGTGTGGTCAAAGGTGGAACGGTACTGAAATGAGTTTTCCAGACACTTTACTAGGTAAGACTACTGATGATACTGCGAAGACTACCGGCGCAGCATTGGGTGACGATCATTCCTCATCAAGCAAATAAGGTTTGATCTGGGAACTTCACTAATGAAGTCAGCGGCTGCCGAGCACAATAGCGAGAGGTCACAACCCCTACGAGCCACCCGGCAAGACTCGGCACGAACAGTTCAGCTTGAAAACTTAAGTGCAGCAACACCAAGAATGATCAGCAAAACGCCGAGTATGCGCATCAGCGACAGCGCATCTCCGAAAAACAGGACACCGACAATGAACGTCCCGGCACCACCTATTCCAGTCCAGATCGCGTAAGCCGTTCCAATGGGTATGTTTTGCTGAGCAAGCCAGAGGAAATACCCGCTCAACGCCATGAAAATCAAGGCGATTGCGATGCCAAGCCAGCGAGTCTCCGAGGCCTGAGAAATTTTTATGCCGACAGGCCAGCCTATCTCGAAAAGACCCGCCAGAACCAGATAGACCCAACTCATACGAAGATTTCAATCATGAATTAGCAATTCATTCCCACTCAATCGTCGCTGGCGGCTTACCGCTGATGTCATACACCACGCGGTTTATGCCTCGCACCTCGTTGATGATGCGATTCGATACGCGGGCTAGTAGCTCATGTGGAAGGTGCGCCCAATGCGCGGTCATAAAGTCTTGTGTCTGCACTGCGCGCAGCGCAACTACATACTCATACGTCCGGCCATCCCCCATCACGCCGACTGATTTCACCGGCAAGAAAACAGCAAACGCCTGGCTGGTTGCGTCGTACCAATTCTTATGGAAATGCCCTACGGGCGCACCCTCGGCCAGCTCTTGCGATAGCGGTATCGCGGTATTGCGCAGCTCTTCGACGAAAATCGCATCTGCACGGCGCAGCAAGTCGGCAAACTCTTTTTTTACTTCACCAAGGATGCGCACGCCCAGCCCGGGGCCGGGGAATGGATGTCGGTACACCATGTCATGCGGCAGTCCAAGTGCGACGCCCAGTTTGCGCACTTCATCTTTGAATAAATCACGCAGCGGCTCGAGCAACTTGAGATTCAATGTCTCTGGCAGACCGCCCACATTGTGGTGGCTCTTGATGGTATGTGCGCCCTTCTTTCCTTTACCGGCGCTTTCGATCACATCCGGATAGATAGTGCCCTGCGCGAGCCAGCGTGCGTTTTTAAGTTTGCCGGCCTCAGACTGAAACACTTCAACGAATTCTTTACCGATAATTTTTCGTTTCTGCTCTGGATCGGATACACCGGCCAGCTTGCTCATGAATTGCTCGGTCGCATCGACGCGTATGACCTTTACGCCGAGATTTTTTTCGAACATGTCCATCACCATCTGCCCTTCGTTCAGACGAAGTAAGCCATGGTCGACAAACACGCAAGTCAGTTGCGACCCAATGGCGCGATGAATCAGTGCCGCAGCGACACTGGAATCTACACCACCGGACAAACCAAGAATGACTTCTTCATCGCCCACTTGCTGTCGAATCGCAGCGATCGCTTCAGCGACATAATCCGGCATGTTCCAGTCGGCTTTGCAGCCACAAATCTCGTGCACGAAACGCCCAAGAATGGCGGTGCCTTGCAAGGTATGCGTGACTTCGGGATGAAACTGCACCGCATACAGCTTGCGTACCTCATCGGCCATACCAGCGATTGGGCAGCTATCGGTAGAGGCCATCAGCTTGAAGCCGGGTGGTAGTTCATTCACCTTATCGCCATGGCTCATCCAAACCTTGAGCATGCCGTGACCTTCCGGCGTGACGAAGTCGTTGATGTCTTTGAGTAGCGCAGTGTGGCCACGCGCACGGACCTCGGCATAACCGAACTCACGCACATGGCCATTCTCCACCTTGCCACCGAGCTGAGCGGCCATGGTTTGCATGCCGTAGCAGATACCAAGTACGGGCACGCCCAGTTCGAATACAGATTGCGGCGCGCGCGGCGTGTCGCCTTCCGTCACTGAGCTGGGGCCACCCGACAAAATAATGCCTGCTGCACCAGAGTCACGAATGAACTCGTCGCTGACATCGTAAGGATGTACCTCGGAGAACACACCCGCTTCGCGTACGCGACGCGCGATCAGCTGAGTGACTTGAGAACCGAAGTCGAGGATGAGTATCTTTGAATGCATGAACGCGTCTTCTAAAAAAACTCAGGCGGCATTGCTGCCGCCTGTCGTTACTGATGATTGAATTAGTCAGCGCGATAGTTTGGCGCTTCTTTCGTGATCTGCACATCATGCACGTGCGATTCACGCATGCCGGCCGACGTGATCTCGACGAACTGAGCTTTCTCGCGCAACTCATCAATCGTCGCGCAGCCGCAATAGCCCATGGAGGAACGCACACCGCCCACCAGCTGCGCCAGCACACTACCTTTGTAAGGTACGCGACCCTCGATACCCTCGGGCACCAGCTTGTCGGCGTTGTTCGAGGCATCTTGGAAATAACGATCGGCAGAACCATCCGACATTGCGCCCAAGCTACCCATGCCGCGATACGATTTATAGCTGCGGCCCTGATAAAGAATGATCTCACCGGGGGCTTCTTCGGTACCCGCAAACATGCTACCCATCATGACCGATGAGGCACCTGCGGCGAGTGCTTTCGAGATGTCGCCCGAGAAGCGAATGCCACCGTCAGCGATGCAAGGAATGCCGCTGCCTTCCAATGCCTTCGACACATTCGAGATCGCGGTAATTTGCGGCACACCAACGCCAGCAACAATTCGCGTCGTACAAATCGAGCCGGGCCCAATGCCGACTTTGACGCCATCGGCACCGGCATCACGCAAGGCTAATGCAGCCTCCGCAGTCGCGATATTGCCGCCGATGACCTCCACTTGCGGAAAGCGGCGCTTGACCCATTTCACGCGATCGAGCACGCCTTGCGAATGACCATGTGCAGTATCGACCACCACCACATCAACACCCGCTGCCACCAGTAGCTCGACACGCTCGTCATTGTCAGGGCCCACACCCACTGCAGCGCCGACACGAAGCTTGCCCTGATCATCTTTGGCAGCATTCGGGTGCTCGGTGGATTTGAAAATATCTTTCACGGTAATCAAACCACGCAGTTCAAACGCATCGTTGACGACCAGCACGCGCTCGAGGCGATGCTTGTTCATCAGGCGCTTGGCCTCAATCGGATCAGCACCTTCGTTGACGTACACGAGCTTTTCGCGCGGTGTCATTTTTTGGCGTACTTCAGCGTCGAGCTCTTCTTCAAAGCGCAGGTCGCGGTTGGTGATAATGCCCACCACACTTTTGCCCTCGACCACCGGGAAGCCCGAGATACCGTGCTGCTGTGACAGCGCGATCACATCGCGGATTTTCATGGTGGGTGGAATGGTGATCGGGTCGCGCACCACACCTGCTTCGAAGCGCTTGACCTTCGCCACCTCGCGCGCCTGCTCTTTGGCGGTGAGATTCTTGTGGATGATGCCGATACCGCCTTCCTGCGCAATGGCAATCGCAAGGCGAGCTTCGGTGACCGTATCCATGGCTGCAGAGACCAGCGGAATCGACAGCGAGATGTTGCGGGTCAGGCGGGTGTTAAGGGAAGTATCTTTGGGCAGGATGGCCGAATAGGCCGGGACGAGCAGCACATCATCGAAGGTGAGTGCTTTTTGGATCAGACGCATAGCAAATCCTATGGGCGCAAAAGCGAATTATACAGAAACTCACCCCCTCTCCCTGATGAGGAGCGGCGAAGCCAGAAGCGTATGGCGCAGCGCGGACGCCCCTGGATCCCGGCCTTCGCCGGGATGACATAGCAGTACTGCTAGCCTCACCACCGTTGTCCCGGCACAGGCCGGGAACCAGTAGCTTTTAGATGTCAGCCTTTGGCGGCTTTGCGGTGCGCCGCGCGTCGACGGCGGGTCTCTTTCGGATCTGCCTGAAGTGGCCGGTAAATCTCGATTCGGTCGCCCTCACGCACCTCAGTATCAGCGGCTTTTAGCTTGCCAAAAATACCCAGCCGCACCTGCGACAAATCGATCTCCGGGTGGGTACTGAGTACGCCGGATGCTTCAATCGCTTGCGCAATGGTTGTGCCTCTGTCCAGCGTGAGCGCCTTCAAAAAACTGCTATCCGGCAGTGCATAACAGACTTGTACGCTTATTTTTGCGGCATCACCCATACTGGTATCACCCATAGCGCTGTCAGCCATACACCACCTCGGCACGTTTGCAGAAAGAGTCCACAAAACTATCCGCGATTTTTGAGAACACTGGCCCGATCAGCTTTTCCAGGACAGTGCTTGAGAACTCGTAGTGCAAATCAAATTCGATCTTGCACGCATCTTCACGCAGTGGGGTGAAGGTCCAGGTGCCGTCAAGTTGCCGAAATGGTCCCTCGACCAGCTTCATGGTCATCTGTGTTGGCGGGGTGTTGCGGTTTTCAGTAGCAAAAGTTTGCTTCACCCCGTGGTAATTGATCTTGATGGCGGCGACCAGGCGGTCCTGCTCCCGCTCGCGCACCTCGACCCCGCCACACCATGGCAGAAAGGCCGGGTAATCCTCCACTTTGTCAACCAGACGGAACATCTGCTCGACACTGAAAGGTAGCAGCACAGATTTATGAACAACGGCCATGAGGGGGTTTGATAGAATCCACACTCAGGATTCTACCGGAGCATGCGCTATGCTCCGCCCTCACCCACCCGCACCCCACCGAATGAGCATTGTCGATAACAAGAAAGCCTTTCACGACTACTTCATCGAGGAGCGTTACGAGGCGGGGATGGTGCTTGAAGGCTGGGAAGTGAAATCCATCCGCGCCGGGCGCGCGCAGCTAAAAGAAGCCTACGTCATCATCCGTAATGCCGAGATTTTTCTGTTCGGCGCACACATCAGCCCCCTACCAACCGCGTCCACCCACGTCAGCCCTGATCCGGTCCGCACCCGCAAGCTGCTGCTGAAATCCGAAGAAATCAAACGACTGATCGGCAAAGTTGAACGTGCCGGGTATACGCTGCTGCCACTGAATTTGCATTATCAGCGTGGCCGCATCAAATGCGAAGTCGGTTTGGCAAAAGGAAAGAAACAGCACGACAAGCGCGATACCGAGCGCGATCGCGATGCCAAGCGAGAAGTCGATCGCGCGATGAAGCAAAATCGGCGCTGAGCGTGTAATGTAGGTGGCGTGCTTAACGCACCCAAAAAGCGAGTACGAAAGCCTACAGTTTGGCTTATCGGTGCCCGCGGCAAACTATTCCTTTGTAGATCATCGTGTTTTGATAGTGCAGCGAAAACGCAGCACGGCGCAGTGCATGATGGGCACTCACGTCACCAAATCTTATGCAAAACTACACGATGGAGTTGGGCTTATGTCCATCCCCCCTACAAAACTGCTGATACTTGCATCAGAAAACGGGCAAGGAAAGTGGTATGCAAGGTTAGATAAGGATAGTAAGGCACAAGAAGTCACCCTCGTTTTTTACCAACGGGAGGGAAAGCGTAGCCTACCCCAGAGAATCTCCGACAAGCTCGATGGCATCATGAGCGCCAGATCCGCCGCAAGTAAATACATTGAAAGTATGGGATGGTGTCCGATTGCGCCTTCTTCCCCGGCGCCGACGAACGTACGCGCGCTGGGCGGAAGGCCCCCAAGAAAACCGGAGGCACTCGCAAGTTCTACGAAATTCAGAAAGCCCGAGGTCAGCTCAAAAACGCTCTCTGATAGCCATCAGACCTCTCAAAAAGGGAAGCAACAGCAGCAACAGATTGATGCCAGCAGGAAAACGGTCAACACCACTTCCCAAAAGACAGATCACATGGCGTTTCTGGCACATGACGATACTGAGGGTGCTTCGTCCCCCGAACTCCCGTCGTTGAAGCTTCATAATTCAAAGGTCACGAAAGACAACACTGCGGAGTTTTTGAGCAAACTACATCAGCAAGCGCCAAGTGGCGGGCTCGCATGGAAGACGGAGAGAGGCGCAAGATACATAACGCTGGAAGCTGGTACTCAGTCAATAGAAGACCCAGCAACACGAAAAGATAAACGTAAATTTATCAGCGAAGCTTGGACTGCCTACAAACAAGAAATACCTTCTGACGAACGGATTCCGGAGAAGGAATTTGCACGTATTGCCGGGTATGGGTTCGACTATCTTCGGCAAAAAGTCAGCATCACCGATAAAGGACGCTTGGAAAGAATTGCGGAGGCGCTGATACCGCTAATCAAATCTAATTCCTCTTCGCAGCTCGCGAACGATGTTCTCCAACCGTTAAGATTTTCTCCCTGGTCGAAGAACAACATAAACGAATTCGCACAGAAACTCGCCTCATCGATGGTTGAAAACGATATCGACGAGGAGACAGACGCGGACGATTATCAAAAGCAAGCGCTTGACACCATCCAAGCACTTTTGACACGCCTTCATGAGGCGCTCGATACGAACAAGACGCCGCTAAATCAAAGCGAAGTCGAACAGGCCAACCAGTTCCTGGAGTTAGTGGCTGAACGAGAGAATTTTGAGCCGGAAACCAACTATCTAAAGATGCTCATTAATCGAACAAGGAAAGAGCAGCAGTGAGCCGCAGAGGAACCCCAAAAAACAAAACCCCCGGGCCGTGAAGCGCGGGGGCGGAATCAGTACCACTGACTGTTTTTGGTTGTTATGCCAATCAGCAAGTGCGGAGTGTAGCGGAATATTGCCGAGTGTCAACACTTTAACCCTGTGATCGACAGTATTTTTATCGGTGGCTAGCCAGCAGCCTCCAGGTATCGACCACTGAGTCGGGGTTGAGTGAGATCGAGCTGATGCCCTCCCGCATCAGCCACTCGGCAAAGTCGGGGTGATCCGACGGCCCCTGCCCGCAAATGCCCACATATTTGCCCTTGGCGAGGCAGGTTTGGATGGCTTTTGAAAGCAAAGCCAGCACTGCCGGGTCGCGTTCATCGAAATCAGCCGCCAGCAGCTCCATGCCGGAGTCCCGGTCCAGGCCCAGCGTCAGCTGGGTCAGGTCATTGGAGCCGACAGAAAAGCCGTCAAAGAATTCCAGGAACTGCTCGGCCAGAATTGCATTAGACGGTATCTCACACATCATGATCAGTCTCAGGCCATTCTCACCGCGCTTTAAGCCGTGCTTGGCGAGAAGATTGACCACCTTCTCGGCTTGCCCAAGGGTTCTGACGAACGGGACCATGATTTCGACGTTGGTGAGGCCCATCTCATCGCGCACCCGTTTCATCGCGCGGCACTCCATTTCGAAGGCTTCGGCGAAATCCGGCGCGAGATAACGTGCTGCACCGCGGAAACCCAGCATCGGGTTCTCTTCATCGGGCTCGTAACGTGAGCCGCCAATCAGCTTCTTGTACTCATTCGACTTGAAGTCCGATAACCGAACAATGACGGGACGCGGCCAAAACGCTGCCGCAATGGTCGCTACGCCCTCCGCCAGCTTGTCGACATAGAAGGCTTTCGGCGAGGCATGGCCCCGCGCGACTGATTCGACCGCTTTTTTCAGGTCTGGATCGATATTGGGATATTCCAGGATAGCCTTGGGATGAACACCGATATTGTTGTTGATGATGAACTCGAGCCGCGCCAACCCGACGCCGCTGTTAGGCAGCTGAGCAAAGTCGAAGGCTAGCTGCGGGTTGCCGACGTTCATCATGATCTTGACAGGGATCTCGGGCAGATCGCCGCCGCTGATCTCGGTTACCTCGGTTTCGAGCAGGCCGTCATAAATTCGACCCTCATCACCTTCAGCGCAAGAAACCGTTACTAGCGTGCCATCCTTCAGCACCTCGGTGGCGTCACCACAACCCACCACGGCCGGCACCCCTAATTCGCGCGCAATGATCGCGGCATGGCAGGTACGTCCACCCCGGTTGGTGACAATGGCCGCAGCGCGTTTCATGACCGGTTCCCAGTTAGGGTCGGTCATATCGGCCACCAGTACGTCGCCCGGTTGCACGCGCTCCATCTGATCGGGATCTTTGATGACTCGCACCGGGCCGGCGCCGATCTTTTGGCCGATGGCACGGCCGTAGGTCAGCACATTGCTTGAACCCTTCAACTTGAAACGCTGTTGCGCATCGCCATGCTTTTGCTGCGACTTCACAGTCTCGGGGCGCGCTTGCAGGATGTAGAGCTTACCGTCGCGGCCATCTTTGCCCCACTCGATGTCCATCGGACGTTCGTAGTGTTGCTCAATGGTGACGGCATAGCGGGCTAACTCGGCAACCTCGGCGTCGCTCAGGGAGTAACGGTTGCGTTGCTCGATCGGCACATCCACAGTACGCACCGAGCGGCCGGCTTTGGCTTCGCCCGTGAATTCCATCTTGATCAACTTGGAGCCAATGTTGCGTCGGATGATCGCCAGTTTGCCGGCGGCGAGCATGGGCTTGTGCACGTAGAACTCGTCGGGGTTAACCGCGCCCTGCACCACCGTCTCACCCAGACCATAACTCGATGTGATGAACACCACATCTTTGAATCCGGACTCAGTATCAATGGTGAACATCACACCGGAAGCACCGAGGTCCGAGCGCACCATTTGCTGCACGCCCGCCGACAGCGCAACTTCGCTATGCGTGAAGCCCTTGTGGACGCGGTAAGAGATCGCGCGGTCGTTGTAGAGGGAGGCGAAGACATGCTTCATCGCCTCCAGCACATTGTCGATACCGACCACATTCAGGAAAGTCTCTTGCTGACCCGCGAATGAGGCATCGGGCAAGTCTTCCGCGGTGGCGCTGGACCGCACAGCGAAGGACATTTCGCTCGCCGAGTTATCGACCAAGCGGTGATAGAACTGGGTGATCTCTTCCAACAGACGGGGCTGGAACGGCGTATCAACAATCCACTGCCGAATCTCTGCGCCCGCAGTAGCAAGTGCGCGCACATCATCGATGTCCAGATGCGCCAGACGGTCGGCGATACGATCAGCCAGCGCAGCGCCGGCAACGCTGCGATAGGACAAGAAATCACGGAAAGCCTGAGCCGTAGTGGCGAAACCACCGGGAACGCGCACGCCGACATGCGCCAGTTGGCTGATCATTTCGCCAAGCGACGCATTCTTGCCGCCGACGGATTCGACATCCGTCATGCGCAAGTGTTCGAAAGCAACGACGTAAGCCGCCCCCGAATCAGGGGCCGAGTGAGCCCCCGCAGATGTTGGGTGGGACATAAATACCTCTTTGATGGGAAGAAATCGGTGCGTGCGACGCGGACGCGTGGAGAGTGCTGTGCTGGCGTGAAGGGGCTGGCATGACTCGATCCGTGATTGATTGTCCTGGGGACAGTCCGCGTGGGAAAATATTGGGCAGGCCTCATTTTACTCGCCAAGCATGCTCCCGGATCAGCTTGGTCGGCGAATTTTGCGTTAACTCTTTAGAAACCACCATGCATAGCAACACTCCGCCAGGTTCCACCGGGTTTGATCGAACAGTTTTCTTTGTGTCGGATGGCACGGGTATCACCGCGGAAACATTTGGTCACTCGGTGCTGACACAGTTCGATCTGCGTTTCCGTCAAATTCGGTTGCCTTTCATCGATACTGAAGACAAAGCGCATGAGGCGGTGCGGCGTATCAATGATGCTTTGCACATTGAGGGCAAGCGTCCGATCGTGTTCTCGACACTGGTGAAGTCGGAGCTCTCGACCATCGTGCGTCGTGCAGATGCGATGCACATGGATTTGATCCAAACCTTCGTCGAGCCGCTTGAGCAGGAACTGGGTACGGCCTCCACCCACACCATCGGTCGCAGCCACAATATCGCTGATTCGCAGGACTATAAAAGCCGTATCGAAGCGATTAATTTCTCACTGGCGCATGATGACGGACAGTCCCATAAAAACCTGTCGTCTGCTGATGTGATTCTGGTTGGCGTTTCGCGCTCGGGTAAAACGCCGACCTCGTTGTACATGGCGATGCAATACGGCATCAAGGCTGCCAACT
>JAJTGD010000059.1 GCA_021299035.1 Oxalobacteraceae bacterium | reverse complement strand
TAGCGGATCTCGGTACGTGCCGGATCCAGCACCAAACTAGCCTGAGAAAAATACGTCTTCGCGTTAGCTTCGATTTGCTCGCGCGTGAGTGGCGGGCGGGTGACGTTACGGCCGGAAGGGTCGCCGATCATTGAGGTGAAGTCACCAATCAAAAAAATCACCGTGTGACCGAGGTCCTGTAACTGCCGCATTTTGTTCAGCACGACGGTATGACCGAGATGCAGATCGGGCGCAGTTGGATCAAGGCCCAGCTTGATACGCAAGGGCTTACCGGTTTTTTCTGAGTGCGCCAGCTTTTGCGCAAACTCGGATTCAATCAGTAACTCTTCGGCACCACGTTTGACGACCGCAAGCGCTTCCTGCACCGCATCGGACAGGGGAAGTTGCGGCGGAGTTGCTGGCGTTGATGGGTCGGCGGCGGCGTGTGCGTTCATACGGAGTCGGTCTGGATCATGACGCGCGGCTTTTCCATTGTTGTAACGCGCGCGGGTGGCGGCCAAGCTGCGCGCAATAACGAACAATGGCGTGCGACAGCTCGTAAACACGCGATTCTAGCGGATTGCGCGCATGACTCCTGCTCAACCGTTCGCTGCCGTTCAAGGCCATGTACTACGTCTGCAATGTATGTGAACTGCCTGTGCCAAGATTCCCGCAATATGGCCACCGGGCAGTGTTGCGGGCGCACGATCGGCGATACACTGCCTGTTGTTTGTAATACGGTTTGCAAAACGGTTTACTGTACGGTCTGCCACACGGTTTGCTTTATGCAAACCTCTTTAACCTACATCGCCCGTCTACTGATCCACGACTATGTCTGCCCCGCTCTATATCGGCCTGATGTCAGGCACCAGCCTGGACGGTGTTGATGGCGCGCTCACCGCCTTCGATGGCGCGCTACATGCGGCCTATGTGCCCTTTCCCGAACCCTTGCGGCAGATATTGTTTACGCTGCAATCCGCCGGTTTCAATGAAATCGAACGCGAAGCCTTGGTTGCGAATCAACTCGTGCAGTTGTATGCCCAATGTGTGCATCAACTGCTGAGTGATGCCGGCTTATCTGCTGCGGCGGTGAAAGCGATTGGCGTGCATGGACAAACCATACGGCATCGGCCTGACCTGGGATTTACGCGTCAGGCAAACAACCCGGCCCTACTAGCCGAATTGACCGGCATTGATGTAATTGCGGATTTCCGCAGTCGCGACATCGCGGCAGGCGGACAGGGTGCGCCCTTGGTGCCCGCGTTTCATCAGGCGGTGTTTGGCAGCCCAACGGCCACGCGGGTGGTGGTGAACATCGGTGGTATCGCCAATCTGAGCGTATTGCGTGCCGATAGCAGCGTGCTCGGGTATGACACAGGCCCAGGTAACGTACTGATGGATGCGTGGGCGAGTACGCATCTGGGCACGCCCTATGACCCGAGTGGCGAGTGGGCAGCGTCGGGTAGACCGGCGCCGGAGATGTTGGCCGATCTGTTGGCCGAGCCTTATCTTTCGGCACCGGCGCCCAAAAGCACCGGGCGCGATTTGTTCAATCCCGAATGGTTACAGGACCGACTGGCAAGATTCAGCGGCATCGCGCCGGTGGATATCCAAGCGACCTTGGCCGCATTCACGGTGCGCTCGATTGCGCAGGCTATTCAACGCGATGCCCCTGAAGCAGAGGCGGTGTATGTGTGCGGCGGTGGTGCGTTGAATACGCACCTGATGCGCTGCTTGCAGCATGAACTTGGCAAACCGGTGGCGAGCACCGAGGCCTTGGGTATCGCGCCCATGCATGTTGAGGCTACAGCGTTTGCTTGGTTGGCAGCGCGTTTCTGCGATGGTTTGCCGGGTAACTTACCGGCGGTGACGGGCGCTCAGGGTCCGCGTGTACTTGGGGCTTTGTACCCGGCGTGATAGCACTCGGAGAAGCGCTGACTGGTGATAGGTACAAACAAAAAAGCGCGGACAGCGCCGCGCTTTTCGCCAAGACAAAAATCTGATCAGGCAGAGAACGACGATCCGCAGCCGCAGGTAGTGGTGGCGTTCGGGTTCTTAATGACGAACTGTGCGCCTTCGAGGTCGTCTTTGTAATCGATCTCTGCGCCCACCAGGTACTGGTAGCTCATCGAATCAATCAGCAGCTTCACACCATTCTTCACCATGGTGGTGTCATCTTCGTTGACGATTTCATCGAAGGTGAAGCCGTACTGAAAGCCCGAGCAACCACCGCCCTGCACGAATACGCGCAGTTTCAGCTCTGGGTTACCTTCTTCCTCAATCAACTGTGCGACTTTGCCAGCGGCGCTGTCGGTGAAGTTGATCGGTGCCGGCATTTCGGTAGGTGCATTCATGTTGGAACTCCTTGCAGCATAGCTGCGTGATTATAGCGGCTGGGGATAGTGGCCGCAGGCGCCGACGGACGTAAGCTCAAGGCGCTGATCCTCGGATTATGCGCTCGTCAGCGCTCAATTCAACCCTATCCGGTGAAGGGTGATCTGCGCGCTGCCCCTGAAACATCAAGGCAGGATAGGCACCTGCCGCAAGCCGATGGTTTCTTCCAGGCCAAACATCAGGTTCATACACTGCACGCCTTGCCCCGCCGCGCCTTTGACCAGGTTATCTTCCACCACCAAAATCACCAGCAAATCACCGCCACCGGGACGGTGCAGGGCTATGCGTAACATGTTCGATGCGCGCACCGAGCGGGTTTCCGGATGGCTACCCGCCGGCAGCACATCCACAAATGGATCATTGGCGTAATGCTGCTCGAACAGCGACTGCACATCGATACCGCGCGCCTCCGGCAACAAGGTGGCGTACAGCGTGGAATGGATGCCGCGAATCATCGGCACCAGATGCGGCACGAAGGTCAGCCCGACCGGACGACCCGCGATGGCTTGCAAGCCTTGCACGGTTTCTGGCAGATGACGATGGCCGGGCACGCCATAAGCCTTGAAGTTGTCCGAGGCCTCAGCCAACAGGGCGTGAACTTCTGCTTTGCGTCCCGCCCCTGATACCCCAGATTTGCAATCGGCGATTAGCGAAGACTCATTCACCAGCGGTTTGCCTTGCGACAGCAGTGGCTTGAAACCGAGCTGCATTGAGGTCGGGTAGCAACCGGGCAGGCCGATAACGCGTGCCTTACGAATCGCGTCGCGGTTGACTTCGGGCAGGCCGTAGACTGCCTCGGCCAGAATGTCCGGGCAGCTGTGCGGCATGCCGTACCACTGCTCGAATACTGCAGTGTCTTTGAGACGAAAGTCGGCAGCGAGATCGATCACTTTGACGCCTGCCGCCAACAGCTCACGTGCCTGCGCCATCGCCACACCATGGGGCGTTGCGAAGAACACCACATCGCACTGATCGAGCCGCGCTTTCTCGGGCGCCGAAAAAGCGAGCGACACATGTCCACGCAATGACGGAAACATCTCCGCGACGGGCATGCCATCTTCTTTGCGCGAGGTGATGCTGTTCAGCGTGACTTGCGGATGCGCCGCAAGCAGTCGTAGCAGCTCGACGCCTGTGTAGCCGGTGCCACCGACGATACCAACCTTGATCATTCCTGACTCCCGATACCTGAATAAGGAAAATTATGCGTTGTGTCCATTTTGTCCGTTGTGTCGTGCGCTGCGTAAATCGCATCGCAAGACAGATATAGCCAAAGAAAAAAGCCGCCGGGAGTAACCCGACGGCTTCCAATTACAACGAGCAAACGCCGGATTAACGCTTGGAGAACTGTTTGGCGCGACGTGCTTTGCGCAGGCCAACCTTTTTACGTTCAACTTCGCGTGCGTCACGGGTCACAAAGCCTGCCTTCGACAGCTCGGGCTTGAGTGCGACGTCGTAGTCAATCAGTGCGCGCGTGATGCCATGACGTACCGCACCTGCTTGACCTGATTCGCCGCCACCATGCACATTGACCATGATGTCGAAGCGATTGACGTTGTTCGTCAGTTCGAGCGGCTGGCGAATCACCATCAAGCCCGTCTCACGAGAAAAATACTCCGCTGCATCCTTGCCGTTGACGACGATCTTGCCGCTGCCAACTTTAATGAATACACGCGCAACGGCACTCTTGCGGCGGCCGGTTCCGTAGTTGTAGTTACCGATCATGTCTGTTCCTTACAGTTCGAGTGGCTTGGGTTGCTGAGCGCTGTGCGGATGCGCATCGTCGGCATACACCTTCAGCTTCTTGGCCATCGCATAACCCAACGGACCCTTCGGCAACATGCCTTTAACAGCCTTCTCGAGCGCGCGGCCCGGATGCTTGGCTTGCATATCGCGGAAATTGGTCTCGTAGATGCCACCCGGATAACCGGTGTGACGGAAATACTTTTTGTCGAGCGCTTTGGCGCCGGTGACACGCAGCTTGGCAGCGTTCACCACGATGATGAAATCACCGGTGTCGACATGGGGTGTAAATTCTGGCTTGTGCTTGCCGCGCAGACGGTGTGCCACTTCGCTGGCGACACGACCGAGGACTTTGTCCGTGGCGTCGATCACAAACCAATCGCGCTGGACTTCGTGTCCTTTAGCGGAAAAGGTTTTCATGATGCATCCTTGATTAAGTAAACCCGTGGTGGTGGTTCCGCCGGTTGGCCCCCGAGCCAAACCCGAGCAGCGGACGCTCCCTTGTTATGTACTCCCCGTCCGGGCAAATTGGGGAACCTGAGATTATAGAGTTTTCAATGACTTGGCGTCAAACGAAAGAGCGATCGCACGCCTTGGCGTTAAACTAGGAACTGATCTCGTTGGCTGTTTGGCAATCTGGCTGTTGGTGGGTGCTGCCGGCGCCGACAAAGGCCCAACTACATGGCAATCGAGCCGATTTGAACGTTAAGGAGAGTGAAATGGAATGCACCGTGCGCTGGACCGGGCTGTCCGGCATGGGCTTTGTAGCCGAGACCGGTTCCGGACATGTAGTCAACATGGATGGCGCGCCCGAGGGCGGCGGACACAACCTGGCGCCGCGCCCGATGGAGCTGGTTTTGGCCGGTACCGGCGGCTGCACCGCCTTTGACGTGGTGCTTATCTTGCGCAAAAGCGGGCAGGACATCCGCGGCTGCGACGTCTCGCTCAAGGCTGAGCGCGCCGAGAAAGACCCGAAAGTCTTCACCAAGGTGCATTTTCACTTCACGGTGCGCGGGCGCGAGCTGAAGACCAATCTAGTCGAGCGCGCCATCAAGCTGTCGCATGAGAAGTACTGCTCGGCGTCGATCATGCTCGAGAAAACTGCAGAGCTGACGCATTCATTCGAGATTATTGATGACCTTGCCCCGGCTTCCAGCGGCTGATTTTGAGCCGTTGAAGGCGCTCGGCACGGGCATCGAGAGCGACGACGGTTGACTCGTCATGCCGGCGGAGGCCGGCATCCAGTGGTTGGATTTCTTACAGATACAGCCGCGATACTTTAAATGCGGTAAGCAGCGGTGGTCATCACCTTGGCCATCGCCTGCATGACCTTCTTCACCGGCAGCGGCAACTCAGCTGCGCCCAGTTGCGCTGCCGCCTCGGCATGCGCCACCTCATCGTCCCGCATCTGCGTCACGATAGCGCGTGAGCGCAGGTCGTTTGGCGGCAACTCCTCCAAGTGACGGTCAAGGTGCGCTTCCACCTGACGCTCAGTCTCCACCACAAACCCCAAGCTGACTGGGTCCCCGAGCTTCGCGGCCACTGCACCCAGCGCAAACGACCCCGCGTACCACAGGGGGTTGAGTAGGCTGGTGCGCGAACCCAGCTCCTGCAACCGATCAGCGGTCCAGGCCAGATGGTCGACCTCTTCTTCACCCGCCTTCTGAAACTGCTCCCGGGTGAGCGGGGTTTTAGCAAAGGCGGACTGCGCTGCATACAGCGCCTGCGCGCAGACCTCACCCACATGATTCACCCGCATCAACCCGGCGCTATGGGTTTTTTCCTGCTCGGTCAGCCCCGGCTCGGCAACGCCCACAGCAGGGTTGGGTCGAGACGCGGTTGCCACGTTGCTCATGGTTCGGAGGGTTCGATCAAAGGCGCAAATGGCTGAGTCAAGCGAAATCAAAAAGTTGCTCAATTTTTATCTCTATCCGGATTATTGTTGTGTGGAAACTACAAAAAGTTAGTGATTTGACCAAGAAATAAAGATTAACTTTGCCGCAACCCTCAAGATTTGCTTCAATGCAAGATGACTCTAGATCCCCTTGGTCTTGGAGCGTCGCTTTCGCGTAAATGGTCGTTCAAACCGGCCGAATACCGACAGTGAAATCTTAGCATCACAACATTTTGGAGATTACGAAATGAGAAAAACTCAATTGGCCCTGGCTGCAGTGGCGCTGATCGCCTCGTCGGCAGCAATGTCGGCAAATGTCAGCATCAGCGGCAATCTGGACATGGGCATCGCCCGCACTTCAGGCTACAACGGCACCGGCGGAATGATGATTGAACAGGGCGCCTACTTCGACAACCAGTCGATCAACCTTAACGTCAGCGAAGATCTGGGCTCGGGTCTCAAGGCACACGGCTCTCTCGGTATGGGTTTCAATGCCAACGGTGCCAGCGACAATCCCGGACTCAACAGGACTCCGAACAATGCAGCAGGCAACGTCGTGGGTGCGGGTACCTTCCAAGGTGGCGGGAGTGTCATGGACAACGGCTTGTTCAACCGCCAATCATATGTTGGCTTG
>JAJTGD010000058.1 GCA_021299035.1 Oxalobacteraceae bacterium | reverse complement strand
CAGTGCCGCCTTGTTCAGCGCCCACTCAACGCGCTCATCCATCTCGCCTTTTGAGAGGTTTTCATAGAGCCGAACGCCAAAGGCGATATTTTCATAAATCGACATCGGAAATGGAGTGGGCTTCTGAAACACCATACCGACCTTGGCACGCAGCACATTGACGTCAACATCCTTATCAAGAATGTTGCGGCCATTGAAGATAATCTCGCCTTCCGCACGCTGACCAGGATACAAGTCGTACATGCGGTTGAGGGTACGTAATAGCGTCGACTTGCCACAGCCCGAAGGCCCGATGAAGGCGGTGACCTTGCGCTCGAAAATATCGAGATTGATCTGCTTCAGGCCTTGGAAGCTACCGTAGTAAAAATCCAAATTCTTCGCATGGATGATGGGCTTGAGATCGGTCGCCATGACGGGCGCTGCCTCGCTCAGCGTCGCAATATTAATCATACTTAGCCTCAGTTAGTCTTGGTCTGTCTGATCAACAATCGCGACAGGATATTCAAGCCGAGTACGCTCATCGTAATCAGCAGCGCACCACCCCAGGCCAGCGACTTCCAGTTTTCATACGGACTCATCGCAAACTGGAAAATCACGACCGGCAGATTGGACATGGGTCGACTCATGTCGGTACTATAGAATTGATTCGACAAGGCAGTGAACAGCAAGGGCGCCGTCTCACCAGAGATACGCGCGACTGCCAGCAGTACTCCCGTCACCACACCCGCCTTGACCGCACGTAGCCGAATCATGGTGGCCACTTTCCAGCGTGGCGCACCCAAAGCAAAGGCAGCCTCGCGCAAACTCGCCGGTACAAGTTGCAGCATATTGTCGGTCGTTCTTACCACCACCGGAATAGCGATCAAGGCAATCGCGATACTGCCGGCCCAACCAGAGAAGTGCCTGACATTCGCCACGATCACTGCGTAAACGAACAAGCCAATCACAATCGATGGCGCCGACAACATGATGTCGGTAACAAAGCGCGTGATTTGCGCAAACTTACTCTCTTGTCCGTACTCAGCAAGATAGACACCTGCAAAAATTCCGACGGGGGTACTGATCAACGTCGCCGTACCTACCATCAACAGGCTGCCCACAATCGGGTTCAACAGCCCGCCACCTTCGCTGCCCGGTGCGGGCGTGGTACGGGTAAATATCTCAATATCAATCGCACCCAAGCCATTGATGAGCAGTACCGACAAAATCCATAGCAAGAAACCGATACCAAACGCCATCGCGCAAACTGATAGGGAGATACCGACACGATGACGCAGCAAGCGACGGCGATAAATCGGGTTATCTGACTTGAATGGGTCTACGAGAGTGTTCATTTCGTGCCCTCCTTACCTTCGAGGGATAAGAGCATCAGCTTCGCCACCGCAAGCACAATAAAGGTGATTGCAAACAAGATCAGACCAAGCGCGAATAATGACGACATATGCAAGCCAGCTTCGGCTTCTGCAAATTCATTCGCCAAAGTCGACGCAATGCTGTTTCCCGGCGCGAACAAGGACCAGGACAGCTTATGCGCGTTGCCGATCACGAAGGTCACTGCCATCGTCTCGCCCAATGCACGGCCGAGTCCGAGCATGACACCGCCGACCACACCAATACGCGTGTAAGGTAGGACAACATGACGAACCACTTCCCATCGCGTACAACCGATCGCGTAGGCGGATTCTTTCAATACACCTGGGCAAGTATCAAATACATCGCGCATCACAGATGCAATGAACGGGATAATCATCACCGACAAGATCAAGCCCGCGGTCAGGATGCCAATCCCCATCATTGGGCCATTGAACAGCACACCGATCACTGGCAAATTACCAAGCGTAGCGGCGAGGAAGGGTTGGGCATAGTCGGCGAACAGTGGCGCGAACACAAACAAGCCCCACATACCGTAAATAATACTGGGCACACCCGCTAATAACTCGACTGCGGTACCGAGCGGACGCTTTAGCCAAACCGGGCAAATCTCCGTCAAGAACAAGGCGATCCCGAAGCTCACAGGGAAAGCAATCAACAGCGCGATCATCGAAGAAATAACGGTGCCGGCAATCGCAATCAGCGCGCCGTACTCATCATTGACGGGATCCCATTCGATGCGGGTGATAAACCCCGGTCCGAAGTGCTTGAGCGCGGGCCATGCACCCACGACCAGTGACGCAATAATTCCCACCAGGATCAGCAATACCAAGGCGGCAAACGCCATGGTCAGCTTGTGGAATAGGAAATCCTGCCATTTCTGGGCGCTGGATGACGCTGGTGGGGGAGCGACGGGTCGTGCGATGGGGGTCGGCCCTGCATCCGTCATTGGTACGCTCATGGTCGACATGGCCTCTTGCTACGCTTTAGGGTGGGGTTGCCCAGACGGGCGGAGACTTAACCCCGCGACTGTATCCCCGCTGTATGACAGTATTGTGACAGAGGCTCCGCCGGTCGCCGCCGATGCGTGACGCTTACATGCGCTCCGTTGAAATCGGCCTGACCATCACCAGCTCGCACCTTAATAGCTCGGGCTTACCAAGGTAGTGGGTACTAACGCCGTGGATAACCCTGTGCCAAAATGCGCTGCCAGACCAGCTCTTTTTCCTCGGCCGTCATGAACACCCAATCGGCCACCTCGCCGACAGTGCGGCCACAGCCGCGGCAAATATCATCGAAGGTGGTGGAGCAAATCGCGACACAGGGAGTGTCGGGTCGCTCGGGCGGCGTGTTCATGATGAGAAATACCCACTCGAAAAAACAATCGCCCCGCCATCGGCTGATGGCAGGGGTATTGGGTGGTGTCGGGTTCAGACGATACGTTGAACCGGATCCAGCAGGCAGGCATCCGGACTGGCCTCAGTCTGCGCTGCCTCTTTGGCCGCACGGACCTGCATGATATCGGGCAGCTCAACACCATTCTTCACCGCGGTCAGCTCGGCCAGAATTGAAATCGCAATTTCGGACGGCGTCTTGCTGCCAATATAAATACCAATCGGACCGTGCAGCTTGTCCAACTCAGCCGGTGTCAGATCAAACTCCAGTAGACGCTCGCGGCGCTTTTGGTCGTTTGAGCGCGAGCCTATGGCGCCCACATAAAAAGCCTCGGACTTCAACGCTTCCATCAGCGCCAAGTCATCCAACTTGGGGTCATGCGTGAGCGCGACCACCGCCGAGCGACTATCCAACCGCATTTCCATGACCAGATCATCGGGCATGGCGTGCACGACCTGCACGCCCTCGACTGACCAGCCATCGCGATACTCTTCGCGCGGGTCACAGACCGTGACCGCATAATCCATACCTACCGCGATCTGCGCCAGAAAGCGTGACAACTGCCCGGCACCAATAATTAGCAGCCGCCAACGCGGCCCATGAATGGTGGTCAACGCCGCTTCGGATACCTGCAGACTCATGCCCGCCTTCGCTGGGCCCAGGGTTACATCACCGCTTTGCAAGTCAACGCGGCGGGCGACCAGCTGGCCTTGGGCTAGCTGCGCAATCAATTCATCGATGCGGCTATGGGCAAACAACGGCTCTATCGCCAGCTGTATCGTGCCGCCACACGGCAGCCCAAAACGATGCGCTTCATCAGCAGTGATGCCGTAGGTGACGATTTCAGGCTGGGTACGCGTAATGCCGCTCTCACGCGCGCGCGCGATCAGGTCGTCCTCGATACAGCCGCCAGACACCGAGCCAACGACGCGGCCATCTTCACAAATACCCAGCGTCGCACCTTCGGGCCGCGGGCTCGAGCCCCACGTCCGGATCACGGTAACCAGTTCACATTGCTTGCCCGCTGCGATCCATTCGCTGCAGGTCTTGAGTACTTCCAGGTCGATGCTATCCATCTCTGCCTAAACTCTTTATCACGCTCGAATTATCCCCGCACACGCTGCCTAATGTACCGCCGTTACGGCATTGGCACGCAAGCAAGGACATCACAAAAATCCAATCGGCAACGGAACGAAAACTCCGATGCGATAAAAAATGCCCCCCCTTGCAAGCAAGGGAGGGCATTTAGCCCTTCAGGCGAGAAGTCCGATTAAGCGGACTTCAGTGCCTTCGCGAACGGCATGCTGCGCAGGCGCTTGCCTGTTGCAGTAAACACCGCATTCGCCACAGCAGGTGCGATCAGCGACGTGGACGGCTCACCCGTGCCACCTGGCTTCTCGTTGCTATCAACCAAAACGATGTCCATTACCGGCGTCTCAGTGGTACGCAGGATACGGAAGTCATTGAAGTTGTTTTGGTCAACACGGCCGTTGGTCAAGGTGATGTCGCTGTAGAGCGCATGCGACAGACCATAGACGATACCGGACTCGAGCTGCTGACGAACGATGCCTGGGTTCACCATGCGGCCGCAATCGCAAGCCACGGTGACCTTATGCACCTTGATATTGCCACCGGTGACCGAGACTTCGGCGATTTGAGCCATGTACGTGCCATAGCCTTCCATCAGCGCGACGCCCAATGCACGGCCTGCAGGCAGTTTCTTGCCCCAGCCGGCTTTGTCAGCAGCGATCTTCAGTACGTTCGCGAAGCGCGGCTCTTTGCTGAGCAGCTCCATACGGTACTTGACCGGATCCTTACCAGCAGCGTGTGCCAGCTCGTCCATGAACGATTCGTTAGCGAAGCAGTTCATAGTGTGCGACACAGCGCGCAGGTAACCAACACGGATGCCGGTGTCATGGATGATCAGGTCGTGCGATGTGTTTGGCACATCGTAAGGCGCAACTGCTGCCTCGACCATGAACGGATCCAGAGTGTTTTTAGGCAGACCAAACAGCACCTGAGTGATCGACTGCGAGCTGATCTGGTGCTTGATAGCGACCGGCTTACCGGATGCATCCAAGCCACCTTCCATGCGGTTCAAGCTCTGCGGACGGTACCAGTCGTTCTTCATGTCGTCTTCACGCGACCACAGAACTTTGACCGGACGACCCGATGCCTTCGACAGCTCAGCAGCCTGCACCACGAAGTCAGTCACGATACGACGACCGAAGCCACCACCGAGGTAGGTCGTACGGACGGTAACGTTTTCTGGCTTTAGGCCAATCGCTGCAGCAGCGAAGCCTTGTGCACCTTGCTGGAACTGGGTTGGGCCAATCAGTTCGCACTTATCGCCCGACACGATCGCAACCATGTTCATTGGCTCGAGCGGCTGGTGAGCCATGTGCTGGGTGTAGTACTCAGCCTTCAGAACTTTAGCTGCACTTTGCAGCGCGTCGCTCGCATTGCCGACATCCGGACGCACCTTGATCGGAGCGACCGACTTCTCAGCAGCTTTGGTGCCATCCCACATTGCTTTGGTGTTCAGGTTTGCACCTGGGCCGAGGTCCCACTCAACCTTCAGCGCCTTACGTGCTTTGAATGCACGCCAGTAGCTGTCAGCCACGATACCAACACCGCCGTTGATTTTGTAGACGCCGATGATGCCTGGCAAGCCACGAACTGCGGAGTCGTCGAAGCTCTTTGGCTGGCCGCCGATGACTGGCGACATTTCGACCGAAGCGTAGACCAGACCAGGCACTTTGACATCGATACCGAACTCTGCGGTACCGTTGACTTTTGCCGGGGTGTCCAGACGCGGGATAGCCTTGCCGACGATAGTGAATTGGCTAGCGTCTTTCAGCTTGACTTCTTTTGGTACAGGGATCGATGCAGCTGCCGAAGCGAGCTCGCCGTAGGTTGCGGACTTGCCACCACCCGACACAACACCGTTCTCAGCTTTCAGCGAAGAAGCAGGAACGCCCCACTTGTTAGCAGCAGCCTGGACCAGCATGGTGCGCACTTGCGCGCCACCGATACGCAGCTTTTCCCATGCGTCACGGATAGCGGTCGAGCCACCGGTGATCTGCGCGCCGAGCAAGCCGTTGACGTATGCAGGGTCAGCAGCAGCAGTCGCTACTTTCACCTTGGTGATGTCAACGTTCAGCTCTTCAGCGATCAGCGCAGGCAGCGACGTGTGCACGCCCTGGCCCATCTCCGACATATGCGAGATCAGGGTTACTTGGTTGTTGTCGGCGATGTGCACCCAAACGTTCGGGGTGTGCAGCGAACCTGCTGCATTCGCCTCTTTGCCACCGAAACCTGGCACATACATGCCAAGTACGGCAACGCCCGCGGCGGACGTGGACGTTTTAAGGAATTCACGACGTGTGGTTGTCATTTCTTCTATCTCCTCTTACCTATTAAGCCCGGCGCATTTCGGCCGCTGCGTCTTTGACGGCGGCGCGTACGCGGTTGTAGGTACCGCAACGGCACAGGTTACCGGCCATAGCGGCGTCGATATCGCTGTCGCTCGGGTTCTTGTTCTTGGAAAGCAGTGCAGCGGCGCTCATCAACTGACCGGACTGGCAGTAGCCGCACTGAGGTACCTGGTGCTTGATCCAGGCTTTCTGCAGCGGGTGCGAGTTGTCTGCGGAGAGCGACTCGACAGTAGCGACTTTTTTGCCGGAGACTGAAGACACTGGGGTCTGGCATGCGCGAACGGCGGAGCCGTTAACGTGCACGGTGCAAGATCCGCACTGTGCTTTACCGCAACCGAACTTAGTGCCCGTCAGGCCGATCTCATCACGGATTACCCACAGCAGGGGGGTATCCGGCTCCGACTGGACGGAGACCGCCGAGCCGTTCAGGTTGAAACTGATTGCCATGGTTTTACTCTCCTCTTTCTGGTTTTACTGCAACTTAAGCCAATGATTTCTCATCAGTTT
>JAJTGD010000022.1 GCA_021299035.1 Oxalobacteraceae bacterium | reverse complement strand
CGCCGACAGCACGGTCGCAATCGCCGCCGTCAACGTCGTCTTGCCATGATCAACGTGACCAATCGTCCCCACATTCACGTGCGGCTTCGTCCGCTCAAACTTGCCTTTTGCCATCATGTACTCCTAACGAATTAATGAGAATGATCAGGCACGCGCCCGACTGTACTGACAAACGAACACTGGTGCCCTTGACGTGGATTGAACACGTGGCCTCTCCCTTACCAAGGGAGTGCTCTACCACTGAGCTACAAGGGCGCTACTGCAAGCCGCCCGTCCACCACACAACGAGCAAGCAAATTCCTGGAGCGGGTGAAGGGAATCGAACCCTCGTCTTAAGCTTGGAAGGCTTCAGCTCTACCATTGAGCTACACCCGCAAGGGCGACCAACACTGCCGCTCACTCTTTACTGCACCGCGATGTCTTACGACTCGCTCCTGGTGGTGGGGGCTGGATTCGAACCAGCGTACTCGCAAGAGGGCAGATTTACAGTCTGCTGCCATTAACCACTCGGCCACCCCACCGCAGGGAACCGCTTACTATAGTGGAAAAGACCAAAACCGTCAATTACCATAATGCGCTGCTTGCCTGTTTTCTGAAAGCGGCCGCTCACTTCGCCGCTGCTTTCGCGTTCAAATCAATTTGGCCAGACTAGCAATCAAAAACGCTAGCAAAGACCACAGCAGCGCAGAGCCAAACGGCAGACAAAAATCAAATCCTTTGAACCGAAAGCGAAAGTCGCCCGGCAAGCGCCCGACCCAAAGTCGCCCAAAAAACGGTAAAAGTGGGTAAAAAACCGCTAAAAGCACGAAAATGAATGCAACCCAACGGATCATGAGATTAAATCAGGCGCCCGACCAGTAAACAAACCAACGTCAACAGAATGGTTGACGCGAAAGGAAGCCGTAACTTCCAGCCAAAAATACTGAAATTCAGATCACCCGGCAGTCGGCCCAAACCCATTCGCTCGAGCCACGGTAGCGCCGAAGACAGTAGTACTAATGCCAAGAAAATAACAATAAACCAGCGCATCTGATGGGTGGCAACCTAACTGGGTATTAACGACGGTCGGCAAACTACAGCCGATAACTTTGATCGAGACGCTGCAGATAGGCCGGCACTTCAATCCGGTCAACTAACAGCACTGCTTTAAATAGCTCGCCCATCTCGGCAGGTGAGGTGAGTTTTTGTACTGCGTTTGACAAGGGTAGCCAATGAAGGGGGTCCTCTGCCCCTTGTCTATCTAATAAATCCGGCAAACCGGCACCGATCAGAAATGCGGCCTGGCTCATATAAAACCCCACCTCCAGACCGGCATCCAATCCGGCGCGCGCGATTGCACTGAAATCAATATGAGTCGTGATGTCCTGCAAACCCGGCAGATAAAACGGGTCGGCATGTGCACGATGACGGTAATGACACATCAGCGTACCGCCCGAGCGCTGCGGCAAATAGTACTCCGAGGCTGGAAATCCGTAGTCAATCATCAGCGCTGCACCGCCATTGCCGGAGCGCAGCATCTCGCCCAGCAGACCCATAAAACCGACTTGCTGCGGGTGAACTTCGGTCAGATACCCTTCGGGCAATGAAGGTTCGCCGGGAATTTGGCCGGCCATACCTTGCTCGCACTCACGATCCACAAACCGAAAATCCGAGCCATTAAGCGCCACGCCGCGCTCAAGCCAGCGGCCGTCACGCCGCACCAGTAGCGGCACGGGCATCGCATCGAGTACCTCGTTGGCGATAACCAGGCCTGTAAACGCTGCGGGTGGGGCATCCAGCCACTCAATCTGGGGGTAATTGGCTAGCGCCTGCTGCTGCCGGGCACGCAGTTCGCTGGATACTTCGACAATCTGGTAGCTCGCTATCTTTCTGCCTGAATCGGCCGCTGCGCTGAGCAAATCGCCCGCCAACTTGCCCGTGCCGGCACCAAATTCGAGTATGTTGAAAGGAGCGCTACCGAACAGATCAGACGCGAATCGAGCCAGCGTCGCACCAAACAGCGCGCTGATTTCTGGCGCAGTTGTAAAATCGCCGTCCTTGCCAAGTTTGACTGCGCCGCCGGCGTAGTAGCCGAGGCCTGGCGTATACAGCGACAGATCCATGTAACGGCTGAATGAAATCCAGCCGTCGTCCGCCGCAATGGCTTGCCGAATCCGGCTTTGCAGTGCGAGCGAGGCTTGCAAGGCATCGGCAGGTGGATCTGGCAGTGACATGCGGCTTATTGTAAGGAAGGTAGCGCCGTCCGCATGGAAATTTATTTACGCAGCAAGGCTTTTTCTGGCCGAGTCGCATGATCGCCTTTGTCGCTCAATGCTGCTCAAGCCATCAATGGAACCCTCGTCAGGCATGAACACAAGTACACGCAAGTCTGCGCTAGTGACCGGTGCTGCAAAACGGCTGGGCCGCGCCATTGCGCTTGGACTGGCAAAAGAGGGGTGGGATATCGCGGTTCACTACCGCGCATCCGAGCCAGAAGCACTTGAGACCGTAGACCAAATCAAGGCGCTCGGGCGCGCCGCAATCGCTATTCCATGCGATCTGTCGAGCGAAGCAGAAACCCGGCAGCTACTGCCGCGTGCAATGACGCAGCTCGGTAATATCCGCTGCGTCGTCAATAGCGCGTCACTGTTTTCCTATGATGACGCACAGAGCTTTGATCAGGCCCGGCTGGACGCGCATATGCACAGCAACCTCGCTGCACCGATTCTGCTCGCGCAAGCGCTGCATGCCGCAACGCCCGAAGATGCGCAATCCGTCGTTATCAACCTGCTGGACCAAAAATTATTCAACCTCAACCCGGACTTCCTCTCCTACACACTGTCGAAGAGTGCATTACACACAGCCACCAAGCTACTCGCCATGTCGTTAGCACCAAGGCTACGGGTAGTAGGTTTGGCACCCGGGTTGACTTTAGTATCAGGCGACCAAACCGAGTCGCAGTTTGAAAAAGCACATCAACAGACCGTGCTTGGCAAAAGCAGCACAGCCGACGACATCGCCCAAGCCGTTTGCTATTTGGCGAATGCCCAAGGCATCACCGGCATCACACTGATCGTTGATGGCGGGCAGCACTTAACCCCCATGCACCGCGATGTGATGTTCCTTGCGAAGTGAATTTGATAAAACTATACCCTGCCCTCGACATGAATTCCTTCTTGATGCACCCCGCACTTTCCGATTGCCGCCGACTGTTTCTGCGCAACTTTCAAATGATGAGCAACATCGGTGTCCATGACTTCGAAAAGCTGGGTGAGCAACGTGTCTTGTTCAATGTGGAGCTGTACGTACCACTTGCCGCTTCGACGCCGACAAAAGACGAACTGCATGAAGTGCTCGATTACGATTTCATCCGAAACACCATCCAGCAGCGTGTTTCGCAAGGTCACACGCATTTGCAAGAAACCCTATGCGATGACATTGCACGAAGCTTGCTGTTGCACCCCAAGGTACGTGCGGCGCAGGTTTCAACACAAAAGCCAGATGTCTACCCTGACTGCGACGCTGTCGGCGTCGAAGTGCTCCATATTAAAGACTCGACATGATTAGCGTGACCATGACTGGCCCCACCGCACGGCAAGCGGAAAAAGTCGCTTACGAGAACAACAAGCTACATAAACGCTTGTGTCGCCTCGTCGGGCAAGCTATCGGCGACTTCAACATGATCGAAGATGGCGACAAGGTGATGGTATGCCTGTCGGGCGGTAAAGATAGCTATGCGCTGCTGGATATCCTGCTGACGCTGCGCGAGCGCGCGCCGATTCACTTTGACATCGTCGCAGTCAACCTCGACCAAAAACAACCCGGCTTCCCTGCTGAAATACTGCCTAATTATTTGCGCAGCATCGATGTCCCGTTTCATATCGAAACACAAGACACTTACAGCATCGTCAAACGCCTGATCCCGGAGGGGAAAACCACCTGCTCACTCTGCTCGCGTCTCCGCCGAGGCATTCTTTATCGGGTCGCTGGCGAACTTGGTGCGACTAAGATCGCCCTCGGGCACCACCGCGATGACATTATCGAGACCTTTTTCTTGAACATGTTCTTCGGCAGCAAACTGAAAGCAATGCCGCCTAAGTTGCAGTCTGATGACGGCAAGCACATCGTGATCCGACCCATGGCCTATGTGCGCGAAGTCGATACCGAACGCTACGCCGAGCTACGTCAGTTTCCGATTATTCCTTGTGATCTCTGCGGTAGTCAGGAAAACCTGCAGCGTAAGCAGATCAAGATGCTGCTTCGCGATTGGGAGAAAAAATATCCGGGCCGCGTCGACAATATTTTCTCGTCGCTGAGTACCGTCGTACCGTCCCATCTGATGGACCGCTCACTGTTTGAATTCAGCAGCCTCAACGCGACCGGCCTGGCAGACAAAAACGGTGATATCGCATTTGACGATGAACTCTGTGCGACCCCACAGACACCGATCGTTAAAATTTACTCATGACCGGTATCAGTCCGAATAAACCAGCTTGAGCGTTCATAAAACACGGAATTTGGTTGCTTTACACTCGGCAGTTCGCGTCATCACGCATGCTAGAATTTTGAATCTTTTTCTGCGCCCCCTATGAATGTAGTCATCCTCGCCGCCGGCATGGGCAAGCGCATGCAGTCCGACCTGCCAAAAGTGCTGCATCCGCTGGCCGGCAAACCCTTGCTATCCCACGTCATAGACACTGCCAGGACGCTGAATCCTTCGCGCGTATGTGTCGTCTACGGCCATGGTGGCGACATGGTGCCTTCGCGGCTTGCTGCCGATGATTTGCGTTTCGTATTGCAGGCGCCCCAACTCGGCACGGGGCACGCGGTGATGCAAGCAGCCGATGCACTGGATGATGCCGTTCCTACACTGGTGCTGTACGGGGATGTGCCGCTCACTGCTGCCCAAACTTTGCAGACGCTGGTCGAAAAAGCCGGCAAGGAAAAGCTGGCCGTGTTGACGGTCGATTTGGAAGACCCTACCGGCTACGGCAGGATTGTGCGATCCGAGAATCGTATCGTGCGTATCGTCGAGCAGAAAGATGCCAGCCCAACCGAACTCGCGATCCGAGAAGTGAATACCGGTATTTTGGTTGCGCCGACACGTGCACTGAAATCTTGGCTTGGCAAATTATCGAATAACAATGCCCAAAAAGAGTACTACCTGACCGATGTCATCGCGATGGCGGTACAAGATGGCATCGCCGTTGAATCAGCGCAACCAGCTCAGGTCTGGGAAACGCTGGGCGTCAACAGCAAGGTACAACTGGCTGAGCTTGAGCGTATCTATCAACGCAATATCGCGAATACCCTACTCGACCAAGGTGTCACGCTGGCTGATCCGAATCGTATTGATGTTCGTGGCGTACTCAGGTGCGGACGCGATGTATCGATTGATGTCGGGTGCGTGTTTGAGGGCGAGGTTGTGTTGGGCGATGGCGTGAGCATCGGCGCCAACTGCGTGATTCGCGACGCAAAAATTGATCGCGGCGTAACTATTAAAGCTTTCTCGCATATTGACGGCGCTACCATTGGTACCGATGCACAAATCGGTCCTTACGCGCGACTGCGCCCGGGTACTGCGTTGGGTGCCGATGTCCATGTGGGTAATTTCGTCGAAATAAAAAACAGTCAGTTCGACGCCCACAGCAAGGCTAATCACTTGGCTTATGTCGGCGACGCCACTGTCGGCGCGAGGGTGAACATCGGTGCTGGCACCATCACTTGCAACTACGATGGCGCCAACAAACACCGTACCGTCATTGAAGATGACGCCTTTATCGGCAGCGACACCCAACTCGTCGCTCCGGTCACGGTGGGCAAAGGGGCGACACTGGGAGCCGGTACAACACTGACCAAAGATGCGCCGCCGGATAGCCTGACGGTGTCGCGTGCCAAACAAATCAGCATTACTGGCTGGCAGCGGCCGGTGAAAACAAAGAAATAGGATTAAGTATGTGCGGTATCGTCGGTGCAGTCGCCCAACGGGACATTGTTCCCATTCTGCTGGAAGGCTTGCGCCGACTCGAGTATCGCGGCTATGACTCCTGTGGCGTGGCGGTTCATCAGCAGGGACTGAAGCGCTCGCGCAGCGTTGCTCGCGTCGCCGAGTTGGCATCTCAAGTCGAAACCACTGGACTGGTCGGCCACACTGGCATTGCCCACACGCGCTGGGCGACCCATGGCGCACCAGCGACGAACAACGCGCACCCGCATTTTTCAGGCAATCAGGAACGCGCAAAGATTGCGTTGGTTCATAACGGCATCATCGAAAATTATGAAGCGCTACGCGACTCCCTGAGCAAAAAGGGCTATGTGTTCGAATCGCAGACAGATACCGAAGCGGTTGCGCATCTGATTCACAATTTGTATGACGGTGATTTACTCCGCACAGTGCAAAAGGCAGTCAAGCAACTGCATGGCGCCTTCGCGATTGCAGTGTTCTGTGATGACGAGCCCAATCGGGTGGTCGGTGCACGCTTGGGTTGTCCACTGGTAGTCGGTATCGGCCAGGGTGAAAACTTTATTGCCTCGGATGCGATGGCGCTGGCTGGCAGTACTGATCAAATCATTTATCTGGAAGAAGGCGATGTCGTCGATGTCACCTTATCCGGTGTCAGCATCACCGACAAAACCGATCAGCCGATTGTACGAACCGCGCAAACTGTACATGCTTACTCCGGTGCGATCGACCTTGGTCCCTACCGGCATTACATGCAGAAGGAAATTTTCGAGCAGCCAGCTGCCATCAGTGACACGCTGGAGGGCGTTTTAGGCTTCGCACCTGACTTGTTCGGCGAGTCGGCAGCCGAGGTTTTTGGCAGCATCGACAGTATCCAGATTCTCGCTTGCGGCACCAGCTACTACTCTGGCATGACCGCCCGATACTGGCTTGAATCGATTGCCGGCATACCGACCCAAGTAGAAATCGCGAGCGAGTATCGCTATCGGGAACCGGCCGTTAACCCGAATGCCTTGGTGGTGGTGATCTCGCAATCGGGCGAGACTGCTGACACCCTGGCAGCGCTGAAGTACGCTAAACAACTCGGGCACCGGCACTCTCTGGCCATCTGCAATGTCGCCACCTCGGCGATGGTACGAGAGACCACGCTGGCCTACCTGACACGAGCGGGTGTGGAAATTGGTGTCGCATCGACCAAAGCCTTCACCACACAACTCACTGCGCTATTTCTCTTGACGCTCACACTGGCCAAGCTGCGTGGACAGTTGAGCCACGAGGCAGAAGCTGAGTATCTGAAACACTTGCGCCATCTACCGGTAGCGATTTCATCAGTGCTTGCGCTCGAGCCTCAAATCATTGCCTGGGCCGACGCCTTTGCGAAAAAAGAAAACGCGCTATTTCTTGGCCGCGGCCTTCACTATCCGATCGCCCTTGAAGGGGCGCTGAAGCTCAAAGAAATTTCTTATATTCACGCCGAGGCCTATCCGGCCGGCGAACTGAAGCATGGCCCGCTGGCACTGGTTACGGAAGAGATGCCGGTCGTCACTGTCGCGCCGAATGACGCGCTGATTGAGAAACTGAAATCGAATATGCAGGAAGTCCGTGCGCGCGGTGGGCAGTTGTATGTGTTCGCAGATGCAGACTCTCGTATCGTCTCCAGCGACGGCATCCATGTGATTCGTATGCCTGAACACTACGGACCGCTGTCCCCCATCTTGCATGTGGTACCGCTGCAGTTACTCGCGTATCACACCGCACTCGCGCGAGGTACCGACGTCGATAAGCCACGCAACCTGGCAAAGTCGGTGACCGTGGAGTAAGCCGCTGTTGGCGGCCAAATAGCATTCACAACACATGGCTTGGATTGTTACCAAATATCTACTTACCGCAGCGGTCGTCGTGCTCGTTTCAGAGGTCGCTGCGCGTAACGAGAAACTCGGCGGCCTGATCGCCGCGCTGCCGATGGTGACCTTTCTCGCTTTGATTTGGCTACATCTGGAAAATCAGCCCAAAGAGAAAATCTCAAACCACGCTTGGTATACCTTTTGGTACGTGATACCGACACTGCCAATGTTTCTAGCTTTCCCTTTTTTACATGAGCGTATCGGGTTCTGGTTGACCCTGGCAGCATGCGCAGTGATCACCATCGCGTGCTTTGTGCTGCTAATCCATCTCTTGAAGCTGTTTGGGATTGATATCGTCTAGGTCAGGGCAGACCACCAAATCGGCAGTAGTCGCTCGAGCCGCTGGATGTTTTTCTTCTCCGCTCTCCAATACCTGTTCGCTGATCGGAACGAGTGATCAAGCGATACAAGTTTCATCGCATAGAAGACCGAATCCTCGTGATTTTTTGGGACGGATGGTTACGAACGCGCTTGGTACCACAGCTGGTCAATGGTGGTACCGCCCCCGACAACCCCGTTCAGCACGAAAGGAAAAACACCATGACGCCACGCGCGCACACCTATCGCCCCAATGAAAGTTCTGCTGAAATCGAGAGTAGCGATTCATCAAGCTCAGACAATCATGCCAAGCACTTGGATGATCACCAAGGCGCCTACTCGGAAGGCCGAGTAGCTACCACTGAGAATACCGCGAGCACCGAAAAAATCTTTACTCCACTCTGCCCGGCACCGGTACGTCTCGCAATTGGCGTGTTCTCTATGCTGGGCGCTGCCGCCGGCATGACGATGGCGATCGTGGCGGGGAATGCTCTGAACAGCCCCAGCGATCCTGAGGCCGATCTGCACCGAGCGATGTTGGGCGCCGGGGCCGCCATGCTGGGACTCGGCTTCATCGGCGTGTTATCGACACAGGTTCAAAAAGCACAACCCACGCCATCGACCCTCATCGCTTAAGCGCATACTCCACTCCGCCGCAGCCTCGACTGCGGCGATCTGCCGGGCAAGAACCATGAACCCATTGCTCCACGAAGCGGCTAAGGCGGCACTTCACAGCCCCGATGCAGAAGTCCGAGACATGGTGCTGCTAGCAATGCAGGCACTCGAACAGGTGCCGCAACAGATCGAGATCCAGCAAGCGTCGCTTGCAAAAAACCAGACGCTGGCAGAATGTTTGCAGATCGACCCTGAACAGCTAGCGCAATGTCGGCAGCTGGCAGGCGACCTGTGCGACCTAGGTAACTTTCTGCTGGCGCTACCGCTAGCGATGTACTGCGCCTGCTACGCATCAGATCATGCCGAGCACAGTTTCTTGGCCGGTGCCTGTCTGCAACGCCTGGGCCAGCCCGCCTCGGCGGCGCATTTCTACCGAGTGGCGTTGCAGCTGGATGAGGCCGATGCGGCATCGGCTTACCGTCTAGGCGAATGTCTGGAAGCGGTTGGGCAGCCCGAAGAAGCCAGCCATCTCTACCGCTGGACGATTGAACTAGCGCGTGGCGACTTTGCGCTGCGCACCCTACAAGACATGGCCAGCAGCCGGATTTCACGGCTCGGCGCGGTCCCCTGACCCTGATCGGCGGTGATTGTTTCCGGCTATACTGAAACGCTTTGACGTTAACGTAAGCGTCAATCAGAAAATCATCGTGGCCAGCGCCATGCTGGCCGACCGGAGAGAACCCCCCATGACCGACCTTTCCGTCGCACATAGCCTCACCTCTTACACGCCCAAAAACAAAATCCGCTTTGTCACGGCGGCCTCTCTGTTTGATGGCCATGACGCATCGATCAACATCATGCGGCGCATCTTGATGTCACAAGGTGCTGAGGTGATCCATCTCGGACACAACCGCTCGGTCGACGAAATTGTGACCGCAGCATTGCAAGAAGACGCACACGGGATTGCGGTGTCTAGCTATCAGGGCGGTCACCTTGAATACTTCAAGTACATGATCGATCTGCTGCGCGAGCGCGGTGGCGCCAACATCAAAGTGTTTGGCGGCGGCGGCGGCGTGATCGTTGCCGACGAAATCAGTGAACTACATGACTACGGCGTGACCCGCATCTTCAGCCCGGAAGATGGCCAGCGCATGGGCTTGGTGGGCATGATTCTGTACATGATCCAAACCTGTGACAGTGATTTATCGGGCTATGCACCGACCAGTATCACAGCGCTGCAACAAGGTGATATCGCCGCAAGACACCGGCCGCTGGCGCAGCTCATCACAGCACTGGAGAACGACAAAGTGTCATCCGCGCTTCGCGCCTCGCTGCGAGAAGCCGCCCAGCAAAAGAAAATTCCGGCGCTTGGCATTACGGGTACGGGTGGCGCAGGCAAATCCTCACTCACTGATGAGCTCATACGACGGCTGAGGATTGATCAGGGTGACGCACTGAATATCGCGCTGATCTCGATTGATCCGTCGCGTCGCAAATCCGGTGGCGCACTGCTGGGCGATCGCATCCGTATGAATGCCATCGGACCTTGGCATGGCAATAGCCGGGTGTTCATGCGCTCACTTGCGACGCGCGAGGCAGGCTCGGAGATATCGCAAGCACTGCCGGATGTGATCGCTGCTTGTCGCGCAACCGGCTTCGATCTGATGATTATTGAAACCTCAGGTATCGGTCAGGGCGATGCGGCGATCGTGCCGCATGTCGATCTGAGCTTGTATGTCATGACACCCGAGTTTGGCGCTGCGTCCCAGCTGGAAAAAATCGATATGCTCGATTTTGCGGACGCTGTCGCGATCAATAAATTTGACCGTAAAGGCGCGCAAGATGCGCTACGCGACGTCGCAAAACAAGTCCAACGTAACCGCGAAGCCTGGACTCAGACACCTGAGCAAATGCCTGTCTTTGGCACGCAGGCATCGCGCTTTAACGATGACGGTGTCAGTGCCTTGTACCAGGGTTTGCTGCCACTACTCACCGAGCGCGGGCTGCTCAGCCGCCCAGGCAAACTGGCGCCGGTTGCGGCGCGCTTCTCCAGCGGCCGCCATGCGATCGTGCCACCGGCACGTAGCCGCTATCTGGCCGAGATTGCCGATACCGTGCGCGCATATCATCGTCGCGTCGAGAAACAAGCCGTGATCGCGCGTGAGCATCAGCAACTTTCGGAAGCCAAGCGAATGTTGACTGCGGCCGGCAAAACCGCCGACTTTGACGCACTGATTGCCCAGCGCGATCAGGCACTGGATGCAGATGCCCGACAACTATTGGCGCGCTGGCCCGAAGTTCGTACAACCTATGAAGGCGATGAGCACGTCGTCAAAATCCGCGATAACGAAATCCGAACACGGCTGTATACCGACACACTGTCGGGTAACCGCGTGCGCAAAGTCTCACTACCGAAATATGCCGATCACGGCGACTTGCTGCGCTGGCTGATGAAGGAAAATCTTGCAGGCTACTTCCCGTACACCGCCGGCGTGTTCCCGTTCAAGCGCGAGAATGAAGATCCTACCCGCATGTTCGCCGGAGAAGGTGATGCCTTCCGTACCAACCGCCGCTTCAAGCTGGTATCCGAGGGCATGCCTGCAAAACGGCTATCGACCGCATTTGATTCAGTCACGCTGTATGGCGCCGATCCGGCGCTGCGGCCGGATATCTACGGCAAGGTCGGTAACTCCGGGGTGTCGATTGCGACGCTGGACGACATGAAGGTGCTGTATGACGGATTCGACCTATGTGATCCGTCGACCTCAGTCTCCATGACCATCAATGGCCCCGCGCCGACGATACTCGCATTCTTCATGAATACCGCGATCGACCAGCAGCTCGATAAATTCCGTACTGACAAAGGCCGCGAGCCAACGGCGGAGGAAGCCGCGCAGGTCAAGGCTTGGGTGCTGAAGAACGTACGCGGCACAGTTCAGGCCGACATCCTGAAAGAAGATCAGGGGCAGAACACCTGCATCTTCTCGACTGAATTCTCTTTGAAGGTCATGGGCGACATTCAGCAATACTTCGTTGATCATCAGGTACGCAACTTCTATTCAGTGTCGATCTCGGGTTATCACATTGCCGAAGCGGGCGCCAACCCGATTTCGCAGCTTGCATTTACGCTGTCGAATGGCTTCACTTTCGTTGAAGCCTATCTCGCGCGCGGCATGCACATCGATGACTTCGCACCGAACTTGTCGTTCTTCTTCTCGAACGGCATGGACCCTGAGTACACCGTGCTCGGACGCGTTGCCCGCCGCATCTGGGCAGTGGCGATGAAGGAAAAATACGGTGCCAATGATCGCAGTCAGAAACTGAAGTATCACATCCAGACCTCAGGTCGCTCGCTGCATGCGCAGGAAGTCGACTTCAATGATATTCGCACTACACTGCAGGCGCTGATCGCGATTTACGATAACTGTAACTCGCTGCATACAAATGCTTATGACGAAGCCATCACCACACCGACCGATGAATCCGTGCGCCGAGCGCTGGCCATTCAGCTAATCATCAACCGCGAATGGGGTCTGGCAAAGAATGAGAACCCGAATCAAGGTGCATTCGTACTGGACGAACTGACCGACCTGGTCGAGGAAGCAGTACTGCAGGAATTCGAGCGCATTGCCGAACGTGGCGGCGTGCTTGGCGCCATGGAAACTGGCTACCAGCGCGGCAAGATTCAGGAAGAGTCGCTACTCTATGAACACAAGAAGCACGATGGTAGCTTGCCAATCATCGGCGTGAATACTTTCCGAAATCCGAACGGCGATACGGTTCCGCAAGCTCTCCTATTAGCGCGCTCGACCGAAGACGAGAAACAGTCGCAGTTAAAGCGACTCGCCGATTTCCACCAACGTCACAAAGATCAAGCGCCGCAGGCACTGGCTGCGCTACAAGAAGCAGCGATCAATGATGAGAATGTGTTTGCACAGCTCATGGATGCTGCGCGCGTTTGCTCGCTGGGTCAAATCACTGAGGCCTTGTTCGAAGTGGGGGGGCAATACCGACGTAGCATGTAAGCTGCTGCCGTCGAGCCATAGCAGGCAGCACTGCTGTGCCAGGCGCCTTGAGAAGGCCTGTGCCATGCATGCCGCAACATTACAATGCGGCATGCCCTTCAATCCTGATTATCTCGAATCGACTGACACCGCGCTCGACGCGCGGCTGTCGGCGATCGACATCGCCGCCTATAGCAAAACCCGCAATCACCTGAACGGCCGGGTCACGCAGCTGTCGCCTTACATCACGCACGGCTTTATATCGATTCCCGAACTGTTCGACCGACTTCCTGAACTCAATCTTGCCGACAAACTTGCGTTCGAGTTTGGCTGGCGTGAATTCTTTCATCATGTGTGGAGCCGCGAGGGCGACTCCATCCTGTCTGACATGCGCCCGGGCCTGCCGGGCGTGCGTTACGCCGATCAGCTGCCTGACGATATCCGCGAGGGCCGCACCGGCCTTGTTCCGATTGACCGCGCGGTGCATCAGCTCTATGCCACCGGCTATCTTCACAACCATGCGCGCATGTGGCTCGCCAGCTATGTTGTCCATTTGCGCAAGGTGCATTGGCGCGTTGGTGCCGACTGGATGTACGCGCATCTGCTCGACGGCGACCTCGCATCGAATCACCTGTCCTGGCAATGGGTCGCGGCGACCTTCAGCAGCAAGCCTTATTTGTTTAATGCAGAGAATGTCGCGCGCTACGCGCCAGCGGACTGGCACTGCGCAGGCAGTGTGCTGGATACTAGCTATGAACAGCTGGATCAGATCGCGCGTAGTGATCAAACAATCACGTTTTCATCATCACTGCTGGGTATGGCTGAACCTGAATTACTATCTAAGCCACCGGCATTGCCAGCGGTAAAAATAGCGCGGGCCGATCGTGTCCGGCTGGTGCATCCCTGGATGCTGATAGATGAATCATTCGAAGGGCTGCGCATAGGCGTAATCCACCCGCCTTTCCATGCGCGATTTCGCTGGTCGGCCCGGCGCTGGCGCTTCGTGCTACAAAGGATGACTGCGATCACGGACACCCTATTTGTTGGCGACCTCGACCAATTGAAAGACATGCTTTCTGAAATCCCGCACGTTGAGTCAATTGCAACGTTGAACCCAGGCTACCAGGCCCTGCTTCCAATATTGTGCACGCAACTTGCCGATACACCACGCCACTTCGCTAATCCTGCCAAGACCTGTCGCTCGTTCTCCGCGTTCTGGTCACAGTGTGGCGGCAACGATCAACAGCGAGGCTGGCACCAATGATGCTCGGCGTTGTCTGGTTCAAGCGCGATCTACGCGTGTTCGATCATGCGCCGCTGGTCGAAGCGGCCAAGCACCGCTTGGTGCTACCACTGTATGTATATGAACCTGAGTTGGTACGCGCGCCGGATTGTAGTTCGCAGCATATTCACTTCATCAACGAGTGCCTGACAGACCTTGACCAAGCCTTGTCGGCGCGCGGCAGCCCGCTGGTGATTCAGTACGGAGAGATAGCCGCGGTGCTAAAACGCGTGCTCGATACCTTCGGCCCGTTCTCGTTGTACTCGCACGAAGAGACGGGTAATGCGATCAGCTACGCACGCGACAAGCGCGTCGCTGACTGGTGTAATGCGAATGGCGTCGCATGGAGAGAGTTCCCCTCCAACGGGGTGGTGCGACGCCTAACATCGCGCGACGATTGGTCCGGTGTTTGGATGACACGGATGAAGCAAGCGACCATGCCCGCACCGGACTTCCTCGGCAAGCCGACGGGCGAGCTAACGCCCAATGGCATCATGCAGCCGCACTGGATGGGTATGACGGATGAGGATAAACCGCTACGCCAGAGAGGCGGACGCAAGCAAGCCGCCCTACTGTTCAAAGAATTCTTGAGTCATCGTGCGTCGAGCTATCGGCAGTCGATGTCCAGCCCGTTGACCGCGACTGATACCTGCTCGCGGCTATCACCGCATATCGCCTACGGCACGTTATCGATACGCGAAATCGTTCAACGTGTATGGAAAGCTCGCACCGAGTTAAACGCGATACCAGAACCCGTGCGACCCCGAGGTGCGCTTGAGGGACTTAAATCCTTCGAAAGCCGACTGCACTGGCACTGCCACTTCATACAAAAGCTTGAATCTGAACCAGAGATTGAGATGCGCAACATGCATCGAGGATTCGATGGCGTGCGAGAGCCACATTTCAACCGCGAGTATTTTGATCGCTGGCGCAAAGGCGAGACTGGCTTCCCGCTGATTGATGCTTGCATGAAGATGCTGGCTGAGACCGGCTGGATCAATTTTCGGATGCGCGCGCTACTGGTCAGCTTCTCTAGCTACCAACTTTGGAACCACTGGCGCGAACCAGCGCACCATTTGGCGCGTGAATTTCTTGACTATGAGCCGGGCATTCACTACTCGCAGATTCAAATGCAGTCGGGTGTCACAGGCATTAATACACTGCGAATCTACAACCCGGTGAAGCAGGCACAAGATCAAGACCCTGAGGGCGAGTTCGTAAAGCGCTGGCTACCTGCGCTCGTGAATGTGCCGAAAGAATTCATCTTCGAGCCATGGACCATGCCAGAAGGGCTACAGCAACAAATCGGCGTGATCATCGGTGATACCTATCCGGAGCCCGTCGTTGATCATTTAGCGACCGCACGTCACGCGCGCGAAGTCATGTGGGCGCTTCGGCGTGAGCCCGAAACGCGTGCAGAAGCACGGCGGGTGTTCGACAAGCACGGAAGTCGGAATCCCGCACGCGAGGGCGGTCGACCATCAAAGTCGAAGACAAAGTCTTCTGAACTAAAAAAAGAAGAGCCCAAGCCAACACCACAGCTTTCATTGGGCCTCGAATGAGGTTGCAATGCTAAGAGGCGTACTGGCGGCAGGTACGGCTTTTACGCTGTGGGGCGTGTTCCCGCTCTATCTGCGCCTGATGAAGCAAGTGCCGTCGCTGGAAATTCTTTCGCATCGAGTACTTTGGTCGGTTGTTCTGTTGTTGAGCTTTCTCGCGATTCGACGACAGTGGGACTGGCTTGCATCGGTACGCGCGCGCCCGCGTATTTTGCTGACTTTTGTCGCCAGTGCATTAATGCTTTGTACTAACTGGGTTGTCTATATCTGGTCCGTCAATCACGACCACATCATCGACGCTAGTCTGGGTTATTTCATCACCCCGCTGTTCAATGTGTTGTTTGGTATCGGCCTGGGAGAGCGCTTACGCTTGACTCAATGGCTCGCCGTTGCGCTCGCAGCATGCGGTGTCGTGTGGCTGACCGTCAACGCTGGGCAGTTACCTTGGATAGGTTTGGTGATTGCCGTCACGTTCAGCTTGTACGGCTTGCTACGCAAAACCGCAGCGCTCGGCGCACTCGAAGGGCTAAGTATCGAAACACTCGTATTGCTACCGGCAGCTGCCTTGTTTCTACTTTTGCCGAATGCCGGTTCGTCACACGCGTTTGGCAATGATGCCACCCGCTGTCGCTGATAGGTCTATTGCAATACATCGGCCCCAGCATCCAGTTACTGCTTGGTGTTTGGATGTATCACGAGCCATTTACCAACGATAAACTGATCTGCTTCACGCTAATCTGGCTGGGGCTCGCGCTGTATTCCGGCGAGGCATTATTGCGCGGCTGGCGTTTGAAAAGCCGCAGCGACAGCTGACTCTGGCCCTTAGGCTCAGGCTTCGGGTATGCTCTCCGGTTATTCCAGCGTCCTGCTGCAAACCCACCTCATCTGGCAAGCACATTCATGGCTAATTACGTCTACACAATGCATCGCGTGGGCAAGATCGTTCCGCCCAAGCGTCAAATCCTGAAAGATGTTTCGCTGTCTTTTTTCCCCGGCGCCAAGATCGGTGTGTTGGGGCTGAACGGCTCTGGCAAGTCAACGCTGTTGAAGATCATGGCCGGCCTCGACAAAGACATCGAGGGCGAGGCCGTACCGATGCCGAATCTGAAAATCGGCCACCTGCCGCAAGAACCCGAACTGAATCCCGACATGACCGTCCGACAAGAAGTCGAGAGCGGGCTTGGCGAGGCGTTTGAAGCGCGCGCCAAGCTGGAGCAGGTCTATGCCGCGTATGCGGAGCCGGACGCGGACTTTGATGCGCTGGCAAAAGAACAGGAACGACTAGAGGCGATCATTTCGGCGGCCGACGGTGGCAATCTCGAATTGCAGCTGGAAGTGGCGGCCGATGCGTTGCGCCTGCCGCCGTGGGATGCTCAAATCGGCGTCTTGTCCGGCGGCGAGAAGCGGCGCGTGGCGCTGTGCAAGCTGCTCCTGTCGCAACCCGACATGTTGCTGCTGGATGAGCCCACTAACCACCTCGACGCCGAATCCGTCGACTGGCTCGAGCAATTCCTGCAGCGTTTCTCTGGCACCGTGGTTGCGATCACCCACGATCGCTACTTCCTCGACAATGCCGCTGAGTGGATTCTCGAACTCGACCGCGGCCATGGCATCCCGTGGAAAGGGAATTACTCGTCGTGGCTGGAGCAAAAAGAAGGTCGTCTGAAGCAGGAAGAGGCGACGGAATCCGCGCGGCAAAAAGCCTTGAAAAAAGAATTGGAGTGGGTCAGGCAAAACCCGAAAGGACGTCAAGCCAAGAGCAAGGCGCGTATCGCACGCTTCAATGAACTGTCTGAGTACGAATACCAGAAGCGCAATGAGACACAGGAAATTTTTATCCCGGTCGCCGAGCGCTTGGGTAATGAAGTCATTGAGTTCAAAGGGGTCAGCAAAGGGTTTGGTGATCGGCTGCTGATTGACAACCTGTCTTTCAAGGTTCCGCCAGGCGCGATCGTCGGCATCATCGGTCCGAACGGCGCCGGTAAATCGACGCTGTTTCGTTTGATATCGGGTAAAGAGCAACCCGATACTGGCGAGATTGTGGTCGGACCCACCGTCAAGGTGTCTGTGGTTGATCAGTCGCGTGCAGAGCTCGACAATAAAAAATCTGTATTCGACGATGTCGCCGGTGGCGCTGACTTGATCACGGTGGGTCGCTTCGAGATGCCATCACGCGCCTATCTTGGCCGCTTCAACTTCAAGGGCGCTGATCAGCAAAAAATCGTTGGCAATCTCTCCGGTGGCGAACGCGGCCGCTTGCATCTCGCCAAGACGCTAATGCAAGGCGGGAATATGCTGCTGCTGGATGAACCGTCTAACGATCTGGATGTCGAGACCTTACGCGCGCTGGAAGATGCGCTACTCGAGTTTGCAGGTAGCGTGATGGTCATCTCGCATGATCGCTGGTTCCTCGACCGTATCGCGACGCATATTCTTGCGTTCGAGGGGGAGTCGCAAGTCGTATTCTTCGATGGTAACTATCAAGAGTACGAAGCCGACAAGAAAAAACGGCTCGGCGAAGAAGGTGCCAAGCCGAAGCGTCTGCGCTACAAGCCGCTGCGTACCTGATGCGCCGCGGCGCCCTCATGAGGCTGTGAGGGCGCAGGAGAGTTACCTGATGGGTTTCCGGGAAGTCAGGTTTGTAAGTACAGCGCCAGTTCGGATCGCACTTATTCCTTGTTTGCTGATGAAGTTTCAAACAAGCCGGATGCCTTCAGAACCCTGACGACTTCATGATGACCATAGCTGCTCGCGATTTGTAGCGCGTCACGTCCATCCTTCACTTGCTGCTTTGCGAGGTCTGCCGCTCTTGGCGACTTGAGTAGGTACTGCACGACGTTCAAATGCCCCTTTCCGGCGGAGAGATGCAATGCATTACAACTCTGCTGAGTCGTTGCCTCGGCCAGTGCAGCGCCATAGGGTGAGCGCATCAGGTAGTCGACCACGGGCAGATGCCCGTTCTGGGCGGCCATATGCAGTGCATTGGCATTCTTTTCAGCCTTTGCTCCGACCAGCGCAGCGCCATGAAGCGAGCTGAGGAGGTATTCGATCACGGGCAGATGCCCGTTCTGGGCGGCCAGATGCAGCGCGTTGGAACCTTTCTCAGTCTTTGCTGCGACCAGCGCAGCGCCACGAGGCGAGCCGATCAGGTAATCGACCACCGGCAGATGCCCCTGGCCGGCGGCCACATGCAGCGCGTTGGAACCTTTCTCAGTCTTTGCTTCGACCAGCGCAGCACCATAGGGCGAGCGGATCAGGTATTCGATCACAGGAAGATGCCCGTTCTGGGCGGCGAGATGCAGCGCGTTGGAACCTTTCTCAGTCTTTGCTTCGACCAGCGCAGCACCGTAGGGTGAGCTGATCAGGCATTCGATCACGGGCAGATGCCCGTTCTGGGCGGCCACATGCAGCGCGCTGGAACCTTTCTCAGTCTTTACCTCGACCAGTGCAGCGCCATGGGTCGAGCTGATCAGGTAGTCGACCACGGGCTGATGCCCCATTACGGCGGCCAGATGCAGCGCGTTGAAACCCTCCCGAGACTTTTCTTCGACCAGCGCAGCGCCATGGGGCGAGCGGATCAGGTAGTCGACCACAGACAGATGCCCCGTTACGGCGGCCACATGCAGCGCGTTGCCACCATTCTCAGTCTTTGCCTCGGCGAGTGCAGCGCCATGGGGCGAGCTGATCAGGTATTCGATCACAGGAAGATGCCCGAACAGGGCGGCGAAATGTAGCGCGTTGAACCCCCCCTTCTTTTTTGCAAAGAGGGTTTTCGCATCCGTTTCCACCATCAAGTTCAGAACCTCAGGCTCTCCCAGACAGGCCGCAACCAGCGGGGGACACAAGCCCAATTCATTGTATTGGGCAAGCTGCTCCCGCGCCGAACTCAGACCTAGCAGCAACTGCACCACGGATATCATCCCCCGCCTCGTAGCATGCATCAAAGGATAGTCTCCGTTGGCTGTGCACCGCATCGCTTGTTCACTCGCCGAAGCCAGTCTCAGCAAGCGACGGACGGATTGCAGGTTCTGACATTCGATGGCGCAACAAAGCGCATTCTTGCCCCCCTGATCAATAGCCATCGCAATTTCGTCGGCAGCTTCATGCTGTAACAAGGATTCGACCGTGTCGTGGTCGCCAGCACGGATCGCTCGATGCAATGTTTTGCGGAAAGCATCGACCTCACTTTTGTCGGCTACGCTCGATGCAGGTCGCGCGACCACTACAGGCAGGTTTTGCGGCCCGATGACGGCCGTTTGTGAATCGGCGCGCGATCTGTTGACGGAGGGGGTGCCTGGCTGTACGGCCTGATGCATCACGGGCATAGGAATCACGGGGACCGCAGGTAATCCAGGAATGTCGTCAGCTACTGTTTGCCTGAACGGTATAAAGGCCGATCGACGGGAACCGAAGGCGGTATCGTTGGTACGTTTCATCGAGTTTTCTTCGTAAAATTGGAATGCGCGATCTGTACCGCGTGTGCTGTGGCAGTTCCTCCCAATCAAGCGCCCGTAACTCATGACCTCGCCCAAGCACGATCTCATCTACCGGAGAATGGCTGCCCTGGACATCGGCGGTACCAAGATCGCCGCCTGCGTCGCCGATGCGAGCGGCCCGCTGCTACGCTTGACGCAGCCCACCACCAGGAGCGGCAATGCGGACGCGATTGCGCGGCAAGGCTTGCAACTCATTGATGAATGCTGCGCGCGGCTGCAATTCGATGCTGCATCGATCGATACGGTCGGCGTCAGCAGTTGCGGGCCGTTCGAAGTGCGCGATGGTGCGCTGGGCTTCATCCCGCCGAACCTTTGTGGTGGTCTCGCAAATGGTGAAGACCTGCCAAATGATTGGACCTTCCTGCCGCTGGAGTCGGTATTACGCGAGCGCTTTGCCACCGTGCACATCGCGAATGACTGCGTTGCCGCCCTGCAGGGCGAACGCGCATTCGGCGATGCGCCGGACAACTCGGTCTACGTCACCTGGAGTACCGGCATCGGTTTCGGGCTGTGCGTCGACGGGCATATCCTGAATGGCAAGGCGGGCAATGCAGGGCATGCGGGCCACATGCTGCTGTCGGAGACCTCGGACGCGCTATGCGGCTGCGGCAATCGGGGCGACCTCGAGGGACTGATCGGCGGGCGCAATTTCGGCAAGCATCTCGGCAGACCGCTGGCGCAGATTTTCAGTGATGCACGGCAGGGTGATGCAGCTGCCCTCAGCGTGGTACAGGAAGCGGCGCGCTGGTTCGGGCGTGCGTTGTACAACCTGGTGACCATACTCGACATTGAATCGATTCATGTCGGCGGCAGCGTGTGGCGACATAACGAAGATCTGCTTGCGCCACTGGTGCGACAGGAAATCGACAGTCGCTTTCCTGCATTGACGCATAACGTAAAACTGAAGGGGGCGACGCTGGGTGAGCTGGTGACCGACATCGGTGCGCTGGCGCTGGTGGCGCCGCAGGTTTGGATTGATGACTGGCAGGTTCGCAGGCCTTGGGAGCTGCTAAGGACTTTGAATTTGACTTTGGCTTTTGCCGACAAAGACACTGGATCCCGGCATACGCCGGAATGACACTCCTAGCACGACCGCCCCACGGATTAGCTTGCAAGCCAATCCGCTTCGGCAGGCGCAACGCATGCGTTGCGAAATCCCTGCCTCACCCCGACGCATGCCGGGAGCCAAGGTCGCTCATGTTCCTGTACCGGTACCTCAAAACAGCTACAATCCGCCGGCACAAAACAACCCACAACTCCGGTGACTCCTCTTTTCCCCGACCCACTTGTCATCGACAAGCTGAGCAAGCATTTTGGCGCACGAAAAGCCGTCGATGGCGTGAGCTTTTCCGTTGCTGCGGGCGAGTTTGTCGCGCTGCTGGGTCCAAATGGTGCGGGCAAATCGACCCTGTTTCAGATTTTGTCTGGCTTGTTCGTCGCCGATGGCGGTAGCGCGCAAGTGACAGGCCACGATATCAGTCGCGATCCGATCAAAGCGCTGGCAGATTTATCGATCGTGTTTCAGCAGCCCGCGCTGGACCTGGATTTATCGGTACAGGCTAACTGTCGTTTTCAAACCGATCTGCATGGCATTGCCCGGGCGGAGGCCCAGCAGCGTATTAATCACTGGCTGGAACGATTCAAGTTGAGTGACCGTGCCGGAGATACTTGTCGCAATCTTTCTGGCGGCACGCGGCGCAAAGTAGAGCTGGCCCGCGCGCTGCTATCGCAACCGCAGTTGCTGCTGATGGATGAGGCCACCGTCGGTATCGACCCTGCTTCTCGCGCAGCGATCATTGCCGATGTCAAAACCTTGTGCCGTGAACGCGCCATGGGTGTGTTGTGGGCCACGCATCTGGTGGATGAAGCTGAAGCGGCTGATCGTATCGTCGTGATGGCCGCTGGCACCGTGCGCTTCGATGGCGCTGCCAAGGAGCTGATGAAGCAATCTGGTCATGGCACGTTACTCGATGCCTTTCTGCACCTCACAAAAGCAGAGGCTAAAGCATGAGACTGATGCATGCTCGTCTTGCGCTGGCTGCGATCGCCGGACGCGAGGTCCACAAATTCCTGCGGCAACCGGGCCGGCTTGCATCGTCCTTGGTGCGTCCACTGCTGTGGATGGTGGTATTTGCCGCTGGATTTCGTCAGATGCCGGATCTCGGCACCGTCATGCCATTTGATGCTGGCCTTGATTACCGTTTGTATATGGTGCCGGGTCTGGCGCTGATGGTGTGTCTGTTCAACGGCATGCAATCATCATTGGCGATGGTGTACGACCGTGAGATGGGCGTGATGCGGCTACTACTCACCGCGCCTTTGCCACGTGCCTACCTGCTCGCCTGCAAGCTGATGGGCGGTGCTTTTCTGTCCGTCATTCAGGCACTGGCTTTCATGATTCTGGTCGTCGTATGGCAAATCGGATTATCGCCTTGGCAGGTGCTGACTTCCCTGCCCGCGCTGATCGCGGGAGCGCTGATGCTGTCAGCGTTCGGCTTGATGCTGTCGGTGTATATCCGTCAGCTGGAAAATTTTGCGGGCACCATGAACTTCGTGATTTTCCCGATGTTTTTCTTGTCATCGGCGCTGTATCCGATCGGTCGCATGCGCGACGCCGGTGCGAATTGGATTTATCAGATCTCTGCGCTCAACCCATTTACGCATGCGGTCGAGTCAGTGCGCTACGCGCTGTATGGTGAGCTCTCGGGGTCTTTGCTGGTCGTGCTGGCAGCAACGCTGGTGTTCTACTGGATTGCAGCGGCGGGCTATGACCCGCAACGCGGGCTAATCAAATCGGCGCGCGGCGGCTGAGCCCTTGATCCGCGCGGCGATCTGATCGCCTTAGTCACGCGCTTTACTTTTCAAGCTCCGCTGCAATCCGCAGCGAGTTCATGTCATTACGGAACACCAGCGGTTTTTCCTCAACCGGCCGGTTTGTCGTTTTCAGCACAATCTGCTTGACCACATCATGCGACGGTGACTTTCCGCAAACTGGGTCAGCATTCTGCGCATCGCCTGTCAGCGCGTACGCCTGACAACGACAACCACCGAAGTCTTTTTCTTTTTCCGGACATGTACGGCACGGCTCTTTCATCCAGTCGTAGCCACGGAAGCGATTGAACGCATCGCTCTTGTACCAGATGTCTTCCATCGTATGCTCGGTCACATTCGGGAATGTCAGACCGGGCAGCGACTGCGCTGCATGGCACGGTAAAGCACTACCGTCAGCCGCGACAGCGAGAAACACCGAGCCCCAACCATTCATGCATGCCTTGGGCTTGTCTTCAAAGAGATCCGGCACGACGAACAATAGCTTTAGCTTGTTACCGAGCTTGGCGCGGTACTCCTGAACCGTTGCCTCGGCACGCACCAGCTGCTCGCGTGTGGGCATCAATTGATCACGATTCACGCTAGCCCAGGCGTAGTACTGGGTATTCGCCAGCTCCAGATATTCCACGCCCATCTCAACTGCCATTTCAATAATGCGGCCGATATGGTCGAGGTTATAGCGGTGCAGCACCACATTCAGCACCATCGGGTAATCGTATTTCTTGATCAGTGCCGCAACGCGTGACTTCAGATCGAAGGTCTTGGTACTCGACAGGAAGTCATTCATCTCCTTGGTCGAATCCTGGAACGACAGCTGAATGTGATCCAGCCCGAGTTCCTTCATCTTAGAGATGCGCGCCTCGCTCAAACCAACGCCAGAGGTGATCAAGTTGGTGTAATAACCCAGTTGATGCGCCTCACCGATTAACTCTTCTAGATCATCGCGTACCAGCGGTTCACCACCGGAGAAGCCCAACTGTGCAGCGCCGAGTTTACGTGCTTGGCGCAGCACTTCTTTCCATTGCTCAGTACTGAGTTCTTTCTTGTTGGCTGCGTAGTTCAGCGGGTTGTAACAAAACACGCAATGCAAGGGGCAGCGATAAGTAACTTCCGCTAATAGCCAAAGTGGCGGCGGTATTTTTGTAGTCTCAGACAATCCAGCCTCGCTCGGTTGCAATTTCTAAAAATCCGATCACGTCTTTTTCCAACCCTTGTACATTGAAGGTTTGCTCAAGATCCGCAACAATCGCGGGCACATCGCGCTCGCCATCGCAGCGCTTTAAAATCTCCGAAGCGCTTTGGTTCAGCTGGACCATGCCTTCCGGGTAAAGCAATACCCAGTTTTGCTGTGCCTCTTCATATTGCATGCGAAACAATCTGGCCAACTTCGGCTTGCTCGCGGGATCAATCATCGGTGCGCTCATGGATAAGCCTTCTCGATAGCATCCGAGATCTGCCACAGCACGTCGAGCTTGAATTGCAGAATGTCGAGTGCACGCTCTTGCTGCTCACGCGTCGTGAAGTACTCCAGCGTGACTTCCAAGCCGTGCTCGACATCGCGCAGCGCGAGCGGTACCCGCGTACGGAAGTAGGCAAGTCCTTCGTCTTTCACCCACGGATAATGCGTTGGCCAATTCGCGAGTCGGTCTTTGTGAATTTTTGGTGCAAACATCTCAGTCAGCGATGAGCAAACTGCCTCTTGCCACGGCCGCTGACGCGCAAAGTTCACGTACGCGTCGACGGCGAATTTCACACCGGGCACTACTTTCTTCAATGACCAAAGCTCGTCACGCGGGATCCCAACGGCATCACCCAAGCGCGACCACGCTTCGATGCCACCTTCTTTTTCACCATAGCCATCGTGGTCAAGAATACGGTCAACCCATTTGCGACGGACCTCGCGATCAGGGCAGTTCGACATGATCGCCGCATCTTTCATCGGGATCATGGTCTGATAGTAGAAACGATTAATGACCCAACCACGGATTTGATCCGGCGTCAGCTTGCCCTCATTCATCCGAATGTTGAAGGGATGATTGATATGGTAGTTGTCGCCTTTTGCGCGTAGTTTTGCTTCAAACTCTTCGCGGCTCCAGGGCATTTGTTCTTCAAGTTTTGTCGGTGCGTTCATTGCATTCCTCACAGTTCAATTTCCATACCGTCGAATGCGACTTCTATGCCGTGCTGCGCTAACGTCGCGCGCTCCGCTGAGTCTTCATTCAGGATGGGATTGGTATTGTTGATGTGAATAAGCACCTTGCGACGCGCGCCGATGCCATCCAGCACCTCAATCATGCCGCCAGGGCCGGATACTTGTAGATGCCCCATGTCGGCAGCGGTTTTTTGCGTCAACCCCAAGGTGATCATCTCGTCGCCGGTCCATACCGTACCATCGACCAGCACACAGTCGGCTTGTTGCATTGCCTGTAGTACATGGGGCTCAATCTCACCAAGGCCTGGGGCGTAGAAGACTTTCTTGCCGGTAGCTATGCTTTCGATCATGAGCCCATTGTTATCGCCCGGGCCAGGGTTGTTACGGTGCGGCGAGTAAGGCGGCGCTTTACTCTTTAATGGCATAGGGTGGAAACGAATGCCGTCAATGCCCGGCACTTCGATCGGTGCGAAATGGGTCTCGTCTGTTGACAGTCCCTCGATGGCGTGACGCTCCACGCCGCAGTAGTGCGAAAGTACTTTGGCGAGCGGCAGGCCGTGGTTGAGGTCATCCCACACCGATTCAGTACAGTACAAATTCATTTTTTTGCGACCTTCCCGCAGCATCAACAAGCCAGTGATGTGATCAATCTGGGCATCCATCACCATCACAGCGGCGATGCCGGAGTCACGAATTGCACGGGCGGGCTGCAGTGCCGGGTTGGATCGGATCTGCTGCAAGATATCCGGCGATGCGTTGATCAGCACCCAATCGGTGCCATTGGAGGACACCGCGATCGAAGATTGCGTTCGCGGTTTTGCATTGATGCTGCCTTTTCGCAGGCCTGCACAATTCGGGCAGTTGCAATTCCATTGCGGGAAACCACCGCCGGCTGCAGAGCCAAGTACCAGGATTTTCATGATTTTCAGGATGTCGTTTTCATTGGTGCGCCTAGGTCTCGCTGTGTAGTTCGGTTGACCAGACACATTACTGTGGCGTCACTCTCGGGGAATTAAGACGGCACTCGCCCAGATCAAAACCGTAACCGGTGCATAATCGATCTTGCTTGCGCGCCACGCCAATCCGCTGTTTTCCCTCGCAGCGGCAGCGTTTTCGCTGATCTCGATATAAGCGCCGGCTGTTTGTCTTTGAGCGCCAAACCGTACCATTTTATCGCCGACCCCGTAAAAAAGAGCATGCCACCTAACGCCTTCGACCAGCAGATGCTCGACACCGGTGACGGACACCGCCTGTACTTTGCGCAATACGGCAAGGCCAACGCGCCCGCCGCCGTCGTGCTGCATGGTGGCCCCGGCAGTGGGACTTCACCGTCCGTGCTGGAGTGGTTCGACCTGAGTCGACAACGTGTAGTTCTGTTTGATCAACGTGGCGCAGGGCAGTCGCAGCCGCAAGGTGAACTTGTCAATAACGATAGCCAGCGACTGGTCGCCGATATTGAGTTGATTCGCGCACATCTTGGTATTGAACAGTGGATGGTGGTGGGCGGATCCTGGGGGGCGACGCTCGCGCTGATGTATGCCGCTGCGCACGCAAATCGCATCCGTGGACTGGTGTTGCGCGGTAGCTTTTTAGCGAGCGAGCGCGAGCTGCGATGGTTTTTTCAGTCGCTGCGAGCAATGGTGCCGCACGCCTGGGCAGAATTGACCCATGGCTGGAGCGAAGCGCAGCAAGCGGAAGTACTGCGAACACTATCGCAAGCGCTGCTGGGTAATGACGCTGCAGCGGCTAACGATGCCGCGCTACGTTGGGCCAACTATGAGACGGCGCTCATGCGGGCGATGGATGGGAAACTGGATTCAGCAGCAACAGCCGCAAAAACAGACGCGCCCGTGTCAGCGCGCACCCTGGGTAAGTACCGCTTACAGGCGCACTACCTGTCACAGCATTGTTTTTGTACGGAAGCCGATTTACTTCAGGCGGCCGCTGCGATGCGTGACAAACCGATGGTGATTATTCACGGCACCCACGATCTGATCTGTCCGCCGGAAAACGCCATGAAGTTAACGGCTGCAAACCCGCAGGCACGTCTGGTGTGGGTGGAGCGGGGCACCCATACCCCGGCTGATCCTTCGATCGCTGTGGCATTGCAACATGCCATCGCCGAGCTACGGCAGGCGGGTTGACGGAGCGCTCATACCCTGACCGTACGTTGTTTTGTCCGGTCAGGCGAATCGCCGTTACACCAACTTAGAACCCATATTTCAACCCGACGGTCCAGGCGCTTAAGTTGATCGGTATCTGATAGGCATTGCCGAAATACTGGCACTCGATGTTACCGGCGACTTGTGGCGAAAACTTGTAGTCGAGACCAAGGCCCGCCATCAAATTGGTGTTGGTGCTGGAATCTGCGCCAGATCCCAGCTCGCCCGCGTTGACAGTGCTCTTGGTATTGACCACTGCCAAACCAACCTTGCTATACACACGCGTGGCCGAGTTGATCGGCAGATTCGCTACAGCAGCGCCATACAGGGCTTGTGAGCGGGTGGTGAGAGCGAGTCCGGGCAGGCCTTGCCTGAGGTTGCCAAAGTGGATATAGCCCAGCTCGTAGCCCCAGGTTGCGTCCAGTGGCGCCCCATAGGCCAATGACAGCGCCCTTTCGGTATCAGTATCGAGCGGATTCGCGTAGCGGGACTGCCCGAAGCCGACTTTAAGATAATTGCTCTCGGCAAGCGCCGGCCATGGCGAGCATAGCGCCGCACCAAGGAGCGCAGCCAATACGGTTTTTTTCATCTGAAATCCTTTTAAATAAAATACCGAAAACCATCGAGCTGCCGACGCATTCGACGCGCCGGCAGCTCGATATGATTTTATTTAAAGTTTTCAGACTGGCAATTATTAGGTTGTGAACCAATGACGCTTGCACTGACTTGGCGGGCTACTAAGGACTGTCTGAAAATCGCACCCGATCACCAGAGGTATTTCAGCCCAATCGTCCAGACATCAACATCAGTTGCTTCTCCAGCAACCTTTCTGGTGCGATTGAAGTAAGCATACTCAAGATCTGCGGCCCAATTTGGCATGAACTGCCAAGTCGCACCGATGCCAACCATCGGCCCGAATCGGCTGTCATCCGTATCGAAGGCAGCGGCATCGCGCACGCCGCGCCAATTAGTCCAGTTGTAAGCTGCGCCCAGCTTTCCGTAGAGAGAGAATCCGTCGCGCAAAGAAGATCTGCCAACAGCGGCAAGATAAACAGACTCCGAGCGCGCAGTCATGGAATTGCCAGCGAAGGCGTACTTGGCCTTGCCTAGGTGGATGTAACCAAGCTCGACATCCATATTCGAGCTGACTTGGGCTCCGGCTGCAATCAATGCGGCGGTGTCGGAATCCTTTCCCCAGAAATCGGCGTCAGTCCTAGCCTGACCGCCGCCAAGCTTGACATAAGTGGACGGGGGCGCACTTTGCGCCTGCACCAATGGTGCAGCCAACAATGCCGCCAGCCAAATCGCAATCCTTGATCTCTTCATGATGGTTCCTGTTCCATTTGAGGTGAACGATCGATGGTCGGGTTGCCGACCTTGTCCTTGTGAGACGTGCCGATTCTAAGAACGGGGACTGGTTGTGCGATGCCGTGGTTGCCTCGATCAGACGATGATCTGACCTGGGTTTGCGATGACTAAACCAACCGCTGCGGGACGGGCGCATCGCCATCAACAGTGGTGATTGTTGCGGCGCGCAAAAAAATCCGGGCTTACAGTTCGGCACAAGACGCCCGGAAATTGGCGAGTCGGCTATGATCCGAAGATAAACTGAGGCAATATTCGGCAGGTTTTTTCTAATAAATAAATTGCGTCTGCACTCAATGGGCAGCAGACGCAAGCCCAACAGATCGCCATGGTGGAGACAAACGAGCGGTCGGCGGAAACCTTTCCCCGACTGATGCTGCAACACGCTGTCACGCGCCCGCATCGTCCTGCCTTCCGAGAAAAAGATCTCGGTATCTGGCAGACGATCACCTGGGCCAAGGCTGAGGATGAAATCAGGCGCTTTGCCTGCGGCTTGGCCGCACTCGGCTTTCGCCGGGGCATGAATCTCGCCGTTATCGGTGACAACCGGCCTCGCCTGTATATGGCAATGGCAGCTGCGCAGTCCCTCGGTGGGATTGCGGTACCGCTTTATCAGGATGCACCCGCCGCCGATATGGCCTATGTATTGGAGAACGCCGGCATTGATTTCGCGGTGGTCGAAGATCAGGAGCAGGTCGATAAACTAATCGAAGCACGCGCAAGTGTGCCGGGGCTGTCGCACATCATCTACGATGATCCTCGCGGTCTGCGCAAGTACACCCAACCCGGCTTGCATGCTTTTGAAGACGTGCAGGCACTCGGTGCTACTCATCTCCGCAACCATCCGGATTTCTATCAAAACGAAGTCAATGCCGGTCGCGCGGACGATGTTGCCGTAATGCTCTACACCTCTGGCACTACGGGCCGTCCCAAAGGGGTTTGTCACTCTCACCGCGCACTGATCACTACCGGGAAAACACTGGCAGCGTTTGATCAGCTGTCGGCTGATGACGAAATTCTTTGCTACTTGCCATTGGCTTGGGTAGGCGATTTTCTGTATTCCTACGCGCTGTCGAACATTGTTGGCTTCTGCCTCAACTGCCCGGAATCGCCATCGACCGTTGGCACCGACTTGCGTGAAATTGGCCCGACTTATTACTTCGGACCACCGCGGGTGTACGAGAACACGCTGACGCAAGTGATGATTCGCATTGAAGACGCCAGCGCGATCAAGCGTGTCATGTTCCATTACTTCATGAAGGTAGCGCGGCGCGCCGGCTTGAAGCTACTCGACGGTAAAGGTGAAGTATCGCTAACCGATCGAGTTCTATATGGCATAGGCGAGTTACTAGTGTACGGCCCATTAAAAAACGTATTGGGCTTGTCGCGTATTCGTGTGGCCTATACCGGCGGCGAAGCGATTGGCCCTGATCTATTCGATTTTTATCGCTCGATCGGCATCAACCTCAAACAGCTGTATGGCATGACTGAAACCTGCGTCACCGTGTGCATGCAACGCTCTGGCGACGTCAAGCTGGACACGGTTGGCAAGCCGATGCAAGGCGTGGAGGTGAAGATTGCTGACAGTGGCGAAGTGTTGGTGCGTTCGCCCGGTCTAATGGTTGAGTACTACCAGCGCCCGGAAGATACCGCAGAGGCTATCGATGCCGAAGGCTACTTCCGCACGGGCGATGCCGGCTTCTTTGACAGTGATGGCCATCTGAAAATCATCGATCGCGCCAAAGATGTCGGCCGCATGGCGGATGGCACCATGTTTGCGCCGAAATACATAGAGAACAAGCTCAAATTCTTCCCCTTTATCAAAGAGGCCGTGGCCTTCGGCGATGGTCGTACCAGCTGCAATGTTTTTATCAACATTGATATGGAAGCGGTCGGCAACTGGGCTGAACGGCGCAACTTGCCCTATAGCGGCTATGCCGATCTGGCTGCACAGCAGCCGGTGTATGAATTGATCGCCGACTGCGTAGAAAAGGTGAATGCGGATTTGGCGAACGACACGCTGCTGTCAAACTCACAAGTGCATCGCTTTCTTATCCTGCACAAAGAACTCGATCCGGATGATGACGAGCTGACCCGCACGCGCAAAGTACGTCGTGGTTTCATCGCGCAGAAATATGCGGTGCTGATCGACGCGCTGTATGACGGCAAGCAACGCCAATATATCGAGACCCAAGTGAAGTTTGAGGATGGTAGACAGGGCATGATTTCTGCCGATCTCGAGATTCGAGACATAAAAACTTTTAGCAGCGCAGGCGCGCGTCAGGCGGCATGATGCAAAGCCAGGATAGCAGCCGCAACATTGGCGAGGTCATTCTCGACCTGCGCAATATCTCGCTCTCGTTCGGCGGTGTGCGGGCACTCACTGATATTTCTTTTGATGTGCGCGAGCATGAGATTCGCGCCATCATCGGCCCGAATGGCGCTGGCAAAAGCTCTATGCTGAATGTGATTAACGGTGTTTATCGTCCGCAGCAAGGCGAGATCATTTACCGTGGTGAGCATCGGCGCGATATGGATACCTACGCTGCAGCGAAGAGCGGTATCGCACGCACCTTCCAGAATATTGCGCTGTTCCGGGGCATGTCGGTACTAGACAACATCATGACCGGCCGCAATCTGAAAATGCGCTCAAATTTCCTGCTACAAGCGCTGTACGCAGGACCAGCGCAACGTGAAGAGATTGAGCATCGGGTCAAGGTAGAACAGGTCATCGACTTCCTCGAGATTCAGCATATCCGCAAGACGCCGGTCGGTCGCTTGCCGTACGGCTTGCAAAAACGGGTTGAGCTCGGTCGCGCGCTGGCGGCTGAGCCGCAAATCCTGCTACTCGACGAGCCCATGGCCGGTATGAACGTGGAAGAGAAGCAGGACATGTGCCGCTTCATCCTTGACGTGAATGAGCAGTTTGGTACCACCATCGTATTGATCGAGCACGATATGGGCGTAGTGATGGATATTTCGGATCGCGTCGTGGTGCTCGACTACGGCAAGAAAATCGGCGACGGCACCCCGGATGAGGTTCGGAATAACCAAGAAGTGATCAACGCCTATCTAGGAGTGGCGCATTGAACATTAACTTCTTCTTCGAGGTCTTGATTGGCGGGCTACTCTCCGGCGTGATGTACGCGCTGGTCGCGCTCGGCTATGTACTGATCTACAAAGCATCTGGCGTATTCAATTTCGCGCAGGGCTCGATGCTGTTTTTCGCGGCACTGACCTGTGTATCGCTTACCGAATTTGGTTGGCCGCTCTGGATCGCGGTCATCGTGACCATGGCGGTGATGTGGGTGCTCGCGCTGGCGATAGAACGCGCCGTGCTGCGGCCGCTGGTAAACCAATCGGAGATCTCCTTATTCATGGCCACCATCGGCCTATCGTTTTTCATCGAGGGCCTGGCACAGCTGCTCTGGGGTGCTGAGGTAAAGCGGCTTGATCTGGGCATCGAAGATGTGCCGATTGAGAGCCTAATGAACAACTTCAACATTCTGGTCTCGAAATTTGACGTAACCTCGGCTGCGATATGCGCGCTACTGGTGACCGCACTGGCGCTGTTTTTCTCGCGCACTTCTGTCGGGCGCGCACTTCGCGCAGTAGCCGACGACCACCAAGCAGCGCTGGCGGTGGGTATCCCGCTGCAGCAAATCTGGGGCATCGTGTGGGGTGTGGCTGGCTTTGTTGCGCTGGTGGCGGGCATGCTGTGGGGTGCGCGCAATGGTGTGCAGTTTTCGCTCACCTTCGTTGCGCTCAAGGCCTTACCCGTACTGATTCTCGGTGGGTTTACGTCGATACCGGGCGCGATCATCGGCGGCTTGATCATCGGCGCGTCAGAGAAATTGGCTGAGGTTTACATCGGGCCTTTCGTTGGCGGTGGCATCGAGGGCTGGTTCCCGTACGTGCTGGCGCTGCTGTTCTTGCTGGTGCGGCCTGAGGGCTTGTTTGGCGAAAAAATCATTCGCCGCGTGTAAAAAAAAACGGAAAACCTATGCTGTACAGAGAAGCCGGACAATTCAAAAGCAGCTATGCCGCCGACGGCCAGATCTTCCCAATTCGCCAGGACAGGGTCGGCATCATGGTGTTGTTGGCGATTGCTTTTGTACTGGTGCCCCAAGTCGCAACACCCTACCTGCTATCGGCGATTCTGGTGCCCTTCCTGATTTTTTCTCTGGCCGCACTCGGACAAAATATCCTGATGGGTTATGCCGGACAGGTCTCACTTGGTTCCGCAGCCTTCATGGCAGTGGGCGCATTCAGCGCTTATAACTTCGTGCTGCGCGTGCCAGGCATGCCAATTTTGGTGGCGTTCATCCTCGGTGGGCTATGCGCCGCGATGGTAGGCATCGTGTTCGGCCTGCCATCCCTGCGTGTGCGTGGTTTTTATTTGGCGGCATCAACGCTGGCAACGCAATTCTTTGTGGTGTGGGCGCTGACCAAGATACGCTGGTTCACTAATTACTCGTCTTCTGGCGTGATCACTGCACAGCAGATCGAAATACTGGGCTATCACTTCGATACCCCAAGCTCAAAGTATCTGCTGGTACTTGGCGTCGTCAGTGTGCTGGCCTTGGCAGCAAAAAACATGGTGCGCTCAAATGTTGGACGCTGCTGGATGGCAATCCGTGACATGGATGTTGCGGCAGAAGTCATCGGTATTCGTCAGCTGCACACCAAACTACTTGCGTTTGCCGTCAGCTCGTTTTTCTGTGGTGTGGCGGGCGCACTCTATGCCTACGCTTACCTCGGCACGGTAGAGCCCGAAGCTTACAGTCTGGATCTGTCATTCCGAATCTTGTTCATGGTCATAATTGGCGGTCTGGGCTCGATACTTGGCTCGTTTCTGGGTGCTGCCTTTATCGTGCTGCTACCTATTGTGCTGAACCAGCTTGCGCATGTGCTCCAGATTTCGACAGCCGTTGCCTCGAACGTTGAGCTGATGATGTTCGGCGCGCTGATTATTTTCTTCTTGATCGTTGAGCCACACGGGCTGGCCCGGTTGTGGCAGATCGGCAAAGAAAAACTTCGCCTGTGGCCTTTCCCGCATTAATTGTTTTTTCGTTCAACTAGGAGGACGACATGAGGTTGATTAAATCCTTGCTGCTGAGCGCCGCGTTGCTCAGCGCCAGCAGTTTCGCTTGGGCGCAGGAGCAGTACGTACCGCTGCTGTCGTATCGCGTCGGTCCGTATGGCTCGAACGGCACCTCGTTTTATGGCGCGATGATCGATTACATGACGCTAGTGAACTCGAGCGGTGGCATCAATGGGGTGAAACTGGTGTGGGAAGAGTGCGAAACGGAATACAACCCGTCGCGTGGCGTCGAATGCTATGAGCGCTTGAAGGGAAAGGCTGCGGTGGTTGAGCCGCTATCGACGGGTATTGCTTACGGCATTTTGGATCGGGTCAGCAAAGACAAGATCCCGATGACAACCCTCGGCTACGGTCGCTCTGATGCCGCGAACGGCAAGGTATTCCCATGGGTGTTCCCACTGATCACCAATTACTGGAATCAGGCCGCTTCAATGGTGGTGTACCTCGGCGAGAAGTCGGGTGGCATGGACAAGCTCAAAGGCAAGAAGATCGTGCACCTTTACCACGACTCTGCCTATGGCAAAGAGCCGCTACCGGTACTCGAAGCTGAAGCCGCTAAATGGGGTTTCGAATTGGTGAAGATACCAATCACTCCGCCGGGCAATGAGCAGCAGTCGCAATGGCTGCAGATTCGTCAAGCCAACCCCGACTACGTGATTATGTGGACCTTCGGCGTAATGAGCGCAGTCGGCCTTAAAACCGCGCAGCGTAATGGCTTCCCGCGCGAAAAGATGATCGGCGTGTGGTGGGCTGGCTCGGAGGAAGATACCGAACCTGCTGGCGATGCGGCAAAAGGCTTCCAAACCATGAGCTTCACGACGCCAGGCGATTTTCCCTTGCTCGAAGAAATCCAGACCAAGCTCTATAAGAACGGCAAAGGTAGCCTGAAAGAACTCGACCGCGTAGGCAACATCATGTATGTGCGAGGTCTGGTCGCGAGCGTACTAATGGTCGAAGCCATGCGCAATGCCCAAGCCAAGTATGGCAAGGGTAAGGCAGTCAATGGTGAGCAAATGCGCTGGGGTCTTGAGAATCTGAATGTGGATCGTGCGCGCCAAAAAGAGCTGGGCATTGAAGATGTTTTCCCGCCCATCAAAACCTCTTGTAATGATCACGAGGGCTCAGGCTCAGTGAAAGTGGTGCAATGGGATGGCAAGAAGTGGTTTGCTGTTTCCAAGAACTGGATCAGCGGTGACAAAGCGCTGGTGCGCAAGCTACTGGAAGACTCCTCAGCCGCTTACGCAAAAGAAAAAGGCATCACGCCGGCTTGCATGAAGTAATGGCTTGATACTGGACCCCGGCCTGCGCCGGGGTGCCCCAGCGAAAGTCTGCAACTATAGAGTGTGATCTTCAGGCTGCATGGTGAAGATACTTAAAGTGTTGACAGTCTCTGAAACGTCATCCCGGCGCAGGCCGGGATCCAACTACTGATGTCACTGGACACAAAACAACGAATGACATGACGACTCCTGCCATCCTCACCGTTAACAATATCGAGGTGATTTACGACCATGTCATCTTGGTGCTGAAGGGCGTCTCGCTCTCCGTACCACGCGGCAAAATCGTCGCGCTGATGGGTGCGAACGGTGCCGGCAAATCGACCACATTGAAATCCATCTCGACACTGCTGCGCGGTGAGCGCGGTGATGTGACCAAGGGCAGCGTTGAATTTAATGGTGAGCGCATCGATCAGCTCACGCCGAACGCCCTGGTCAAGCGTGGCTTGTCGCAAGTGATGGAAGGTCGCCACTGCTTTGGTCATTTGACGATCGAAGAGAATTTATTGACCGGCGCCTACACTCGGAATCTCGGTCGCGCTCAACTAAAAGAAGAACTCGAGCGGGTCTACCACTACTTCCCGCGGCTGAAACAGCGTCGTACCTCGCAAGCTGGTTATACCTCCGGTGGTGAACAGCAAATGTGCGCTATTGGCCGCGCACTCATGGCCAAACCCTCAATGATCTTGTTGGATGAGCCCTCGATGGGTTTGGCGCCTCAGATCGTGGAAGAGATTTTCGAGATTGTGCGCGACCTGAATAAGCGCGAAGCGGTCTCTTTCCTGCTTGCCGAACAAAACACGACCGTGGCACTGCGCTATGCGGACTTCGGCTATATCCTCGAGAATGGACGCGTCGTGATGGAAGGCGAAGCCACCGACTTGGCTGCCAATGAAGATGTGAAAGAGTTTTATCTCGGTGTCTCAGGCGCTGGTCGCAAGAGCTTCCGTGACATGAAGTTTTATCGCCGCCGCAAGCGCTGGCTTGCCTGAGTTATTGACCATAGCGGCGCTTTGATAGCGTTGCGTTGACAGTAGAGCTTTGACACCGGCGCTGAATCTCTGCGGCTGCATTCCGCGCTCGATGGATATGCCGCAGTTGTAGCGGCCAACCTCATACTTGCAAATCACCCGCGCGGTAGCACCGACGCGCATCTTGGAGACATCATGGCTGATCTTTACGATTCACTGGAGTCGCGCGACCCTTCGGCGCGTGAGCAAGCGCTGTTATCTGCACTGCCGGCGTTAGTCACGCGTGCCATGCAAGCACCGGGTTGGGCAGACATTTTGCGCGGCGTTACAGCGGGCGATATCACCAGTCGCGCCGCACTCGCGCAATTACCTGTCACGCGCAAATCGGCACTGAAAGATTTGCAGCATGCGGCGCCCCCATTCGGCGGCTTGACTACCACGCCGACCGCACAACTCTCGCGCATCTTCATGTCGCCCGGTCCGATTTTTGATCCCGAAGGTCGTGGTGGCGACTGGTGGCGCTATGCGCGCCCTTTGCACGCGCTTGGTGTGCGGAGTGGTGATCTGATTCAAAACTGTTTCGCTTATCACTTCACCCCTGCCGGCTTGATGGTGGAGGGCGGCGCGGCGCATCTGGGTTGCCCAGTGATACCCGCGGGTATCGGTCAGACCGAGATGCAAGTGCAAGCAATGCAACTGCTCAAGCCCAAGGTTTATGTCGGTACACCTTCGTTCTTGAAAATCATTATCGAAAAAGCGCAAGAGATGGACGCTGATATTTCGTCGGTGAACATGGCCTTGGTGGGCGCCGAAGCATTACCGCCTTCATTGCGGCAATGGTTGAATGACAATGGCGTACCTTTCGTGCTGCAAACTTATGGTTCAGCGGATATCGGCAATATCGCCTACGAAACGCTCACGGACGGCAAACTCAATCCAGGCATGCTGCTCGACGAAACATTACTGCTCGAGATCGTGCGCCCGGGTACGGGTGATCCGGTCGCAGATGGCGAGGTCGGCGAGATCGTGATCACTTCGTTTAATCCAGATTACCCACTGATCCGTTTCGCCACCGGCGATATGTCGGCTGTGCTGTCGGGTGCATCGCCCTGCGGACGCACCAACACACGCATCAAAGGTTGGATGGGCCGCGCCGATCAAACCACCAAAGTGCGCGCAATGTTCGTGCATCCTTCGCAAATCGCGGATATCGCCAAGCGTCACCCGATCATCAGGAAAGCTCGCCTCATCGTGTCCGGCGAGATGGCCAATGACGAAATGACGCTGCACTGTGAGGTTGATCAACCACAGGCTTCACTATCGGAGGTAGAAGCGATCATCGCTTCGATTCGTGATGTCACGAAGCTTCGCGGCGATGTGAAGCTTCACGCCATCGGCAGCTTGCCGAACGATGGCAAAGTGATTGAAGACGCCCGTAGCTATCAATAGCGTATTTTCTGCTCACCCCAAGTTTTGCCGACGATTGACGAGCGTCAATCGCACAAATGATCTCCCTTGAACATCCGGGTGCAGTATCCGCATCCGGTTCATCGATATCGATGGATCGTTCGACTAACAACACAGGGAGACTTAACATGCTTGGATTAACTGCTCGCTTTTCAGGCAGGTCATCTACCGTCACGCATGCGCGAGCGGTACGTAACGGTTTAGTACACCAACCGACGGTGAGCCACCGTCGCGCAAGAAATGGCGTAAAGAGCTGGCCACAGCCCATCGTTGCAACCTACTATTTCGACGCGTCATCACATTCGGCGATGACGCTACGCACCGTGCTAAATGTGAATCAGCAATCCGGCCAGGTACTCGGTAAATCTGATCAGAAGCTGATGATCGATTCGGTCAATACGCTAGTAGCGGCCACTTGTCCGCAGGGCCACATGGACAGCGAGAGTCAGGCCTACTTCGAGTTGCTGCTGAACATGCACCTGTCCGGACTGGAGCCGGAAGAACTGAAGACGCTGGCACACGCGCTGAAATCAGCCGGATATGACAGCGTCAGTGACCGGGCGGCGGTGCAGCATGACATCTATGATGAATTCGGCTTCGTCAGCGGCGGGCCGCAGGATATCGCGACACTACCGACGGATTGGCATCACCTGCTGGATGATGCGATCGAACATGCCGCCTCAATCGCGCGCCGACCTCTGGCTGGCAAGCCGCCTGGTGCTGCCGAAGCGCGCGCGGCCCGTCAATGCTTGCTAGACGCCGCATTAAGCTGGCCCGTCGGCGAGCAATCGATGAAGGACCTGGTAGAGATTGCGCGGCAACTGTGTGAGGCGATCGGCCTCTCACCGGCGCCACTTGTCGGGCAGTCCGCGAAACTCACGCAAAGCGGCAGCATGGTGGACTGGAAGAACGAGTCGCTACTGATCGACCTGAAGGCCTTCCGCGCGCTGGCCGATGACACCGATGGCAAGCTTTTTACCGAAGTGCTGAGAGATCTGATCGAGCTACTTGTCGCGCGCAAGATGTTTGGTGACAACGTACACCCGTCACGGCTGTGCGCGGCCGATCGCACCCGGCTACAGAAAGCGATGAACGAGATCCTGTCTGCGCCGCCACCGCCTCCCGGCGTGCTGCTACAACAGTCTGCGGCGCGCGTACTCGCTCATGCCGGCACGATGGGCAAAGTGCAAGTGCTGCCGACCATCGGCGTCGCGCTCGGCCACGCGTGGATAGGCTCGTCGCTATCTGTGGTGCCAGACAAGGCTAAGCCCCCGGTTGGCATAGGCACACGCTTCATGCATCCGGGCTTTCAGCTGGAGCCGAGTGACTGCCAAGTGATGCAATGGCCGATCCGATGGCTGGACGCGAATGAAAACGCAAAACTTTTCACGGACGAACACGCTTGGCAGATCACGGTGCCCGTCCACCGCGATCGTCTTGAGCACGCCGCCACCGAAGTGGCCGGCGAATGGAAAGCGCAAGCGAAACCCTATCGCTTCACCGGCAGTGCACCCGGCATGCACAGTACGGGTTGCCGTGCGAGCGTGCTACTGGCTATTGAAAAAGGTATGGATGATGATGCGCGCGCGCTGTTCGCCTACTTCAATGCCGGACTGGCAGACCCGGAATCTCCGACCGAGCTTGCCGTGCGGATGAACCAATTCATGCGCTGGCTTCCATCCATTGCAGCCAACGCCGGTCACTGAGGACCTGGCCTTATCGCCGATGGCTTGGTCCTCGCCATCGGCACTCGTGAAACCAAGCGCTCTCAAACCTGAGGAAATATCATGCTCGGATTGGTCAAACCCCACTCCGCCATCTTGGTGCGCGCTCACATTGCGCAACCGCGCCAGGGAATGGCCCGCGCGCCCAGGATGCGCTCGTCCCAGCGACTTGCAGGCGCCGCACATCGGTATGCGAAAGCCACCTATTATTTCGACGCTGCGTGGCAGACCTCGCAGACGCTGCGACATCTGATTCACGCCAGTCTGGCCGATGAAACGCTCGGTCTGAACAAGCCGCCGGTACTTTTGATGCAGACAATGGAGGCAATGCTCAATTCGATCTGCCCCGGATTACAAGACGATGCCGACAGCATGGATTGCTTTCGGAGACGGCTGCAGATGCATCTATTTGAACTGACTCCGAGCGAGATTAGTCAGTTGCAACAATTGTTGAAAGCTAGTCGATTTGATTATGTCGTAGTCGAATCGGTCATCGATGATTTCATGATCATTGAATATGGCTTCGCAAATGGTCCGCCGCACCGCCGGCAGCGCACACTGATGTTCACGAACGACCTGTACCATGCAATCGATGAAGCGATAGAGACCGCTTCGCGTGTCGAGACCACACTTCCCGCCGAATGTCGGCTGACGCCAGCGCAGGCGCAGCAGACACGCGACCTGCTGGCGACGCTGGCCGTCAGGCATGCGCGCGGCGGCGTCTCACTGGCCGGGCTGACCGATGCAGCGAACGCGCTTGCATCTGCGACAGGCACCTCAGTAAAAACCGATATGACGGTGGCCGCCCAACCGCTGCCGCCTGCCAGCAATGTGATCTGGCAGGCAGGCCAGCTGATCGTTGAATCTCATACATTGGCGGTGCTGACCGAAACGAAGAACGGGGCGCTCGGCGCCAGCCTGTTGCGCGACTTGCTCGAGCTGTTGCTAGTTCACAAGCTTTTCGGACCAATGGCCGACCTGATGACGCTGTCTCCTGGGCAGCGCGCACTGTTGCAGCGAGAGATAGAACAGGTGCTTTCCCGACGGCCAAGCGTGACTGACAGTGCGATGCCTATCCTTGCGGCAGAGGTACTGGCCCGGCGCAGCAGCTTCGGGACGATACAGATTTTCCCGACTGTCGGCGCGACGCTCGGGCATGCCTGGATCTCGCCCGTGCTGTCGGTGGTACCGGACAAGTCGCGCAAGGGCGTCGAAGCCGGGAAGCGTTTCATGCGGTCGGGCTTGCGGCTGGAGCCCACGCAATGCACGGTCAACGAGTGGGATATCCGATGGCTTAGCCCAGGTGAAAACGACGAGATGTATCCGGCCGCTCACGCATGGCATCTGACGGTGCCGGCACACTGGCTGAAATTGCAGCAAGCGGCTGAACAGACACGCGAAGAATGGCAACGCAAGAAAATGCCCTACCGTTTCATCGGCACCGAACCCGGTATGCCCGCCACAGGCTGCCGCGCAACGGTCTGGCATGCGGTACAGCGCGCAATGGATGACGATACACACTCACTGTTCGAACATTTCATGCTGGGCTTGCCCGAACCGGAATCGCCAACTGAGTTGGCCTTGCGGATGGCACATTTCATGCGCTGGCTAGATGAACTGAGTAGTCGGTCAGTTAAAAAACACGGTGACCTATAATCGGGAAAACAACCCCATGTAGGAGACTATGTATGGCCTTGCCCGCCGCCCTGCAACATCTGAGTTTGCCTGTGATCGGGGCGCCCTTGTTTATCGCCAGCTGCCCGGCGCTTGTGATTGCCCAGTGCAAAGCAGGTATTGTTGGCTCTTTCCCAGCGCTGAATGCCCGACCGGCAGAAATGCTTGAGCAGTGGTTACAAGACATCGAGCAAGCTTTAGCGGAACACCGCGCAGCGCATCCCGATGCGGTAATTGGGCCGATTGCAGTCAATCAGATCGTGCATCAATCGAATGACAGACTCGCGCATGATGTTGAAGTCTGCGTCAAACATCGCGTTCCGGTGATCATCTCTTCATTGCGTGCGCCGCCCAAAGAAATGCTGGACGCGATTCATTCGTATGGTGGCATTGTGCTGCACGACATCATCTCTATCCGCCATGCGCACAAGGCGCTGGAGGCCGGTGTCGATGGCTTGATTCTTGTGGCCTCCGGTGCCGGTGGTCATGCTGGCGGACTATCGCCATTTGCGCTGGTGGGCGAGGTGCGGAAGTTTTTCGACGGCCCGATCGCACTATCGGGTTCAATTGCCAGTGGTGATGCGATCTTG
>JAJTGD010000006.1 GCA_021299035.1 Oxalobacteraceae bacterium | reverse complement strand
GCGCGTCGCGCGCATGATCTTGCGCTTGATTATGTGAGCAAGCGCGTGGCCTTTGGCAAGCCACTAGTCGAGCATGAGGGCGTTGGCTTCATGATCGCCGATAACGATATGGACCTGATGACCGCCAGACTGCATATCTGGCACACCGCATGGTTGCTGGATAAGGGCGAGAAATGCAATTTCGAATCCAGCCGCGCCAAGGTGGTTTGCTCTGAGGCGGAGTGGCGCGTCGTTGATCGGGCGGTACAGATCATGGGCGGTATGGGCGTAACGAATGAGAGCGCTGTGATGCGTATCTTTACCGATATGCGTGCTTTCCGAATTTATGATGGTCCCAGCGAAGTACATCGCTGGAGCATGGCACGCAAGTTGGCAGCGGGAACCAAGGCATGAGCGGATTTGATGCATTAACGCGCTCGCTCAGATTGGATGGCAAGCGCGCACTGGTGACCGGGGCCTCGAGTGGTTTCGGTGCGCATTTCGCGCAATTACTGGCCAGTGCCGGTGCCGAGCTTGTTCTCGCCGCACGACGCACAGATAAATTACAGTCGCTCGCGGATAGCTTACGGGCACTGGGCGCCAAAGTTTCAGCGGTGGCATTGGATGTGTCATCCAAAGACAGTGTGCACGCTTGTTTCGAGCAGACCGGCCCCTGCGACATCGTGGTCAATAATGCGGGCATCACAGTGACACGTGGCTTGTTGGATCAGACCGAAGATGATTGGGATAGCGTGATCGATACCAACCTCAAAGGGGGATGGTTAGTTGCGACCGAAGCGGCGCGTCGTTTGCGCGATGCCGGTCGTGGCGGTAGTTTCGTCAACATTGGCTCGGTGCTCGGCGAGCGCGTTGCAGCCGGTGTCGCGCCCTATGCAATCTCCAAGGCAGGTGTCGTACAAGCGACTAAGGTGATGGCACTGGAATTGGCCCGTTACAAGATTCGCGTCAATGCCTTGTTGCCAGGGTATGTGATCACGGATTTAAACCGCGATTTCCTCGAAAGCGAACCCGGGCAAAAATTACGTATGCGGATACCCTCGCGTGAGTTTGTACAAATCACCGATCTGAACGCCCCTTTGCTCATGTTGGCGTCCGATGCTGGCGCCGGTATGACGGGTGCGTGTATTGCGGTGGATCGTGGCCATTTGGTGAGCACGCTATGAGTCCCGAGCGTCAAGCGCAACTGCAAGCATGGTTGCAGGCGCAAGGGTATATTGGCTCGACCTCAATCGAGGTGACCCGGCTCACGGGTGGTCAGTCGAACCCAACGTATTTACTGAGCAGTGGCGAGCAGCGGTGGGTGCTGCGCAAGCAGCCGGATGGACCCCTGCTGAAGTCTGCGCATGCGATTGATCGCGAGTATCGCGTTATTGCTGCGCTACGCGACAGCACAGTGCCAGTGCCACGTGCGCTCGCTTGGTGTGACGGCACCGATATTGTCGGTACACCTTTCTACCTGATGGACTATCTTGACGGTAGAGTATTCGTCGATCAGTCCTTGCCCAAGGCGAGTAATGCCGAGCGCGAAGCGATCTACCGTGAGATGAATCGCGTCATTGCAGCACTCCATGAGCTTGATCCGGACCAACTTGGTTTATCCGATTTCGGTCGTCGGGAGGGGTTTGTCGCGAGACAAATCGACCGTTGGTCACGTAATTTGCAGTCCTCACCGGTACCACCGAGTGATGATATGCACTTCATGATGACCTGGCTGCCCCAGCACCTACCAGCGCAGACACGAAGCGCGCTGATTCATGGCGACTACCGACTGGATAATTTGATTTTTCATCCGACTGAGCTGCGCGTGATCGGCGTCTTGGATTGGGAGCTGTCAACGCTAGGCGACCCGATGTCTGACTTTGCGTATCACTGCATGAGTTGGCATATACCGCACGACCTATGGCGCGGCATTGGCGGCTTGGACCTGCGTAAGCTGGGTATTCCTGATGAGGCAAGTTATCGACGGTGGTATCTGCAGCGGGTAAGCGGTGAGGCGGCGATTGATGAAGCGACCTGGCGCTTTTATTTGGGCTTTAACTTGTTTCGCATGTCTGCCATCTTGCATGGCATTGCCGAGCGCGCCCAGCAGGGTAACGCTAATGCTGATGATGCAGTCGCCACCGGGCGCAAGGCGGTGCCGCTGGCGGCACTCGCGCGCCGAATGGTTGAGATGGTCTAGCCATTACACCGGACTGCATAGCGCTCGTACGCTAGAATCAGGATCTGCATCAACCGATGTTTGATCAAAGCCTCAAACGTGAATAACCCGATTTCCGAGCGCATCGATGCCTTCTGCCGCCAGCGGCGCGTGCAGGCGAGTTCACTGATTGTTACCCTATTTGGTGATGCGGTACTGCCGCGCGGTGGCCGTGTCTGGTTGGGTAGTCTGATTCGTCTGCTGGAGCCGGTGCAACTGAGTGAGCGATTGGTGCGTACTTCGGTATTTCGCTTGGTCAAAGATGGCTGGCTCAGCGCGGAGACCGTCGGGCGACGTGCCAACTATGCACTGACCCCCTGGGGGCGCCGCCGTTTCGAAGAAGCTTCCAGCCAGATCTACGCCACGCGTGCGCCAGTATGGGATCGGCGCTGGCGCATGATGTTGGTGGTGGGCGAGCTGAGTAGTCGGCAACGCGAGCAACTACGTCGTACCTTATTCTGGAAAGGCTTTGGGTTGATCGGGCCAAACTGCTTCATTCATCCCGGTGTCCAGCTCGGTGAAGTGATTGATGCGCTGTCTGCAGAGGGCTTGCAGAACTTGCTCCCACAATTGGTTCCGATGATGGCTGCAGACGTTCAGTCGACGCTCGCAGCATCAGATGCAGATCTGGTGGCGCGTGCCTGGGACCTTAGCGCACTCGGTCAATCCTATGCAGAGTTTGTGTCGCTGTACGCACCGATTTTTGCCTACACCAGAGACACTTCAGTCGCCGATGAGCAAGCATTCTTGCTGCGTATGCTGTTGATTCATGACTATCGGCGCTTGCTCTTGCGCGACCCGGAGTTGCCGGATGCCTTGCTACCGAAAGATTGGTCAGGGCGGCAGGCGAGGTTGCTGTGCAAGGAGCTATACAAGCGGCTGGAGGTGGCATCGGAGCGTCATCTCGATCACATACTTCGGCTGGCAGACGGTGCTCCATTGGTACGGGATAGCGCCTTGGCAGGCAGATTCCCCGAACAAGACATCCTCACTACTGCAGTGCCCTAGCTGCCGCCGCGGTAGCGCTGAGATTTAGCCAAAATGAGTGGCTCAAGTGGTGTGTTGATCTTCCGGAGTCCCATTGCGGTGCGTGACGGGCGGAAGCTCAATTCCTAGCGTGCGCTGAACAATGAATCGAGGTCGCCGCTTTGACTCCATATAGGTGCGGCCGAGGTACTCGCCGAGAACGCCAATCCCTATCAGTTGTACGCCACCCAAAAACAGGATTGCCACCATGATGGACGGATAGCCGGGTACCTCATTGCCAAAAAATATTTTTTCGACGCTGAGTCTTACTGCCCATATAAAGGCGAACCCGGCGACAGCGAAACCGAAGTAACTCCATACTCTGAGTGGCAGCGTACTGGACGAGGTAATGCCCTCGAGTGCAAGACGCCAAAGCCGGAAAACATTAAACTTCGAGCTACCGTGAGTTCTTGAGCGTCTGGTGTACGGGATGATGCTGGTTTTGAAGCCTACCCAAGAAAAAACTCCCTTCATGAATAGCTGGGTCTCGGGCAATTGGAGAATAGTGTCGACTACTTTACGAGACAGAAGCCGGAAGTCGCCCACGTTCTCGTTGATCTTTTGCTCTGCCAGTAGATTAATGGTTTTATAGAACAGGCCGGCACTCAGGCGCTTGGAGAAAGATTCCTGTTGACGATCCGTGCGCTGCGCGAGGACGACATCAAAACCCTTGAAGTAGTGCTGCAACATCTCCGGTATCAAGTCCAACGGATCTTGCAGATCGACGTCGAAAGGTATGGCGACATCGCCACGGCAGAAACTCAGGCCTGCCATCAAGGCGGGCTCTTTGCCAAAATTGCGAGACAACTGCACCAGCTTGATACGGTCATCGGACCGTAACAGCGCTTCAATTTTTGCGACGGTCTGATCGGTACTGCCGTCATCAATGAACACCAGTTCGAAGCGGACATGGTCCGGCAGCGTCAGTCGTGTGACTTCCTCATAGAAATGATCAACCGCAGCTTCTTCGTTGAAGACGGGGAGGATGAAGGACAACAAACATGGGTCGGCAGGCATTGGCGTCATGGTCATCGGTACTTCCGTGCCCTCGGACGTTTCGGAGTGCGAATCATATCGCACACTACGTCACCGCTCATCAAAACTCAAGCTCACACGGGCGCTCAGCGCGCGCGCCTGACAGCTCAGCACAAAACCCTGCGCCATTTCATCGGCTTCCAGTGTGAAGTTCTTGTCCATGCTGACCTCGCCCTCCAGCAGCTTGGCGCGGCAGGTGCAGCACACGCCGCCTTTGCAGGCGTAGGGTAGGTCAAGCCCAGCCTCCAGCGCTGCATCGAGCAGGTGCTCGTCGGCACTGACGGCAATCTCATGGTGCTTACCATCGAGCACCACAGTGAGCGCGATATTTTTATTTTCCGGTTTCTCTTGAGGGTATCGGTCGGTATCGGCTTGCACCTTGGCAGCAACCGTTGGGCCGGAGGTAAAGCGTTCGGCATGCACTCGGTCCGCGGGAACGCCAGCCTCGATGAGCGCGGTTTCAGTTGCAATAATCATCGCCTCCGGCCCACAGATGAATACCTCGTCCATGCTCCTGACGGGGAGTAATGCGGCGATCATGGCGCGCACCTTGTCACCATCAATCCGACCTTGCAGCAACGCGACCTCTTGCGCTTGCCGCGACAGTACATGAATCAGCGTGAGACGGTCTGGATAGCGATCTTTGAGATCTTGTAGCGCCTCGTTGAACATGACACTCGCCATCTTGCGGTTGCCATACACGAGCGTGAATTTGCTGTTCTTTTGTTCTTCCAGGCTTGAAGCTGCAATCGATAAAATCGGTGTAATGCCCGAACCCGCTGCAAACCCAACCCGATGAATCGCATGGGGCTTTTGTATGGTGAAGCGACCATCGGGTGGCATCACCTGAATGATGTCGCCCGCGCTCAGTTGCTGTGCAGCCCAGTTCGAGAACACGCCGCCTTCCACCGGCCGGATGCCGACTTCAAGTTCGCCTTGTCGCTCTAGCCGACTGCGCTCACAACTGATTGAATAATTGCGGCGCACTTCATGGCCGTTGATCTCGGCGCGTAGCGTCAGAAACTGCCCGGGTTCGAAGCGGAATGCTTCTCGATGTGCCTCGGGTATCTCGAATGCAATGGCCACTGAGCCTGCAGCCTCAGGCGTGACACGCTTGACTCGCAGGGGATGAAAGCGGGCACGCTTGACTCGCAGGGGATGAAAGCGGGCAGCGGACATGGTGATGGTCACTCAATAAGGTTTGAAATAGTCGAATGGCTCACGGCAATCAAGGCAGCGGTATAGGGCCTTGCACGCGGTTGAGCCAAAACGTGCGCTTTCTATCGTATTCAGTGATGCGCATTGCGGGCACGCCACCGGCTCAGGTGAGGGCGGGTTGGCAGCAAATCGCACCACATCCACGTCAGCCTTCACGCTATGTGGTGGCGCGATGCCGTACGCCTTCAACTTCTGCTTGCCCTCGGGGCTCATCCAGTCTGTGGTCCATGCGGGCGCGAGTTGCGTGACCACGCGAGCGTTGATCTGGTGCTCTGCTAAAGCGGCGTATATATCGTCTTCAATCTGATTCATCGCCGGGCAACCGCTATACGTGGGCGTGATAACGACTTCTAGTTGACCATCTTCGGCCTCGCGCACTGCACGCAAGATACCAAGATCGCGAAGCGTTAATACCGGAATCTCCGGGTCGCACACATGATCGAGCAACGCCCACGCGGTGGTAATGTGGTCACCAGGTCGCATGCGGTAGCGTACGCGCTAAGCTTTGCATCTCAGCCAGTAAATAGCCAAGGTGCTCTGAGTGCAGACCCAGTTTTCCTTCTGTCACATAGCCACCCACGGCAGGTCGCTGGAGTGTGGCTTCCGATAGTGCCTCATCAATGATGCGATCCCAATCACTGCGGAGCGTTGCGACATCAACGCCGATGCCGACGTCCACCGCTGCGCTTTCCATCGGGCTATGAGTCCAGAATTCTTGTGTATAGGGGAACAGATGATCGAGCGCCGCTTGCATACGTTGGTGCGATTCATCGGTGCCATCGCCCAGCTTTACTAACCAATCTCGGCTATGCTGAAGGTGATAGCGCACTTCTTTGACGGATTTTTCGGCGATCGCGGCCAAGGTGGTATCGCTTGATTTTTTTAGCGCTTGCCAGAGCAGCGCCATCAGCGTGCTGTACAAAAAATTACGGACTATCGTCGTCGCAAAATCCAGCTCGCCTTGTGCATAGCCGACGAGCGGACCGTGATGCGGCAACTCAAGCAGGGTGTAATTCCGAAACTCGGCGCCATCACGCAGATAAGCCAGCGTATCTTCCGTTGCATCGCCACTTTGCAGTTGCGCTGCGTGCTGATACAGTAGGCGTGCCTGTCCTATCAGGTCGAGCGTGATGTTCGACATGGCAATGTCTTCTTCCAGAATCGGACCATGGCCGGTCCACTCTGCATTACGCTGGCCGAGCACCAACGCGTTATCAGCGAGGTGCAGCGTGTAGTCGAGGCTGACGTGCATTACATGTGGCCGACATCACCGGGGATGTCGTAAAAGGTAGGGTGGCGATAGATTTTGTCGGCGGCCGGATCAAACAGCTCGCCTTTGTCATCCGGACTGCTGGCAACAATATCTACGGAACGTACCACCCAGATACTCACGCCTTCCTGCCGACGGGTGTACACATCACGCGCCATATGCAGCGCTTGTGAAGCATCGGCGGCGTGCAAGCTGCCACAGTGCTTGTGTTCCAGCCCCTGTTTCGAGCGCACGAAGACTTCCCATAGTGGCCACTCTTTCAGTGTGCTACTCATGCAGCTTCCTTCGCTTCACGTGCAGCCCGCTTACGCGCATTCGCCACTGCGGCATCGCGTACCCATTGTCCGTCACGATCGGCTTTGACACGAGTAGCGAGGCGTTCTTTGTTGCAGGGGCCATCACCATTCACGGTGCGCCAGAACTCATCCCAATCAATTGGGCCATAGTCATAATGCCCGCGCGCTTCATTCCACTTCAGATCAGGGTCGGGCAGGGTAACGCCAAGTATCTCGGCCTGAGGCACGGTGGCATCTACAAATTTCTGGCGTAGGTCATCGTTCGAGAAACGCTTGATGCCGTAGCGCATGCCAATTGCACTATTCGGACTATCCGCATCGGGTGGACCAAACATCGCCAGGCACTTCCACCACCAACGATTCACTGCATCCTGCACCATGGCGCGCTGCTCTTCGGTACCTCGCATCATCACGAGCAGTGACTCATAGCCTTGGCGTTGATGAAACGACTCTTCTTTGCAGACGCGGATCATGGCACGCGCATAAGGGCCATAGGAGCACCGACACAGCGGAATCTGGTTCATGATCGCCGCGCCATCTACCAGCCAGCCGATGACGCCTACATCCGCCCAGTTAAGGGTAGGGTAGTTGAAGATCGAGCTATATTTGGCGCGACCGGTATGGAGGTCGTCGAGCATCTTGTCGCGCGATACGCCCAGTGTTTCAGCGGCCGAGTACAAATACAAACCATGGCCACCTTCATCCTGTACTTTGGCGATCAGAATCGCCTTGCGCTTCAGACTTGGTGCGCGCGAGATCCAGTTACCTTCGGGCAGCATGCCAACGATTTCACTATGTGCATGTTGGCTGATCTGCCGAATAAGCGTTTTACGGTATGCCTCGGGCATCCAGTCTTGGGGCTCGATACGGCCGTCATCGGCAATCTTCTGCTCGAAGGCGGCAACCTTCTCGGCCTCGTCAACGCTGATTACCGGTACCGGCTTAGGGCCATTGCTTTTGCCTTGGCCATCACCGACGCTGAAGGATTGGGTATACATACAGCCTCCTGTTTACTGAATCTTGCGCTCGTCGATCACGCGTTTTGCTTTGCCAATCAGGGTGCGCGGAATTGTGTCGACATCCAGCAGCGTCACCGCCACGCTGATGCCCACACTGGATTTAATCCGCTGAGTCAGTGCCTGCACGACGGCATCACGCTCGCTGCCGGTAAGTGTGCCTGCATGACGCTGCAGCTCGCAGCGCACTTCCAGATTGTCCAAGGGTCCTTCGCGTGTGAGCACCAATTGGTAGGTGCCGCCTAAACGCGTGTCGAGCAGGATCTGCTCTTCAATTTGGGTCGGGAATACATTCACACCCCGGATGATCAGCATGTCATCCGAGCGTCCGGTGATCTTGCCGATACGTCGAAATGAACGCGCAGTGGGGGGTAGCAAGCGAGTGAGGTCGCGCGTGCGGAATCGAATCACCGGAAACGCTTCTTTGGTGAGTGAGGTGAACACCAGTTCACCCTCTTGACCGTCTTCGAGTACCTCACCGGTTACGGGATCGATAATCTCGGGATAAAAATGATCTTCCCAGATCACCGGGCCATCTTTGGTCTCTACGCATTCGCTCGCGACGCCAGGGCCGATTACCTCAGTCAGGCCGTATATATCCACCGCATCAATACCGAGGCGACGTTCGATCTCGGCACGCATGCCTTCGCCCCAGGGCTCGGCACCAAAAATCCCGACTCTAAGCGAGATCTCGTCTGCAGCAATACCGAGTCGTTCGAATGCTTCCGCAATCACCAGTGCGTAGGAGGGCGTGACCATGATGCAGTCAGGACGAAAATCAATAATCTGCTGCACCTGCTTCTCGGTTTGTCCACCCGACATCGGCACCACACAACAACCCGCTTGCTCAATGCCGTAATGCGCGCCCAAGCCACCGGTAAACATGCCATAGCCATACGCGTTGTGCACCATATCGCCAGCACGCACACCCGCGGCACGTAGTGAGCGTGCGACGACCTGCGCCCAATTCACTAAATCTTGTTTTGTGTAGCCCGCCACCACAGGTTTGCCGGTGGTGCCTGATGAGGCATGTAAGCGCGCAAGCTGCTCACGCGGTACGGCAAATAAACCAAATGGGTAGTGATCGCGCAGATCGGTCTTGGTCATGAAGGGAAACTTCGCCAGATCCGACAAGGTTTTCATGTCATCGGGATGCACGCCGACCGCAAGGCATTTGTCGCGAAATGCGTTGATATTGTCGTAGGTATGACGCAGCGTCCACTGCAGGCGTTGCAGTTGCAAGGTGGCGATCTCGTCACGGCTGGCGCGCTCGATCGGTTCGAGATTGTCAGGGGAGTACGCCATTACCATGACAGAGCCCATAGCTCACAAATAAACTTCTCATAGAAACACTGACGAAATTTGATTCCGTCATTCGGGCGAAGCCCGGAATCCAGCAAGCCATTAACGCTTCTTTATGCATGATCCGGCCCGCAAATGACTTCGCCACCAATGCGATGGCTCTTACCCCGAAACAGCGCAATTAATTTACCTTCAGCTGTACGCACCGTCACGTCGTACACACCTGTGCGGCCGCTGGCTGAACGTTCAGTCGCTTCGGCCTGCAGTACTTCACCTTCCTTGGCCGGCGCAATGAAATCTACATGGCAAGCCGAGGCGACTGTTGTCTGGTTGTAGCTATTGCAGGCGTAGGCAAACGCGGTATCCGCCAGCGTAAAAATCATGCCGCCGTGGCAGATGTGATGACCATTCACCATATCGCTGCGTATCGGCATGCTAAGGGTGGCATGGCCCGGTGCGATGTGCTCAATACGCATCGCAAGCGCTTGTGCGGTTCGGTCACGCTCCCACATCGCGTGCGCGGTGGCGCTGGCGAGTGCTTGCGCGTCAGTCGGCACAGTTTTTCCTGGCTCAGTCATGCAAACCACCTCCCGCATAGCAGGCTTGTTGAATGCGTGGTGAGATCCGGTAGCGATCTTCACCGTAGCTGTGTACGAGGTTTTGTAATACGTCACGCACTGTCTCAGTACCAATCTGGGCTGCCCATGCCAAAGGTCCGCGTGGGTAATTCACGCCAAGCCGCATGGCGGAATCCACATCGGCTGCTGAGCAGACGCCTTGGTTCACCGCATCGGCAGCTTCATTCGCTAGCATCGCTACCGTGCGCATCACAGCCAGACCGGGAACATCTTTCATGAGCGAGACTTGCAAGCCCGCAGTCTGCAGCAATGCGATGGCGCTATCGCGCGCTGAGGGGGCACATTGCTGAGCGCAGCTGATGGCGATGCGCGAGGCACTACCGTAGTCGAATGCGAGATCGAGCAGCACCGTATTACGCACACCGGATTCAGCTGCGCGTTGGGTTGCACTGCGGCCATCGGTGATAAAGATGGCGGCATCACCGACCGTCGCGATACGTCCATCGGATGAATGAGCATCCGATACTAGCGGGGTGTTCGTGTTCGAGAGTCGCGTTGCCAGTGCGGCAGTGACCTCGCTATTGCCGTGTAGCGTCACCGCAGCGTTCAATACACGCGGCGCTTCAGTCGCTGCGACTACCTTGTCAGCACCCTCGCGGTAATCGTAAAACCCGCGTCCACTCTTGCGACCGAGGAAACCGCCCTCGAGCAGTTCTTGTTGAATCAGCGAAGGTGTAAAGCGCGTGTCATGGAAAAAAGCGGTCCACACTGAACGCGTCACAGCAAAGTTGACGTCATGTCCAATCAAATCCATCAACTCGAACGGCCCCATCCGAAATCCACCGGCTTCACGCATCACTGCATCAAGGGTGGCGACATCCGCTGCACCTTCTTGCAGCAAGCGTAGTGCCTCAGCGTAGTAGGGCCGCGCAACGCGATTCACAATGAAACCCGGTGTGGAGCGCGCGTGTACGGGTGTTTTACCCCAGGCTTTGGCGGTAGCAAACAAGGTGGCGGCGATCGCCGTATCGGTACCGATGCCGCTGACGATCTCCACCAAGGGCATCAGGGGCGCAGGGTTGAAGAAATGCAGACCCGCTAAGCGTTCCGGGCGCTTGAGTGCAGCGCCGATTGCGGTGACTGAAATCGATGAAGTATTGGTGGCGAGGATAGCCGTGTCAGAGACCAATGTTTCCAAGGCGACGAACAGCGATTGTTTCGCCGCCAGATCTTCGACAATAGCTTCGATCAGTAGTGCTGCGTGGGTCAGTTCGGGTAAGGATGTGGCAAGGCAGAGCCGCGCACTCGCTGACTGCGCTGCCTCAGGTGTGAGGCGGCCTTTGTCGGCGAGCTTCGTGAGCTGGGACTGGATGGCGTTGATTGCTGACGCTGCCGCACCATCACGCGTGTCCAGCAACAAGACCTCATGCCCGGCGAGCGCCGCGATTTGCGCAATGCCGCTGCCCATGGCACCCGCGCCGATGACGGCGACGGTGCTGCTGCTGGGTAGCGGTGTCGCGCTCATGGTTTAGACGTGATATCGCCGCTGCACAACAACGAAGCGGTTGGCGACGTACGCTGCATCGGTATACGAAGCATTAGCCGCCGGGTTTGCGCCGGTGCCATGGAAATCCGAGAACGCTGCCGACTGATTGACGAAGACGCCACCGGTCAGATTGATCGATAGCGCCACCTTGGCGTTCAAGGTCGCCTGCGTCATCGCATCAATCACCTCGTCGTGTGTGGAGTAGACACCTACCGTCAAAGCACCTTGGGTATTCACCAAGTGCTCCGAGCGCTTGATGGAGGCTGCAGTATCGGGCGTTTTGACGATAAAGCTGATTGGTCCGAAGCATTCATGGCCATACGCAGCCTCATCGCTGGCATCGCACGCAATCAATGCGGGCGTATGTACCTGCGCATGCGGGAACTCGGGGTTATCCAGCTTGTTGGATGCCAGCACGACTTTACCGAGCTTGCCGCTGTTGGCTTGGGCGATACGTTGTACGGTATCTGGTGAGCGAATCGCACCGAGAATCGCCAGTGCTACTTCTGGCTTGGCGAGGAAGTGGCTGACTGCATTGCCCAGATCCGAGCAGAATTCGTCATACGACTTGTGTCCTTCGTCGGTATCAATACCCCCCGCCGGTACGAACAAAGCCTGCGAGGTGGTACACATCTGCCCGGAGTACAGCGACAGCGTGAAGGCCAGATTACCCAGCATACGCTTGTAGCTGTCGGTGGAATCAACCACGATGTTATTGACACCAGCCAGCTCGGCATACACATGGGCTTGTCGGCAATGATCGATGAGCCACTGCCCAAACGCATTGCTACCCGTGAAATCAATCGACTTCACTGCCGGGTGCGTCACCAAGTGCTTTGTTGCCTCGCGCTTGTCGGTAACGCAGAGGCTGACCAGATTAGGGTCAATACCGTTCTCTGCTAGCACCGCGCGTACGGTTCGTACCGTCATCGCTACCGGCAGTATCGCGACTTCATGCGGCTTGATGATCACCGCATTTCCCGTTGCGAGCGCCGCGAATAATCCGGGATAGGTATTCCAGGTCGGGAAGGTGCTGCAACCGACCACCACAGACACGCCACGGCCGACGATCTCGAAATGCTTCTTCATCACTAGCGGTGGGTTCTTGCCTTGCGGCTTTTCCCAAACCGCTTCGCTTGGCACAAAACTTTGCTCGCGCCAGGCGTAGGCGACTGCTTCCAGACCACGGTCTTGCGCGTGCGGTGAGCCCGCCTGAAACGCCATCATCCAACCTTGGCCCGAGGTGAGCATCACCGCATGCGCTAATTCGAAACTTTGTTTGTTGAGACGATCAAGAATCTCGAGGCAAATACCGGTGCGGCCTTCGGCACAGATTTTTTGCCAGGCCGGCATCGCAGCCTGCGCCGCTTGTATTAAGGCATCCGGATCGCATACGGGGTAGGACACATTTAGCGCTGTGCCATAGGGGGATGTCTCTTGGTCATACCAACCGCCCAAGCCCGGCTGATCAATCTCGAAGCGTTTACCCAGCAACTGGTCGAACGCCGCTTTGCCGGCCACATCCGAGCCTTCGCCGTAATTGCGCGGACTGGGGTGCTCTCCGTAGGCTGACCAGTACTGGCGGGTGTGGATGGCTTGCAGGGCGCCGTCGAGTGTGGCGCGGTGTTTGTCGAGCAGGGGGTGCGACATCGGTGTTTCTCCCGGTGGCATTGAGGCGAACGTGGGGCGGGCAGCTAGCGCTGACCCTGATAGCACCGATTACGATACCGCAAAATCAAATCTCCGGCAACTTCAGGTATCAAAATATGCGCATATTGGGTGATGCTTTTGGATCGCTTGCAAATCATTGCCTAGTCGCCTTGCTCCGCTGGAGATGACGTGACCCAAGAGGGCTTTTGCCGAGAGGCGATTGGCCGAAATGACAGTGCTTTAAAGATACAAAATAAAAACAATTGTATAAAATTACGTATCAAGAATGCGTTCTTTGGGGCAACGCCTTCCCAAGGGGATTCTGCTTGCAGTCGAGTACACTGCGCCAATTTTCCAGTACATCCAACACATCCATGAACCCGTTCTCCCCCGCCAGGCTTTGCGCGGCCACCAGACCGACACCCATGATTCCGATACAGCCTGAGCCGGGCAGTGGGCACGCTGCCGCGACCGACTGGAGCCGCGCGTGAGCCCTCAACAGCCGACTACCGACGCGGCCGCAGTGTCCGACGATGCGCTGCGCGATGTGGTGTACCGCAAGGCGATGCTGCGCTTTATGCCCTTGCTGTGTTTGTGCCTGGTCGCAGCCTATCTGGATCGGGTGAATGTCGGCTTCGCCAAGCTGACCATGCTCGATGATCTGGGGTTCAGTAATACCGTCTTTGGTCTTGGTGCCGGCGTGTTCTTTTTGGGGTACTTCTTGTTCGAGGTACCGAGTAACGCACTGCTGCATCGCATTGGCGCACGTGCCTGGATTGCCCGCATCATGATCACCTGGGGCGTGATTGGGGCGCTCATGCCTTTCGTACAAACACCGACCCAGTTTTACATTCTGCGTTTCTTGCTGGGTGTGGCCGAGGCGGGCTTTAGTCCCGGTGCGATGTACTTTATCGCTTGCTGGTTCCCGTCTGACCGGCGCGGCCGCATGCTGGCGCTTTACTTGACTGCGGTACCGTTATCGAGCGTCATCGGCGGCCCCTTGTCGGGCTACATTCTCGCGGCTTTTGCGGATGTCGGCGGCTGGCATGGTTGGCAGTGGTTGTTCTTGATCGAGACCATCCCCTCGATTGTGCTGGGCTTCGTCGTAATGAAAGTGCTGGTTGACCGCCCTGCTGATGCACCCTGGCTGAGTGAACAAGAGGCCGCTCTGATTACAGCTGACTTGGCGCGCGAGGCAGAACGGAATCAAGAATACACAGGATTTTTCAGTGCGCTGCGCAGCAAGTTGGTATGGCAGCTCAGCATTGCCTACTTCTGCATCGTTAGCGCGGTGTATGTGCTGATTTTCTGGTTGCCGACGCTGATCAAGCAGCATGGAATCAGCGACCCGGTACAGATCGGCTGGTTAACGGCGGTCCCGTATTTCTGTGCCATCGTTGCCTCGCTCCTCAACAATGCGCATGCTGACCGTTACCGTGAGCGTCGCTGGCATACCGCTCTACCGTGTATCGTGACAGCGATTGGTATGGCCATCAGCTGGGTACACTTTGATAGCTTATTGCTCACCATGTTGGTGCTGAGTGTTACTGCCGCAGCGGCTTCAACCACGCAGGCAGCTTTCTGGAGCGTACCGCCGACTTTCTTGAGTGGCGCTGCTGCTGCCGCTGGTTTGGCATTGATCAACTCGATCGGCAATATTGGTGGCATGGTCAGCACGTCGCTGGTGGGTTGGATCACTGACCTCACTGGCAACTCGCAAAACAGCTTGATTCTGTTTGCCGGTATCTTGTTGGTGAGCGTGGTGTTGGTGGTGAGGTTGCCTGCGCATTTGGTCGACAGGTAAGCAGGATGCGGCTCCTGATTGTGTATGACGGCGCTTGTCCGTTTTGCAGTGCATACACCGGTTTGCTGCAGCTACGTGAGCAAATGTACGTTGAGCTCCTCAGTGCGCGCAGCGATGATGCGCGGATTGATGGATTTCGGGCAGCGGGCTACCGTTTGGACGAGGGCATGCTGCTGCAAATGAATGGTGAGGTATATGCGGGTGCTGAAGCCATGCACCGCCTGGCAATACTGTCGACACGCGGTGGCTTGCTAAACCGTTTACAGCGTTTTGTGTTTGCCCGTCGCTGGTTGGCGCATGCGCTTTATCCTTGGCTGCGAGTAGGGCGTCGTCTCGCGCTCTATGTGCGGCGAGTACCCTTGATTGACGGGCCCGGCCCATTAGCCGAAAAGAAGCCCTAGAGATGTTCCTGCGCGCGCTATTGCCTTTGCTGGTGGTCATGCTCAGTGCTTGCACGAGCACTAGCAGCGGCCCGGATGGCGAGACGCGCTATCGGTACAGCACTTTTGATTTTTCTGGAAAATCTTGGGTGGCGCAAAAGCAGCACTGTGAGACGCTGGGTATGAAGCCGAAACATCTGGAGACCGTCTGCGGTTTTTTGCTATGCACCAGTCGCTATGCTTGTGAGCCCAAGACTCAGTAGCACGTAAGCACTTAATAGCAACAATGCGCTTGTCGAATCAAATGTTTTGAGGGCATCGAAGCCTCGCTCACCACAAGCGTGCGCAATAAATCATTGCCGGAAAACTCACTAGCCACGCCCACACGAAGCGGTTGAGACCGAAGAAGGCAAATACCAGCAAATGAAATACCAGCGCGATAGCGCAGAACACAAATGCAAATAGCGGACCCAAAAACACCATCGGTACCGCACATTCCCAAAGAATAAAACCCCACGAGCAAGCGATAGCTACGAATCGGTGGCGAAATGCGCTATCCGCTGCGAGCGGGCCATAGATGCCGCCATCGAGAAAATAGGGCAGTGCGATGCCATTGCGCCACTCGCGTGAAAACAGCTTGATTGTCCCCGAGATGAAATAAGAGGTCATTGTTTGCAGGCAGACGTAACCGAGTCCTGCTTGCCAAGCGAGCACGGGGCTGACAAAGAATTGCCCCCAGTGCGCGATCATCAAGCCGGTAAGGGCGATGATGGTCATGAAATCACTGCCACCATTGAAAGCGCCCCGCCAGCGGATCAGGATGATGACCGTGCTGAAAAAAAGTAGCGTGGCACTGACAATGCTGCTACCCCAATATAAACTGGCCGCTGCAGCAAGGCGTAGTAGCAGATGTGCTTTGTGGATGTGTTCGCTGAACAACCAATCAAAGGCCTTGCGTACTGTTGTTGAGGTATGCGCTAGATCGCCGCGTTGAATAGTCCAACTCCACAGTGCATCGGATTGCTGTACCGAGCGGATGCGCAAAAACTCCAGCGTCTGGACCAGCAAGCTGGTCGCCAGCAGGCACTCGAAGCTACGCAAGGCGATATAGAGCGGCGGCATCTCAGGCCTGCAATTCTGGTGAGACGAGTATGGTCATCGATTCACTTGGTGTCTCTAGCGGTGGCACTTGCATGATCTGAAATTGCCACCGACAGCCACTCACACCCTGTTGCTGTAGCAGGCTACGCGCCAGCCGCATGACCATGTGGTAGCTAACGAGGTCGCTTGCTGACTTTTCATCGGGCAGCGTTTGAATGTCAAATGCGAGATGGTCGATCAGGTTTTGGTTGGCAAGGAGCAGATTGTTTCGCGCGTTATGAAACAGATCGCGTGGCGAGAATAGTGCGCGTGGCATGAACATCTGCCAGTCACTCCATGACCCGTCTGCTTGCTGGGTGCGAAGAAACAGCCTTGGTTGTGAGCCGAACCCATGGTAAAAGCGCCAATTCGGAAAGAAGCTGCGAAGCAGATACCACCATGGCCCCGAGACTTCGCGACCACGCAGAATCAGGCTGCCGAACACGAAAGCGAAGTAGCCGGCAATCAGTATGAGAGTGAGGGTGGAGGTCGAGGTCACGCGTTGGTTTCAATGAAATGCCAGCCAGCGGCGCGACTTCGCTGAACGGCGAAGTCCGAACTGGTTACCCCATGATTTTATTCTAGCTGCGCCCGGTTTCGGGCCATCCCTGTGCATCGCTGAATTAAACTAAGGTCTTATTTCATTTTCGTGACGGTCAACGCGCTTTATTCATGTGTATCCAGCCCATGCAGCAATACGCAAAACAATCAGATCATCAGCAGGTCCGTCTTGGCTGAGACACGCGACACTACTGGCGGTCTGCGCTGGCATTTGCGCGCACTTTGGCGCCGCCGTCAGTGGCACGAGACCACGCGACAAATCGCTGAATGGCTTGATACCACCCAGCCTGCATCGCGCCATTTATTGCTGATCGGCGGTAGCGCGGGTTGGATGATGTCTGGACGCTGGCTACAGCGATTCTCGCGCATTGATCTGATCGACCTTGATCCGTTTGCGTATCGCCTGTTTAGTTGGAATCACGGACGTGCCTTGCGCGAATCTGGCACCGAGTTGCACTACGCTTCGATCGATGCGCTCGCGAATTTGGATGCGCTTTTACGAAAACACCCGGATGCGACACTCTTTTTCGACAATGTCTTAGGTCAGCATTTGTTCCGGATATGGCAGATCGAGCGAGCTGAAGCCGATCTGGCCCGCACTGCCCAACAACTGAAGGGTCGCGACTGGGGTAGCGTGCATGACTTGTTCTCAGGGCCGACCGACCCGCTCAAGGTACCCGTCTCGGCAGTCACGCAATTCGATGCCGTACGCGACGCGAATGGGCTTCTGGCAGACGGCTTGCGCGGAACGCCGCTTCACCTGCGGCTGCTGGCACAGGTGGGTGGTCAGCCAGAGTGGGTGGATCATCTGACCTCTGAGCTGTTCCCCGTGGGTACGGCTAGTCGCCTGATCGCTTGGCCGTTCGTGCCGGACTATGCACACTGGCTACAGGCAGGATGGGTGTCAGGCAGGTAGGCCTCTGCGGAAGCACCGATGCATTCTCGTCATGCAGGCGCAGGCCGGTATCCCGTGTTTCGATGTTGCTGGACCCCGGCCTTCGCCAGGGTGACGAGCTAAATTTATTTCCCTCGACCTAATTTTCTGGTTACAAGTGTCGATTTCCGAATATCGCTAGAATCCCGCCCATCAAGCCTCGTGGATGGAGAAATGAGTTCATGAAACATCTCGCCTTGCCCCTATTCGTTGCTGTTTCGCTGGCGGCACCTGCGCTGGCGAAAGACCCCGCGCCAGCGGCCCCGGCTCGTCCGCCATCCCCCGGCGCCAAGCATTCACCACGCGCGCCACTATGGAGCTATGACGGTGAGACTGGTCCCACGAAATGGAGCGAGCTGGACCCGAAGTTTCGTCTCTGCCAATCCGGCAAGCGGCAGTCACCGATCGATATCGAGACCCAGACGGTGGAGCGTGGTGGTCTTAAGCCGATCATGTTCAACTATGCCGCTGGCCCGCTCACGCTGGTGAACGGGAACAACACGATTCAGGTGAATTTCACGACCAGTGGTGGCGCGCGTCTGGACGGTCTGGAGTACAAGCTGGTGCAGATGGTGTTTCATGCACCGAGTGAAGAGAAGATTGATGGTATCGCCACGCCGATCTCAGCGCAGTTGATTCATCGTGCGGGTGATACGCGTACCGCCGTGGTGGCGATTCGCTTCAAGCTGGGCAAAGAGAACAAAGCCCTGAAACCAATCTTCGAGCGACTGCCCAAGACCGACGCCTTCAATGAGACGGTCGAGAGCTTTAACCCTTCGGATATCTTGCCCGCCAATCCTGCTTACTTTACGTATATGGGTTCACTCACGACACCGCCTTGCACCGAGGACGTGAAGTGGTTTGTGATGCGACAGACGGTGGATATTTCCTTCCGTCAGTTGGCTGCGTTTAAGGAGCGTTACAAGTCGAACTCAAGGCCTTCACAGCCGGTCAATGGGCGGCGCGTGCAGGAGTATGTCGAGGAATAATAATCGGCTGACTCATCAAACGCTGATTGATGCTGAAATCGTTGCGGCTTTTTACAGCTTTTCTAGCGACTGATGCAGTCGCAGCAGCTTTTCTTTGAGGACTGGGTCAGCGTCGACCATGGGGGCAATACTGGGCACGACTCGGCGTCCCGCATCGGTCGGATCGGTTTTCGGTTGTGCCGCAGGCCTAGACGTCGGCATCAGCCAAGCAGCAGTTAACAGCAGCGTGAGGCACAGCCAGAGTATCCACACGGTACTTGCCGAGACACTGCCAAGGTGCATCAGCTCGGGCAGTTCGCGCAGCCAGCCAGCCCAATCCAGGCGCAACCACCAAAGGACGTTCTCTTGCACTTTGCAAGTCCAGACAAAGGTGAGTCCAAACAAAGTCCAGTTAATCGCAAGTAGGGCAGCGGGCAAGCGGATTCGGAGGGTCATCGATTCAGGACTTCAGTGCGACGGTCAGCTTCTGGCTCAGCTCTTCAGCGATCTGCATCCGCAGCTTGGACGTCTCGTGAATTTCTTGCTCACTACGGTAAGCGTTGCCAACCAATTCAGCTGCCAGGCTGCGCACGCCCTCGATTTCTGTCTCGAGTGTGGCGATACGTTCTTGCAGGGTTTTTCGTTCTTGCAGCTTGCCGCTAATGAGCCGGATCGCCGCATTTACTTGAGTCCAGGCTTGTAGCCGGGGGTCGCTGATTTTGAGGCTCTCAAAAACCTCTTGCATGGATTCACCGATATCGACCAGCGTATCGGAAGGGATCGCCTCAAGGGCAGACTGTTCGGCGCTTTCGGCGCTGGTGTCGCGCAACTCACGCATATGCTCGTTAATGGAGATAACCTGCCCAGGTGCGGGGGCCTCGCTCCAGCCGGACTGGGGCTCAAAACGCATCATCGTGGGTTTTTCCGAGCGCTTCGCCATATGTCAGTACCCTTATTAGAAAACCGATAACGAAAAAAAGTTTGGTATTTAAAACAACCTCACCTATACTCGCCGTTATATTATGGCAAATCTTCCCCTTTGGCAACTTTCCTGGGGGGCGAAGTCAAAATAATCAACGGCTTGCGACAAAAACGAAGGAAAACTATGAGCAAGGCACTTAGGATCCTCATTACCAGCCAAAAAGGGGGCGTTGGTAAAAGTACGGTATCCGCCAATTTAGCCGCGTATTTTTCTTATATATCTGGCAAAAAAACCGCGTTAATCGACTTTGATCACCAGGCGACAGCCGGTAAATGGGTAAAAAAAGCTTACCCAATTGGTATTGATTGCCATACCGTCGATTTACCTAATGCCAAAGGCTCGGGTATTGCGCTGTTAAAGGCCAAAGAAGCGCTGCGTAAATCGCATGAAACGCGCGAAGTGGTCATTACCGACCTGACTTGGACTGATGTTTTGCCGCCAGACTTCTTGTTTGAGTTTGATTTGGTGCTGGTGCCGAGTTCTTTATCGCGCGTTGAGCTCGACAGCACACTCGAATTTGTGAATCGTTTTTCGTTTGTATTCAACTCGCGTCTGAAGAAGCCGCCGAAGTTGGTGATCGTGCCTAGCCGTGTCGATAATCTGCAGACCTATGAGAGCATTTTCTCGAAGTCATTCAATGCAGGTTTCTTCCTGTCGCCACCGGTGATGTACAGCGCCAGTGCGCATGAGTTCTTCGGTACTGAATTCTTCGTCATGACATCGAAGAAAGAAGTGCGCGAAAACTTCCTCGAGTTTGGTCGTTCGATTGAGCAACTCGGTGAGAGTGAATCCGATCTGCGTGCAACCACCAAGCAAGCGCCGCTGACTCAAAAAGTGAGTGGTTCGATTCTGGATCGCTTCCGTGCAGTGCGTAATTCGGATACGGAAGTTGGTGCGCGTATGGCAGCGAATGACAGCAGGCGCATGATTGCCCCGCGTGGCAAATCGGTGATTCCTTCGTTCTTGATTACGGGACGCGACTGATCTCACAGACTGTACAGCGCTGCATGATCAATGCAGTGCACTGTAGGTAACAAAGCCCGCCAACCGGCGGGCTTTTTTTTAGTACGCTACTTTTTGTCGGCCCCTTTTTTACCAGCGCCTTTTTCATCCGGTGGGGGTGGCGGTGGCGGGGTGCCGTAAAGCAGTATCGCGACTTCGCGGTTGGTCTCGGCAAACGACTCAAGCAAGCCGTCGATCATCGCGGCAATGGTGGCCGAGTCTGCACTGCCTAGCCATTGCTCGCGGTTGTTACGCATCACGATCAATTGCTCAGCCGTGCAATCCGGCGCTTTCTTTTTTAACCAAGCGATGGCTTTGGTGCGACGCGTTCTTTCGTCGGGATTATCAATACCAATCGCTCTGAACTCTGCCACGGCGCAGTTGGGGGCTTTAAATGGCCCGGTCTTCACGGGTGGCGGAGGCGGTTCCTCTTTGCCTTTCTTGCCGGGCTTGGGTGCAGGCGCAGGTTCCGCCTGTGCGGTTTGCGTTTTGGGTGGTTCGGCCTTGGCGTCTGCCTTAGGTGCTGGCGCCGCAGGCGCAGCGGGAGTATTCACAGGCGGCGCAGCGGCGGCAGGGGGCGCACCCTTAGCCGGTGCAGTCGCGGCCGCATTCGGTGTCGGACGAGCCGCAGGAATCGCGGTTTGAGCGTCTGCGGGTTTTGGCGCTGCAGGTGCGACGGATGAATTTGCCGGTGCGGCAGCAGGCGCTGGCGCGGCGGTTTGCGCATGCGCGTGGTTCAGGTAAAGCGAGATCAGCAAAAGCGCGAGTCTGGACATGGTGTTTGCGCGCTTAGCTGGCCGGTCCGCCTTGGTACTGCACGGTGATACTGATGCGGCGGTTGCGCGGATCGGCGGGATTGTTCGGTATGTAGGGTGCGGTATCGGCCACGCCTTCAATCTTGGCGAAGCGCTCTTCGGGGATACCAGCACCCTCCATGATGCGGCGTGTGCTCTCGGCACGGTCGCCTGACAGCGACCAGTTACTGCGCACACCATCATCATAGGCAAGGCTGTCAGTATGCCCACGGATGGCAATCTTGTTCGGCATGCCGGCGACTGATTTTGCGACCTCGCGAATTAGGGTCAACGCTTTAGCATCCATACGCGCGTTGCCGAGCCCGAACATCGAGAAATCCGCTTTATCAATCACCTCGATGCGCAATCCATCTTTCTCGCGGATGAACTTGACCTGATCTTTGATTTTGTCGAGCTGAGGGTTTTGCTGGAGCTTTTCTTTGACTTCTTTTTCCAGCTTGTCGAAGTTTTTCTTGTCGTTCTCGGCGGCGATGCGCTGCTTCTCTGCCTCCGACAGCTCGCTCGGATTCATGTCGTTCTTTTCATCCTTGGAGTCGCCGGCACCGCTCTGCTTGCCACCTTCCAGACGAGGCGTCTCGCGCTCAAACAGGCTGGTCTGCTGACCAGCGTAGGGCATACCATCGGGATCGGTGATGGAGTTACCGCCCATCACGCCACCGACGCCCGCCAGCTTACTGACGTTGGCCATACTGTGGGACATGGGCTTGAAGTACTCGGCGATACTTTTGCGCTGATCTTCGGTGGTCGCGCCCAGCAGCCACATCAACAAGAAGAACGCCATCATGGCCGTCATCATGTCGGCCAGCGCGATCTTCCAGGCACCACCGTGTGCACCGGCGTGACCGGCCTCGATCATCTTTTTCTTGACGATCGGCTCTAAGGGTACGGCTTCCGCCGCTGCGCCTTCTGCTGGCTTGTTATCGGCTGGTTCAGCCATGTCTGATACCCGTGGTAGTTAGCAAAGAGAATCGGCAGCAGCGACGCAAAATCAAGTGAACGCAGCCGCTTGCTGTGCTCTTTTATGCAAGATAATACCGGAACTATTGCTCTACGGAACGTTTTGGAAGGCGGTTTCCCTTGGCATACTTCGCTTTCCATCCTTGATAAAGCCCTGATGCCATCACTTATTTCTCGCGCTGCTTTACTGCTGATCCTGTTTTCAGGCATGTCGGCTCCTGCGGCGGCACCCGATGCGGCACCCGAGGCGGCGACTGCCGCTACCAAAAAATCACTGGTGCAGGCGCGCAAGTGGATGGTGTCGTCGGCAAATCCGCTCGCCAGCGAAGCCGGTCGTCAGGTGCTGCGCGAAGGTGGCAGCGCGCTGGATGCGGCGATCACCATGCAGATGGTATTGGCGCTGGTCGAGCCGCAATCGTCCGGGCTGGGTGGCGGTGCCTTTATCGTGAACTATGACGCCAAGCGGCGCCGGGTGACGACCATCGACGGACGAGAGACCGCGCCAGCGGCAGCCACACCGCAACTGTTCATGGGGGATGGTAAGCCGTTAGGCTTTATGGATGCGGTCAATAGCGGCCTCGCGGTGGGTGTGCCTGGTGTGTTGCGCGCGCTGGAGCTGGCGCATCAGCGCCATGGCCGCTTGCCATGGGCCAGACTGTTGCAACCTGCGATCTCGCTGGCGGAGCAAGGCTTTGCGGTATCACCGCGCTTGCATGCACAAATCAAAGGCAATCGTCACCTCGCCATGCAGATCGCTGCGCGTGATTATTTCTACCCGCAGGGCCAGCCTGCTGCAGTCGGTCATGTGCTGAAAAACCCCGCGCTTGCCGACGTCTTGCGTCGTATCGCGACCGAGGGGGTGGGGGTTTTTTATCGCGGTGATATCGCGCGTGACATGGTGCAAGCGGTCAGCGCGCACGCCCGTCCGGGTACGCTCAGCTTGGAGGATCTTGCCGTATACCGAGCGATCGAGCGTGAACCGGTATGCAGTACTTATCAGCAGTACCGGCTGTGCGGCATGGGGCCGCCGTCATCCGGATCGATCGCGGTCATGCAGATGCTGGGGATGTTGCGGCAGCATGAGATGAGCACGATGCCGCCTGGCTCGCGCGAGTCAGTGCATTACTTCGCCGAAGCAGGGCGGTTGGCATTTGCTGATCGCGAGCGCTATGTCGCAGATCCGGATTTCGTACGTGTGCCGGTCGCTGCGATGTTGGATAGTCAGTATCTAGACTGGCGTGGCGCACTGATCGATGGGCGGCAATCGATGGGTGTGGCGCAAGCGGGTGACCCGGTCGGCATGTTAAAACAGCGTGGCGATGGTAAGGCGATCGATCAGCCTTCGACCACACATCTGGTCGCCATTGATGCACAAGGCAATGCCGTCAGCATGACCAGCACCATTGAATCTGAATTCGGTAGCAAGATTTTTGTGCGCGGTTTTTTATTGAATAATCAGCTGACCGATTTTTCGATGATGCCGACGGATTCAGCGGGCCGTCCTGTCGCCAACCGGGTAGAGCCGCGTAAGCGGCCACGCAGCGCGATGACGCCACTAATCGTGCTGAAAGATGACAAGCCCTATCTGCTAATTGGATCACCGGGTGGAACGTCGATTATTTTGTACGTTGCCAAGACCTTGATCGGTGTACTCGATTGGCAGCTGGATATTCAGCAAGCGATCGCGTTGCCTAACATGGGAAGTCGTAATCGCGATACTGAGTTAGAGCAGGGCAGCGACTTGGAAAGACTACAACAGGTCTTGCGCCAAAATGCTCATCGCGTCACTATCGCGCCTTCGCCCAGTGGTGTGCACGCGATCATGATCAAGCCTGAGGGTTTGTTTGGCGGGGCTGATCCGCGGCGCGAGGGCATTGCATTGGGTGATTAAGCATGTCGCTACATCGTCTTCTCGCGCTCGCACTGATCCTGACGGGTGGTTCCGGTCTTGTATTGGCCGACACACTCGAAAAAATTACCCGGAGCGGGCGCGTCACGTTCGGCTATCGTGAATCATCGGTACCGTTCAGCTATCTTGCCGGACCACGTCAGCCTATCGGCTTTGGCGTGGATATCTACACCCATGTGATTCCTGCATTGAAGCGGGCGACTGGCCGCAATGATCTCGAGGTGAACTGGCAGGCGCTCACCTCGCAGAACCGCATACCGCTGATCGCGAATGGCACGGTCGATCTGGAGTGTGGCTCCACCAGTAACACTGCCGCCCGCGCCAAAACCGTCGCCTTTGCGATCAATTATTTTTATACCGGCCCAAAACTTTTGGTGAAGAAGGACGCGGGTATCCATGGGTTTGATGATCTGGCGGGTAAGCGTGTTGCGGTGACAACCGGGACCACCACGATGAAGCTGCTGCGTAAGTTGGATCTTGAGCGCGGCATGAACATGCAGCTGCTGCCCGGCAAAGATCATGTGGATTCATTTTTGCTCGTCGATGCAGGTCGAGCGGTTGCATTTGCGATGGACGATATCCTGCTCTATGGCCAGATATTGAATGCTAAACAACCGGGTCAATGGCAGGTGGTGGGTACGCCACCCCAAGTGGAAGCGTATGCCTGCATGCTGAGGAAGGATGATCCGGCCTTCAAGCGGGTGGTCGATGACGTCATCATCGACTTGATGCGCTCGGGTGAGTTTGAGCAGATTTACGCCAAGTGGTTTCTGTCACCAATACCTCCGCGAGGACGTAGCCTGAACCTACCGATGAGTGAAGCATTGCGCGATAACCTGCGTAAGCACTCCGACCAACCCGCGAACTGAGTAGAAGAGGAGTTTAAGGCGTGAGCTTGGACTGGTCGATTTTCTGTCGCAGCACCACCGGCAACGCGCAACTAGCGGGTTGCTTGGGCCAGAACGGCGAACTCAGCTATTTGCAATGGCTGCTATCGGCATGGGGTTGGACCGCGACGGTAGCGCTGCTCGGCTTTGTGATCGCACTCATCATCGGTATTGTGGTCGGTAGCTTGCGTAGCTTGCCGGCGCGTCCTTGGCTGAGCGGTATGGCAGCAGCGTGGGTCGAGCTGTTTCGTGACATTCCACTGCTGGTACAGGTATTTCTCTGGTATCACGTGGCGCCGTTTTTTCTACCAGCCTTGAAAAGCTTGCCATCGTGGTTGCTGGTATCGATTGCGCTGGGCTTGTTTACCTCTGCGCGAATCGCCGAGCAGGTGAGGGCCGGCATCTACAGTTTGCCGCGCGGGCAGCGTGATGCGGCGCGCGCACTGGGCATGCGTGATATGCAAGTCTATCGGCGCGTGATTCTGCCAGTCGCATTGCGGATCATGATGCCCGCGCTCACCTCCGAGGCGATGAGCATCGTGAAGAATTCATCCGTTGCCTTTGTGGTCGCAGTGGCTGAGTTGACCCAGTTCGCGATGCAGGCACAGGAAGAGACGGCGCGCGGTATCGAGATCTATCTCGCGGTCACGTTGTTATATGCGCTGACAGCATTCGCGGTAAATCGTGTACTGGCTCTCGTCGAGTCGCGGGTGCGGGTACCCGGCGTGGGCAGTCTGGCAAGGCAGGGAGCGTGAGCATGGCGCTTGATCTGTCGTTCTACAGCTGGGATTTGATCGGTCGCTATGTGCTGGGGGGCTTGTGGTTCAGCGTACAGCTGACCGTCGTCGCAAGCATCGGTGGGATAGTACTTGGGACTGTGCTGGCGATGATGCGTATCTCAGGTAATCCGCTATTGATGTGGCCAGCCGCGGCGTATGTCAACACCATGCGATCAATACCGCTGGTGATGGTGATTTTATGGTTCTTTCTGTTGGTGCCATTTGCACTTGGTCGGCCGATTGGGGCCGAGCTATCTGCCATGATTACCTTCATTGCCTTCGAGGCTGCTTTTTTCTGTGAGATTGTGCGCTCTGGTATTCAAGCGATTCCACGCGGGCAGCTACAGGCAGGTACAGCACTAGGGCTCAGTTATGCGCAGAATATGCGCCTAGTGGTATTGCCACAGGCTGTCAAGAACATGCTACCGGTACTGCTGACGCAGGTGATCGTACTTTTTCAGGATACCTCGTTGGTGTATGCGATTGGTGCCTATGACTTGCTCAAGGGTTTTGATGTTGCCGGAAAAATTTTAGGTCGACCGATCGAGGCTTATATCGGTGCGGCGCTGGTGTATTTTGTAATTTGCTTGACGCTGTCGCGATTCACCGCGCGGCTGCAACGTGGGGACTGACATGATCACGATGAATCATCTGTCGAAGTGGTACGGCAGTTTCAAGGTGCTGGATGATTGCTCGCTGCAAATCAACAAGGGCGAGGTGGTGGTGGTGTGTGGACCCTCGGGCTCGGGTAAATCAACCCTGATCAAGACCATCAATGCACTGGAATCCTTTCAACAAGGTGAGTTATTGGTTGATGGTGCTGCACTACACGATACCCGTACCGACTTACCCGCCTTGCGGGCCCGGGTGGGTATGGTGTTTCAGCATTTCGAGTTGTTCCCACATTTATCGGTAATGGAAAACCTGACGCTGGCACAGGTACAGGTATTGGGCCGCGCCCTACCTGACGCATTGGCGCGCGGTGCGACGCTACTTGATCGCGTCGGTCTTTCTGCTCAGCGAGACAAGCATCCTTCGCAACTATCCGGCGGGCAGCAGCAGCGGGTCGCGATCGCGCGCGCACTAGCCATGGATCCGGTGGTCATGCTGTTCGATGAACCGACATCGGCGCTAGATCCTGAAATGGTGGGTGAGGTGTTGGGCGTGATGGTGCAGCTCGCGAATGACGGCATGACCATGATGTGTGTCACGCACGAGATGGGTTTTGCCAGGCGTGTGGCGGATCGGGTAGTTTTTATGGATCAGGGACGTATTCTGGAAGATTGCGCGAGTGCTGAATTTTTCGGCGACACAGCGGCGCGTGTGCCGCGCGCGCAGGAATTTCTGGCGAGAGTATTAGCGCATTGAAAGCGTACTTCACACCTGGCTAAAGGGCTAATACGCGCTTTATCTGAGACTGGATCCCGGCCTACGCCGGGATGACGATTTAAAGTGTATCGCTGTATAAAAGCAGCAGCCACAAAGGCGAAGGATCCCGACCTGCACTAGGCTGACGATGTAAATTGCGTCATCCATCGAACCGTCATCCCGGCGCAGGCCGGGATACATTCGGTACAAGCCGTTAAATCTCGATCTTGGTCCCGAGCTCCACCACACGATTCGGTGGAATCCTGAAAAAGTCGGAGGGCTTCGCCGCATTCTGCATCATCCAGCCAAACAGCCTTTCCCGCCACAGGGCCATGCCGGGTAGATTGCTCGGTACGACGGTGTCGCGCGCCAGGAAGAAAGAGGTATCAGCGAGTTCAAGTGTCAGGCCGTGTTGCTGTTCAAGCAGCGCTAGCACGTGGTTGATATCTGGCGTTTCCTTGAAACCATGTACGGCGCGCACAACATAGCATTCGCTACCGAGCTCGACTACGTTGATTTTTTCTTCGTCCCGGACATACGGGATATCCCAAATCGATAGCTTGAGAAATACCACCCGCTTATGCAGCACCCGGTTGTGCTTGAGATTGTGCAGAAGTGCGACCGGTACAAAATCAATATGCGCCGTGAGGAATACGGAAGTACCTTCTACCCGGTGCGGCGGATGTGCTAACAAAGCTTGCACAAAATCAGCCAAGCGGATCGAATCATCGACGACGCGCTCTCGTAATAATCTGCGACCTTTATACCAAGTGGTCAGCATCACAAAGCAGATGGCGCCCAGCAGCATCGGGTACCAGCCACCATCTTTTACTTTGATCAGGTTCGCGGTCCAAAAAGAGAAATCCAGCACAAAGAACATCACCGACAGGAGGATGACAAACACGGGCTTTATCTTCCACTCGTTATACATCACCACTGCCAGCAAAGAAGTGGTGATCAGCATCGTCGTCGTGACCGAAATACCGTAGGCAGCCGCTAGATTGCCCGATTCTCGGAATTGGATAACCGTGAAGATCACCAGTACCAACAGCAACCAGTTCACCATCGGCATGTAGATTTGCCCGCGCTCGGTTTCCGACGTATGCAAAATCTGCATACGTGGCAGGAAGCCCAGCAAAATGCCTTGGTTCGCCAGCGAAAATGCGCCAGAGATCACTGCTTGCGAGGCGATCACGGTAGCGACTGTGGCCAAGCCAATCATGGGCCATAGTGCCCATTCCGGCAGCATCATGAAGAACGGGTTTTCTGCAGCAGAAGGATCTACCAACATCAGCGCGCCTTGGCCAAAATAATTGATCATCAGCGCGGGTAGCGCGATCAGTAGCCACGCCAGACGCACCGGCTTGCGTCCGAAGTGGCCCATGTCGAGGTAGAGGGCTTCTACGCCCGTCACCACCAGCACCACAGAGCCCATTACGATGTAGGCTTGTAGGGTATGCTCAGACACGAAGGCAACAGCGTACGCAGGATTGACGGCATACAGAATCGTGGGGTTCTGCATCACGCTCATGACACCAAATACCGCCAATGTTGAAAACCACACCAACATGATCGGGCCAAACAGTCGGCCGACCGCAGCGGTGCCATAACGTTGTATCGTGAACAGCGCGATGATAATGACCAGCGTGATCGGAATCACGTAGCGCTTCATGCCGGGGTTGACCACTTCCAACCCTTCTACCGCTGACAGCACGGAGATGGCCGGCGTGATCACCGATTCACCGAGCAGCATGCAAGCACCCAGCGCACCGAGCATGAGTAAAAAGCGGTACTGCCAACGCTCACTTTTTGAGGAGCGCAGCGCCAGTGCCATTAATGACAGAACGCCACCTTCACCATCATTATCAGCGCGCAGCACGAAGATCACGTATTTCACCGTGACCACCATCAGCAAGGCCCAGAAAATCATCGACAAGATACCTAGTACGGCGTCGGTCGAATAGGGAATGCCGTGCTCAGCGCTAAAGCATTCTTTCAGTGCGTACAGTGGGCTGGTACCGATGTCGCCGAACACGACGCCGACAGCCGCCAATACCAAGGCTGGGGCCGGTGCGTGATGGTAAACACCCTGGCCAGTCACAGAGACTGGGCGCATGACCGACGATTTCGAAAACTCCGGGTTACTGATTGACACGTTGAGATCCTGGTTCCGTCAAATAGCTACCGATGTTCGGCGACCCTGTGCCCACGTCGGACCACCGATCGTCGTTCAAGCCGAGCAGACCAGCGGCACGCTGGGGCGCAGACGGGGCTGCTGTCGACAATGCTGCGTGGGACAGGAGACCGGTTAGATTAGGTTTGATAGATACATTCGCCACACAGGCCGGCGTCGATGCCGGAAGAATGCACAGCGCGAGTGGGGTATCTGGCTGGAGTCGGGACATGGGAGAAGAGCGTTTAAAGCAGCATGCCAGCGCGGGGCGTGGGGAGCGAAAGACGCGATTATAGACGCGCTGCCCGGTCGCAGGACTTGATGATCGATTGCGCTCGCCGAATCCAGCGGGTGGGGCGTCGGTTGTTGCCGTGGGATAATTCTGGGAAATATTTGGACGCTGTGAGATCGCCTTTACGGCCGATCTCGGTGTAAATGCTTTTACGGTTAGGCGTGGTGAACATCGCAGAGGTTCGTAGAGTCTCCGCCTGCCGTCCCTTGTCCCCATGTTGAAGCACGCCATGTAGGAAGAGACCATATGCGACCACTCGATGGCATCACTGTACTCACTCTGGAGCATGCGATTGCAGCGCCGTTTTGCACCCGTCAACTCGCGGACCTTGGTGCGCGCGTCATCAAGGTCGAACGCCCAGGCGTCGGTGACTTTGCGCGCGACTACGATGACCGCGTCAATGGCTTGGCATCACACTTCGTCTGGACTAATCGCTCTAAAGAGAGCATTACGCTGGATATCAAGCAGTCCGCCGCGCGCGAGGTGCTGGAGCAACTACTCGACGGTGTTGATGTGCTGGTGCAAAATCTTGCACCCGGTGCCGCGGCGCGTTTGGGCTTGTCCTATGAAGCGCTATCGTCCAAGTACCCGCAATTAATCGTATGCGATATTTCGGGATATGGCGTCGACGGGCCGTATCGCGACAAAAAAGCCTATGACTTGCTGATCCAAAGCGAGTCGGGGTTTTTATCGGTGACTGGCACCGCCGATGAGCCGACCAAGGCTGGTGTATCAATCGCCGATATCGCCGCCGGCATGTATGCCTACACTAATATCCTCGCGGCACTGATTCAACGGGGCCGAACCGGCCGCGGCTGCGCGATCGATATCTCCATGCTTGAGAGTATGGCCGAGTGGATGAGTTTCCCCATGTATTACGCCTACCAGGGCGCGCCTGCGCCTGCGCGTGCTGGTGCTTCGCATGCCACTATCTACCCCTACGGTCCGTTCCCTGCGGGTGACGGCAAGATTGTGATGCTGGGCTTGCAGAACGAGCGCGAGTGGGCGCAGTTTTGCGACAAAGTGTTGCTACAACCCGCGTTGGCGAAAGATCCACGGTTTGCCTCCACTGCACTGCGCAGCGCGGCTCGGCGTGAGCTCTACGCATTGATCTGTGAGGTGTTTAGTACGCTCAGTGCCGAGCAAGTGGTGCAGCGGCTGGATGATGCACAGATAGCGAATGCGATGCTGAACGATATGCCCGGTCTGTGGCAACACGCGCAGCTGCGTGCGCGCGAGCGATGGGTAGAGGTGATGACGCCGACTGGCAAGGTACCCGCATTGAAACCACCGGGGTCAGGCAGTGCCTGGGATCCGCGCATGGATGCCATACCTGCGCTTGGTCAGCATACAACGGATATTCTGCGTGGGATTGGCTATGATGATGAACAGATCGCTGCGCTGAAATCCGCGGGCGCAATTTGACAAGGCAGCACGCAGTATTTCTAGAACGCTGGCGAAGGCCAGAGTCCTGCAAAGTTAAACGACGGGATGCCGGCTTTCGCCGGCATGACTGGTTAATCTTTACCTCTCTAACAAAAATCTCCTGATACGCCGAATCGATTCCTTTAGAGGTGGCCGCATCAAGCGGTGCTCGGCATAGCCTTATCGATATCCAGCCCCAGCTGGGTAGCAATCTCGCGCCACTCGGCATCTGTCTTGCTGTCAGCGTACAACTCGTGTAGCGCAACATAGCTGATCCAGCGCGCGTCGACCTCGAAGAAATCACGCAGTGCAGCGCGCGTATCGCTACGACCAAAACCGTCGGTGCCGAGCGTGACATAAGGTGCCGGTACGAATGCGCGAACGCTCTCCGCAACCGCACGTACATAGTCGGATACCGCGATGACGGGCACATCGGTGTCACCAAGCTGTTGCGTGATCCAGGGCAGGGTATCGGCGTGTCGCAAGCGACGCGCGCGCTCGTTGGCCATGCCATCGCGTGCGAGCTCAGAGAAACTGGTCACACTCCACACGTCGGCTTCAATGCCGAATTGTTCATGCAAGATGGTCGAAGCAGCGATGGCCTCTTTTAACAACGGGCCTGCCCCGAGCAGACGCAGCTTGGCGTTGTCGCATTGCTTAATCCGATGGAGTCCACGCAAGATGCCCTCGCGTGCGTCCGGCGGCAGGCTGGGTTGCGCCTCATTTTCATTGGTGACGGTGATGTAATAAAAAACATCTTCTTGCTGCGCCAACATACGGCGCATGCCGTCGTCGACAATCACGGCGAGTTCGTAGGCATAGGCAGGATCATAGGCAACACAATTCGGGATGGTGGCGGCGATTAGATGGCTGCTGCCGTCTTGATGCTGCAGTCCCTCACCGCCAAGTGTTGTACGACCGGAAGTCGCACCGATCAAGAAGCCACGCGCGCGCTGGTCGGCCGCAGCCCAAATCAAATCGCCGATGCGCTGAAACCCAAACATGGAGTAATAGATATAGAACGGCATCATCGGCAGACCATGCACGGCATAGCTGGTAGCGGCGGCAGTCCATGAAGAAATTGCTCCGGCTTCGGAAATGCCCTCCTCGAGAATCTGACCGTCTTTCGCTTCGCGATAGTAAAGGATCGAGCCAATATCCTCAGGCTGATAAAGCTGGCCCTGCGCCGAGTAGATACCAACCTGACGGAACAGATTCGCCATACCGAAGGTACGCGCTTCATCGGCGACGATGGGTACCACATGCTTGCCGAGTTGAGCGTCTTTCAGTAGCCCGCCCATCATCCTGACCAGGGCCATGGTGCTGGACATCTCTTTGTTATCGGCGTCCAGCGCAAAAGCAGCATAGCTTTCCATGGCCGGTACCGGCACCGTCGTACTGCCGGCGATTCGCTGCGGTATAAAGCCGCCAAGGGCAGCGCGGCGCTCGTGCAGGTGTTTCATCTCTGCGCTATCGGCCGGTGGTCGGTAGAACTCAAGATGCTCAACTTGGGTATCGTTGAGGGGTAACTGAAAGCGATCGCGGAATTCGATCAGGTCATCCAGTTCAAGCTTTTTCTGTTGATGGGTGGTCATGCGCCCTTGACCCGCTTTACCCATACCGAAGCCTTTCTTGGTCTGGGCAAGGATCACGACGGGACGACCCTGCTGATGGGTAGCGGCGTGATAAGCGGCATAGATTTTTTTCAGATCGTGGCCACCGCGCTTCAGGCGATCAATCTCTTCATCGGTTAGCAGATCACCGAGTGCTTTGAGTCCGGGCGACTGACCGAAAAAATGCTCACGGTTAAATGCGCCATCATTCGCTGCGAAGGTCTGTAGCTGACCGTCAACAGTACAGCTCAGCGCATCGGCGAGTTCGCCATGGGTATCGCGTGCGAATAGCGGGTCCCAATCTGATCCCCACAGTAGTTTGATGACATGCCAGCCAGCGCCGCCAAACAAGGTTTCCAGCTCATCGACGATATGACCGTTGCCGCGCACCGGGCCATCAAGACGTTGCAAATTACAGTTGATGACGAATACCAGGTTGTCGAGTTTTTCGCGCGCGGCGAGTGACAGCGCGGCAAGTGATTCGGGCTCGTCCATCTCGCCGTCACCGAACACGCCCCACACTTTGCGTTCTTGGGTGGTCAGCAAGCCGCGATGCTCGAGGTAGCGCATGAAGCGCGCCTGATAAATGGCGCTGATCGGGCCAATGCCCATTGATCCGGTGGGGAACTGCCAAAACTCCGGCATCAACCAGGGGTGCGGATAAGACGACAGACCCTGAATTTCTTTTGCGTGTGCCGTGATCTCTTGGCGATAGTGCGCAAGATTATTGTCGTCGAGTCGACCCTCGAGATAGGCGCGCGCGTAGATCCCCGGTGCAGAGTGCGGCTGAAAGTAGATCAGATCACCGGCAAAGTCTGCACTGCGTGCGCGGAAGAAATGGTTATAACCAACCTCGAACAAATCTGCGGCTGAGGCATAGCTTGCGATATGCCCACCGAGCTCACCATAAGCCCGGTTGGCACGGACTACCATCGCCAACGCATTCCAACGCAGGATGCCAGCAAGTCGTTCTTCGATCGCAATGGCATCGGCGCCGCCGGGATAGGGCGGTTCATCCTGCGGGCGAATCGTGTTGATGTACGGCGTGATGCGGGCGTCACGCCAATTCAAGCCAGCAGCGCGCGCCGACGAGGCCAGTTGCGATAACAGGAAGCGCGCACGCTCTGGGCCGGCGGTGGCGATCACCGAGGTCAGCGCCTCGACCCACTCGTTGGTCTCCTGGGTATCCGTGTCGGTTTGTCGAAGTAAATGCTCGGGTGCGCTCATATCCATGGCTGTCTTGGCAAAGGTGTTTTAAGTGCCAAAAGCATAACGACGATGCTGCAAAATGTGCTGCTGATAATGCGCCTTTATCCCATAAAAACAGCATAAAATGCCGATTATTTATATTAAAGCGACATGAAAATATGCAAAACATCGATAGCACAGATCTTCGTATCCTCAGACAATTGCAGCAGGATGCCAGCCTGACCAACGTCGAATTGGCGGGTAATGTTCAGCTGTCACCGTCGCCGACACTCGCGCGCGTCAAGCGTCTTGAGAGCGAGGGTGTGATCTCGCGCTATGTCGCGCTGGTCGATCCGCTTGCGCTCGGACTAAAAGTGAATGTCTTCGTGCGCGTGGCATTGGAGAAGCAGGAAGCGCAGGCACTCGAACGTTTCGAGCAGGCAGTGAGTCACTTTGATGAGGTGATGGAGGTATACCTGATGACGGGCGATGAGGATTACTTGCTGCGCATTGTGGTACCGGACTTGCAGGCGCTGGAGAAATTCATCCTCGAGAACCTAACCCGTATCCCGGGCATCAAGAACATCAAATCCAGCTTTGCACTCAAGCAGGTGAAGTATAAAACCGCCTTGCCGTTGCCCGAAGATATTCGTTAATGGTTGCCGTTGCACAGATGTGCTCGCGGCAGCTGTTGTGAGTGGACAATGCGGTGAGGGTGCGTGAGGTCAGAATGCGTTCTCGCCCTTTTCTCATATCAGCCATGCAGCCACAGACCACGCAAGCCGCGCAACGCTACGATCCAGACCATTTGCTAGCCACCCTGATCGAGCGACTGAATTTGAAGAACGATGCAGCGTTATCGCGTGCGCTTGAGGTATCCCCACCCGTGATCAGCAAAATTCGACATCGACGATTACCGGTAACGGCGTCACTGTTAATTCGCATGCATGAGGTAAGCGAACTCTCGATCAAGGAGCTGCGCCTGCTGATGGGTGATCGACGTCAAAAGTTTCGGATTAGTGACAAGCACTTCAAGCCAAAAGAGGCGAATACACACTAGTTCGCTGGCGGAAGTGCAGCGATATCTTCGGGCGTATTTACATTGGTGAATGCCATCTCATCATCAAACTGAACATCAATGCACTTCAAGCTAGCCAGCCAATCATCCACCTTGCGCCCGCCACTGCCGAGATAGTGTTCAAGCGAGTTTCGTAATTCAGACTTCAGTAATAAAAATACCGGATGACGTTGAACTTGATCGGGATCGCCAGTCACCGCCACAGCTGCATCAGCGGTGTGCTGGTGCATCGCCGACGCCAAGCGTGTCACCAAGTCCTTCGGTAGTAGCGGTGAGTCACAAGGCACACTGACTAGGTAGGGCGTCGTTGTCTGCAGCAGAGCCGCCTGAATGCCGGCCAAGGGTCCGGCATAGCCGCTGATACTGTCGCTACAGATCGGCACACCAAAGCCTTTGTATTCATCGAGATGTCGATTCGCATTGATCAGCACCTGACCCACCTGAGGCTGCAAGCGGTTTAGCACTTGCTGAACCATAGGCTGCCCATGAATCAGCTGCAGGCCTTTATCCACACCACGCATGCGGCGGCTTAGGCCACCAGCCAGAATTACTGCGGTGATATGTGCGGGAGGAATACTCAACGACGTCAGGCAGCTTGCTTGCGCGGTGCTGCGCTAAATGCTTGCGGTAGTGTCAGGATCTCACCAGTGTCAGTCGCATCGTAACCAGCGAGTTGATGCACTGCTTCACGGAAGCTCGCGGAGCGCACCACATCAATTACCTGACGCATGCCGGGTTGATCGAGTGATTCCGCGTTGACCGCTAAAAAGTAGCGTTCGCGCGCGAGCGGTATGAAATCCAATTTGAATCGCTCTGCCGCTGTTTGTACACCAAAGCCGACATCGGCCATACCGCTGGCGATAAATGCAGCCACCGCTGAGTGGGTGAACTCGCTATTTTCATAGCCGTTGATGGCGGTGGGCAGTATTGCAAATTTTTCCAGCATCAGTTCGAGCAGCATGCGCGTACCAGAGCCTACTTGGCGATTCACAAATCGAACATCTTCGCGCGTCAGATCCGACAAACTTTGAATACCGAGTGGGTTGCCGGTATTCACGAATAAGCCCTGAGTACGGTGAGCGAGGTGTATCAAGCGGTGGGTGCGCGAATCCAACCACTTGCCAAAGCGTTCAGCCGACGGTGCTTCGAACTCACCGGTTGGCACATGGAAGCCGGCTAGATCGGATTCGCCACGCGATAACGCAGCAACGGCATCGGTACTATTGCGATAACGCAGATCAATAGGCAAACCGGATTCCGTTGCTTGCCTCAAAAATGCTGCCACCGCGAAGCCATGGCTGGCGTCCAGTCGAATCATCGCAGGTGCAGCGCCAACGGTTTTGCCGAGTTCGGTTTCTAGTTCTGAGGCAAGGCTGTCCAATGTGGGCGAGAGGCGGGCGGCGACCCGGCGGTCAGCCCAGATCAGTTTTTCTGCGAGCGCCGACAACTGCGTGCCGCGTCCACGACCGGTGGTCATCAAACTATTGCCGAACAATTCTTCCGCATCACGCAGCAAGCCCCACGCGTAGCGATAGGAAAGCCCGACAGTTTGTGCGGCGCGCGCGATCGAGCCGGTTTCATCGATAGCACGCAGCAGCGACAGCAAAACGGCGGTGTCGAGTGGTTCACCGTTGCCGCGTGTGATTTCCCAATGTGGGTTGATTCTGACCTTGAACATTATGTCCACCATAGCATATTGCAACGTAGAATGTACCCTGTCAGGATGAGCGCCGCCTTCGGCACCAAGCTCAATATAACAACTCGAAAGACCGACGCCGCCTACCAGGCGGCTCCACAGGAGGAAACATGGCACTGCTCGATAAGGAGCGCACGATCGCCGGCGACGGCTATAACCGATGGCTGGTTCCACCAGCGGCACTTGCAATCCATTTATGTATCGGGATGGCCTATGGCTTCTCAGTATTTTGGAAGCCACTCGGGAATGCACTGCTGGGTCCGGACGGTGCGCCACTGGCGTCTTGTGCTGCGGGTGCGGTCTCCTTCGGGGATAAATTGGCCGGTACCGGCCGTGCATTGTTTGCGACGGATTGCAACTGGACCCAGTTTGATTTGGGCTGGATGTACACCCTGTTCTTCGTGGTGCTGGGCTGCGCGGCCGCGGTCTGGGGCGGCTGGCTCGAGCGCGCTGGTCCGCGCAAGGCAGGCTTTGTTGCTGCGATCTGCTGGTGCGGTGGATTGCTCATCTCCGCGCTTGGCGTCTACCACCACCAGCTATGGATGATGTGGCTGGGCTCTGGTGTGATCGGCGGCATCGGGCTTGGCCTTGGCTATATCTCCCCGGTTTCGACGCTCATTAAGTGGTTCCCAGACCGGCGCGGTATGGCCACCGGTATGGCGATCATGGGCTTTGGTGGTGGTGCCATGATTGGCTCGCCACTGGCGACTTTTCTGATGGCCAAGTTCGCGACGCCCACCGACCCAGGTGTCTGGCAAACCTTCGTCACGCTGGCCGTTATTTACTCGGTGTTTATGTTCTCCGGTGCATTTGGCTACCGAGTGCCGGCCACGGGTTGGAAGCCCGCCGGTTGGGAGCCGCCGCCACCTTCTCAGAAGGCCATGATTGCGCAGAACCACGTGCATCTAAGAAACGCGCACAAAACACCGCAGTTCTGGCTGTTGTGGATTGTGCTGTGCATGAATGTATCGGCAGGTATCGGCATCATTGGTGCAGCTTCGCCGATGCTGCAAGAGACCTTTGCGGGCGCTCTGGTCGGACAACCCGAACTCGGGTTTCTTGATCTGAAAGCGAATCCTGATTTGCTCAAAGCCGCTGTCGCGATCGGTGCTGGCTTTGTTGGCCTGATCTCGCTGTTCAATATTTTCGGGCGAATTATTTGGGCATCGTCGTCGGATCATCTTGGACGTAAGCCTACGTACTTGATTTTCTTCGTACTCGGCATCGCCCTCTACTTGATGGCATCGGTCTCGGCCGGTTGGAAGTCGCTCGCAATCTTTGTGGCGTCCTTCTGTGTGATCGCTTCGATGTACGGCGGTGGCTTCGCAACGATTCCAGCCTATTTGGCGGATATGTTCGGTACACAGTTTGTGGGTGCGATCCATGGTCGTCTGCTGACCGCTTGGTCAACCGCTGGCATTCTGGGCCCGGTGGTCGTCAACTACATGCACGACATCCGCCTCGAGCAGAAAGTACCGTTCGATCAGATTTACGAACCGATCTTCTATGTACTGGCTGCGATGCTGGTGGTGGGTTTGTTAGCCAACCTGATGGTGCGTCCGGTTGCCGAACGTCACTTCATGTCGGCGGAAGAGCTCGCTCACGAGAAGCAACTGGCCCACGAGAAGTCAGTCAAAGACACGCTGCAAGGCGAAGGTCAAGCAACAAAGAGCAATCCAGCGATTGCTTGGGTGGCATGGCTTGCGGTGGGCATACCGCTGGCCTACGGTATTTCTGTCACGCTGCAGAAATCCGCAGTCCTGTTCAAATAAGTCTTCGCGCTCCGCACGAAACGGCCGCCCCAAGGGCGGCCGTTTTACCAAGGGGATACGAACCCTCAAGCAGAATGCGCATTGCGCAGCAATGCTCGGCAGGGCTGTCGACGACAGTACTTGACGCAGGGCGAGGAGGCGTCCAACAACGGCACGGCCATTTTGTTTTAGACTTGCGCCTCCTTGAAGGAGACGTCATGAGCCTGACCCTAGAATCTATCCGCGACACGCTATCAGGCGTGATCGACCCCAATACCGGCAAGGACTTCATCGCCAGTAAATCGGCAAAAAATATCCAGATCGAGGGCGGCAAGGTGGCGCTCGATATCGAGCTTGGCTACCCCGCGAAAACACAGATTGATGCCATCAAGCAGTTGATTGATGCTGCCTTACGTGCATTGCCCGGAGTCACCGAGACGCATGTCAACGTCAGCGTGAAGATCGTCGCGCATGCGGTGCAGCGCGGTGTCAAGTTGATGAACAACGTAAAAAACATCATCGCAGTTGCCAGCGGCAAGGGTGGGGTAGGAAAATCCACCACCGCAGTAAACTTGGCACTGGCGCTGGCTGCCGAGGGTGCGCAGGTGGGTCTGCTGGACGCGGATATCTACGGCCCCTCGCAGCCGACCATGATGGGTGTGTCTGGAAAACCAGAGAGCCATGATGGCAAGACCATGGAGCCGCTTGAGAACTACGGTGTACAAGTTGCGTCGATCGGTTTCATGATCGACCCGGATCAGCCCATGGTGTGGCGTGGTCCGATCGTGACGCAAGCCCTGCAGCAATTGCTGGAGCAAACCAACTGGCGAGATCTGGATTACCTCGTGGTGGATATGCCACCCGGAACGGGTGATGTGCAGCTCACCTTATCGCAAAAAGTCCCCGTCACCGGCGCTGTGATTGTCACCACGCCCCAAGACATCGCCTTACTCGATGCGCGTAAGGGTTTGAAAATGTTCGAGAAGGTCGGTATCCCTATTCTGGGTGTGGTTGAGAACATGAGCGTGCATGTCTGCAGTAACTGCGGCCATACCGAGTCGATCTTCGGTCATGGCGGCGGCGAGAAAATGTGCGCCGATTTCGGCGTTGATTTCTTAGGGGCCTTGCCATTGACGCTCAGTATTCGAGAACAAGCCGATGCCGGCCGACCCAGCGTGGTGGCCGACCCTACCGGTCCTATCGCCCAGTTGTACGGCCAGATCGCGCGCAAGATCGCGGTTAAGGTGGCGGAGAAGGCCAAAGATATGAGTTTGAAGTTTCCGAGTATCGTGATCAAGAACGATTGACCGCGAATGCTCGTAGCCATGGGTCGAGATGCTGAATGTCGAAAGTCCCTGATTCGAACATTTGCATCATCTCTGCATAGATTTGCATTGGTGAACGCTGTAAACGCCAGCCGTTGATTCTTAGGAATGTATCGGCGGCGGCGAATGCGATGCGTTTGTTGCCATCGATAAAAGGGTGGTTGATGGCAAGGCTCTCCATCAACGCTGCAGCTTCCGCCACAATATCTTCGTAGTAGCCGGTTTGCGGACGGAACAATGCAGCCTCTAAAGCGCCAGGGTCACGCACGCCGGCGGTACCGCCAAAACGCTGAATCAGTACCGAGTGCATGCCCAGCAGGTCGGCTGCGGTCAAGAAATCATTTGCCAATGCTTACTTCGCCAATTCCGTGTACAGGGCGTCAAATTCCTCTAGGCTGGCGGCGAACGCTGACACGACGTGTCGGCGCGGACGTTCCTTTTGCTGACGATCGATGTAGTCGCGTAGTGCCTCATCCAACACTGCTTGAAATTGGCGCCCTTGGCTTTCAGCGATTTGCCTGAGAGCCGAGAGGACCTCTGGCGAGGCTTGGGAGGAGAATTTTTCTCGAATAGGCGTGGCCATGACTGATCTTTCAAGATTTATCTTGATTCATCATGATAAATCAAGCCATTGACACTTGTCACCTACGTTGCGGTCAGGCCATTCGAGCCAGGGCACCAACCCAACTTGCGCCACCTAAATAGGCTAAAAATCTCATATTGACATCCGGTGTCGCCGAGCGGAATATCCGCGCAATCGCGGCTTTTACGGGCTGCAATTTCGCCGAAATATGTTTTTTGGCACATATTAAAAACACCGGAGACCACGATGCCAACGGCTTCGTATGACGCGTGTATCAACGCCACCTTGACCCAACTGGGCGCACCGGACGGCGCGCTGCTTCCCATTCTTCATGCAATTCAGGGCGAATACGGTTACGTGCCGTCCGACGCAGTGCCTGAAATTGCCGACCGGCTGAATCTCACGCGTGCTGAAGTTCACGGCGTGATCAGCTATTACCACCACTTTCGGACCACACCCGCTGGCAAAGTCGTGCTGCAGATCTGTCAGGCCGAAGCTTGCCAATCGGTCGGCGCAGAAGCGCTGACCGAGCACGCAAAGCGCGCACTCGGTATTGATTTTCACGAGACGACGGCAGATGGCTCGGTCACTCTCGAGCCGGTTTACTGCCTGGGTCATTGTGCTTGTGGTCCTTCGATCATGATGGGTGAAAAACTGCACGCGCGCGTGGATGAAAAAAGTTTCGATCGATTGCTGGCACGCGCAAGGAGCGACGCATGAGCGTAAAAGTATTTGTACCGCGTGACTCCACCGCATTGGCACTGGGTGCGGATGAAACCGCGCAGGCGATTCTGGCGGAAGCCAAACGCCGCGGTGTGGAGATCGAGCTAGTTCGCAATGGCTCGCGTGGCATGTTCTGGCTGGAGCCCATGGTCGAAGTAGCCTTGCCCGCTGGTCGTGTTGCTTATGGCCCGGTGAGTGAAGGCGATGTGGCATCTCTGTTTGACGCGAGCTTTACCACGGGTGGTGCGCACCCCCTGGCACAAGGCGCGACTGAAGAAATTCCTTTTTTGAAGCGTCAAGAGCGTCTGACCTTTGCGCGCATCGGTATCACTGATCCGCTGTCGATTGACGACTATTGCGCGCACGAAGGATTCTCGGGTCTGCAAAAAGCCTTGCAAATGAGCGAGGAACAGATCGTGCAAGCAGTCACCGAATCCGGTTTGCGCGGACGTGGTGGTGCTGCTTTCCCGACCGGTATTAAGTGGAACACGGTACGCACGACACCCTCGGCGCAAAAGTACATCGTATGCAATGCCGACGAAGGTGACTCCGGTACTTTCTCGGATCGCATGGTGATGGAAGACGATCCGCTCATGCTGATCGAAGGTATGACGATCGCGGGCCTCGGTGTGGGTGCGACCAAGGGCTACATCTACGCACGATCAGAGTACCCGCATGCAATCGAGATGCTGAATCAGGCCATCGAGATTGCGCGTGCACATGGCTACCTCGGCACCAACATCTGCGGCTCGGGCAAACGCTTCGACCTTGAAGTGCGCGTGGGTGCTGGCTCTTATGTATGCGGTGAAGAGACCGCGCTGCTAGAAAGTATTGAAGGCCGTCGCGGCATCGTGCGTGCCAAGCCGCCGCTGCCTGCGATCTCCGGTCTGTTCGGCAAGCCAACAGTCATCAACAACGTCATCTCGCTGGCGACCGTGCCGGTGATTTTTGCGCGTGGCGCCGAGTACTACAAAAATTTCGGTATGGGTCGCTCGCGCGGCACCTTGCCCATGCAACTCGCGGGCAATATCAAATTTGGTGGTTTGGTCGAGAAAGCGTTTGGCCTCACGCTACGCGAGATGCTGTACGAATACGGCGGCGGTACGCGCTCGGGTAAGCCGATCCGCGCAGTGCAGGTCGGTGGGCCACTAGGTGCTTACCTGCCTGAATCTCAATTCGATACACCACTCGATTACGAAGCCTTCTTGCAGATCGGCGGCACGCTCGGACACGGTGGCATCGTAGTGTTTGATGACAGCGTGAATATGCTGAAGCAAGCGCGTTATGCGATGGAATTCTGCGCGGTTGAGTCTTGTGGTAAGTGCACGCCGTGCCGTATCGGCTCTACGCGTGGCAAGGAAGCATTCGACAAGATCATCGCCGGTGAAGATACCGAGCAGCAGATTCATTTGGTACGTGATCTATGCGACATCATGCTGAACGGCTCGCTCTGTGCCATGGGCGGCATGACTCCATTCCCGGTGCTATCTGCAATGAATCATTTCCCTGAAGACTTCGGTACAGAAAAGAAAGCGAAGGAGACGGTATGAACGCAATCAATGAAAAAGACTTTGGTACACCAGAGCGGGCATCTGCAACGCTGGTGACTCTGGAAATTGATGGTGTGTCGGTGACCGTGCCCGCAGGCACGTCGGTCATGCGCGCCAGTGCGGAAGCCGGTATCAACGTACCGAAGCTGTGCGCCACTGACTCGCTGGAAGCTTTCGGTTCGTGCCGTGTGTGCTTGGTAGAGATTGAAGGCCGCAGAGGCTACCCGGCCTCCTGCACCACGCCCGTCGAGCCGGGCATGAAGGTCAGCACGCAGACGCCTAAGCTGGCAGATATCCGTCGTGGCATGATGGAGCTGTACATTTCCGATCACCCGCTTGATTGTCTGACTTGCCCAACCAATGGCAATTGCGAATTGCAAGACGTGGCTGGTTTGGTTGGCTTGCGTGAAGTGCGTTACACCAAGGGTAGTGCGCCGATCAAGACCCACACCGAGTTGAAGAAGGATGAGTCGAATCCCTACTTCACGTACGACCCGTCGAAGTGCATCGTCTGTAACCGCTGCGTACGTGCCTGTGAAGAGACCCAGGGTACGTTCGCGTTGACGATTGATGGCCGTGGTTTTGATTCGCGCGTGGCGGCAGGCCAGAACGAGCCGTTCATGGAGTCGGAGTGCGTTTCTTGCGGCGCCTGTGTGCAGGCTTGCCCAACCGCGACCCTGACTGAAAAAACCGTGATCAAGATCGGTATCGCCGAGCACAGCGCGGTGACGACCTGCGCCTATTGTGGTGTGGGTTGCGGTTTCAAAGCAGAAATGAAGGGCAGTGAAGTGGTGCGTATGGTGCCTTGGAAAGACGGCAAGGCCAACCAGGGCCACTCGTGCGTTAAAGGTCGATTTGCGTGGGGTTATGCGACCCATAAAGACCGCATCATGAACCCCATGATCCGCAAAAAGATTTCTGACCCCTGGCAGGAAGTGTCCTGGGAAGAGGCGATCTCGTATGCAGCGAGTGAGTTCCGTCGCATCCAGCAGAAATACGGCAAGGACTCAGTCGGCGGTATCACTTCTTCACGCTGCACGAACGAAGAGACCTATCTGGTCCAGAAGCTGGTACGTGCTGGCTTCGGCAACAATAACGTCGATACCTGCGCTCGAGTGTGTCATTCGCCAACCGGTTATGGTTTGAAGCAGACCTTGGGCGAATCTGCGGGCACGCAAACGTTTGATTCTGTGATGCAGTCGGATGTGATCTTCGTGATTGGTGCTAACCCGGTCGCCGCTCACCCGGTATTCGCGTCGCAGATGAAGCGTCGCCTGCGTCAAGGCGCCAAGTTGATCGTGGCTGATCCACGTACCACCGAGATGGTGAAGGGTGCGCACTATCAAGCCGACTATCACCTCAAGCTGAAGCCGGGCACCAACGTCGCGCTGATCGATGCACTCGCGCATGTGATCGTGACTGAAGGCCTGATGAAAGATGACTTCATCGCTGAGCGTTGCGATCTGAAATCTTTCGAAGATTGGAAAAATTTCGTTTCACGTCCAGAGAACTCGCCAGAGGCGATGGCGGAGATTACCGGCGTGCCAGCCGAGGAATTGCGTGGCGCCGCGCGTATGTACGCCACCGGTGGTAATGCAGCGATTTACTACGGCCTTGGTGTGACCGAGCATGCACAGGGCTCGACCATGGTGATGGGTATCGCAAACCTGGCTATGGCCACCGGCAATGTCGGTCGCTTGGGTGTGGGCGTGAACCCGCTGCGTGGTCAAAACAATGTGCAGGGCGCTTGCGATATGGGCTCGTTCCCGCATGAGCTGCCGGGCTATCGTCATGTATCCGACAGCATCGTTCGCGCTGAATTTGAATCGCGTTGGGGTGCGACGCTCAGCCCTGAGCCGGGCCTGCGTATTCCTAACATGCTGGACGCCGCGCTCGATGGCAGCTTCATGGGCTTGTATGTGCAGGGTGAGGATATTGTTCAGTCCGACCCTAACACCCAGCATGTGGCCAATGGCTTGATGGCGATGGAGTGCTTGGTCGTCCAGGACTTGTTCCTGAACGAGACCGCCAAATACGCGCATGTGTTTTTACCGGGTTCTTCTTTCCTTGAGAAAGATGGCACCTTCACCAACGCCGAGCGTCGTATCTCGCGCGTTCGTAAAGTGATGCCACCGAAGACCGGTTACTCGGATTGGCAAGTGACTCAGTTGCTGGCGAATGCATTGGGCTACCCGATGAACTATGCACATCCATCCGAGATCATGGCGGAGATTGCTTCGCTGACCCCGACCTTCCACGGCGTGACTTACGAGAAGATCGACAAGTTGGGCAGTGTTCAGTGGCCATGCAATGAGAACACACCGGAAGGTACGCCAATCATGCACGTTGATCAGTTCGTGCGTGGTAAGGGCCGCTTCATGATCACCAAGTATGTTGCGACTGATGAGAAAGTCACACCGCGCTTCCCGTTGATTCTGACGACCGGTCGTATTCTCTCGCAGTACAACGTGGGTGCACAAACCCGTCGTACCGAGAATTCGCGCTGGCATAGTGAAGACCGGCTCGAGATTCATCCGCATGATGCCGAAGAGCGTGGCATTCATGAAGGTGATTGGGTCGGTATCGACTCGCGCTCAGGCCAAACCGTGCTTCGTGCGACCGTGACTGAGAACGTGCAGCCGGGTGTGGTTTACACCACCTTCCACTTCCCGGAGTCGGGCGCTAACGTAATCACGACCGACAACTCCGACTGGGCGACCAACTGCCCTGAGTTCAAGGTGACCGCGGTACAGGTGATGCCCGTGACTCAACCCTCGGAATGGCAGCGCAACTACGAGCGCTTTAATCGCGAGCAGTTGGATTTGGCCAAGGTCGAGGGCTAAGCCCAGTAAGGCGATCATGGAACACGGCCCCGGCGCGATCGCTTTGAGCGCAGGTGCTGACACGCTGAAACAGGTGTCGGTATTGCGCTGTCGCGACGGCGGCGTGTTGCACAGTCAAGACTGGCTGGCGGTTGAATTGCCCGTCGGGCTGGAATACAACGGTATCTCGCACGCCGTCATGTTGGCGTCACCCGCGGACTTGGAAGATTTCGCGCTGGGATTCTCGCTATCGGAAGGCATTGTCGCCAGCACCAATGAGTTTTACGGTTGTGAGGTCGAGCAGCGCGATGAGGGCAGGTTGGTACACATCGAGATCGCGAGCGAGCGGTTCGCCGCACTCAAACAACGTCGTCGCAATCTCGCAGGTCGTACGGGCTGTGGACTGTGCGGAACAGAAGCCCTGGAGCAAGTGGCGCGTGAGCTGGCACCTGTCCTGAACGCTCGCGCAGTAGCGCCGAGTGTACTTGTGGCCGGAATGCGCGCGATGCAGCTACGGCAACCATTACAACAACACAGTGGCGCGACGCACGCAGCTGCTTGGATAGATGAGACCGGGCAGGTTGCTTGTGTACGTGAGGATGTGGGTCGCCATAACGCGCTCGATAAATTGATTGGCGCACTGGCGAAGCAGAAGACGGATTTTTCTTGCGGGGCTTTGCTGTTAACCAGCCGTGCGAGCTACGAGATGGTGCAGAAGGCAGCGACCATGGGCATTGGTACGATTGCTGCCATATCTGCGCCCACCAGTTTTGCAGTGGAGTTGGCCGATCGTTATGGTGTTGCCTTGATCGGTTTCATGCGTGACACCTCGTACGTGGTGTACACCCATTCAGAGCGATTTACAGCGGAGTGATTTTATGGAAACCCAGCAACTCGTCAAGATGGCTAATCAGATTGGTGCATTCTTCGAAGACATGCCCGATCGGGAACAGGCCAAGGCCGATATCGCGAATCATCTCAAAAAATTCTGGGAGCCTCGCATGCGCAAGGCGATCGTACAGAAGATGGATGGCGGCGAGGCAACTGACCTTAGCCCAGTGGTGCGCGAGGCAATTGATGCGCATCGTGGTTTACTTTCCTAGCGCGTTTTTGCTCGCTGGATCCCGGCCTTTGCCGGGATGACGCTCTCGGCAGCGCCGCCAGTACAGGCTTTGGCAGGTACGCATATCGCCTGCAAAACTATAAAGCATTCCGTACGACGCTCAGTGCGTCATCCCGGCGATGGCCGGGATCAAGCGTTCAGGTGTTTTTAAAGAATAAGTTCATCGCTGCGACGAATTCTTGGTGCGCGTGGTTCGAACGACCCAAGACAAACAAGGCATGCCTGTCCATTTCGCCAAGGGCCTTCCATTTTTCGATGGTCGGTAAGGCGACCGCCTGCTTCAGAGACTGTTGAACCACCACCAGCGGCCACTGCGATAACTCGCGCCAAGGTTCATCACCGGACAGCGGGTGTGGTGTTGTTCCGACCGCGTGGTGACGGTCGATCATGTCTGCCAGTAGTGCGCGGTACTGATGAATCTCATCCGATGAGGTACATGCCTGCCGGACTAGCAGCCTTCGCTCGTCGAGACTCAGCACCTGCCACTGCTGCAAATGCAATTTAACTTCCGCACAGTCGAGCTTGTATCGGACCGATAACGGTATCAGTTCGAGGCTGGTCGTGGCGGGGCCTTCGAAGGAGTAAAAACCGTCGGTAGCAAAAGCTGAGGGCATCAGGGCGGGCTGATCGGCGTAAAGGCGTGAGTGTCAAAACTTCCCAAGATCGGGCGCAAGGTTATCAGGATTGGAAATCCTGCCATTTCATCTCAAACGCAAGCTGGTCGAATATTTCTAAACCACGAGTATACGTTGTCAGTAACAGCATACGCTGCTCGCTAAGCCGCACAGGGGTCTCTGTGATCGATGCAGGACGGGCTGCTTCACCTGCGGCGGTACGGATCTGGTACACGGTATACGGGTGAGCAAAAGCGTTTCATAACCTATTAAAGAACGTCAGGTGAGTCTATGTCGGTCGGGCGTAGAGAAAGGGACGGGCAATTCACCCGTCCCTTAGTACAAGGTGTCCTCGAGGCTAGTACCAGGCTGCTCGATGATCCCGTATGGTGGACTACCTCTTAGGATAGATTGTCGAACAATTCCCGGAACTCAGCTTTGTCCGATCGTCGTGCTTCATATAGATAGGAAGGATCGGGTATCCGCGCACCCGCATTCAGCAACGCCCTTGCAATATCAGCGTTCTCGTTCAAGATGGCATGAACGATCGGTTGGGATCTTGCCATAGAAGGGAAGTTGATCACGCTCATGTCTGCCGCAGGTGTGCCACTCTGAAGCAAGTAGTCGACGCATCTCGCGTAATTTTTCTCTGTTGCCAGAAGAAGTAAATCACCACAGGCTTTCGGATGCGTTGATACGTTTTGATCGACCGTTAGCATCTGCATGAAAACGTCTTCAGATGCAACCTTTGAGTAATCCTTGTTCTTGAAACGGATTGGGGCTGTATTCAAAGCGGTTTTGCCACCAACGCTCAGACCTTTTGAAAGACGATCCATCAGTGCTGGGTCGCGCAGGTTCGCGGCGATGGCTGCAAGACCGGCCGCCTCTGCAATCGGGTCGCCAATCGCTATATCGATGCCTTTTTTCAGTAAAAGATTGACGAAATGCTGGTCACCGATTTTGATTGCTCGAATCAGCTCGCGTTTTAGGGAAGGATCAGAAGCCGCTAATGGCGACCGAAGGGTGGCCGCCAGAAAATAGTCTCGCTCGCGCACGTAGCGATAATTGGCGAGATCATTTGAGTTTGCCGCAGCCTCGCGAAGCGCTTCCAACTGATCGTTCGTCATCCGGTTTCGGATCAGGCCATAAAGCACAGGTAGCTTTTCCGAGGTTCCGGGTATCTTCGCAACAGTGACCAACAACGTGGCAATATCGTCATCAGTGAGAAAGAAATGTACGGCTTTCAGGAGTCTGCTCAGCGAAGTGAAGTCTTTGGTCACCAGAGACTCGACATGGCGCTGTATACCATTGAAGAACACCTGTTTACTGGTATCAGACATTTGCATGAACAGCGGAAGCAACTGCGGCTGACCAGTATTCACGCACAGATCCAGTGCGGCATTGATTTCGGTGTCCGAGTGTGCGCACGCCCCGTTTTCCAGTAATAGGGTAATAAGCGCGGGATCACCGTGCTCGATTGCGATACTTATCGGTGTCCTGCCAATTGCATCCGCTTGGTCGACAATAGCCGCAAATTGCTGTTTAGAGACTGCGAGCAAGTGTTCGATGAAGTCTAACGGTGCATTACAAAGCAGCGCCAGCGTGAGTGCATTCGCGCCGGTGTTTCGAATACGCGACTGCGGGGCTGCTTGCTCCATATTGACAACTAGATCGACGATACACTTGTTGCGCTCTTGCTTAGCATCAGCACCATGCTTTTCCCTGAAATTTTTTGGCCGTCCCAGAGAAAAAAGTTTTGCAGTGAGTTCCTCTTCCAACCTAATCGGCGGGCGGATTTCTGTCTTGACCCATGCCCCGGACGCGAGCAGTACCTTGGCCAACTCGAAATCCCCATCGGCAATCGCCTGATGTAATGGGGGAGCGCCGGTGTTTTGTTCATTCAGAAGCGCTTTGATCAGTGCCGAGCGTTTCGATTCCGATCGGCTTTGAAGGATGGGCGAAGTAGGGCGGTTTCGTTGTACTGGTTCGTTATTTGTCGTCGTCGTTGTTGTAGTGCTGGTCGACGTGGTTGTGATAACGGGTTGGGCTACGGGCTGCATGCTCATCCTTTCGATGACGTGGAAAAATCAACTCGTCATCGGTGTCGGAATGGCATAGCCGGTTCCCTGATATCAACTCTAGCGAAATGCTGAACTAGTCAGAGAATTTAACTGCTGGCGCTGCGAAGGTACAGTCTCCCTCGGTCTCATGGCTTATCCGAACGGTCATGCCGCGTTCGGAAAAATGCGGGTGAGCCATGGCTTCCTCGGTGGTCAGCACCGGCGTCACGCAACAATCGGCGGTCTCAAAAATCGCAGTCCATTCCGACTGAGTTCGGCTGGAAAATATTTTCTCTAGTTCTACCTTTACAGCGATCGCCTTATCGTCACCGACAGCTTGGCCCAGTGACCAATGCTGTGTCTTCAGGTCAGGACGTTGCAGCAGGTCGCAACACCTCTCCCAGAATTTCAGCTCAAGAGCACCCACGGCCATGTAGCGGCCATCGCTGCAACGATAGACACCGTAGCATGGCACGCCGCCGGTCAGCAGGTCGCGCGCAGGCGGCGGTGATTGTCCATCATAATTTTTTGCGAGCAGCGGCATGATATGGTGAGCGAACACGGCATCGGTCATCGACACATCGATGAAACGTCCTGGTCCGCCCATCTTTACCGCGAGCAGTGCGGCGAGTATGCCTTGCACTGCTGATAGCGCCCCACCGAGCAAGTCGCCGACCTGCAGGTTCGGAATCACGGGCCGCCCAGTTTCGTCGGTATTTTGCGCAAGCATGCCCGCGTAGGCGATGTAGTTCAGGTCGTGTCCTGCCATCTGCGCCAGCGGTCCGTGTTGTCCATAGCCTGTGATTGCGCACATTACCAGTCGTGGATTACGGAGCTTTAGTGTGTCCCATCCGAGCCCGAGTCTGTCCATCACCCCGGGCCGGAAGCTCTCGATCACGACATCGGCGGTATCGACCATGTTGAGGAAGCGCTCGCGGTCGGCGGCATCTTTCAGGTCGAGCTTGAGAAACTGCTTGCCCCGGTTGACCGCAATGAACAGCTGTGAAAGCTCGTTCTTCACATGACGCATCGTGCGCGCGTAATCGCCGACACCCTTGTCCTCGATCTTGACCACGGTAGCGCCCATGTCAGCCAGATGCATGGTGGCTACCGGCCCGGGTAACAGTCGGGTGAGGTCGAGAATGGTAAGGCCTGCCAGTGGCAGAGCCGTCGAGGGGGGCGGGCTAATAGACGTCATCCATCAATTATGCGGCATGAGGGCCGACCAACGAGTCAGTCACTCGATTCGTCCGCTAAATCGTCGGAACGGCGCTCCTTGCGCGCGGGTGAATTCACTGGTTCGTCGTCGGCGGCACGCTTGCGGCCGCGGGCGTCATCTGGACTTCTCTCTGGCGAGCGTGAGTCAGTCGATGGGGCAGGGGAAAGGTGATGATCTCTGCGCTTGGTGTCGCACCAGGCGGCGATCATGTCTCGGTCAGACTTCGGAACCCAATTCTTGGCATCGGTCGAGTTCATTACCTCACCGATGGTGCCTGCCAGTGATTTTGCGATTTCCTGATGGAGTTGCGCGGTCGTGCTCCAGGCGCCGTCATTACGTATGGCTTCAATCGCCAGGCGCCACGCATCGGCAATGCTGCGGGCGGTGTACAGGGACAGGCCAAGTTCAATCTGTAGCCTGATCGCTAGTGCGGCTGCATCAACTGGACGCAGGTGATTGCGGTGCTCCAGCGTACGTAGCCACGTAGCTGGGTCGGTACAGAACTGTCTCAGCGGAATGGATGACTCGGATAGCGCTTTTTTCAGAACTTCTACGTAGTGATTATCGATCTCGAGTCCACTGTGAAATTTTTCTAATTGAAGTCGAAGCAGATTGCGCGATGTGTGCAGCAAAAAACGATTAGCATCTTTATCCGAATCCGGTGCAATGTTCCATTGCACGCCGTACTGTGCCGCCTGAATCCAGGCATTATTGATGAGTCGAGCTAAACTCGTGGAAGCGCCAGTTTCATCAATAAGATCTGACTCGATAATTCGGGACAGCATGTCCATGTTGGCTTCTTGCGCTTGTCGATGTTTTAGGAAGAAGTCGATATTTACAGCGTGTCTGAGCTGGGCTGTTGCCTTCTCGATCAATGCGCTGGTGGCACTGCGTAATTGCTGACTTTGCACGTATCGCGTGCGGTCAGTTTTTTCTTTCCAGACCAGGTCGGGTGGTAGTGGCTCTATTGATGAGCGTGTGGGGCGAGGAAGTTCAGGCTCCAGGTGGGTTAGAACGAAGGCTGCACGTAATTGGCTCTGCGCCTTATTGAGGGAGTTGTCTTCTTTCACCTCGCGCAACTTTTCGATCACAGGCTCCAATAACGTAGGGAAAATACCTAGACACGCGATTTTCTCGGCATCGGTACAGTACTCGATGATTTGATCCAGCAATTCAGGGAAAGCTTCCTGCTCTTCGATAAGCTTGCATCGGGCAACTGCCGTGGTCATTAGCTCCAGTAGTTCGGTGGATCTAGCCTCTTCCAAGTCGATGAGAGTCCAGCAATCGTTGAGCTTGTGCGAAAAGTCTTCACTTGTGCCATAGCTTCCAAGCAGTAACGAGACGACCGATGGAAGCCCCTGTTCCAGCGCATCGTGTAGCGGTGAGTATTGTTCAGCATCATCTTCCTGCAGCTGAATGCGCGGCATTATCAGCCGCAGGCATTCGATCGTCGCATCCGGAAAAATCAGAGCCCGTAATCCTTTGTAATCGCTTTCATCGTGACACTCGTTGGGATCGATCCCTCCATCCAGAAAAGCTTTCACAGCGGCAGCGTGTCCCTTTCTTACCGCAATAACCAGCGGGGAACGGATCCCGAGATTGGCATCAGCGCCAGCGCGTAATAATTGCTGCACGATGGCGTCATTGCCCAAGGCGGCCGCCAGCATAAGTGGCGTCACACGATCGTCCGGCAAGAAGTTTTGGTCTTCCTGAAACGTATCCAGATATTCATCGAGGCTGCCTGCCTTGATAACAGCATTGACGTTGGCATCGGTTTCAAGTATCACTTGTACCGTACCCGGTGCACCTGAGATAATTGCAAAGTGCAGGGGCATGAGACCCAAGGCATTCGTTTCTTCAACCTCCATGCCTGCAACACTTAATAGGGCGCGCGACACCTCGTCATAGCCTGCTTGGCAGGCTTCCATCAACAAATCCGTACCGTCTTGTGGAACATCGGGTAGTGTGACGCCGCGCGCCATTAAAACGGCAATTGCATAGGGCTTGTTTGCCCGAACCGCGAGCACCATCGGATGGGTTGCGTATTCACCTCTGATATTGAAGCGTGCGCCGGCGGATAATGCGCGGTCTACCAGCATGCCCATTTCATACTCATTGCTGTAAACGATCGCGTTGTTGAGTTGTTGCTGGAGTGCGGGCTGCGGCTGTGGAATGTGCTGAGGGAGGAATGGAGGAGCAAAGTGCGGGATGTTATGCATGACGGGGTACTTTCGATGTAAAAAACATCGAACTAGGTGGCCTGTATGCGTCAACTGTTCCTTCGCTGTCCGACTTGCTTCACGATCCCTGTAATTGCTCAAGCGTCTCCTGCAACTGAAGCCATTCCTCTTCCAGTTGTTTCATTAGGACACGGCACTGAGATTGTTGCTCAAGTATCGACTTTAGATCCGCTTTTCGCTCGGCGTCGTAGATGACGGTATCTGTCAGTGTTTTTTCGAAAGAAGCATACTTTGTTTGAAGTTCGGAAATCTGCTTCTCAACTACCTGCAAGCGCTTTTCCATTGGCTTGCGTAGGGACGAAAGCCGCTGACGTTCCTGGGCCTCGATGCGCTTCTGCTCCTTGCGGTCCATCCCAGGGGGCGGATCAGCGTTGGTACTGTCGGATATCGTGCCCACAGAAGCGGCGTCGGCCTTTGTCTTGAATAGCCAATCACGATAATCATCGAGGTCGCCATCGAACGATTTCAACTGACCATTGGCGACGATTAGAAACTCATCGGTAGTCGCGCGTAGTAGATGGCGGTCGTGCGATACGAGCAGCAGCGTGCCGTCGAATTGCGCAAGCGCTTCGGTGAGCGCTTCGCGCGTTTCAAGGTCGAGATGGTTGGTCGGCTCGTCGAGCAGCAGGAGGTTGGGGCGCTGCCAGACGATCAGCGCCAGCGCCAAACGTGCCTTTTCGCCGCCGGAGAAAGGCGCGATCGGACTTTTCACCATATCCCCAGGGAAGTTGAAACTGCCCAGGAAATTACGCAGCTCCTGCTCGCGTACATTGGGCGCAATACGCATCAGGTGCATCAGTGGCGAATCATCGTGACGCAGCATCTCGAGTTGGTGCTGTGCGAAATAGCCGACCACGAGTCCCTTACCTAATCGAGCGACGCCGTGTAGGGGCCCGATATCGCCAGCGATAGTTTTGATCAGCGTTGACTTACCGGCGCCGTTCACACCAAGCAGGCCGATGCGCTGGCCTGCTTGCAGTGCAAACTCAATGCCATGCACGATGATCTTTTCTTCGCCGGATTCATCGACATAGCCGGCATCGACCTTATCAAGTACCAGTAGCGGGTTCGGTGCACGCTCCGGTTCTCGGAACTCGAAAGAGAATTCAGCTGCTGCGCGCAGCGGCGCCAGCTCCTCCATCCGCGCGAGTGCCTTGACGCGACTCTGCGCCTGCTTGGCTTTTGTCGCCTTCGCCTTGAAACGGTCGATGAAGGACTGAAGGTGAGCACGTTTGCGCTGCTGCTGCTCAAGAATCGCCTGCGCCAGCTCCAGTTGTGCTACACGCTGTCGCTCGAATGCACTGTAGTTGCCGGAGTAGCGCTTTAGCTTGCGTTCGTCGATGTGTACGATGACATTCGTGACGCCATCGAGGAAATCACGATCGTGCGAAATGACGATCATGGTACCGGCATAATTTTTCAGCCAATTTTCCAACCAGAGGATTGCGTCAAGGTCGAGGTGGTTAGTGGGTTCGTCAAGTAACAACAAGTCGGAAGGACACATCAGCGCTTGGGCCAAGTTGAGCCGCATTCGCCAGCCACCTGAAAAGCTGGCAACAGGATTTTCGAACTGTGTTCCGGAAAACCCGAGACCGATCAGTAGCTGTTCGGCGCGTGAGCGGGCCGTGTAGGCATCGGCGTCAGCCAGCATCGCGTGTAGCTCGCCAATCCGGTGGCCGTCGGCGGCCTCCCCTTTCATCTCGATTTCAGCCAATTCGGCTTCAAGCGCACGGAGCGTCGTGTCGCCATCGATCACTGAATCCAAGGCAGTACGTTCAAGGGCAGGCGTCTCCTGTGCGACATGAGCGACGCGCCACTGTTTGGGAAAATCGATATCGCCCGCGTCTGGATGCAGCTCGTTACGCAGCATGGCGAACAAGGTCGACTTGCCTGAGCCGTTGGTGCCGATCAGTCCGACTTTCTCTCCGGGGTTAATGGTGAGGTCGGACTGCTCGAACAGCGGCTTGGCGCCGCGCATCAGGCTGAGTTGTTGGAGGCGGATCATTCGTTAGGGCTGAAAAAATCGATGGATCCCGGTCTACGCCGGGATGACGGTTTACAGGTTGATGGTCTTTATTGCGTCATCCCGCCGTAGGCCGGGATCCAGGCGGTGAGGTCTCAAAGCTGGTCAGCAGTGAGAAGGAAAACCGAGGTATCTCCCGCACTGGTCGACAGCCAAGTGATCTCCAAATTCGCGAATGCCGCTTCTGCAAATTCAAACTCATTGCCGATCTCTACGATCAGCACACCGTTATCGGTGAGTCTATCCTTCGCGCCCGCGACAATGCGCCGCACGAGATCCATGCCATCCTCACCACCGGCTAACGCCATCTGTGGCTCAGCACGATACTCGGCTGGTAGCTTTGTCATGGATACGCTGTTCACATAAGGGGGATTGGTAACAATCAGATCGTACTTCTTGTCGGGCAGTTGATGGTAAAGATCTGAGTGATACAGCGTGACTCTATCGAGCAGCTCATAATCATTCACATTTTTCTTTGCCACTTCCAGCGCATCGGTCGATAAATCCACGGCATCAATCTGCGCATTTGGAAAAGCATCGGCCAACATAATCGCCAGGCAACCCGAGCCTGTGCAGAGCTCGAGCACATTCCTGACCGCGTCCGGATCGGCAATCCAAGGTTGGAACTGCTCCGGGATCAACTCGGCAATGAATGAGCGGGGCACGATCACTCGCTGATCGACATAAAAGCGGTAGCCGCCGAGCAGCGCTTCGTGCGTCAGGTAGGCGACGGGTACGCGGTCTTTGGCGCGTCGCTCAATCAGGCTTAGCAGGTGGGCGATTTCCTGCTCGGTCAGGCGCGCGTCGAGGAAAGGCTCTAGCCGATCAAGTGGCAGTTTCAGGGTGTGCAGCAGTAGGTAGACTGCTTCATCGAAGGCGTTATCGCTACCATGGCCGAAAAAGAGTGGCTCTGTATTGAATCTAGTGACCGCATGACGCAGGAGGTCGCGCAGGGTCTGAAAGGATGGATGCATTACAGTAGCGCCAGGTTGGAACGTGGGTTTACCAAAGTACAAGGGTACCGGAGTGCCGGCCGCCCACCAATAATCTGGCTGCAAAAGTGATTTTCAATGCTGGATCGATCTCACGGCCATTATTGCGGGCGCAGGCATTCGTAGATGATCCTATAAAAATTTTTTATGCTTGACCTATGCAGACATGTATTGCAACGTTAGTTAAAGCAAAATATTTTCCAGCGTTCGCCGGTAAACATTCTTCAGCGGCTCGATCTCTTCAACGGCGATATGCTCATCGATCTTGTGGATGCTCGCATTGGTCGGTCCGAACTCGATCACTTGCGGGCAGATTTGCGCAATGAAGCGTCCATCTGAGGTGCCGCCGGTCGTGGACATTTCGGTATCGAGCCCGATTTCTTCCTTGATCGCCGACGACAATGCATTGCTTAACTCGCCGCGCGGTGTCAGGAAAGGTAATCCACCCACAGTCCATTTCAGGTCGTAGTCGAGCCCGTGTTTATCAAGTACGGCATGCACACTTTTCTGAAGGCCTTCGACCGTGCTGGCTGTCGAAAATCGGAAGTTGAAATCAACGACGCACTCGCCGGGAATGACATTTGATGCGCCGGTGCCCGCATGGATATTGGACATCTGCCAAGAGGTAGGCAAATAATATTCGTTACCTCGATCCCATTCGGTGGCGGCTAGTTCGGCTAGCGCGGGCATGGCCAGGTGAATCGGGTTTTTCGCCAGCTGGGGGTAAGCGATATGCCCCTGAATACCCTTGATGATCAGCTTGCCGGACATCGTGCCACGTCGGCCGTTCTTGATCATGTCACCGATCTGTTTCACGGACGTAGGCTCGCCAACGATGCAGTAGTCGAGCTGTTCACCGCGTGACTTCAATTTGTTGCAGACAACGACGGTGCCGTCAATTGCAGGGCCTTCTTCGTCGCTGGTGATCAGAAAACCAATCGAGCCATTATGGTTGGGATGTGCGGCGACAAATTCTTCGACTGCGACCACCATCGCAGCCAGGGAGGTTTTCATATCGGCCGCACCGCGCCCATACAACTTGCCGTCGCGATGCGTGGGTACGAACGGATCAGAAGACCAGCGCTCAAGCGGACCCGTGGGTACCACATCGGTATGGCCCGCGAATACCAGTAGCGGTTGTGCTTTACCGCGCCGTGCCCACAGGTTAGTCACTTCACCGGATGCGATAGTTTCGCAATCAAAGCCCAACGGTGAAAGGCGCTCGGCCATTTTTGATTGACAGCCGCCATCGGCCGGCGTGACGGAGTGCAGCGCAATTAGTTCTTCGGTCAGTGCGAGTGTCTTGCTCATGCGTTTAGCGATTTTTTATAGAGGTCAGCGTCAAAGCCTACCAGCACCTGATCTTTTATGCAGAGCACTGGGCGCTTGATGACGCTGGTGTTCTCCAGCATGAGCGTGGTGGCAGTCGCTGCACTGACCACCGATGCCTTTGACGCGTCAGACAGGTTACGCCAGGTCATCCCTTTTTTATTGACCAGTATTTCCCATGAAACCTGCTTAAGCCATAAGTCGACAGTGCCCTTATCGAGGCCTGCTTTTTTGAAGTCGTGAAACTGGTAGTCAAGACCCGCCTGATCAAGCCAGGTGCGGGCCTTCTTGACGGTGTCGCAGTTCGGGATGCCGTACAGGGTGATCATCAATCCCGCAACAATTCGTTGATCGAGGTTTTTGCACGCGTCTTCTCGTCCACTCGCTTGACGATCACGGCGCAGTACAAACTGTATTTGCCATCCGCCGACGGCAGGTTGCCTGACACGACCACTGAGCCTTCCGGAATGCGGCCATACGCTACTTCGCCAGTAGCGCGATCGTAGATCTTGGTCGACTGGCCGATGTATACGCCCATCGAGATGACTGAGTTGGCCTCAACAATTACGCCTTCGACGACTTCAGAGCGTGCGCCGATGAAACAGTTGTCTTCAATGATGGTGGGATTCGCTTGCATCGGTTCGAGTACGCCGCCGATACCAACTCCACCTGACAGGTGAACGTTTTTGCCGATCTGTGCGCATGAGCCAACGGTCGCCCAAGTGTCAACCATGGTGCCTTCATCGACATAAGCGCCGATGTTGACGTAGGAAGGCATCAGTACGACGTTTTTGCCGATGAAGCTACCGCGGCGCGCGACTGCAGGTGGCACCACACGGAAGCCACCTTTTGCGAAATCGTCCGCACTGTAGTTGGCGAACTTGGTGGGTACCTTGTCATAGAACTGCATACCGCCGCCGCCCGGGATGGCCACGTTATCTTCCAGGCGGAACGACAGAAGCACGGCCTTTTTGATCCATTGGTTGACGACCCAGCTGCCGCTATCTTTTTGTGCGACACGCAGGGTTCCTTGGTTCAGGAGTTCCAATACCTCTGCAACTGCGCTTTTTACATCCGCTGGAGCAGATTTCGGCGAAAAATTGGTCCGCTCTTCCCAGGCGCTATCGATTAGGTTTTGTAGTTGTTGGGTCATGGCTTCTCTTTATAAAAAACGACGATTGAATTCTTGTTAATGCTTAGCTGTACAGCGATCAGCCGGCCAGCTTGCGGGTGAAATCGACAATACGCTGCGCTGCCTCGAGGCACTCATCAACTTCCGCGACCAGCGCCATTCGAATACGATTTGCCCCCGGATTCAAACCATGCGCGTCACGCGCGACATAGCTGCCGGGCAAAACCGTCACATTATATTCGGCGTACAGTCGCTTAGCGTATTCAGCGTCAGTGATGTTCGCGAGCTTATCGACCTTGGCCCACAGGTAAAAACCAGCGTCAGGCAACGCGACATCCAGCACCTCGGCTAACATAGGCGTCACTTGCTTGAACTTCTGAATGTATTTTTCGCGGTTTTCCTGGACGTGATGCTCATCGTTCCATGCAGCGATCGAGGCCGCTTGTATTGATGGACTCATTGCACTGCCGTGATAGGTACGGTAGAGCAGGAATTGCTTCAATATGGCTGCGTCACCGGCCACGAAGCCAGAGCGCATACCGGGTACGTTCGAACGTTTCGACAAACTTGAAAACGCGATCAAGCGCTGGTAACCACGACCCAGTTGGTGCGCAGCCTGCAGCGCACCGAGCGGTTGGCTGTCGCCGAAGTAGATCTCGGAGTAGCACTCATCGGATGCAATCACGAAACCATGCTGGTCAGAGAGTGAGAAAAGTGTTTTCCAATCGTTTAGCGTAAGCACTGCGCCCGTCGGGTTGCCCGGTGTACAGATGTAGAGCAACTGAACTCGGGGCCAGACCTCGGCCGGTACGGTGGAAAAGTCTGGCGCGAAATTGCGCTCGGGATCTGAATTAACAAAGAACGGCTCGGCGCCGGCCAGAAAAGCCGCGCCCTCGTAGATTTGATAGAACGGGTTCGGACAGACCACCACCGCCTTGGCCGCGGGGTCAATCACCACCTGTGCCAGCGCGAACAATGCTTCGCGCGACCCGTTGACGGGCAGTACCTCAGTGGCCGGGTTCAGCGTCGGAAGCTGATATCGCCGCTCCAGCCAGCCGCAGATCGCTTGGCGCAGTGAATCGGTGCCTGCCGTAGTTGGGTAGGTCGCAAGACCAGACAAGTTATCGGCGAGCGCCTGTTGGATAAACGTCGGGGTGGGGTGCTTGGGCTCACCGATTCCCAAACTAATTGCGCTGAAATCGGGATTCGGCGTGACTCCGCCAAAAAGCTGGCGCAGCTTTTCAAAAGGATAAGGCTGGAGCTTGGAGAGCAGCGGATTCACGGCGAATTGGCGTTAGGGTTTCAGGAAAAAGCCGCTGATTATACTGTTGGCTCACCCCCCGATGTTATGATGACGCCGCTTCGAATTTCACTCGCCGGGCCTGCCGCCCGGTTTCTCTTTTTTTAAGTTGGAAATGTCGTGCGGTTAACCTCCATCAAACTCTCCGGTTTCAAGTCTTTTGTCGATCCGACCAATTTTCAGGTGCCAGGCCAACTGGTTGGCGTGGTTGGACCAAACGGCTGCGGTAAGTCGAACATCATTGACGCGGTGCGCTGGGTGCTCGGCGAGTCGAAGGCCTCGGAGCTACGCGGCGAGTCGATGCAGGATGTCATCTTCAACGGCACCACCAATCGCAAGCCGGCGGGTCGGGCGTCCGTCGAGCTGTTGTTTGACAATGCTGCCGGCAAGGCTGCAGGGCAGTGGAGCTCGTTCGCTGAAATTTCGGTCAAGCGGACGCTGACGCGCGATGGCACGTCCACCTACTACATTAACAACCAAGCGGTGCGTCGGCGCGATATCCAAGACATCTTCCTCGGCACCGGCCTTGGTCCGCGTGCCTACGCCATCATTGGGCAGGGCATGATCTCGCGCATCATTGAGGCGCGGCCGGAAGAGCTACGGATTTTTCTGGAAGAGGCTGCAGGCGTATCGAAATACAAAGAGCGCCGCCGCGAAACAGAAAATCGTCTCCAAGATACCCGCGAAAACTTGCAACGCGTTGAAGATATTTTGCGCGAGCTGAATCAAAACGTGCAGAAGCTGGAGAAGCAGGCCGAGATTGCGCAAAAGTACCATGAGCTGCAATCCGAGCAGGACGAGAAGCAGAAATTACTGTGGCTCCTGAGAAAAAATGAAGCCGCCAACGAGCAACAAAAATTCTTGCGCGATATCGACAAAGCCCAAATCGAGCTGGAAGAGCAAACCGCCAAGCTGCGTCATGTAGAAGCTGAACTGGAGCAACTGCGTCAGGAGCATTACGCCGCGGGCGATCGTATGCATCAGGCCCAAGGCGCTCTCTACCAGACGAATGCTGAAATCGGCAGTCTGGAGGCGCAGATTCGGTTTGTGATCGAGTCGCGTACCCGTCTGCAGACGCAGCTCAATTCTTTGACTGCGCAACGCGAGCAGTGGCAGCGTCAGAGTACGCAGTTCGAGCAGGAGCTGGAGCAAGCCGAGACTGATCTGGCATCGCATGGTGCACGCGTCAGCGAGGCGCAGCAGGCATTACAAAGTAAGCAGGCATCGCTGCCGGAGATTGAAGAATCCTGGCGCAACGCGCAGCTAGCGACTACCGAATCGCGCTCGCGCATTATGCAGGTGCAGCAGCGTATCGAGCTTGAGTCGACGCATCAGCGGAATGCATCCAATATTCTCGCAACGCTGACACAGCGCCGCGAACGGCTTGCGCAAGAAAAGAATTCACTGTCTCTGCCAGATACGGCGCATCTGAGTAATTTGAAGTCGCAGGTAGAGCAAAAGCAAACGCAACTCGAACAGTCGCAGGAAGAGCTTTCGGCGGCACGTGAGCAGCAGCCATTACTGGAGCAGGAGCGCCGTGATGCGCAGGAATCAGTTAACACTGAAACCGCCAAGCATGCGCAGCTCGAAGCAAGGCTGGCTGCATTGAAGCAGCTGCAGGAAAACGTACAAACCGAAGGTAAGGTCGCACCTTGGCTGAACAAGCATGAACTCGGCAAGCTGCCGCGTTTGTGGCAAAAACTGTCGATCGAGCCGGGTTGGGAAGTTGCGCTGGAATCGGTGCTGCGTGAGCGCACTGGCGCGTTGGAAGTTTCTAATCTCGATTGGGCAAAAGCATTTTTTGGTGATGCACCACCCGCCAAGCTATCGCTGTACTCCTTGAGCGGTACGTCGAACGCCAACGAGTCCGCACCATCTGGCCTGAAATCCTTGATGTCCATGATGAAGGTGGATGACCCCGGCTTGCGCGCACTGTTACAAGACTGGCTACATCAGGTGTATGTCGCTGACGATGCTGCGGGTGCTCTGGTGGAACGATCCAAGCTGCCTGTGGGCGCGACGCTGGTAACCCGCGAGGGGCATTTGATCAGTCGTTTGTCGGTGCGTTTCCATGCCTCCGATTCCGAACAGGATGGCATGCTGGCGCGCCAACAGGAAATCGACAACCTGGTTCGTCAGGTACGCGCGCAACAGATGCTGGCGGATGAGGCGAGACAGCGTTCTGTACGCGCCGATGCCGCCCTGACTCAGGGTACGCAACGCTTGGAAGAACTAACACAGCGGGTTAGTGCGCAGCAGCAGACGCTGCATAGCTTGCAAATGGATTTGTTGAAGCTGACTGAAGCGGTTGAACGCTTTAGCGAGCGCAGCACACAGATCGGTAACGATCTGACCGAGATCGCTACGCAGGAAGCCGAGCAGCGTCAGCTGCAGACCAATGCGGAGCAGGCACTTGAGCAGCTCGATACCGAGCTGGCACAGGTTCAAGAAGCGCATGAAGATGGTCAGACGGTTTATTTGGAGCGTGAGAGTGCACTGAATCAGGCGCGAGAGCATGTGCGCGAACTGGCGCTGGCGGCGCAGCAGGCGGAATTCGCGCTGCGTGCTCATGAGAGCCGTATCGAAGAATTGAAGCGCAATATCGCCACGGCGCTGGAGCAATCCGCACAACTGTTTGCCAGCATGGAGCAGGGCACGCTGGAGCTGGAGCAACTCGACGACCGTACCGCACAAGCCGGATTGCAAAGCTTGCTCGAGCAGCGCAGTGAGCAAGAGCTGGTGCTGTCGAATGCGCGCCACGAACTGGATCAGCTAACCCAGCGTATGCGTACCCATGACGAATCCAAATTAGCCGCCGAGCGTGGTCTGCAGCCGATTCGTGATCGCATTGTCGAGCTGCAGCTGAAAGAACAAGCTGCGCGTATGAATCAAGAGCAGTATGCCGAGTCACTGGCGAACGCAAACGCCGACGAGGCAGCGCTGGCAGAAAAACTAAGCGACGAACTCCGCCCGTCTTATCTGCAAGGCGAGGTCACGCGACTAACCAATTCCATCAATGCGCTTGGCCCGGTGAACCTGGCCGCCCTCGACGAGCTTGCGCAGGCGAGCGAACGCAAACAGTTCCTCGACGCGCAGAATGCCGATCTGACTGAGGCGATTACGACGCTCGAAAACGCGATCCACAAGATCGATATGGAAACGCGCGATCTGCTGAAAGATACCTTCGAGAAGGTCAATCAGCAGTTTGGAGAGCTGTTCCCGATTCTGTTCGGTGGTGGTACCGCCAAGCTGGTGATGACCGGCGAGGAAATTTTGGATTCCGGTGTTCAGGTGATGGCACAACCACCCGGCAAGAAGAACGCCACGATTCATTTGCTGTCCGGTGGTGAAAAAGCACTGACCGCGACTGCGTTGGTGTTCTCCATCTTCCAGCTGAACCCGGCACCTTTCTGTTTGCTGGATGAGGTGGACGCGCCGCTGGATGATTCCAATACCGAGCGCTTCTGCAATATGGTGAAGAAAATGTCGGCCGCTACGCAGTTCTTGTTTATCTCGCACAACAAGATTGCGATGGAGATGGCACAGCAGCTAATTGGGGTAACGATGCAGGAGCAGGGTGTCTCCCGCATAGTCGCAGTGGATATGGCGGCGGCCTCGAACTTCGCCGCCCAGCAGCAGGCAGCCTGATCAGTCGAAATTTAGTGCCGCGCGGACCATGGCGGCGCGTTTTTGGTAATAGGCCTCGTTTTCTTCGGCCTCTCGCATGCGAGCATTCTCGACTGCAGCGCAGATCAGGTAGTGTTCTTCTGCGCGCTTGTGGTACCAGCGGCGGAGACGCCGGGTCCAGAACCGCAGCGACAACGTGTTCCAAGGGTTCAGCTTGATTCCAGTTGCGTTCGACATCCGTCTTCCTCCATGGGCAGGGCTAACGGAGTCTTATCGTAATGACAAAATCGCGGCGGCTATTGACTATTGTCAACTTTCTTGTTTGGCAATATTTCGGTGTCGCGGATGGCCAGCGATTCGGCAACGGTATGACGCACGTGCGCGGGTAATGCGGGTGCGATCTCCGTTAAAATGTTTCTTTATTGAATAGTCTCGACAGAGAACGCGAATGATTCAGCTGCAAGAGAGCCTGATCGTCCTAGGCGCGGTGGTCGTGGTCGGCGTCATTGCTTACAACAAATGGCAGGAATGGCGCGCCAAAAAATCTGTAGAGCAGGCTTTTTCGACTGCGCAGGATGATGTGCTGATGGCGGAGGGTCCGCCGTCAACCCGTCAAGAACCCGTGTTGTCACCCTTCGAGGGCCCGGATGTAGTGGTCGGGCATGGGCCAGCCGTTAATGTAGAGCACGCGTCGGGGGCATCCGTCGAATCGCACGGTTCCCATCTTCAAGCAACCGCAGTGCGTCGCTCGCCGCTGGATCCTGCGATTGACTGCATTGTGACTATCCTGCTCGACGCACCCTTGCGCGGAGAACGCGTGGTGCAGGCATTTCAGCACTTACATCTGGTGGGCAGCAAGCCGGTTAAGGTGGCGGGACTCACTGACGACGGTCAATGGGAACCGGCAGCAGTCGGTGGGGTGTATCAGCAGCTGCAAGTGGGCGTGCAACTTGCAACGCGCAGTGGGCCGCTCACTGAGTTGGAGTTTTCTGAGCTGGCCTCGCGACTGGATCAAATGGCTGACGATCTGGGTGCCAGCCCCGACTTGCCCGATATGAGTGAAGTGGTCGCAAAAGCGCGTTCGCTGCACCAGCTGTTACAAGAATTCGATGCACAGTTATCGATTAATGTGCGCTCGAATGCAGCGCCATGGCCGATGGCCACACTCAAGCCAGCCCTGCAGAGGCAGGGCATGGAGTTGCGTCCGGATGGCAAATTAGTCATGCCCGATGGTGAAGGCGGCTTGCTGTTCTCGGTGAATGTGAATGCCAATCCATCTGAGGAGACCAGCACCAAAATCACCCTGTTATTGCCAGTCGCACTCGTGGCGCCTGATCGTGGTGGTTTCAAAGCGATGACAGCATTTGCCAAGTCACTCGCGAATCGATTATCCGGTGCAGTGGTCGACGATGAAGGCCAGCCATTGCCGGATGCTGCGATTACCGCGATTGCCGAGCAAGTCGCTGATTTTTATCGCGCCATGGCGCAGGCGGGTATTCCTGCCGGATCGCCGCTGGCGCAGCGCTTGTTCGCCTGAACGAACTGCGCTGCTGCTCATTTCCGTGAACGCTGCAACCGGACACGAGAGCGATAGCGCACGCATCCAATGGTTGCGTGAGGAGTTAAATCGTCACGGCCATGCCTACTACGTGCTCGATCAGCCGACGATTCCAGATGCTGAATACGACACGCTCTTTTTTGAGCTGCAGCAGCTCGAGACAAAACACCCTGATCTCATCACCGCCGACTCTCCGACACAGCGCGTTGGTGGCGCACCACTGCCCGAGTTCGCGCAGGTACAGCATGACGTACCCATGCTGTCGATTAACAATGGATTTTCCGAGGAAGATATCCGCGCTTTCGACCGTCGAGTCAGTGAGGGATTGGGTCAGTCGAGCGATGTCGAGTATGCCTGCGAACTGAAATTCGATGGGCTTGCCATTAATCTGCGCTATGTGGATGGCGTGCTGGTACAAGCCGCAACACGCGGCGATGGCAGTGCGGGTGAAGATGTCACCGCCAATATCCGAACTATTCATTCGATTCCGCTGCGGCTAAGGACCGAACATCCACCGAAGATCATAGATGTCAGAGGTGAGGTGCTGATGTTTAAAGCGGATTTTGCGCGCCTCAATCAGCGCCAACGCGACGCCGGTTTGAAAGAGTTCGCCAATCCACGTAATGCTGCCGCTGGTAGCTTGCGACAACTGGATTCGCGAATTACGGCGCAACGTAGCTTGCGTTTTTTTGCGTATGGTATCGGCCATCTCGACGGCGCTGCATTACCCGATACGCATAGCGCACTTCTGGATTGGTATAGCGAATTGGGTATTGCTGTGTGCGATGAGCGCGCGGTCGTACGTGGTGCGGATGGCTTGCTCAAATTCTTCAGCGACATTGGTGCCCGGCGCGCATCGTTGGCTTACGATATTGATGGCGTGGTGTACAAAGTCAATCGCATTTCGCAGCAGCAAACCTTAGGCTTTGTATCGCGCGCACCGCGATTCGCGTTGGCGCACAAGTTTCCTGCAGAAGAGGCGACCACGACAGTGTTGGACATCACCGTGCAAGTCGGACGTACCGGCGCAATCACGCCGGTCGCGCGACTATCGCCCGTCTCGGTGGGCGGCGTTACCGTCACCAATGCCACGCTCCATAATGAAGATGAAGTCCGGCGTAAAGATATTCGTATCGGTGACAGTGTGATTGTGCGTCGTGCCGGCGATGTGATTCCGGAGGTGGTCGCGTTTGTACCGGAGCGCCGTCCCCCCGATGCACGAGAATTCGTGATGCCCACTGCGTGTCCGGTTTGCGGTTCAATGATCATTCGACCAGAGGATGAGGCGGTCGCACGCTGCTCGGGTGGCTGGCTGAAATGCGCGGCGCAGCGAAAAGGTGGGCTACTGCATTTTGTATCGCGAAGGGCGATGGACATCGAAGGCTTGGGCGAGCAATTGGTGGAGCAACTAGTCGATCGCGGTTTGGTCACCACGCCTGCCGATTTCTACAAACTCGGTTTGGTAGCGCTGTCCGAATTGGAGCGCATGGCTGAAAAATCAGCACAGAATGTGCTGGATGCACTGGCAGTATCCAAGTCGACGACACTGCCGCGTTTTATATATGCGCTGGGTATCCGACATGTAGGCGAGTCGACCGCCAAGACCTTGGCGCGACACTTTGGCACGCTGGACGCTTTAATAGCCGCGAGCGAGGAAGAGATGCTCGCTGTTGAAGATGTGGGGCCCGTCGTCGCGCAATCCATTCTGAGTTTCTTGCATGACCCCCTGAATCGTGAATTGATCGCGCAGCTGCGCGCTGCCGGTATTCATTGGGATGAATCTGTCGTCGAGCGTCTTTCGCAACATCTGAGCGGCAAGACATTTGTGCTGACCGGTACCCTACCGAATCTCAAGCGGGATGAGGCGCAAGCCATGATAGAGGCGGCGGGTGGCAAAGTGTCGGGCTCGGTCTCTAAAAAAACCAGCTATGTGGTTGCCGGTGAGGAGGCGGGGAGTAAACTTGCCAAAGCTGAAGAGCTTGGTGTTCCTGTGTTGGATGAAGAAGCATTACTGCAATTGTTGGAGAACCCCGCATGAGTCGTTCAATCAAGAAGGCAGTGTTTCCCGTTGCTGGTTTGGGTAGCCGATTTCTTCCGGCTACCAAGGCGCAACCGAAAGAGATGCTGCCAATCGTGGATAAGCCACTGATTCAGTACGCAGTCGAGGAGGCGGTCGAGGCGGGTATCACGGAAATGATCTTCATTACCGGCCGCAACAAGCGTGCGATTGAAGATCACTTCGACAAAGCGTACGAGCTGGAGGCAGAGCTTGAGGCAGCAGGCAAGCAGCAACTACTCGAGATGGTGCGCGGCGTCATCCCAAAGAATGTCAATTGCATGTATATCCGGCAGCCAATGGCGTTAGGGCTCGGTCATGCAGTGCTGTGTGCAAAACCGATTGTGGGTGACGATGCCTTCGCTGTTTTGTTGGCGGATGACTTCATGCAGGGTGAGCGCGATGGGCCGGGAGTGATGGCGCAAATGGCGGCTACTTTTGCGCGTGAACAGTCCAGTCTATTAGGCGTGCAAGATGTGCCGCGTGCCCATACTAAACAGTACGGTATTGTGAGTACGGATCCCTTTGGTGAGCGCCTGGAGAAGGTGGGTGCCATTGTCGAGAAACCAGCACCGGAGCTGGCGCCATCGACGCTTGCGGTCGTGGGGCGTTATGTGCTGACGCCACGTATTTTTTCGTGTTTGGAGAGGATCGGCAAAGGCGCGGGCGGTGAAATTCAGCTCACCGATGGTATCGAAGCCTTGATGCAGTACGAGACAGTACTTGCGTACCGCTACCAGGGCAGACGATTCGACTGCGGCTCCAAGCTCGGTTACCTGCAGGCCTCCGTAGAGATTGGGCTGCAACACGCAGAGACTGGCGCGGCGTTTGCAGATTGGTTAGGGCAGCGGGGTTGAGATGGCCATCCGCGAGATTCTCAAAATGGGCGACCCGCGCCTGCTACGGGTTGCTGAGCCGGTCACCGAGTTTGATACGCCTGCGCTGCATGCGCTGATCGCTGACATGTTTGACACCATGCACGCTGCCAATGGTGCTGGCCTCGCTGCACCACAGATCGGCGTCAACCTGCAATTAGTGATCTTCGGCTTCAGTAAGAATGATCGCTACCCGGATGCGCCCGCGGTGCCTGAAACGGTGCTGCTTAACCCGGTGCTCGAACCTCTGTCAGATGACATGGAAGATGGCTGGGAGGGTTGTCTGTCGGTGCCCGGCTTACGCGGGGTAGTGCCGCGTCACGCAAGGCTTCGTTACCGTGGTGTTGACCCGTATGGCAAGCCCATAGATCGGGAGGTTGACAGCTTCCATGCTCGGGTCGTTCAGCATGAGTGTGATCACCTGATCGGCGTGTTGTACCCGATGCGGGTGAGAGATTTCAGCAGGTTCGGCTACACCGAAGTGCTGTTCCCCGACATGGATCCGGCGGCGGACGACTAGAACTTTTCACTCTCCGCCAGATACCGCCACTGCCCAACCGGCAAGTCGCCCAGTTTTACATTGCCGATACGGACCCGTTTCAGGCCTATCACTTGCAGTCCAACCAGTTCGCACATGCGGCGGATTTGTCGTTTCTTTCCTTCGCGCAGGATGAACCGTAGCTGATCATCGTTTTGCCAGCTCACTTTCGCTGGCAGTAGTGCGCTGCCATCCAGCGAGAGGCCATGATTCAATCGTTTCAGATCTGCGTCGGGCAGCTTGCCATGTCTCAGATACTTCACCCGCACCAGATATTCTTTTTCGATCAGGCGATCTTCACCGATCAACTGTTTTGCGATCCTGCCGTCCTGCGTCAACACCAACAGCCCAACGGAATCGATATCCAGCCGACCGGCGGGAACCAGACTTTTTAGCTGCGACGCTGAAAACTGCGTGGGTGATGCGTCTTCGCTCCAGCGAGTTTCCGGACTCACTAGCGTGAAGGCGGGTTTGTAGCCATCTTCCGCTTGCCCGCTCACAAAACCCATCGGCTTATTCAGCAGCACCGTGACGCGTTTGGCTTGTTGCGCTTGCGCTTGTTTTTCGATTGATATTTTTTGGTGGGGCAGTACTTTGCTGCCTAGCTCTGAAATGACTTGGCCATCCACGCGTACCCAGCCTTTGGCGATCCACTCATCGGCTTCACGGCGCGAGCAAAGCCCAAGCTCGGACATGCGTTTTGAAAGGCGCAGCGGTTCAGTCATTTTTAGATACGTAGAGCGTCGAGCAGATCCGACTCCAGCGCGATCTGCGATCGGGCATTTGACAGCATCGGGCCATCGACTACGAAGACATCTTCAACGCGTTCGCCGAGGGTGGCGATTTTAGCGGTGTATAAATTTACTTTGTAGCGCGCCAGCACGCTGGCGATTGAATAAAGCAGGCCGGGGCGATCATTGGCTGACACGGAGAGCAGGTGATACTGACCTCGCTCATCGGGCGATAGGTGCACAGTTGGCGTGATAGGAAATGTGCGTGATAGCCGCGACAGTCTGGTTTTGGCGGGCAGTGGTAACTCGGCATCGCTTTTAACCCATAGTGCGAGATCATGCTCCACCAAGGCGATCAGCTCACGGTAGTTCTCTGAAAAGCTGGGCTCACTGACGAGAAACGTATCCAGCGCGTAGCCATTACGCGTGGTTTGTACCTTGGCATCCAGAATGCTGAAATTATGGCGATCAAAATAGCCACAAATGCGCGCAAAAAGATCGGTGCGGTCACGCAGATACACTACGACCTGCAAACCTTCGCCAATCGGCGCGATACGGCAATGTACCAGCGGTTGCTCATCGTCCAAATGCTCATGCAAGACCCGCGTATGCCAGCCAATTTCTGCGGCATCATGGCGCAGAAAATAGCCAACATCCAGTCGCTTCCATAACTTATCGTGAGTCTCATCCGGCAGGCCATGAAGTCGAAGCATCGCACGGGCCTCTTGCTGACGGTTCTGCAGTACCCGGTCGGTCGACGGCGCTTCTCCACCGAGCACGCGCAAACTCATGCGATACAAGTCCTCGAGCAGCTTTCCTTTCCAGGCATTCCAAACCTTTGGGCTGGTGCCGCGAATATCTGCGACTGTCAGCAAGTAGAGTGCCGTCAGGCGTCGCTCGGTCTTCACCGTTTTAACAAACGCTCGTATGACATCGGGATCGGACAGATCTTGCTTTTGCGCGACCTGTGACATCAGTAGATGCTGCTCTACGAGGAAAGTGACTAGCTCGGTATCTTGTTTTGACACGCCGTGATCACGACAGAAGCGACGGGCATCGGTTTTGCCGAGTACCGAATGATCGCCACCGCGCCCTTTGGCGATATCGTGAAACAGCGCGGCGATATACAGAAGCCAAGGCTGTGCAAAGTTTGCGATCAATTGGCTGCAGAAGGGGTACTCATGCGAATGCTCGGGGATCGCAAAGCGGCGAACATTACGCACCACCATCAAGATATGCTGATCGACCGTGTATACATGAAACAGGTCATGCTGCATCTGACCGATGATGCGACGGAAGTTGGGCAGGTAGCGCCCCAGAATCGATAGCTGGTTCATGCCACGCAGCGCGTGGGTAATGCCTTTCGGTGATTGCAGAATTTGCAGGAAGAGATCGCGGTTTTTTGGGTCGCGGCGAAACTTAGTGTCGATACGAAAGCGAGCGTGCCACAGCGCACGTTGCGTGCGCGCCGTCATCCCTTTCAACTCGCCATACCGCTCCAACAGCAAGAAGATTTCCAGCATCGCGGAGGGTGTTTGCTCGAACACGTCATCGTGCGCAATATCGATCATGCCATTCACCTCATTGAACCGTTCATTCACGGGTCGTGAGGCGATGGGTTGCGGGAACAGGCGCGACTCGATATTTTGTAGCAAGATACTGTTGAGCTGCGTGACTGCTTTCGCCGCCCAGTAATACCGCTGCATCAGCACTTCGCTGGCGCGTCGATCTTCGCTAGCAGTAAAGCCAAAGGTATCCGCAATCGGCCCTTGCACATCGAAGACCAAGCGGTCTTCGCGACGTCCGGCGTGCAGGTGCAAGCGAATGCGAATATCTTTGAAGGCGCGTTCTTTTTCTGCGAGTTGGCGCGCCTCTGTACGGGTGATGATCTGACTATCGGCAAGTTCGCGCCACGAGCGTCCAAGCCCGGCTGCTTTTGACACCCACAGGATCACTTGCAGATCACGCAGGCCACCGGGACTCTCTTTGCAATTCGGCTCCAAGCTATACGGCGTATTCTCGTACTTCACATGGCGCTGACGCAGCTCGAGTACTTTGTCTTGAAAAAAAGCACGTGCATCCATCGCCTGCGCATGGCGCTGCTGCAGTGAGATGAAGAGTGACCTCGAGCCCGTGATGCGGCGTGCCTCCAGCAGGCTCGTTTGAACGGTGATGTCGGCCTCGGATTCCGTCATGCATTCATCGACAGTACGGATGCTATGCCCGATTTCCAGCCCGAGATCCCAGAACAGCTGCACTAATTGCTCAAGCTTCTCGCGCAGTGCCGCGTCTGGCGCTGCCGGTAGCAGGATCAGCAGATCAATATCGGAGTGGGGGAAAAGCTCACCGCGGCCATAGCCACCGACAGCGACCAGCGTTGCTGTGGATGGCATGTCAAACTGCTGCCAGGCTTGCGTCAGGACTTGGTCGGCATTGCGTGCAATTTGCTTCAGCAACCGTTCTGGTCGCCGGTCGCGCAGGTAGTCGTCGACAATTGCCCGCCGGCCTTCCCTTAGCTGTTCGCGCAGAGAGATCGACAGTGCCGCCATCTCAGTCCACGCTGACCGGCGTGCCTGCTGCTGGGTTGGTGATAAAGCCGGGCGGTGGCGGGGAGCCCGCCGACACGGTGAGTACTTCAAAGCCAGTCTCGGTCACCAACACGGTGTGTTCCCACTGGGCCGAGAGGCTGCGGTCGCGGGTTTTGATGGTCCAGCCGTCGCTCATCTCGCGAATCTCGCGGCGCCCCGCATTGATCATGGGCTCAACCGTAAAGATCATGCCGGCGGCTAACTGATCCAGCGTCCCTGGTTTGCCGTAGTGCAGTACCTGTGGCTCTTCATGGAACACCTTGCCGATGCCGTGACCGCAGAATTCACGCACGATCGAAAACCCGGCATTCTCGGCGTACTGCTGAATCACATGACCAATGTCGCCGAGATAGGTGCCGGGGCGGATGCGCGAGATGCCGAGCCACATAGACTCATAGGTAATCTCACTCAGGCGCTTGGCTAGAATCGAGGGCTCACCGACGAAAAACATGCGGCTGGTGTCACCGTGGTAACCATCGGCAATTACAGTGACATCAATGTTGACGACATCGCCCAGCTTAAGGACCTTGTCGCCGGGGATGCCATGGCAGACCACATCATTGACCGAGGTGCAGATAGATTTCGGGTAGGGGGTATAGCCAGGTGGGCAGTAGTTCAAAGGTGCCGGGGTCACCCCCTG
>JAJTGD010000057.1 GCA_021299035.1 Oxalobacteraceae bacterium | reverse complement strand
GAATCCATGATGAATCAAAGATATCCATCGTCGGGAGTTTTATTTCGTGTCTAATTTCATCGTAAAAAAAGTCGCCGTGCTCGGCGCGGGCGTGATGGGTGCGCAAATCGCCGCGCACTGTATCAATGCGCGCGTACCGGTGATCCTATTTGACCTGGCAGGTAAAGAAGGCCAGCCACGCAATGCGCTAGCGACACAAGCCATTGAACACTTGAAAAAGCTCAGCCCTGCACCGCTAGCCGATGCTGTGCAAGCCGAGTTGATCGAGACAGCGAATTTCGATGACCATCTGGACAAGCTGCTTCAGGCCGACTTGATCATTGAGGCGATCGCCGAGCGTATGGACTGGAAGCATCAGTTATACGCAAAGATAGGTGCACATATTGCGCCGCACGCGATTTTCGCGACCAACACCTCCGGCTTATCTATTACCGAGCTGGCCAGCGCGCTGCCGGCTGAATTGCGTAGCCGCTTCTGCGGGGTGCATTTCTGCTGGCCACGATGCATGAAGCTGAAAAATACGGCCTCAGCTACGAACTGGTCGATGACCTGACCGGCGCAAAACTCGGGCGCGCCAAGTCGGGCACTTTCCGTACCGCTGATGTAGTGGGTCTTGATACCTTGGGCCATGTCATTCGCACCATGACTGACAAGCTGCCCCAGGATCCTTTTCATTCGCTTTATCAACCGCCCGCTGCGCTCGCCAAACTGATTGCCGATGGCCAGCTCGGGCAAAAAACCGGCGCCGGTTTTTTCAAAAAAGCAGGGAAAGATATCCTGCGTTATGACGCCACCAGCGATACCTATGTGCCTACCGGTGCGAAGGCAGATGAGCTGATCGTTCGTATTTTGAAAGAGAAAGATCCTGCCAAGCGCATGAAAGCGCTGCATGACTCGACGCATCCACAGGCACAATTTCTATGGGCGATTTTCCGCGACAGCTTTCACTACATCGCGGTTCATCTCGATTCGATTGCCGACAATGCGCGCGATGTCGACTTTGCGCTGCGCTGGGGCTTCGGTTGGCAGCAAGGGCCATTCGAGTTATGGCAATCCGCAGGGTGGCAGCAAGTCGCGCAATGGGTGAAGGAAGATATCGACGCTGGCCATGCGCTCTCGAGTGCGCCGCTACCCGATTGGGTATTTGATGGTCGCGATGGCGTGCATTCCGCAGCCGGCTCTTGGTCGGCGGTGCGCAAAGCCTACATGCCACGTGCTGACTTGCCGGTGTATGCGCGGCAGTTATTCCGTGCGCCATTGGTTGGATCGAATACGCCGCATGGGCGCAGCGCTGGCGCCACGGTACATGAAGATGATGCCGTGCGGCTTTGGCACCAGAACGATGGCGTACTGATTTTCTCAACCAAGACCAAGCTGCATGTGCTGGGCCCGGAGGTAATCACCGGTCTGGAGCGAGCCATTAATGAAGCAGAGCAGAACTATCGCGCATTGGTGATCTGGCACGCGGACTCCGCTGAAGGTGGTGCGTTTTCGGCGGGCGCAGATCTGCAGTCCATGTTGCCGCTATTCATGTCGGGCGGCGCAAATGCGATCGAGCCTTTCGTGGCACGCTTTCAAAACGCGATGATGCGGGTGAAGTACGCCAACGTACCGGTTATCGCAGCGGTCGGCGGATTGGCTTTGGGGGGCGGCTGCGAGTTGATGATGCATGCCAGCCGACGTGTGGTGTTGCTCGAGTCGTATACCGGTTTGGTGGAAGTCGGTGTTGGCTTGGTACCCGCCGGTGGGGGCTTGAAAGAAATCGCACTGCGCTCTGCGCGCGAAGCCAAGGGCAACGATGTTTTGCAGTTCTTGAAGCAGCGTTACATGAATGCAGCGACAGCTGCGGTATCAAAATCTGCCCTTGAAGCGAAGAAGATGGGTTACCTGTCGAAAGGCGATGTCATTGTGCTGCATCCGCATGAGCTGCTGCATGTTGCGAACACACAGGCGCTGGCATTGGCAGATGCGGGCTATCGCCCGCCACTCGCTGCGTTGATTCCTGTTACTGGCCGCTACGGCAGCGCAACCATCAAGGCGCAACTCGTCAACATGCGCGACGGTGGTTTCATCTCTGCACACGACATGCATATTGGTGAGTTAATTGCCGAGGTGGTGAGTGGTGGTGATATCGAGCCCGGCAGTCGCGTTTCCGAGCAGTGGCTGCTGGATCGCGAGCGCGCCGCGTTTATTTCGCTGTTAGCACATCCGAAAACGCAGGAGCGAATCATGGGCATGCTACAGACTGGTAAGCCGGTGAGGAACTAAGGATTCACTATGAGCAAACAACTACAAGACGCCTATATCGTCTCCGCTATTCGCACACCGATTGGTAAAGCGCCGCGTGGTGTGTTCCGCCACACGCGGCCGGACGATCTTTTAGTTCACACGCTAAAAGCAGCGCTGGCGCAGGTGCCCACGTTGGACCCCGCGACTATCGAAGATGCAATTGTCGGCTGCGCCTTCCCAGAAGCAGAGCAAGGTTTGAATGTCGCGCGCATGGCAGTACTGCTCGCTGGTCTACCGAAAACCGTGGGTGGCGTCACCATCAACCGCTATTGCGCTTCTGGTTTGACGGCCATCGCCATGGCAGCTGATCGTATTCGTACCGGCGAGGCGGATGTGATGATTGCCGCTGGCGTTGAGTCGATGTCAGTGGTGCCACTGATGGGCTATCACCCCTCATTCAATGCAGGCATCTTCCGCGATGAAAATATTGGCATGGCCTACGGTATGGGCCTGACTGCAGAGAAGGTCGCGCAACAATGGAAGATTACCCGCGAAGCACAAGATGTATTCGCAGTCGAGTCGCATCGTCGTGCAGTGGCTGCGATTGAAAATGGCGAGCGTACCGAAGAGATTACGCCCGTTGAGATTGTCGAGAAATTTCCCAATCTTGCCACCGGTGAGATTGATATCAATACCCGCACCATCACTCAAGACGAAGGCATACGGGCTGATACGACGATGGAAGGTCTGGCGAAGTTGAAACCGGTGTTTGCAGCGAAAGGCAGTGTCACGGCTGGTAATAGTTCGCAAACCTCCGATGGCGCAGGTGCCTTGATCTTGGTGAGTGAAAAAATACTCAAGCAATTCAATCTAACGCCCTTGGCGCGCTTCATGTCATTTGCGATTCGTGGCGTGCCGCCCGAGATCATGGGCATTGGTCCCAAAGAGGCGATACCGGTCGCGCTGAAGCACGCCGGCCTCACGCAAGATCAGCTTGATTGGATCGAGTTGAACGAGGCCTTTGCGGCACAAGCACTCGCCGTATGTAATGATCTCAGCCTTGATCCCGCCAAGGTGAATCCACTCGGTGGTGCGATTGCCTTGGGTCATCCGCTAGGTGCCACAGGTGCGATCCGTGCTGCGACTGTGATTCACGGACTGCGCCGCCGTAAGTTGAAATACGGCATGCTGACCATGTGTGTTGGTACTGGCATGGGCGCAGCCGGAATTTTTGAAAAGGTCTGATCGTGATTCGTTTCGAGATCGATGGCGCCATTGCGACGATCGCATTCAATCGGCCGCAAAAAAAGAATGCAATCACTGCAGCGATGTATCAATCTGCCGCTGATGCCTTGAAAGAAGCGAGTACGAATGACGCGGTGCGCGTGATCGTGATCACGGGTGATGGTGCTTGCTTTACCGCCGGTAATGACCTCGAAGATTTTCTTCAAAGCCCGCCTCAGGGTGACGATAGTCCGGTCACACAATTCATGAATACCTTGTGTGCGATGGCAAAGCCGGTCGTCGCCGCCGTACCGGGTCTGGCCATTGGTATTGGTACGACGCTACTGATGCATTGTGATCTGGTGTATGCCAGCGAACGCGCAAAGTTTGCGATGCCTTTCACACAGTTAGGCTTGTGTCCCGAGTTTGCATCGAGTGTGCTCTTGCCGCGCATCGCCGGCTACCAGCGCGCAGCCGAAAAGTTACTGCTAGGCGAACCGTTTGATGCAAGTGAAGCCGAGCGTATGGGTTTGGTGAATCGGGTACTCCCAGCTGAAGAACTGATGCCTTTTGTTCACACCCAGCTGACCAAGCTTGCCGCCTTGCCATCCGAGTCGCTACGCATTACCAAGCAATTGATGAAGGCCGACGTGCAGACGCCGCTTGCTGCCGCGATGCAGACAGAGATGCAGCATTTCATGCGTATGCTGAATGGACCGGATGCGAAGGAAGCGTTCGCTGCGTTCCTTGACAAGCGAAAGCCGTGCTTCCGTTGAACCGCGACTTTGTTCGAGCGATTGCTAACACAGGTCAGAGCGACAGGGACCGGAAAATCTCTTTAGTTTGCTCGGGTGGCAAATGTATGGCGACTTCTCTGGCAATCAAGGCGCCTATTTCGACAGGCAAGATGGCATTTCTAAATTCTGGTTTACCGAGAATCTCCATGCCAGCGGAAATACCGTAACCAGCTTGAAGTGGTGCATAGAAAGTCGATAGCTTTTCATTTCTGTCGGTAACGTATTTTGATGCCTTGCCAAGACGCATATTGGCGAGCTCACTCGTTAGGCTGTTGCGACTCTCGGAAAAATAAAAATGTTTAATAGAGAAGTTCTGTAAAAGTGCGGATTCAATTTTTCGCTTGGCAGAATCGGAAAAATTTATCGATTGCAGATTGAGCTTTCTTAGCGTTGTTGCGTTTGCAATGAGCGCTGCAATCATGATGGCATGCTGGTCATCGATACCTTCTAAAGTAAGTTTTCGTAGTAAACGAATGTGCGATGCGGAGTGTATTAGCGCTTCGGATGCGGAGATGCTTTGCGGTAGTCTGATATGAACAGTTTGCAGTGTCGGGTGATTGCGCAGTGCTGTGCAGAGTATGTAGCAGTCTGTGGCGCTCTCGGCATCGAATGTCAGTCGGATGGATTTGAGCCAAGAGTTTTTCTGTAAGGCTTCTGCAAACTGATCGAGTTCCTGCTGACTTCGTGAAATTTTCAGGGATAAATGCCTGAGCTTTGAGCGGGAGGCCTGTAGTTCATGATTCAGGCTTGTATTCAGCGGGGTCAGTAATTCATCAATGAATACTTTCTCGATGCGAGGATGATCGCGTAGTGCATCGCACAGAGCGCTGAGCGGGAAAGTCTTGGTAGAGGCCTGTTCGCTTGTGGTACCTCGGGCATCGATGAAAATTTTTTCAACCCGAGGTTGTTTCGCAGCGCCGCGAAAATCGATGAGAACGCCTCCCAGGGGTCCGATATGTCCAGCTGGCATTCGATCGTCAGGGAATTTACTTTCGTATCTCCTTGCAAAAGGTAGAGCCAGTCCTCCAGGTGTGCATCGGTATTTCTAATGAAGAGCTTCGATCGCGTGAAGTTGCCTGTGCCGGCATCTTCCCTATCATCTTGTTCAACGCTGCGGGTACATTCATCCCAAGAATTTTCCTCATCGATGTCCGATGGTTGAAGTCCTCTCATCCACGCATCTCTGATTTCTCCCCGTTGATCGATGCGCGTGTGCATCTCCGGCGAAGCCTGCGCTATCGGAGCAGGCGGAGCGTGATGTCGATCTTGTGCATCGCCGGTCAGGGTTTCGCTCACCGGGAGTTCAGTAGGATTTTCGGAGATTCGTTTCATAGGCGCTTTCTGGAAAGTCTGGTTAGCCAAAGAGATCGTCCACTGGCTCGCAGCGGACCGGTTCTGTCACAGAGACGAGCGTATTCAGTTACGGTGAAACGCGGTAACCTCCACTCGGAGCAATTCCAAATAGGCACGCGTTGATGTTGCTCGCGGAGCGTGCGGGTAGGAAGCTTGAGCGCCGGAGTAATCCGGCGCCTAGAGGAATACCAGCGCGCGGCGGAGAAGCTGCTGCTTGGCGAAGCCTTCGGTGCGGCCGAGGCGGAAAAGATGGGCATCGTGAATCGCGTGCTGCCTGCAGACGAGCTGATGCCTTTCGTACACGCGCAGGCAACGAAGCTCGCTGCGCTGCCGGCCGAATCGCTGCGCGTGACCAAGCAATTGATGGAAGCCGACCTGCAGACGCCGGTCGCCGCCGCAATGCTGACAGAGATGCAGCACTTCATGCGCATCCTGAACGGGCCGGATGCGAAGGAGGCGTTTGCTGCCTTCTTTGAGAAGCGAAAGCCGGTTTTCCGCTGACCATGCCGAACCCCGACGATTCGGGCTTCGGTTCGCCCTAGGTCTTGCCGTTCTAGAGTTTCAGCGCACGGATCACCGTGGCGGCGTCTTGAGGGTTCAATGCCATCACTGCGGCTGCGGCGAGTTGGCTGCCGAGCTCTGCAGGCAGGGCGGGCAACTCCGGTTTCGAGGTTGGCAGTAATTCCATCATCGCTTGCAAGCCGTGACCGGCCAGAGGCGCGTCGAGCAGTTGCTGGTTACGCTGGATATAACCGTATATTTTTTCTTCTGCATCTGCACACAGATCTTGCTGAGTGTCGCCTCGGTTACCTGAATGCAGGTTCGAATCCGGGGCTTCCGTTTTTTGCTTAGACTCAGAATTAAACGTGATCTGGCCATCTACGATAGCGAAGTTTTTTTCGAAGGCTCGCGCCAGCTGCATCGCAGCTTGATCCGAGATGCGAGTACAGAGATTGAAGCACAGAATTTTGTCTGTCCCGGTAACTAAATCGCAAACCGCGCTGGCCTGATCCTCGCGAATTCTCAGGCTGAGGTGCCGTATCGAGGGGCTATCGATAATTGATGCACACACCAACTCCATCCCTGCCAGCCTGGCGCCGAATACGCTAAGAGATAGGGCGGTGAGGCCTAGCTTGGTGGCAATCAAGCTCGCCAGTTTGCTGCACTCTATCGGAGTTTCGTTATCCCTCATGCACGGGAACAGGAGTGATAGCGATTCAATCCTTCTGCATTGATGCAGCACTTCGGCAAGCTGGTCGATTTGCCCTTGATCCTTCAGTTCCGAGATGGTGAGGCTTCTGATATTCGGACAGCTTCCGATGAATTTGATTGCCCCGCCGCCGGCACCATATTTCTTAGAAAAATCGACGTGTAGATCGATGGCCAACTCTTTTAGATCCGGATTTGCGCTCAACGCTCGCCATAAAGCGTTTGCCGAATCCTCGGGCAGATCGTAAAGGCATAGCTTCAGAGTGCGAAGCTGCTTGCTGATTCCAAAGCTATCGGTCAGGTAGTGACGAGCATCTTCATCGAAGTAGCGGCGAATATCCAGGTCGAGATACTCGAGTGTCGGACGAAGTTTCGGAAGAAGAAACAAGGAACCTAATTTACGCGGACCATCGAGAACGGAATGTGCAGAGTCACGGTTGATTGTCGAATCATACATTTCTTGTCCTGCGTCGCGCATCGTGAAGCTCGTTAGCCTTGGATTGGCTTCGTACACTGCCAATATGGGGTCGGCAAGCTTGTCATCCTCAATGATGGTGCTCAGCAGCTCGAACGAATTGATTCCGGAATTAAACCTCAGCCCTTGAAGTACTTCCCGAACCTGCCATTCACGGGCTAAGCTCAGTGTCAGTTTTTTTATCGAAGTGTTGATAGTCAACGCTCTGGCGAGCGGCGCAAGCGACAGGGTGCCTGAAGCATAAAAATCGCAGGTAACTTCGGTGATCACCTTGCTGGAGGCAATGGCATAGCAGAACCTTTGCAAAAGATCCTGGTGTCGAGCGAGGTAACGTCGCGCATAATGGATAACCAGATTCAGTTGCGTGAAGCCTAAATCGGCTTGCAAGGCTAAGGCGAATAACTCAGCAAATCTATCATTGAAATTGACGTTAAGCTCGCCGGGACGTCCCGCAGGAATATCCACAGTTAAAACGTAATGTTGCGGGAGTTCGTCTGCAGCCGCAGGGGCTGATGAAATCGTCGTCTGATTCAGGCTTTCTGTCTGAGACCCTAACGGTGCTGTTGCATTAATAAGCTGAGGTTCCGATTGAAGGTGTTCTCGAGTATTGCTTTGCACCTCTTCTCCCTTGAATGCCGTAATCACCCCAATGCTCTCGGGCACTCCCCATCCGTTAATAATGTTCGCTTGCTCTTCATGCTGTTCCATCGAAGGAGCGGCTGAAGCTTTCTTTTCGGTAGTTTCAGGGCCTTCGCTGTTCTCATCCGTAAGTGAAAGTTTCGGGCTGGGCGTTGAATTGCGGCTATCAAGCGTACTTTTCATGATCGATCTCCGGACTCACTGCGGGGTTGGGGCGTGCTTGCCGCTCCCTCAGTAGCGATAGTCAGAAAGCGGTTCTCGCGTTCGCCCAGTCCGGCGATGATCGTTCCCGGGCCTCATTTGACGCACAGAGACGAGCGTATTCAGTTACGGTGAAACGCGGTAACCTCCACTCGGAGCAATTCCAAATAGGCACGCGTTGATGTTGCTCGCGGAGCGTGCGGGTAGGAAGCTTGAGCGTCGGAGTAATCCGGCGCCTAGAGGAATGACTGTCACAGCGATCGCAAGATCGATGAACAGAATCCGGCCTATCGGCCTACTTCACATTTCTATTTGTCTCTGCGTCTTTCCTTCCGGTAGCTCACTTGGGTCAATGTACTGTATAAACCCATGTGTATAACTAAAGTTCCACTTTCATTAACTTCGCTAAGTCCTTCATTTCTATCGACTATTGATCCGTTAAGCGGCTTCAACTAGTTCGTCTAAGTCCTTGACTTCATTGAAAAAAACCACTGTTTCACCTTGTCATTTTCCTTGACCGGGATTTGCGCATCCTCTAAAGTGGGCGCCAGTGTGAAAAAGTGTCTTTTTGTGGGGGAAATTTATTTGAATTTCCGACCCGCGAGACGCTGTTTTCGTTGGCGGTATTTCAATAAAAAGGATGAGCCGGGTGTATCAGGGAGCCTCAGCATTGAGCATGGATGCAAAGGGACGGATGTCGATTCCGGCCCGGCATCGTGACGCGCTCACGCTGCAGTCCGAGGGTCGCGTCACGCTGACCAAACATCCGCATGGTTGCTTGTTGCTATTTCCGCGTCCGGTCTGGGAGCAGCACCGTGAGCAGATCGCGAACTGGCCGATGTCGGCGCGTGCCTGGCAGCGGATTTTCTTAGGCAGTGCCTGCGATGTCGACATGGACAGCGCGGGTCGCATCCTGATCTCACCCGAGCTACGCAGTGCAGTCGCCCTGTCGCGCGATGTGATGCTGCTCGGCATGGGCAGCCATTTCGAAATCTGGGATGCAGCGAAATTGGAAGACAGCGAGGCACAGGCGATTGCCGGCGGTCTTCCCGATGTACTGAACGATTTTTCCTTTTGACGGCGGCGCATGACGGAGTCATTAGCGTCTGGTGATCAGCACCGGACCGTGCTGCTGCAGGAAGCGGTTAACGCGCTGGCGATCCAGGACGCGCGCCGCGATGGCATTTACATCGATGCGACTTTCGGTCGCGGCGGTCATAGTCGGCTGATTTTGTCGCAGCTGTCAGAGAAGGGCCGCTTGCTGGCGTTTGACAAAGATCCGCAAGCGATTGCGGTTGGCCAACAGCTGGCGAGTAGTGATGCGCGGTTTGGTATTACGCACGACAGTTTCGCTTCGATGCACAACGCAGTGCGTGCAGCAGGCATTGAACAAGTCGATGGCGTGCTGATGGATCTGGGTATGTCATCGCCGCAGGTTGACGATGCAGGACGGGGCTTCTCGTTTCGCGCCGATGGTCCGCTGGATATGCGCATGGATACGACGCGCGGCATACCAGCCTCGGCGTGGCTGGCCACCGCAACGCAGGAAAATTTGGAAAAGGTGATTCGCGAGTATGGGGAAGAACGGTTTGCTTTTCAGATTGCGAAGGCGATTGTTGATCGCCGAGCAGTCGGGCCTATTGCCACTACCGGACAGCTTGCCGCGCTCGTGGCTGGCGCCGTCAAGACCCGTGAAAAAGGCAAAGACCCGGCCACCCGGACTTTTCAGGCTGTACGCATTTTCATCAATCAAGAACTGGAAGACCTTGAAACAGGGCTAAAGCAGGCATTCGACCTGCTCGCGCCATTCGGGAGACTGGTGGTGATCAGCTTTCACTCGCTGGAAGATCGCATTGTGAAGCGCTTCCTGGCTGCGCAGGCCAGTGCGCCGTCGCTCGACCGTCGCTTGCCGATTCGAGCCGCTGATTTGCCGCTGCCATCTGCCAAGCTATTGCCGCGAGTGATGCCGTCTGAGGCTGAGGTCGCACACAACGCACGCTCGCGCTCGGCGGTCATGCGTGGGCTGATTCGGTTGCCGCAGGGAGTCACAGCATGAGCAATCGTTCATTGATCACCGTTGTAATACTGCTGCTGTTGTGCTCCCTACTACTAGTGAACTCACAACATCAGGCGCGCCGCCTGTTCATTGAACTCGAGCGTGCTCAGCTGCGGCAGCGCAATCTCGAGACCGAATGGGATCAGCTGCAGTACGAGCAATCAACGCTGGCCAAGCATTCCCGGATTGATACGATTGCCCGTGCGTCGCTCAGCATGAGCGTGCCGGGCGCTGCTCGCACGCAGTATCTCAGCGTTGGGGTGCGATGATGCGTGCGCCAACTAGAAAAGCAGCTGCACGCGGACTCGCTTTTTCAGCCAGCCCTGTGCTCGCAGTGAAATTGCCCGCTTGGCGATCACGTCTTGCGCTGTTCCTGCTGTTCTCTGCTTTTGTGGTGGTCGCAGTACGCGCTTTTTGGCTGCAAGCCATGTCGACCGATTTTCTGCAACGGCAAGGCGCCTATCGCTATGCACGTACGCTTGAGCTGCCTGCAGTGCGCGGCAAAATCACCGATCGTTATGGCGAGGTGATGGCCTCATCCTTGCCGGTAAAAGCCATCTGGGCTATTCCTGAAGATGTAGAAGCTGACAAAGATAAACTGCGCCAGCTCGCGCAATTGCTTGATACGCCGCTATCCGACATCAACAAGAAGCTCGAATCCGATCGCAGCTTTGTTTATTTGAAGCGTCAGGTAGAAGAAAAAACCGCCGAGCAAATTCTCGCACTGAATATCAAAGGTATTCACACGCGCAACGAGTACAAGCGCTATTACCCCTCGGGTCATGTTGCGGCGCATGTGCTCGGCTTCACCAATGTTGAAGATATCGGCCAGGAAGGTATCGAGCGTGCACAGCAAAAATCACTCGGTGGCATCACGGGTAGCCGGCGTGTGATTAAAGACAAGTTGGGTCGTGTCGTTGAAGATATTGGCTATATCCGCGAGCCGCAAGATGGTACTGATCTGGCCCTGTCCATTGACGGCAAGATTCAGTACATCGCGTTTACGGAGTTGCAGAAAGCGGTCGATCAGCATCACGCCAAAGCGGGTGCCATCGTTGTTTTGGACGTCAAGACGGGCGAAGTATTGGCGATGGCAAATCTGCCGACCTACAACCCGAATACGCGGCAAGGACTGACCGGGGCGCAATTGCGTAATCGTGTCATGACTGACACCTACGAGCCGGGATCGACGCTCAAGCCCTTCACTGTCGCGCTTGCACTGGAGCGCGGTCTGGTCACGCCGACCACGATGCTCGATACGCCCGCGAAGATTAGTATCGGACCGGCTTCAATTGGTGATTCGCATGGGCATGCGGCCACCATGTCAGTCGCGCAAATCATTCAACAATCATCCAACGTCGGCACAGTTCGCATGGCCATGAAATGTGAGTCGCGCGAGATGTGGGATATGTTCACCTCGGTCGGCTTCGGGCAAGTGCCGCGCACGGGATTCCCAGGTGAGGTCGCCGGTCGTCTGCGACCTTACAAGACCTGGCGCCCGATTGAGCAGGCGACCATGAGCTATGGCCACGGCATCTCGGTATCGCTGATTCAGATCGCGCGTGCCTACATGATTTTTGCGCGCAATGGCGAGATGATTCCGCTGTCATTCTTAAAGCTGACGCAACCACCTGTACCGCAGCGGATTATTTCCGATCGTACCGCGCAGCAGATGCGCGTGATGATGGAGAAAGTCGTTGGGCCGGGAGGTACTGCGCCACTGGCTCAGGTACGCGGCTATCGCGTGGCTGGTAAAACCGGAACTGCCCACAAGCTTGAGGGCGGGCGCTACGTCAATAAGTATGTCGCTTCATTCGTTGGCTTCGCGCCAATCTCGGATCCGCGCATCATCATCGCCGTGATGGTGGATGAGCCGACTGCAGGCGGCCACTTCGGTGGGCAAGTCGCTGCACCGGTATTTTCTAACGTCGCTGCCAGTGCCTTGCGCGCCATGAATGTGCCGCCTGATGCCAGCGTCGAGAACGTGATCATGCCGACTCAGATGATCCCGGAGAGCATGTGATGATGACCGCCACCAGCGCCCACGAGCTGCTTGACTGGTTGCGTGCTACGACGCCGTGTGCGCAGCTCACACTGGATTCACGCCGTGTTTCGCTGGGCGATGTGTTCTTCGCGTGTCGCCATGAAAGTGGCGATAGCCGAAACTATATTGCGCAAGCGATTGAAGCCGGTGCCAGCGCAGTCGTATTGGACGATGCGGATGGTTTTATCTGGCGTGATGAATGGTCAGTGCCCTATCAGATCATCACCGGGCTCGCGCAGCAGGTCGGACGTATTGCGCATGATTGGTATGGTCGGCCGGATACCGAGATGTTTAGTGTCGCGGTCACCGGTACTAACGGCAAGACCTCGTGCACACAATGGCTCGGGCAGGCGCTCTCACGTCAGGGCATGCCCACCGCAGTGATTGGCACCTTGGGTATTGGGCTTTACCGTGATGGAAGCAGCGGGCCGTTCACAGAAACCGGCTACACCACACCGGATCCGCTGCAGCTCTATCGCCAGCTGGCTGAGCGCAAGGCACAGGGTGCCTCTGCGATCGCGATTGAAGCATCATCGATCGGGCTTGCGCAGCATCGTATTGATGAATTGCACATTGACTGTGCGGTCCTGACTAATTTCACCCGTGACCATCTTGATTTCCACGGCAGCATGCAGGCCTATGAGCAGGCTAAGGCTCGCCTGTTCGAGTGGCAGGGTTTGAAGCATGCAGTGATCAACCTCGATGACCCGTTGGGCGTACGTCTGATTTCGCACTTACGTAAAACAAATCCGGCGACGCACATACTCGGCTACTCGGCCGAAGGTGTATCCATTGAAGGTATTGAATCACTCAGCGCAACTGACATTCGAACGACGCAGCACGGAAGTAGTTTCCAGCTACACGCGCTGCAGGGCAGTGGCATGGTGCGTACCCACTTGATTGGTCGCTTCAATGTCAGTAATGCTCTAGCGATCGCGGCAGTATTGTTGGCGCGCCGTTTATCGTTTGCTCAGGTCGTGAGCTCACTGGAATCATTACAAGCAGTACCCGGCCGTATGCAGCAGCTTGGTGGTGTTGATGCGCCATTGGTGGTGATCGACTATGCACACACGCCGGATGCCTTGCAAAAAGTACTCGACACTTTACGGCCGGTAGCTGAGGCTCGACAGGGTGAGCTGTGGTGCGTGTTTGGTTGTGGTGGTGACCGTGATCCTGGTAAGCGTCCGCAAATGGGGCTTGCCGCAGACCGCGCTGATCACATCATGGTCACGAGTGACAATCCGCGCAACGAGGAACCTGCACACATCATTGGCCAGATTGTAGATGGCGTACCCCAGAGCGAGCGCCAAAAACTCCAGATTATTGAAGACCGCGCAACGGCGATCTTGTCGGCGATCCGTCACGCCGGTAAGCATGACGTGATTCTGCTGGCCGGCAAGGGTCATGAGGAGTACCAAGAAGTCAAAGGTCGTCGCCTGGCATTTCGCGATGCAGACCATGCCGCACTTGCCTTGGCAAGCTGCGCAACTCGCCACGGGGGGCACTGATGCACGCGTCCCTGAGTGACTTGCTGATCGCCTTGCCTGATGCAAAGCTCACTGCGCCTGCGAATTTTAGGGGTGTCACGACCAATAGCAAGACGGTGGAGCCCGGAAATCTGTTTGTGGCGCTGCGTGGTGAGCGCTTCGACGCGCATGACTTTCTTGCTGATGTGGTCGCACGCGGCGCAGCCGCCGTTGTCGTAGAGCGCTTGCCTGCTGGCTTGGCCATTCCAGCGCTGATCGTGCCTGATACCCGTCACGCCCTTGGTCAAGTCGCCCACTGGTGGCGTAAGCAGTTCAGCATTCCAGTGATCGGTGTCACCGGTAGTAACGGCAAGACCACGGTCAAGGAGATGATTGCCTCGATCTTGAGTACCGCATTCGGCGCACAGAACTATTTGGCAACGCGCGGTAATCTGAATAACGAGATCGGCGTGCCACTGACGCTATTCAATCTAGATACCCGGCACCAAGCAGCCGTTGTTGAGATGGGCATGAATCATCCCGGTGAAATCGCGCGCCTGACCGAGATTGCGCAGCCGACGGTTGGGCTGGTGAATAACGCACAGCGAGAGCATCAAGAATTCATGGCCAGTGTCGCCGCTGTCGCTGAAGAAAATGGTGCGGTGATTCAAGGACTTCATGACGGTGGTTGTGCAGTGTTTCCGGCCGACGATGAGTTTGCGCCGCTATGGACGGCCTATGCAGGCTCGCGCGACTTGCTCAGCTTTGCACTCCAAAAGCAGGCAGCGGTCACCGCGCAGTGGACGCCGATTGATTTTGGTAGTCAGGTAGAGATCAATGCCCGTGGTGAGCGTGTCAGCGTGGTTTTGTCTGCGGCAGGTGAGCATAACGTACGCAATGCGCTGGCTGCCTGCGCGGCGGCGCTTGCGATTGGTATCGATTTGCGGAGCATTGCGCGTGGGCTAACAGCGTTCACGCCAGTCGCGGGCCGTCTCCAGAAAAAACAGGCAACCAATGGTGCCATCGTGATTGATGACACATACAACGCCAACCCGGATTCGGTGCGTGCTGCCATTGACGTACTGGCTAACGCGCCGTCGCCACGTACGCTAGTGCTGGGTGATATGGGTGAAGTGGGTAGCGAAGGCATCGCGTTTCATGAAGAGATTGGTGAGTACGCGCGCACGCGTCACATCGATCAACTTTTCACCGTCGGCGATCTCGCCCGACACGCTAGCCGCGCATTCGGCCGACCGGCACGACATTTCGAGACTATGGAAACACTCAATGAAGAAGTCGCCAGCGTTCCACCAGGCGCAAGCGTACTAGTCAAAGGGTCACGCTTCATGCAAATGGAGCGTGTTGTACAGCGACTGACTGGCGCGGCCGTGGGAGGGCATTGAGATGTTGCTATGGCTTGCACAGTATTTCCAGGATCAGCTCGGCGCGTTGCGTGTATTTAACTTCATCACCTTCCGCGCCGTGTTCGCAACACTGACGGCCTTGCTGATTGGTTTGTTCGCCGGCCCAGCGGTGATCCGTAAACTCACCGAGTTAAAAGTCGGACAAGCGGTG
>JAJTGD010000056.1 GCA_021299035.1 Oxalobacteraceae bacterium | reverse complement strand
ACCTACCCACCCGCCGAGGTTCGATGCGCTTGCTGCTCATCTGGATCGTCAACACGGTCACCCTGTTTGTGTTGCCGCGTGTGCTCGATACCGTTAAGGTCGATAGCTTCACGACTGCGCTGACAGCGGCGTTGGTGCTCGGCTTGGTCAATACCCTGGTTCGCCCTATTCTGTTGGTGCTGACGCTACCGATTACCTTCCTGACACTCGGGCTGTTTATCTTCGTGATTAACGGTCTGATGTTTTGGGTCGTGGCCGACATCGTGCCGGGGTTTCAAGTGGCGAGTTTTAGCGCGGCGATTCTCGCCGCCTTTGTCTACAGCGTGATTTCCTGGCTGTTATCGGCCTTCATCCCGAAATAAATCCATGTCACAAGCTATTTTCAGCGTTGAATTCTTCCCGCCCAAAACCGCCGAGGGTGTCGACAAGCTCAAGCAGGCGCGCCAGCAATTAGCGCAGATAAAGCCCGCGTATTTTTCCGTGACCTTCGGCGCTGCCGGTTCAACACAAGCCGGTACGCGCGACACCGTGCTCGAGATTCAGCAAGAGGGCTATCACGCTGCGCCGCATCTGTCGTGCATTGGTCGAACGCGGGATGATCTGCGCGCCATCATCAATGAGTACAAGGTGCACGGCATTAGCCACATCATTGCGCTTCGTGGCGACCTGCCGAGTGGTTTTGGCGGCACCTTTGGCGAACTGCACTACGCCAGCGATTTGATCGCGTTCATTCGCGAAGAGACCGGTGACTGGTTTCATATCGAAGCGGCAGCCTACCCCGAGATGCATCCGCAAGCGAAGTCGCCGCAGGATGATTTGCAGAATTTTGTACGCAAGGTAAAGGCGGGTGCCAACGCAGGCATCACCCAGTATTTCTATAACCCGGATGCCTACTTTCGGTTCGTCGATGACGTTACCCGCTTAGGCGCCGATGTGCCGGTATTCCCCGGCATCATGCCGATCACGAATTTCTCACAGCTGGCACGCTTCTCGGACATGTGTGGGGCCGAAGTGCCGCGTTGGATTCGTCTCAAGCTCGCTTCATTCGGCGATGACACGAAATCGATTCGCGCTTTCGGTCTGGATGTGGTGTCGCAGATGTGTGATCGACTGCTAGCGGGTGGTGCACCCGGCTTGCACTTCTATTCACTCAATCAAGCCGCGCCGACATTGGCGATTTGGGAGCGATTGAGTCAGGTAGTGCGCGCATAGCATAGTTTCAGTGCGCGCCCTGTAGGGGCTGCCATCGCAGCAAGCCGCTTAAAGAGATAGGTGCTTAGTCAGTCAGAATGATGTCCAGCGGTATGTCATGCGCTTCTGCGTCAAAGCTGACTTTAGCAAATGCATACGCAATACCGACCGCGCGTGGCCGAGGGTCTTGGGCCAGCGTTCGATCGAAATAGCCGCCGCCAAATCCGAGCCGCAAGTTCTGATCGGTATAGCCGATGCAAGGTGCGAGCACGGCATCCGGTTGCAGATACTCACCGCGCGTAACAGGCGCCAGCGTGCCGCTCGCGTCCTTGGCGAGCGCATCGCCCGGCTGCCAAGCCACGAACACCAGTGGCTGCTCTCGCGCCAGCACGACCGGCATGGCCACCGCGATGCCATGCGCTGGCAGTACCTCATAGAGCCCGGACATGTCCGGCTCCCCGGCAATGGCCAAATAAGCGCCCAATGTGCGGATGTGATTAGCCTGCAGCCAGCTTAGTAAATTGGCGACGATGCGCGCATCGGCGTCCGCCTTGACATCGGGCGCAAGTGCGCGGCGTGCCGCGATTAGTTGACGTCGAAGTTCGGCTTTGGAAGTAGCTTGGTTCATGAATGACAAATCGAAGGAGCGATCGGATTGGTTGAGTCACTGCGTGCTATTCTAAGACTATCGTGTAGCGGTAATCAGAAAGTCATGAAGTATCACTCAAGATGGTGGATCGGCGCGGTTGTGTGTGCCCTCGTCGGTGTCAGTATGTCATCCTCAGTCGTATCGGCGGCCAACCGACACGCAGTGGTCATTGGCAATAGCGCCGACGCAGATTTTGTCGCGCTTCGCGAAGCCGCTTTGCGCGGAGAAACTGCTGAGTCGAATCGCCTCGCTAACCGGCTGGGTAGCTATCCGATTCAGTCGTATATCGAGTACTACAGGCTCTACCCGCGGCTGCCATCCACGCCTGAAGGCGAAATACGCCAGTTCCTCGAACGTCATGATGGTACGGCTATCGCCGACCGCCTGCGAAATGATTGGTTGTTATTGCTCGGTCGCTCCAATGACTGGCGCGTTTTTGACGAACAATATCCCCGCTTTGTTTTGAATGATGACACGCAGGTGAAATGCTATGCGCTGCAGTCGCGCTTGGCGAAAGGTGAAAATATCACCAAAGCGGCACGTGATCTGTTGCAGCAACCGAAGTTTTACGGTGATGCCTGTGTCGAGCTGATCGGCAAACTGGCGCAAGAGAAAAAATTCAATGAATCGGATGTCTGGCGTCAGGTCAGACTGGCCGTCGAGAGCGGGATCAGCGGTACAGCGCGTCGAATCGCCAATTACACCGACGTCAATGACAAGCAGCTTACGCAGGCGATCGACAAGCCTTTCGCCGTACTCGAGCGCGGCGCGGTCGGTGGTCGTGCCGCACGCGAGCTGTTTCTGATCGCGTTGGGCCGTGCAGCGCGTGACAAGCTCGATAAGGCAGTACATCTACTTGAGAAAGCGCAGTCCAGATTAAATGCGGAAGAAAATGCGATCGCATGGTCGCAGCTTGCGTTACAAGCATCGCTCGTACTGGATAAAGACGCACCGACCTACTGGCGTCGCAGCTTTGATGCGCCGATGTCAATCGAAGCTTATCAGTGGCGGGTACGCGCAGCGCTTAGGGTCGGCGACTGGCAATTAGTCGCGCGCTCGATTGATACCATGTCACCCGAGCTGCAAAAAGATCCTGCCTGGCTGTATTGGCGTGGCCGTGCGCATGCAGTACTCGGGCGTAGCGAAGAAGCGAAACAGTATTTTCATCAACTCGCCGGTCAGCATCATTTTTACGGACTGCTGTCTACAGAAGAGTTATCACAACCGATCGTGGCCCCGGCCAAGCCAACACCGCCCACCGCCGCTGAAATCGCCGAGGCGAGCAATAACGCAGGTTTAGTCAATGCGTTGAAGTTTTACGAGCTGGAACTGCGCTTCGAAGGCAATCGTGAATGGAACTGGCAGCTACGCAAGATGAACGACCGACAATTGCTGGCAGCAGGTGAGTTTGCACGCCGCAATGATGTGCTGGATCGTATGGTAGCGAGTGCTGATCGCGCCAAAGTAGAGCTCGATCTAGCGCAGCGTTATCCGACACCACATGAAGACATCATGCAAACGGCGACAGCAGGTATTGGTCTCGACAAGGCTTGGGTGTACGGTTTGATACGACAAGAATCGCGGTTCGTTAAAAGCGCACGCTCGGTCGTCGGGGCCTCGGGGCTGATGCAGATCATGCCGCGCACCGCCACCTATGTCGCCAAGAAAATCGGCATGAGTGGCTTCTCTCTCTCGGGCCTGAATGACACACGTACCAATATCACGCTTGGTACGCAGTACTTGCACATGGTGCTGTCCACCTTGGGTGGTTCGCAGACATTGGCGACCGCTGCTTACAACGCCGGTCCGGGACGGCCGCGGCAGTGGCGTGCTCTGCTGGAAAAACCCGTGGAAGGTGCTATTTTCGCTGAGAGCATTCCTTTCTCCGAGACGCGTGGCTACGTCAAAAACGTACTCGCTAATGCGACTTGGTATTCATTGCATTTTGATAGTCATGCGACCTCACTAAAAACGCGTCTTGGTACGGTGTCACCACGCGATGCCAACCTGATCGAACTCGGCGATTTACCCTGAGGCTACCCATGCGACATCACTCCATACTTCTGCTCGGCGGTAGCGGTTTTATTGGCACCCACATTGCGGCGCGCCTAGCGGCATCGGGTCGTCATGTAATTGTGCCGACGCGCCGCTACAACCGCGCGCGCCACTTGCAGGTCTTGCCGACCGTACAAGTGATGGTTGCCGATATTTTTGATCCTGCAGTTTTAGACAGACTACTGCCGCGCGTTGATTGCGTGATCAATCTGCTGGGTGTACTCCACTCGCGCCCGGCGCGGCCATGGGGTCCTGCATTCGAGCATGCGCATGTCGCTTTGCCGCGCTTGCTGGCGCAGGTATGTGCACGGCATGGCGTTAAGCGGGTGTTGCACATGTCGGCGCTCGGTGCAGCTATCGATGGACCATCGATGTACTCCCGCTCAAAAGCTGCGGGCGAGCGCATTCTGCTTGATGCGAAAGACCTGCAGGTCACTTCGTTTCGTCCCTCGGTAGTGTTTGGTGCCGAAGACAGTTTTTTGAATTTATTTGCCAAGCTGCAGTCGTTCGCGCCGCTGATGGCGGTGGGTGGTGCGGATGCAAAGTTTCAGCCGGTTTATGTGGGTGATGTCGCACAAGCCTTTGTGGATGCCCTCGATGATCCCAGCAGCATCGGTCGGGTATATGAGCTGGTCGGCCCACGGCAATACAGTTTGCGTGAATTAGTTCGACTAGCAGGCGAGTACAGCGGACATGCTCGTCCTGTCATCGGCCTGCCCGATTGGATAGCCCGCCTGCAGGCCTTCACGCTTGAAATGTTACCGGGTCCCACCCTGATGAGTCGCGACAACCTCGACTCGATGAAGCAAGACAACATCGCTAGCGGACAGTATCCACTGCCGCCGCATTGGCAACCTACGCCACTCGAGGCGATCGCGCCTGAGTATCTGCGCCCGAGTACATGACAGGTTTCAAGACGTACGTGGTCGGTGGCGCAGTGCGCGACGCGCTGCTCGGTCTGCCAGTCAAGGATCGCGATTATGTAGTGGTGGGCGCTACGCCTGAACAGATGGAGGCTCTTGGCTTTGTTGCAGTGGGTAAGGACTTCCCGGTTTTTTTGCATCCGCAGACGCATGAAGAATACGCGCTGGCACGTACCGAGCGTAAAACCGCGCCCGGTTATGCGGGCTTTACATTTCACGCGACGTCTGATGTCACGCTTGAGCAAGATTTACAACGGCGTGACCTCACCATCAACGCCATCGCGCAGGATGAAGACGGCACACTGATTGATCCGTATGGTGGCCGCGCAGATATCCAGGCGCGTGTATTTCGTCATGTTTCGCACGCATTTGTCGAAGATCCGGTACGCATATTGCGGGTCGCCCGCTTCGCTGCACGCTTTATCGATTTTTCCGTTGCACCAGAAACCGTGGCGCTGATGCGTCAGATGGTCGACGCTGGCGAAGTCGATGCACTAGTCGCTGAACGCGTTTGGCAAGAAATCTCGCGTGGGCTGGCCGAGGCCAAGCCATCGCGTATGTTCTCGGTGCTGCAGGATTGCGGTGCGCTGGCGCGCATCCTGCCCGAATTACAGGGGCTCGTCGGCGTCTCCTTACCAGAGCCGTTGACGGGGACATCCGAACCACGCCACGGTAAAGGTGCAGATTGCTTTATGCACGCCCTACGCGTGCTGGATATCGCGGCTGACCATAACCTGCCACTGGCCACGCGCTTTGCTGTGTTAATGCCGCATCTGGGTCTCGCTGCCATCAACTTGGCAGCGTTACCGCAAGCGCTGGCCGCCGACGCGCGCGGTGTCGCTATCGTTGAGCAACTCTGCAAGCGACTCAGGCTGCCGCACGAGGTGCGTGACTTGGCCATTATCGTAGCGCGTGAACATGCGGCTGTCGCCCGCGCTAGCACTATGCCGGCAGCAGATATGGTCAAGTTACTTGAGCGCTGTGATGCCTTTCGCAAGCCAGCACGGTTCATGGCGCTGCTGGATGTTTGCGAGTGCTTTGATGCACAGGACCCTGCTGCAGACTTTCCGCAAAAGCCCTTGCTACGCAATGCTTTGTCGATAGCGCAGTCAGTGAACGCCGGTGACATTGCCGCCGAGGTGACGCGCAATTCGCCCGAGCGCGCATCAGAGAAAATTCCTGATGCAATTCATGCTGCGCGCGTGCAGGCGGTATCGCAGGCATTGCAGTCGGGCCAGTGATCAATACGCCCGAAGCCTAAAGCCCTATGACTAGTGGGGAAGCTCCAGATCTGCCAGCCAATCCACTCGATTTCGGTTCGTGCTGTGAGCGCCATTGGAGGGATTTCAGCCCCGACTGCGTCATCCCTGTGCAAGCGCTCATTCAAAAGCCAAGGACCAAACGACCGAGTTTGACTGGGCGTTTTACGAAACTGCGCCACGCTGCCATACTTCTCACCATCCACCGAGATCCCCCAAGGAGAGACTGATGAATGCCCCACTCGCATCCCTGCACGCCTTGCAGCCGGAAGCGATTACCCTCGACGACAAGTACACCTTGGAGCGTGGACGGGTATTCCTGACCGGTACGCAGGCGCTGATACGGCTGCCGATGTTGCAGCGGCAGCGCGACCTGAAGGCAGGTTTGAATACGGCGGGGTTCATCAGTGGTTATCGTGGCTCGCCACTCGGCAGCGTCGACCAGACCGCGGCCAAAGCGCAAAAATATCTCGAGGCGCACCATGTGCGCTTCCAGCCGGGCGTGAATGAAGATCTGGCCGCCACCAGCATCTGGGGTACGCAGCAGGTCAATCTGTTTCCTGGTGCGAAATACGACGGTGTGTTCTCGATGTGGTACGGCAAGGGCCCTGGCGTCGATCGCAGCGGCGATGTATTCAAGCATGCCAATGGCGCGGGTAGCGCCAAGCATGGTGGCGTGCTCGTATTGGCTGGCGATGATCATGCCGCCAAGTCATCGACTAATGCGCATCAGAGTGAACACATCCTAAAAGCATGCGGCATACCAGTGCTGTACCCGTCAACAGTGCAGGAATATCTGGATTACGGCTTGCACGGCTGGGCCATGAGTCGCTACACCGGCTTGTGGGTGGCGATGAAATGCGTGACCGATGGCGTACAGATCATGTTGCCGGACGATTTCGACATGCCTGCAGGCGGGCTGAATATTCGCTGGCCGGATGCGGTGCTGGATCAGGAATCCCGTCTGGTCAATTACAAGTGGTATGCCGCGCTGGCCTATGCGCGTGCCAACCAACTGAACCGCATCATCTGGGATAGCCCCAAACCACGTTTCGGTATTCTCAGCGCTGGCAAGGCGTATCTCGATACCCGTCAGGCCTTGGATGATCTCGGCATCGACGAACAAGTGGCGCGCGATATCGGTCTTCGGCTGTACAAGGTGGGTATGAGCTGGCCGCTTGAGGCTTCCGGTGTGCGCGAATTTGCGACCGGTCTGGAAGAAATTCTGGTGGTCGAAGAAAAACGCCAACTACTCGAGTACCAACTGAAAGAAGAGCTCTACAACTGGCGTGATGATGTGCGGCCGCGTGTAGTGGGCAAGTTTGATGATTCTGGCGAGTGGAGCAACTCGCGCCGCGCGGGTCATGGCGAGTGGTTACTGCCCGCGACCTATGAGCTGAACCCCACGCTGGTTGCACGTGCGATTGCCTCACGCATCTCAACGTATTTTGCAGGTCATCCGGTTGAACAACGTGTGCGCAAGCGTCTGGCGTTCATTGAAGCGAAAGAGGCCACGCTCAAAGTCACGAAACCCGACGCGCAAAAAGATCGCATCCCCTACTTCTGCTCGGGCTGCCCCCACAACACCTCCACGCGCGTGCCCGAGGGCAGTCGCGCACTGGCCGGTATTGGTTGTCATTACATGGCGCTGTGGATGGATCGCTCTACGGCTACCGCCACCCATATGGGCGCTGAAGGTGTCACCTGGATCGGTGAGTCACCATTTACCGAAGAGTCGCATGTGTTCGCCAATATTGGCGATGGCACTTACTATCATTCCGGATTGCTGGCGATACGCGCGGCAGTCGCCGCCAAGGTCAGCATGACCTACAAAATTTTATTCAATGATGCGGTCGCCATGACCGGCGGTCAGACCCATGATGGCCCGCTCGACCCGGCGATGATCTCGCGTCAAATTGCTGCTGAAGGTGTAAACCCGATTGTGGTGGTGACCGATGAGCCCGACAAATACGCCGCAGATACCGAATGGGGTGCCGGTGTCACGATACGTCACCGTACTGAGCTTGACGCGGTACAGCGCGAGCTGCGTGACATAAAAGCGGTATCGGCCATCATCTATGACCAGACCTGTGCTTCTGAAAAACGTCGGCGTCGCAAGCGTGGCGCCTATCCGGATCCAGCCAAGCGTACCGTCATCAATGAAAGCGTGTGTGAAGGTTGTGGTGATTGCAGCGTGCAGTCGAATTGTTTGTCCGTCGAACCACTCGAGACCGAGCTTGGCCGCAAGCGGCAGATCAATCAGTCCACTTGCAATAAAGACTTCTCTTGCGTGCAAGGCTTCTGCCCGAGCTTCGTCACGGTCGAAGGTGGTCAGCTAAGAAAACCGAAAAAAGCAGCCGGCAAAGACAGTAACCAACCCAGTGCGCTCGAGCGCGCTAAAACCTTGCCGGCACCCGCGCTCGGAAGTTTGGCGAAGCCCTATGGCGTCTTGGTCACCGGCATCGGTGGTACCGGTGTCGTCACTGTCGGGCAGATACTTGCCATGGCCGCGCATGTGGCGGGTAAGGCGTGCACCGTGCTTGATATGAGTGGCCTGGCACAAAAAGGTGGCCCCGTCATGTCGCATGTACGCTTGGCTGATTCAGATGCGCATATTTTTTCTACGCGTGTCGGTACTGGTGCGGCAGATTTGCTGATTGGCTGTGATGTACTGGTCGCTGCCAGCAAAGATGCACTGGCGCGCATGAGTGAAGGACGTACCCACGCCCTCGTGAATGCCACCTTAGCGCCAACCGCTGCGTTCGTTAAAAACCCGGATTGGGTTTATCCCGATGCGGCATCGGTCGACGCGATTCGCGCTGCCTGCGGTGAGGGCCATGTCGATGCGGTACAAGCAGGAAAGATTGCCACCGCGCTGATGGGGGACTCCATCGCGACCAATATGTTCATGCTTGGCTATGCCTGGCAGCGAGGTTGGGTACCGTTACCCGAGTCAGCGCTGATGCAAGCGATCAAGCTGAATGGTGTGTCCGTTGACTTCAACCAGCAATCATTTGCATGGGGTCGACTCGCCGCACATGATCTCGCGGCACTCGAGCAATCTTTGAATGCGCAATCGCCGGCGCAAGTGATTGCCTTCAAGCGTAAACAATCGCTCGATGAGTTGATTGCCCATCGCACAGAATTTCTTACGAAGTACCAAAACGCCAGCTATGCAGAGCGTTATCGCAGTTTTGTTGAGCGTGTCCGCACAGATGAGCGACGTGTAGTCGGCGAAGGCAGTAGTTTGCAACTGACTGAAGCGGTAGCGCGGTATTTGTTCAAGCTGATGGCGTACAAAGATGAGTACGAAGTCGCACGACTGCATAGCGATCCTGCATTCAAAGCGCGCATCGCGACAATGTTTGAAGGTGACTACGAGATCAAGTACCACCTCGCGCCACCACTGCTCTCCAAGCGCGATGACAAAGGTCATCTGATCAAGCAGCCTTATGGTAGCTGGGTCGGTAGCGTGTTCCCCCTCCTGGCCAAGCTACGTTTCCTGCGTGGCAGCATGCTGGATCCATTTGGCCATACCGAAGAACGCAAGACCGAGCGCGCGCTGATTGCGCAGTACTGTGCCACGATCACCTCGCTATGCGCTTCGATGGATGCTAGAACCTTGCCCTTGGTTGCAGAGATCGCACGCATACCAGAAGAGATCCGCGGTTATGGACATGTGAAAGAGCGTCATCTGCGTAACGCCAAAGAAAAAGAGGCGAAGCTGTTAGCGCAGCTGCAGGCGGCACCAGAACAGACGGATCGGCATGCGGCTTGATCTACTGAGCCGCAATCTTAATTGCTTCATTTAGAACGCCTACTGTTGGGCAAGTCCTAATCAAAAATACAACCGACTTGGGACTGTTGTCTATCAAGCTGATAACTCGTAGCCACCTCTGGTCTCTACGTCTGCGCCCGATTGAAACATAGCCTCGATCAGTAAAGTTATTCAAGGAGCGCCGCACGCGGGAAGCGCGCGGGAAATTTCATTGTCGTAGCATTTGCCGATGTATTGATAGCCCTTGCGTAGCATGCAGCGCTGAAGTTCCAGAAACAGTCGATCGTGAGCGGGGAAAATATCTTTCTCTTCAGAAGTTCTTTCTTCCTTGAGTAACTCTTCTTTAGGCGAAAAACCTCCGTCCTTGTACCCTCCGCAATCTTCCCAATCTAATCGCCTTTCAGCATCAGATCTGTCTGACCTAGACCATTGTTCTCGCATCGGTGTCGGGTGTGCCAACGCCTCGAAAGCTGGACCAGACAGCACAAAACAGCCATTAGGACAGCAGCCAGCCAAACCAAAAAAAACGCTTAGATAAATCGAAACTCTTAGCCCTAGATTCATTTGGCCTCCTTGAGGAGTGCTGAAATCGCTTGCCAGAGTTCTGGCGATAGCCTTTCCGCCAGAGCAAATGGTGCGGAGGGGATGACGGCTATATCAGCCCAACGGTCATGTAATACGCGCTCAGTGTTTGACAGGCCTTGAACGATATTTCCATTTTTATCGTACAACCCAGCCATTTTTCCTCCAATAAGGTCATGGGTTCCCGCAAAGGCTTCAATCAGATTGTCTTGCCAGCTTCCTGCCATATATGGAACACCGAATAGTGTTCCTTTGGTACCTTGAATTCCACCGGTTAACCCCTCAAGTTTTTTACCATCTTTTGTCTGTAAAAATTTTTCTAGCGTCATGCCAGCGCTATTTTCTTTAAAGGTTACTTGTCCGTTTGTGTTTAATTTAAGAACTTTTACCCCATTTTTTTCTGTAGTCGAACATCGATCATAATCATGTCCACACAGCGCATCCAAATCCATTCTTGTCCCGCCAAGTTTGATACCGTCATGACGAACTCCTTGGCTGTTGCCAGACATGTTGGTAATAGTGGTCACGCCATCAGTCACTCCTTTGAATTTCTGGGAATCTTCAATCATCAAATCCCGCATTTTTTCGGCTGCAGATGACAAGGCTTCCTTAGTGACCGTTACGCCCGCAAAGCCGGTGACTGCGCCGATCAAAATATTTAATGCTTGTTCGGTCCTGCGTAAATCGGATTGCTGCTGTTTTATCTCGCGCTTTTCCTCATCAGAAGAAGCATCTTTCAAGGCGCGATGTAAGGCCTTTTGTTGAGATTCCACATACTCACCCACCGTTTTGTTGGCTCGCCAGCTGAATTCCTGTGTGATCTGCGTCTGTGCAGTTATCTCTCTCTGCACTTTGTCCGCATCGAAGATCTTTGCGATCCCCACTTCCTTGTCACCGGTGCGTACTGTGGTGTCACCTGCTATCCCGCTGATACCGGCGTGTGTAGTGCTCGCAACACTGTTGCCATCCTTGCCGAGGCCGACCCCGGTACCACCCGGCGCGACCTTGCCTTGCGCTGAGAAGCCCGCGCCGAGGTTGACGCTAGTGGACTCGGCTTGGTAGTGCGCGTGATTCTTGATGTCGGTGACCGAAACTTGGCCGCCAGTGTTGAACTGATTGCGATGAGTATCAATGGCTACTTGGGTGCTGCTGATCACGCCGCCTTTGAGGAGAGTGTCACGCTCGACTTTGACGTCGAAGCCTTCATCTCCCGCTCTGATGCCCGACT
>JAJTGD010000021.1 GCA_021299035.1 Oxalobacteraceae bacterium | reverse complement strand
CTGCCGTCTTCCATACGCGCCATGATGATGGCGTAGTCCGCGCCGTCGGCACCGGTGATCAACCACTTCAAGCCATTAATCACGTAATGATCGCCATCACGCACTGCGGTGGTGTTCAGTAAACTTGGGTCAGCACCGGCACCGGGCGCAGGTTCGGTCATGCAAAAGCACGAGCGGGTCTTGCCCTCAACTTGGGGTCGCAACCAGCGTTCCTTTTGTGCCTCGGTGGCGACCTCTTCCATCAAATGGATATTGCCCTCGTCCGGCGCATGAATATTCATCGCGGTCGGGCCCAGCCAGGAATAGCCTGCTTCTTCAAATACGACAGCCTTGGCGATATGTGACAAACCCATACCACCCATGTCTGTCGAGGCATGCGGCGTCAGTAGCCCTGCGCTACGGGCTTTAGCGATCAGCTCATCACGCAGCTCGCGATGCGGCCCGTGGCTATCTTGGCGCGGATCGTTCTCAAATGGGATGACCTGCTCATGAATGAACTGCTTGACACGCTCGCGCAGTGCTTCAATCTCGGGGGACAATGAAAAATCCATGGGATCTCGATTATTGTTAAATGATGATTGTTGATTTAAAAAAGCCTGGTCTCTGTTTTGCAGAGACCAGGCAAACCCAACACAAGGTGAACGGACTGAATGATTACCGCGACCAGCCGGAGCACCGGTCACGGACTTGTTTACCGCCTAAGGATGATCAGATCATCCTTGACTGCATTGGCAGCAAGAACACCAGCTCGATATTGACCTGTGGGACACAACGATGAAGCAAAGTCTTGTGTTGTTTGCATGACAAACAATACCTGAATTAGCGGTTGACGATCTGCGCCGGCAAGCGCAGCACCATGAGCGCACCAATCACCGCAAAACCCGCGAACAAATACAGCGCACTGTTCGGGCTACCGGTGAGATCAGTTAGCCAACCGACCAATGCGGTGCTCGCCATACCGGCGATATTGCCGAGCGAGTTCACGAGCGCGATACCCGCGGCAGCCGCAGCACCGGTCAGGAACATCGGCGGCAAACTCCAGAAGCAGGCTTGGGTGGTGGACGCACCGGCGGCTGCAAGAATCAAACCGAACATGGCGGCACCGAATCCCAAGCCCGGTGTGCCGCTGAGTGCGAGGCCAACCGCGGTAATCAAGCAGGGAATCGCGGTGTGCCAACGACGCTCGGCGCGACGATCAGCACTGATGTTGGCAAGCACCATGGCAAAGATCGCCACGGTGTAAGGAATCGCGGAGAGCCAACCAATCTGCAAAGGATCATTAACACCCTGCTGCTTGATCAGCGTCGGCATCCAGAAACTGGTGATGTAAATCGAGCTGGCGATACAGAAATAGGCAACGCCCAGCATCCAGACGCGTCCGCTCTTTAGCGCATCCATCGCGCTGCTATGCCCGCTGGATTGCTCAGCCTCGGCATCAATGTCGTACTTGATTTGCGCTTTTTCTTCATCGCTCAACCAGAGTGCATCATCCACACGATTATCGAGGAACATCAACACCACGAAGCCCAGCACGATCGAGGGGATAGTCTCAACAATGAACAGCCACTGCCAGCCGCGCAGACCATTCACATCATTCAGGGAAGTGAGTATCCAACCCGATAATGGGCCACCAATAATGTTCGAGATTGGAATCGCGGCGAGGAACAAGGCAATAATGCGTCCACGCCACGCCGCCGGGAACCAGTACGTAAGGTATAGAAGTACACCCGGAATAAAGCCCGCCTCAGCGACGCCTAATAGAAAACGCAAAACATAAAACTGCGTTGGTGTCTGCACAAAGGCCATGGCGACGCCAATCAGACCCCAGCTGATCATGATGCGCGCGATCCAGACCTTGGCACCGATACGATGCATCAGGATATTGCTCGGCACTTCAAAGATCACATAGCCCAGGAAGAAAATGCCGGCACCGAGGCCGTACACCGTATTACTGAACGAAAGATCGCCCAGCATTTGCAGCTTGGCAAAGCCAACGTTGACGCGATCAAGGTAGGCCGCCAGATAGCAGATGCCCAGAAATGGCACTAAGCGCCAGGCGACTTTGCGGTATACCGGTACGTTACTGTCCATTGCTGCCGCCTTTGATATTTGCTTTTTTGCGGTTCGAGGAGACCTCGATACGTAGCCACCTAAACACCGGGTGTCTCTTTACCCGGCTGTCGAATTCTGAATTCGGAGTTCGAAGTCTATGTGAGGCGGCAGGTTACTGTCAAGGCAGTGATGGCAGTGATTAAGGGGACTTGGCGGCCAACATGAAAAAGATTCGCGTTCTAGATTTGCTTATTCTGCAATCAATCAGAACGGCCCGCGTTCAGGTCGAGGATGCGCCTACTCTGTGTCAACCGCGATCTGCTCAGATAGCCGCTCCAACATGAAGTTAGCGGCCTCTTCAATATGGGTTCGCGCGAGTTGCTCTGCCTTTGCAGCTTCACCACCCGCCACTAGTTCAAACAGAGTCTCATGCTCGTCCCAGATGTCACGCGGCTTGTCAGCAGAGAGCAGTACAGAACCCATCACTCGCTGAGTATTGACCCAATGCGTTTCCATCGACTGGCTGATGATAGGGTTATCGGCAAGCTCATAGAAAAAGCTGTGGAATGCCATATCGGCGCTGATCAAGTCACGAACCGATCCTTTGGTCACCGCCTGACGACCGGCCGCGAGTAGTTTCTCTGCTCGCTTCTTTGCGCTCTCGGAAAAATTCTCGGAAGCTCGGCGAAACGCCAGCCCCTCCATCACAGCACGCACTTCGTACATCTGACGAATTAACTCCAGATTTAATGGCGCTACCTGTAGACCGCGCCCCGGCGCCTCGGTGAGTACACCCTGATTTTTAAGCAGTACGAGTGCCTGCTGTACAGGTTGCCTTGACACCCCTAATTCTTGGGCGATTTGTTCCTGAATAATCCGAGAACCGGCTTTTAGCTTTGCCTCTGCAATTTCACTGAGGATGGCTTTGTGCACTTGCTCAACCAATTTAGGCTGGGATTCAAGAATCTTCATTTGCTTGCTATCGCCTCACTAAGAATCTGTCAGTCACAAAAACGCTGGCGCTTACCATAACCCGCCAGCAGGATTGCTACGGATTAAATGAAGCCTGGCGCCACTGCTGCTCGGCCTCATCCCATGTGCCCAGTGCTTGCAGATCAGGCACCCAGGCCAAGCCGGACTTCGCGTCGGATGATACAGCCTCCGGCGTGACAAGCACATCGAGCAAGGCGGGACGATTTGCCAGTGCGCGCTCGATGGCGCCGTTGAGATCCTCTGCCCGCTCAACCCGCTCCGCATATAAACCGAGGCCTTTGGCCATCGCTGCATAGTCGGAGAATTTCAGACGCGTGCCCACCACCTTGCCATAGCTCTCAATCTGGTCTCTAACCTCGATGGCCCATGCGCCATTATTCGCCACCACCACCAGCAACGGCGCATTGTGTCTTACTGCGGTATCCAGCTCCATAGCATTGAAACCGAAAGCACCATCGCCGGTTGCGACAACCACCGTCTTGTCAGGGCATACCAAGCTTGCAGCAACACCTAGGGGCGTACCAACGCCGATGCAGCCGAGCGATCCGGGATCAAGGTAGGTAGTCGCAGACAAGCCCACCCGAGCAAAGCTCAAGAAGTCACCACCATCCGCGACCAGGATCGCATCATCATCCACCACATCACGCAGTGCTGACAGAATTTGATTCGGATGCATCAAACCATCACTGCCTGCTTTTGCGTTGCGCATACTCAGACTGAGTTTTTCGGAACGCTCTTGATGCTGTTGACGCAAGTTATCCAGCCAGGATTTATCAGATGCAGGTGCCCGTTCTGTGGCCACCTCAAGCATGGCTTGCAGCGTAAGATCGCAACTCGCCAATATCTCGACAGCACCACGTCGGTTATCTCTTAATTCGGCAGCGCAATCGGCGATACGCACAAATTTTGCATTGCCAAACACGGCTGGAGAGCCGTAGGCCAATTGAAAGTCAAGACGACGACCGAGAGTGAGCACAACATCGGCCTGTTTCATCACCACACCGCGCATGGCAGCCACCACACTGGGGTGGCTTTCAGGAACAAGTCCTTTACTCTCACCCGTATCAAGGTAAGCAGCACCCAGACGAGAAAGCAATTCAATCAATACCGGCGAGGAGAACTTTGCGCCTCGACCGGATATCACTAACGGCCGTTTTGCCGACCACAAGAGTTCAACCGCTGCACGCACCTCTGCTTCATTCGGCGCAATCGAATTGAAAGTACGCGGCACAAAGCGCTCTGCCAACTCAAGCGCTGGGCTAACACGCCGACGCAATACATCCACCGGAAAATCCAGATACGTCGGGCCGGGTTCACCCCCCTGCCCCAGTGAGCGACAAACGGCTTCGTCCAACTCTTGCAAGGCCAAGTCAGCGTTGTAGACCGTGCGAGCATAGCGCGTGATACTACGGACTAAATCGGTGTGCGTGATATCTTGCAGTGCGCCGCGATTACCTTGCGGGACAGGCGGCAAACCTGACAACACCAGCACCGAGCTACGCGCAACATGCGAATAGGCGATGCCGGTCATGGCATTGGTGACACCCGGCCCGGCGGTCACCAGCGCCACACCCAGCCCATTACCTAACTCTGCCTCGGCATGCGCCATGTATACCGCTGCGCGCTCATCCCGAACATCAATAATCTGTATGCCCTCTGCATCCAGTCGCATCCAAATGGGCATGATGTGACCACCACACAAGCCGTAGACCCGTTTCACCCCCTGACTTTTCAAATAGCGGGCGATCAGGGCAGCGACTGATTGATCATGGATTTCGGGTGCTGAGCTCATTCTTGTTCCGACCGTTTAGCAATTAGAAATTCCTGCGGGGCGTCACCCTGTGGAAGCGTCGCATTCGGGGCCATTAACCCCCGCTTACCTAGCCCTAAACGGCATCAAATAAACCGTTGGCACCCGCATTAAAGTGTACTATGATTGTACTCTGTATTCAGTATTCAGAGCTAGTTTATTTGCTTTAAAAGCCTTGGCTGGCGAGGATTTGGCCACTGAATGAGGCGTTAATTCGCTCATCGATTTTTGATTTATGAACCGACTACCCACCCTATCTGACGCTGTGGCGACGCATGCCACGCTGACACCCAACAAACTTGCCGCTCGGGATTCGCGCCGCGCAATGACATTCGCGGAGCTAAACCAGCGCTCACAGCAATTGGCAGAGGGCTTGCTCGAACTCGGGTTACACGCCGGCGATCGGGTCGCAGTGTTGGCGTACAACTGTGTCGAGTGGGTAGAAATCTACGTGGCGCTCGCGCGAGTGGGTTTGGTGGCGGTGCCGATTAACTTCCGTCTTACCGGCCCGGAGGTAGCGTATATCTTGGGCGATGCAGAGGTGCGCGCAGTTATCGCGGGTGTCGAATTTTGCGAGTTACTGGAGTCGCAATCAGTATCATCCAGATCGCCCGCCATTCAATGCGTAGTGCTTGGTGCAGCACCCAGCCCCGCTTGGATCAGCTATGAGACATTAATCAGTACGGCAGCTGGCAGTACAACATTCGACGCGGTGGATCCCGCTAGCATGTGCGCGCTGATGTACACATCGGGTACAACCGGCAAGCCCAAAGGCGCGATTCGGCACCATTTGGGGAGTTATTTACTCGCGCTGGCGACGGCCACCGAGATGCAATTCAGCAAACGCGACACGGGTTTAATGGTCATGCCCATGTGTCATGCGAACTCTCTTTACTTTGCAAGCACCTTCATTCATCTCGGCGCTACCTGTGTGATCGATGACCGCCGAAGCTTTGATCCAGAGGCGCTGCTATCCACACTCTCCCGCGAAAAAGTCACTTTCACTTCGCTGGTACCGACGCATTACATCATGCTGCTCGCACTACCGGAGCAAATCAAACAGCAATACGATGTCAGCTCGGTCTGCAAGTTAATGGTTTCATCAGCACCAGCACGCCGCGACACGAAATTAGCAATTCTTGATTTTTTCAAGAATGGTCAACTGTATGAGCTATACGGCTCAACCGAAGCTGGCTGGGTCACCCTATTACGTCCTGACGAACAATTGACGAAACTCGGATCGGTCGGACGGGAATGGGCAGGCAGCGGGCGTATCAAGCTATTGGATGAAAACCGTCAAGAAGTGAACGATGGCGAGGTTGGCGAATTGTTTTCGCTCACCCCCTATGTGTTTGACGGCTACTGGAAGAACAACGAAAAAACGTCGCTCGCATTCGAAGGGCCATGGTGCTCTGTGGGCGATATGGCACGTAGAGACGAAGATGGCTACATCTGGTTAGTTGATCGCAAGAGCAACATGATTATCAGTGGCGGCGAGAACGTCTACCCTTCTGAGGTCGAGGGTGTGATTGGTGCACACCCAGCAGTCAAGGATGTCGCGGTGATCGGTGTACCGCATGACAAATGGGGTGAGAGCGTGAGCGCCATCGTGGTGCTACACGATAAAGAGCTACTGTCCGAATCAGATTTGCGTGGATGGTGCCGCGAGCGTCTGGCAGGGTTCAAATGCCCGAGCAAAGTGATGTTCATTTCGGATGAGCAAATGCCGCGCACAGCAACCGGCAAGATTCTGCATCGGGCATTAAGGGATTTATATGCGAATGACAATGTTGATCTGCAAACGGCTTAAGCGACTGCCCTGATCATTTGGCATATCCAAAATGAAATCGCCCCAGCCGAACGATGACGCTGGGTCGATGAGCAGGACTTGATTGACGGCTGAGTTGTTGAGTTCTTAATTAGTCGCTGAGTTGTTGGGCGCTCTCGACTCAGTTGAATATTTTTAAGTGTTTGGTCGCTCAAGGGAAAAAGATTTGAGCAACAGTCCGAGTTGCGCCATTGACTTGAATTCAGAGTTCCGAATACTATGTTGTGATACGGGGAGGCCGAGGTGGAGACACTCGGCAAAGCAAACAACCCCCCCCCGAGTTACCTAATCGCTAATAAGTAAAACTACGATGAAACAGCGGATTTTTGACAAAACTGAAGTGACATCCCCACCCGACTCAGCATGCGCTACCAACGCTGATCGCCGTCGCGTCATCAGCATTATGGCGACCGGATTAGTCAGCCCGATCGCGCTCACGCCAGGCAGCGCGCAGGCGAAGCCTGGGGCCGAACTGTTGGTGGATGCAGGCGCGGAAGCTGACTTCAAACCGCTGCGTCCGGCTGATATTCAAATGGCCAAACCCATTCTCGCTTTCCCGTTTGATGCAGCAACTGAAAAACCGAAAAATGAATCGCGACTGAACAAAATAGTCGTGATTCGACTGCCAGAAGAAAAAATGACACCAGAAACACGCGCGAGATCGGTGTCAGGTGTGGTGGCTTATTCCAGCATCTGCACGCATCAGGGCTGTGACGTCAAAACCTGGATGTCAAAAGAAAACGTGCTGGCCTGTTATTGCCACGCTTCTAAATTTGATCTTTTCGATGGGGCCAAAGTTGTCGCCGGCCCTGCGTCAAGTGCGCTGAGAGCTATTCCGTTAGCCCTAGACGGAGAGTTTCTCTCGATTGCAGCACCCCTCCCGCCCAAAGCTGGAGAGTAGTTTTTGGTCTTACCCCCTAGAGCCCACATAACCGAGGAGGCACAAAAATGAGTTTCAAACTAAAAACGCTGGCGCTAGCCATCTTGGGCGCGACTGCCGTCGTAGCCCAAGCAGGCAGTAACTTGGGTCCGTATTCCCCAGTGACTGACGCACGACTTGAAAATCCAGAAGCAAAGAACTGGCTGATGTACCGTGGTAACTACAGCGGTTGGGGTTACAGCCCGCTCGACAAAATCAATACCGCCAACGTCAAGAAACTCACTTTGGCATGGTCTTCCGCTACTGGCGTGACTGAGGGCCACCAAGCCCCGCCGATCGTCAACAATGGTTACATGTATGTGACGACCCCAAATGCACAGGTCATCGCATTCAATGCAAAGACCGGCAAAGAAATCTGGCGCTATAAAAAAGAAATCCCAGCTGATCTACTGATGCTGCATAACACCAACCGTGGTGTCGCGCTGTATGGCAACAAGGTATATGTTGCTACCGTTGACTCGCACCTGATCGCACTCGATGCCGTCACAGGCAAAGTAGTTTGGGATAAAGAAGTTGGTGACGTCAAAGCCCTCTCCTACATCACCTTGGCCCCACTAGCTGCAAAAGGCAAAATCCTGGTCGGCTCTTCGGGCGGTGAAACTGGCGTGCGTGGTTTCGTAGCAGCCTTTGATGCAGATACCGGTAAAGAAGCATGGCGTACCTTCATGACTGCTGCGCCTGGCACACCAGGTGGTGATACATGGCCAGGCGACACCCACAAACAGGGTGGCGCAAGCGTCTGGATCACTGGCACCTACGACGCAAAGAACAATATCGCGTACTGGGGCACCGGTAACCCTGCACCATGGCCAACCGAAGGTCGTAAGGGTGACAACCTGTACAGCACCTCGGTAGTCGCGCTGAATGTGGATAACGGTGACATCAAAGGTCACCACCAGTATCACCACAATGATGCATGGGACTGGGATGAGGTCAGCGCACCGGTTTTGGTGAACACCGAAGTCAAAGGACGCAAAGTCAACGGTGCTATCCACGCTGGACGTAATGGTTACCTGTGGATGCTAGACCGTCAGCAGAGCGGCAAGATTGATTTTGTGAATGCGGTTCCCTACGTTCACAACGACGTCTTCACCAGCATTGACAGCAAGACAGGCCGCCCAAGCTACAGTGCAGAGCGCACACCTGGTATGGGTAAAGCAGTCAACTTCTGCCCATCGTTGTGGGGTGGAAAAGACTGGCCACCAGAGGCATGGAATCCTAAGACCAAGCTGTTCTACATCCCTGCTAACAACAACCTGTGCTCCGAGTTGCCGAAGGCCGACGAGATCACCTACAAAAAAGGCGACCTCTATATCGGCTACCCAATTGACGGCGTGCTCGGCAGCTTGCGGTACAAGGATGGCAAAAAGCCAGCCACGATCGGCGAGCTTCAGGCTTGGGATTTGAACACCGGCAAACTGGCATGGGTACACAAGTTTGATCGCCCGATCTGGTCGCCGCTGCTCACCACCGGTGGTAACCTGATCTTCACCGGCGGCACGAACGACAAGATCTTCCGCGCGTTCGACGCAAAAACCGGTAAGGTTCTGTGGGAGTACAACATGCCTTCCGGCGTCACTGCAGTGCCATCATCGTTTGAAATCGATGGTGAGCAGTACATTGCAGTACAAGCAGGCTGGGGTATCGATGCGCAGCGTATGCAATCAGGTATTGATGCACTCGACGCTCAGGTCACCATGGTTCCTCAAGGCGGTACTGTGATGGTGTTCAAGCTGGGTAAATAAGCGAGTAGCAGTTAACTCGCTACGAAAGAGCCTACCGATTATGGTAGGCTCTTTTCATTTGTAAAGCCGCACTACGCTGAGCGATTATGATAAGGCGGGCGTTTAACGACTTCGGAATATATCCCGAACCTCGCAAAATATTTACCAAACAGCGAGATACCATGAGCGCAATAAAAACAGTCCTTCAGGCATTGCTGTTAATGGGTGCACTACTCGCCTCGCAGCGCGCTGTCTACGCATTCCCGCTCTCAAACGGCGACCAGGTTCAGTGCGAGTTTTCTCATAGCGGCAAGACCGGGGTCGCAACCGAAATATGGAATTCCTACCGCAAACCCGAAGATAGAAATCCCGAACTTGGTCGAGCAGTCGCGGTCATGCGGCTAGATGCCAGCGGTTGGCCGACCATCATTATTGACGCCGAGGCCCACAAAAGAAATGCCAAAGGTGCTCCAGCGATTTGGGACTTTGTGTACTTCCACGAATGTGCTCATGCCCAAGACCCAAGCCTCGGCGAGATTGGTGCAAACTGCGTCGCCTACAAAGAGATGGATCGTCGCGGCTTAATGAACTTCCACCGCATAAAAGAACTTGAGGCGGTACACCTCAGTATGCTGATGCTGCCGGAGGAGTACGGTGGCTCCGGGCTGAAGTTTTGGCACAAGACGCTGGAGTGCGTCAGACAAGGCAGCAAATAGTACCGGTATGTATTGAACCCCGCACGGCATGTCGCGGGACGGCCCAGAGGCCCTATGGCGTGATACCGCTACCCGGATAGGGGTTCGGACGCTGCGGATTAATTGATCGCGCAGACATGATCCAAAATCGCGCGTGCTGGGGTGTTCGGATCAATCTCGGTCCAGCCCATCGTGCCCTCTACTGACATCGACGGCTCGCCCTCTGCCATCGGGCTTTTGTAGTAAGCGGCGGTTATCACTCTGTAACGCTTCGCTTTGCAATCATAATCACGGACAACACGAACAGACCGATCACCATCTCTGTCGGGTCGTTTATTGTCGATTAGCTCAATGACAATTCTCTGGTCGCCCTGAACAGTTATCTCATTGGATTCAATAAAAAACTGCTTGCCGCGCTTTGTTTCAGAAAGCTTAACCCACTCTGCTGCGGCAGGATTTTGCAAAAGCACCAGAAGAAAAAATAAGAAAGAAAATCTCATGGCCTAGGTTTCGAGAATTGAAATAACTCCACTGATTCAACGAAATCCTATCATTGTAAACATCGTTTGCCAAAGAAAAACGCGCCCGGAGGCGCGTTCAGATGAGTGCTGAAATGGATCGCTAGTCCATAGCGAGATCCAAGACTCCACATCAGGGCGATTTGACGCCCGCCTCTTTCTGCACCCTAGCCAGCAAGGCCTTGCCGACCCGGTCTTCCATCTTCTTGTGTACCGGTAGCAAAGCCTGCCGCCATTGGACCAATTCCTCGGCACTCGGTCGGTGAATCGCAGTACGTCCTGTTTTTTGGATGGCTTCCATCGCTGCTGCACTCTCGCGCTCGATGGCGTTGTCATTCATTTTGGTGGCCTCTGCCAGTGCGCCTTCAAGCGTGGTACGTATATCTGCTGGCAAGCCGTCCCAGAATTTTTTATTCGTGATCACCGCATAACCAATGTAGCCATGGTTGGTAACGGTTAAATGCTTCTGCGCTTCGTACACCTTTTGTGAGTAGAAGTTCAGTGGCGGGTTCTCCGCACCATCAACTACCCCGGTCTGCAAGGCTTGCACCATTTCTGAGAAGGACATCACCTGCGGAATCGCACCGAGTGTGCGCATTTGCTCATCAATGACCTTCGAGCCTTGTATACGCATCTTCAAGCCGCGCATATCTCCCGGCAACCGGATCGGCTTGTTCGCCGACATCATCTTGAAGCCATTATCCCAATACGTGAGCCCCTTGATGCCCTTTGGCTCCAGCACCGACAACATCTCGCGACCCAATGGACCATTGGTAATGCGCTGTACCGAAGCACGATTCTCAAATAAAAACGGCAGATCAAATACCTCGAAATCGCGAATACCGAGCGAGCCAAACTTGGAAAGCGTGGGCGCCAACATTTGAACCGCGCCCATCTGCAACGCCTCGAGTTCTTCTTTGTCTTTATAGAGCGTGCTGTTTGGGTACACATCCACCCTGACCTTGCCACCGGTCCGCTGCTCAGCTAATTTCTTGAATAATTCAGCGGCATCACTCTTGGGTGTGCCCTTCGCCGCCACATGGCTGAACTTGATCGTGATGACAGGGTCAGCGGCATACGCTGAATGCATAATGCCGATTGACAGTGGCAACAACAAGGCGACCAAGCCTTTTGAAAAAACTCTGAAACAATGGTGTGGGATTGTCATGCCGAACTCCGTACTGATGGATATTTAGAGGTTCTAAAAAAAGCTGATGGCGAGGCGCGCCGCCGCAGACAGTACGGTTGTACGACAAGGCGGTGCAACAACGCTAGCGGCTTTTTGTTAGAGCCTCTTAGATTAAAAAGTACCAGGATACGCACCACCATCGAGCAAAATATTTTGCCCATTGATAAAACCTGCGTGAACGCTGCACAAGAAGGCACATGTCGCACCAAATTCCTCGCTAGTGCCAAAACGCTTTGCGGGGTTGCCGTTACGACGCGCAGCGATCAAGGTTTCGATCTCTTGGCCAGTAGCTTTGGCCGACGCTTCAAAGGTGGCGCGCAAACGGTCAGTTTCAAATGGCCCAGGCAACATATTGTTGATCGTGACGTTTTTATGCGCCACGGTGCGGGATAACCCCGCTACGAAACCGGTCAGACCGGTGCGCGCGCCATTCGAGAGACCCAAAATATCAATGGGTGCCTTCACCGCACCCGAGGTGATATTGATGATGCGACCAAAGCCGCGCGCCATCATCCCGTCGATCGTGGCACGTATCAATTCAATCGGCGTCAGCATATTGGCATCGAGCGCAGCGATCCAGTGCTCACGCTCCCAGTTACGGAAATCACCGGGTGGCGGGCCGCCCGCATTGGTGACCAATATATCGGGGTCTGGGCAAGCGGCCAGCACTTGCTTTCGGCCTTCTGCCGTGGTGATGTCGGTTGCGACGAAGTTCACCTCGACCGCAGAACCGACTTGAGCGCGAATTTGCTGCACCGTTGCCTCGAGGTTCGCGGCATTACGCGCCACCAGGGTGACATGCACACCCTCTTTCGCCAAAGCTTCAGCACAGCCACGCCCTAAGCCTTTACTTGCACCACCGATGAGTGCACGTTTACCGCGTATGCCGAGATCCATTAACTTTCTCCAGTAATTCGCTTGAGGCTTTTTATTGAATGCGTACTTGTCGCGACGACTAGCTTTACTGACCAAGCACCCTTGCTACCTGAACGATCTAGCCCAACCAGGGCGTTAGCCACCAAATAGCAAGCGCGGCAGCCACAGCGAGATCTGAGGCACGAAGGTCACTAGCAATAAGAAACCGACCATGGTCGTTAGCCACGGCAGTACGGCCACCGTTAGCTCAGTGATGCCCATTTTTGTAATGCCGGAGGCCACGTAGAGATTCAGGCCTACAGGCGGATGGCACATACCAATCTCCATATTGACCACCATGATGATACCGAAATGTACCGGGTCAATACCCAATGCAGTCGCGACAGGAAACAGAATAGGCGCCATGATCAGCACGATCGATGAAGGCTCCATGACATTACCGGCTAACAGCAGCAGCAGGTTGACCACCAGAAGAAAGCCAACCTGGCCAAAGCCTTTGTCGATGATCCACGCCGCCATCGCCTGCGGTATCCCTTCGCTGGTCATCAGGAATGAAAACAGTACGGCATTCGTGATGATGTAAAGCAGCATGGCCGACATCGCCGCCGAGCTAAGGAGCACTTTACCGACATCTTTGATGTTCAAATCGCGATAAACAAATACCGCGATTACGCAGGCGTAGACTGCCGACACCGCAGCCGCTTCAGTGGGCGTGAACAGACCACTGTAGATACCGCCCATCACCACAACAATCAGCAACAAGCCCCAAGCGCTATCGCGAAACGCACGACCGCGTTCCGCCCATATGGCGGGCGCCATGCGCGGGTAGCCTTTTTTGCGTGCCAGTACCCAGGTGGTCAGACCAAGCAGAAATGCCAGCATCAATCCGGGTATCACACCCGCCATGAACAGTTTGCCCACCGAGGTATTGGTTGATACCGAATACATCACCATCACAATCGATGGTGGAATCAGAATGCCGAGCGCACCCGAAGTAGTAATCACACCCGCGCCAAATGATTTTGGATACCCCTGCTGTACCATCGCCGGCAAGATAATCGAGCCGATCGCAACCACCGTTGCGGGTGACGACCCCGACACTGCAGCAAACAGTGCGCACGCCAGCACTCCGGCCAGCGCCAGCCCACCGTGCCAGTGTCCGACCATCGAGGTCGCGAAATGAATCATGCGACGCGCCACGCCACCGTGCGTCAGGAATCCCCCCGCAAGAATAAAAAACGGGATCGCCATGATCTCGAATTTCTCAATACCAGTGAACAACTTCAGTGCCACCGCCTGTACCGGCACATCGGTCATGGTGAACAGGAAGGTCAGCACTGTCAGGCCGAGCGCGATCGAGATCGGCATACCGGTCAGCATCAGCGCAATCAACAGAATAAAAATCAGCGCAGCATTCATTGGCGACCCTCTGCGACGTCGTCGGTCAAACCCTCAACATGCGCATGGTCGTGGGTCGGTAACTCACTACCACGCGAGAATTGCCATGCCACTTGCAGAAAACGTGCGCACATTAACGCTGAACCCAAGGGTATCGCCAGGTAGACGACCCAGATCGGTACCTCCATCACCTCCGAGGTACTCGACGTCGCCGAACGCTCAAGTACGAAGTCAGCGCCGAGTACTGCAATCACACCGGTAAACAAAGCACCTGATAGCAAGCCGAACAAAATGAACCGGCGTTGTAGCGGCGATGGCAAGCGATTAACCAGAACATCAATGCCGACATGAATCCCGGTACGCACCCCATAGGCGGCACCGAACTTGGCCATCCAAACGAAGAGATAAATGGTCAGCTCTTGTGCCCAGCTTGTGTCGATGCGCAACAATAGGTCTTGCAGCACAGGTACCGCGAGGCCAGATGCATAGCGATGGACCACCGCAAGAAAAATGATCAGCGTCGCCGCCGCCATCAAGAACGCAATCAGCCACTCTTCTAGGTGATCAAGAATTTTCATAGCCAGGACAAAGCTTGAGCGACTGTGGCTTTTAGATCGCCAGCAGGTACAGACGGATCGCTGCGATCAACCCGATTAGCCAAACAAGCGAGCGTAGTGTCGCCTTGTTGGAAACGTAAAAGTAGATGTAAAGAATGCGTGCCGCAATAAACACCCAACACGTTTGAGCGATCACTACCGGGTCGGTATTGGTGACCAAGGCTAGTAATACCCCGCACGCAAATAATGGGAAAGCTTCGAAGCTATTTTGCTGTGCCGCGTTTGCCCGCGCACGCCAGTCGTCCTGCTCCTCCATCCATGCGCGGGGTTGATTATTGTCGTAATCCTTCGCGCGCCACTTAGCGATACCCGCGCAAACAATCGGCAACAATCCAGCAATCAGTAGTGTCGCAACAATTTGGTTCATTGAAACGTCCCTCCGCGGATAAATCAGCACACCCTCGCTCGTAGCTGGGAAGTCAGCCTACGCCGACAAGCTGGTCAAAAGAAATGCCGCATACCAAATTCCAAACTCCACTGCATCCCAAGTGGCCCATCCGTCCCGGTCAGGCCGGTACCAGGGCGCACATAGAAACCGGTCTTAGGCAAGATAAACTGACCCAGTTCTGCCTTAATTTGGGAACTTGCCCGGTTTGCGTGCTGATGGTCAATCCAGTAGCTGTATTCAATAAAGCTGTAAGTTTTCGCGGGCCAGCGGGTCAGAATTGATGCTCGCACATTACTCAGCCGAACATCATCCCGGGCCGCATCACCACCCACTGCTTTTCCATACTGAATATAAGGGAAAAATACCGACTTTGCCTGCGGCAAATCGATAGCTGCGAAAGCAAAAGGAGCCAGCACATGCTTACCTGAGCCCAAGGTCGGACTTGTCGCCGTATCGAAGCTCAGGTCGGAGCCAACCACCACCGCATAAGCTTCCGTACGCATGGCGCGCCAGGCAACGCGCGTCAGCAAATTACCAATACCGGTGCTGTCGCTACTACTCGCGGGATCGTAGCGCAACAAGGGCAGCTCGACCCGGAAACCCAGCGATTTACTCATCGCATATTCGACTCGCGGCACGATTGTCTGCATGGTAGCGTTCGAATACTCGACGTACTCCGAGCGCAAGTCAAAACGATTCTTGAAATCAGTGGGATCAATCCTTTTGGCAATATCAACCGAAGTGGCGGGTACCGGCACCGCTTGAGCTTCAGACACTGCCGAGTCTTCTGCCTGCGCGGGCCGAACTAGTAGCAGGTTGAAAACTCCAGAAAAAACAAATGAAAACGCGATAATTGACCGCCAATAACGGCAGATAAATGAATACATATTTTTTATTTTAGGTGAGCGATACGGCGGCAATTGCCCGAGCGGTCGAGAGCTTATCACGCCAGCGCCATCCCACTCGGCAGCCGATGGCGGCAATATGCTCAGACAATATCCAATAGACCCTTACTTATTCGCACCACTAGCATCATTATTCGCCGCTATGTAAGGCAGGCTGATATGATTATGTAAAGGCAGAGTCGTGACGGCTCATTCAAGCCTCAGGGAAAGCATGGACGCAAAAGAATTCGCAAGATTTTTCGGCGGCTTCTCTACGGAGAAGCGGGTAAAACTGATCCGCACGCTAATGGAAGCGGGTAGGCCTGGACTTAGCCTGATTGATTTATCCCGTAAAACTGATCTTTCAGTGATCGATATTGGTATCGCCGCCGAGGCGCTACTTTTGATGGGATTGGTCGATATCAAGATAAAAGGCGAGAACAAGATGCTGTTCTTGAATTTCGACTTGATCAGCAAAATTTTCGATGAGGCGTATCACACCTTTGGCGCTGGTAGATTTTTGGTGGCGAAAGAAGTTGTCGAAGACGATCCGAGCGCTGCTCCCGGCGATACAAACACGGCAGCTGATCCTGCAAGCCCGAGTAGCTAAGCGCTACTGTTCGATGGGGTAGAAATACCTGCATCCCCTTCTTGATTAGGGTTGTTCCCCGCGCCTTCCGATAGGGGGAAACGCACGGTGACCCGCGTACCCTGCCCTGTGCTTTTGTCTTGAATCATCACCTCTGCCCCATGCTGCTGGGCGATCTGGCTAACGATAGCCAATCCCAATCCGCTTCCCAGCCCAGACTGCCGCGAGATGCTGTAGTAAGGAATGAAAACCCGCTCTTTCTCGCTGTCCGGTATCGACGAACCATCGTTTTCAACAATCAGCTCCACATAATTTGGGCTTGATCGCAATACCAGATCAATTGTTCCAGGCATCTGCCCGTGAATCGCGGCGTTTTCCAGCAGGTTACGAATTAAGCGCTCAATCTGGCTTTTATCAGCGAAGATATTTGGCACCGAATCCGGATTGAACTCAATGACCTGCTGTCGCCTGTCTAGCAGGGGCTGAATCATTGCAGCAACCTCTTGGCTGGTCTCAGCGAGATTCATTGATTTTTTTTCACTGACCGCATTTTCTGCGTTGAGCCGACTGTAGAACAATAATTGATCCGCGAGTCGCGTTACACGGCGAGAGGCCTCAATTGCGCTTTCGAGTGAGCTTTGCTGCTCAACCCGCTGATCTGCACGCAAGGCGTTCTGCAGATGGAGCTGGATCGCTGCGATTGGCGTACGTAACTCATGGGCTGCCGCGTCAATGAATCGCTGCTCGCGCCACACAAGCTCGTTGGATCGCTTGATCAAAGAATTAATCGCCTTGACAACCGGATCAATTTCGGTGGGCATGTAACGTGCGTCTATCGGTTCGGTCGAAAGCGGATCACGCTCAGCAATCACCTGCGACATTCTTTCGACCGCACGGATGCTTTTCATGGCGAGCTGGTTGACGATAAATATCAGCAGTAGACCGCCAATAATCAATGGAAGCAAAATACTCAGACCAATGTCTTGTGCTATCTCGGCACGTACATCATCCCGTTCGCCGGCTACGATCCAAACCGAGCCAGATTGCAAAACGAATAACTGCCAGAGATACCCAACGGCTTGTTTTTTGCTGAAGCCGGGAACCGACGGTGCCAGCCTCTCGGTAGGCGCATATTGGGATCTCGCCAACAGCACCCCATCGGCACTCCATACCTGAAATACCAGCTCGTTTTCGTAGGGATGACCAAGCTCTCGGACATGATCATTACCCGGCTGCTCAAGTTCGGGCGGAAGCGAAATAACAATTGGATTATTGATCGTCGCTGCTTCGAGCTGGCGCGCCACCAAGGCTTCCAACACCCGCGCAGAGGTCGCCAGTCGGGCGCTGAATACCTGCTTGGTCTCATGCTCACTGACTGATTTCGCGACCCAACCGACACCACCCAGAATCAGCAGCATGGCGACAAAAATCCCCACCAAAATCTGCCGGCGGCTAGAGTAACGAGTATGCATTAGTTGAGATCGCCCAAGCGGTAGCCTATCCCTCTCACAGTCTTGATCAAATCCGGAGAGATTTTCTTTCGCAGATGATGCACATGGACATCGACCGCATTACTCTCGCCCGCCTCAGACCAACCGTACAGCACATCTTGAATCTGAGAACGGGTATATACACGGGTCGGATGCTCTGCGAGCATACGCAGCAAAGTCCACTCGCTTTTTGGCAACTCAATGGGTTGACCATCCCACGTGGCAACGACTGAATCCAAGTTCAGCGCCAGCCTACCGAGTTCCAAAACGGCAGACTCGCCGGTTTTATGTCTCCGCTCTATTACCCTAACGCGGGCAAGCAGCTCATCTAACTCAAAGGGCTTGATCAGATAATCATCCGCGCCGAGATCCAAGCCTTTTACGCGGCTCTTGATGTCGTCTCGCGCAGACAGAATCAGGACGCTGATCGCAGAGTTGACTTTGCGTACATCGCGCAAAACGTCTAGCCCTTCCTTCCCGGGTAAACCAAGATCGAGAATCGCCAGATGATAAGTTTGGTCAGATAGCAACTGCTGTGCATCCATGCCGTTGCTACTGCGATCAACGGCATGGCCTAATCTACTCAGTGCTAAATGCAGACCCGTTGCAATCAGATCATCATCTTCAACAACCAGAATTTTCAATCAGACCCCTTAGTACCCGATGCTTTCTTTTTCTGCGCAATTTTCTCTAGCAACTGCTCGATCTCACCCCGGCGCCCCTGATCGGCAGCTTCGCGGCCCTGGCGCGACGGTGCATTCAAGGCACGGCGCAAGGCGCGCTCTGCGCCTGCAAAATCACCCGTCTTGAACAGGAAATCTCCATGGAAGTAATTTGGGTCAATCCCATCCGGGTTTACAGCAAGTCCTTTCTGCAGATACTCGAGCGCGAGCTTATTATCACCGAAGCCAATCGGCCATCCCGGAACCTGATAATACAGCGACCCGAGGCTGGTGTACGCCGACCCTTCCAAAGCATTGGGCTTGAGCTCGATAGCTCGCTCAAATAACTTCTTGGCATTTTTGACGTTACCCAATGCGCCCAAACCACCGCGTGCGCCCGCAAAGGATGCCTCCACGATCCCGTGCCAGATCAGCAGATCGGGGTCATTTTGCGCCTTGCTCGCGAAATCCTCGGCCACTTTCAAAAGGGCACCGAATTTTTGCTCATGCTGATTTTTTGGTGCCTTGTATTTGATCTCAGCCCACTCTTGCTGCAATCGAGTCACCTCGGGACTCACTGCAAATACTGAGGATGAAATACAGAAAAAAACAACTGCCAAAAGCTGCTTCATCATGTTGGACCTTATGAATTGATTGAAGAAAAAGCCATTGCCCGACGAATGACCGGCAACTTTGCATACAGCGCCCGACTGACCAATGCAGGTAGTATTTGATTAAGTTTGGTAAAAATTTTCTCAGGGAATCCGACCTGATATTCAGCTCGATCGGTCGATAGAAAATCCATGAACTGTTGCGCCACTTCTTCTGCCGAATCCTCCGCGGTCGATAGCTGTTGGTTAAGCCAATTGACAGCGGCCGGATTGATGTCGGTCTTCGTTGCACGGGGCGAAAAAAATCTGACTTTTACCGTTGTATCTGCCAACTCTCTGCTCAGGGCTTGACCAAATCCGCGCAAACCAAATTTCGAGGCTGAATATGCTGCAAAACCCGGGTAAGCAATGTATGAAAAACCGGAGCCTATATTGATGACCTGTGCCTGAGTCTCGCGCAGCATCATGGGCAGCAGACGCTGGGTCAGGAGGATCGGGGTCAGCAAATTCGTTATCACTAGCCGCTCGATGTTTTCGGGTCGCTGCTGCTCGAATGCCGAAAAGTCACTGATCCCCGCGTTATTGATCAACAGATTAACCCCACCGCCCTCTGCGACAGCATTGACTATACGACCTTGAAAGGTGGCATCGGTAAGATCGCCTGCCAAAATGACGACATCAACACCTGCCAGCTCTGAGGCGACTTGCTCAAGTGCCGACTGCTCTCTTCCCACGAGGTAAAGACGCTCTGTTTTACCCGACAAAGCTAGGGCGATTGCTTTACCAATCCCACGCGATCCACCCGTCAGCAATACTCTATATTTCATATCATTCAACATGCCACTCCTGGTTTTAGTGTTTCACCGCTACTGCTGGCTGCAATGACAAGAAAATGTCGCCGTACAGCCGGAAGAAACAGCGCGCACTATGCAAAATGCTTTGCTGATCAGCCTCATGATTCACTTGATTCATCAAATTCTGAAAAAACTTCACGTGACCTTGGTCAAGACTGCCATGTGAATTCAAGTAGGTGAAAGCATGGTCTGGTAGTCCCAGCGACAGCTGGATTGCGGAAGCAGCATGGGTCGCCAACGCGATGCTGGTGCCCTCAAGGACCAACACCATGCCGAAGAAACTGATGGGATTACCGCGGTCTATTTGATGATAGGCATATGACACCATCATCTCGGTTTCGAAGCCGGGTTGCGAGTGCCTAATACTTTCTGCATCTGCACCACAAGCCTTAAGATCATTCAATATCCACTCGTCGTGCCCAATCTCTTCTTCGATATACTCCGCGATGGCTGGTTGTAGCCACATATGATTGCCGTCCATGCGCGAGCCGCATGCCATTAACAGCGGTACAGTGTGCTTGACGTGGTGATAAGCCTGCTGCAGAAAATCTATGTATTGGGATTTATTGACTTCGCCGCGCAGTGCTTGCTGAATAATTGGGATGCTGATGAGATTTGATCGTTCCGTTTCAGTTTCTGCGACGAGTCTTTCGTAAAAACCTGCCATCCTGCGCTCCTAGTCTCGAGAGTTAATGTGGATTAGTTCTTCATAGTTCTGTCGTATTTGCTCGCGCCGTAGTCGCCCGTTCGCAGTCAGAGAACCATCGCGCACTGAAAATGGCTTATCAGCAAACATCCAGCGCCCGATCTGGGCGTAATCGGGCAAACCGCGGTTCGCCTCATCAATGACTGCTTGCATTGCATCGATCGAACAATTCGCTTGGGAGGGCATGATTAGCGCGGAGAGCTGAGGCTCATCATCCCCGAACACCAGCGCGTGGGAAACCGCCCGAAAACTCTGCAAAATTGACTCTGGCCACTCGGGGGAAACATTCCGCCCGAAACTAGTGATGATTACGTTCTTTTTTCTGCCGGTGATAGACAAGAAACCTTCGCTATCGATCGACCCTAAATCACCGGTGGCAAGCCAGTCGTCTTCGCCAAGCTTGACAAGTATTTCCTGGTCACCCGATATTTTTACTGACCCAAGTCGCAGTGGCTTACCGACACTACCCACCCGGTCGGCTTGCGGGGTATTGAGTGAGACCACCGAGCATGCCTCGGACAACCCATATCCCTCGTACACTGGAAGGCCGAGCAAACGCGCTTCTGTAATCAGACTCTCACTGACCTTGCCGCCACCGACCGCGATAAATTTCAATGATCGGATTCTGTGGCTCGATGCCTTTAATTCAAAGACGATATCGCGCAGCATCTGTGGCAACAAAATAATGCTGTCGGCTTGAAATTGGTTAATTGCCTCGATCGCCGTCTTCGCATTGAAACCGGATGAACCTGTCAAACCAACGACCGACGCCGACGGAATAGCAATCTCTGCCCCTAATCTCAATCCGGTATACAGACCCGCGACGTTCTCCAACAAAACCGGCAGTGGCAGCATGGCCAGATGTCGTTGCAAACCCAGTGAGGAAAGTTGGCTTGCCAATTCGCTAGCAAGGTCCCATTGCTGCTGGGGTGCGAGTGGGATTCCTTTCGGACTACCCGTACTACCCGAGGTGAATGTCAGCTTGGTACCTTGAGCGTACGGATGTGAAATCGGTGCGCTAGCTTGCTTGATATAAAACGCCAACGACTGGACACCCGGTGGGGGGCTGGACGTTGCGGCGTAGGTGGCGTCAATGACCGGTGCCAATGCGGGGCAAATGAATCCACTAATGTCGTACTTTGTCAGGAGTTCCTTGATTTGGGATGGCGCGTAGAACCCAGGGATAGGCACGGAAACCATACCCGCCTGCTGCAAGGCCAAGTCCGTAATCAACCAGTCGGGAGAGTTATCTGCGTACAGCGCGACGATACTTCTTGACGGTAAGTGTGTACCCAAGTAGCTCGCCAGGCTTTGGACCGCGTCGTCAAGCTCGGATCTCCCCAAAGTAGTGCCGGCGAGATCCGTAATTCGCGCCTGTGAGTCAATAAGGCGCGTAATCAAAGTTGGAATAGGCGGCATTTACATCTCCGAACATGACTTTAGGTGAAGATTCGTAGTAGCTACCCCAAATATTTCGATTACCACGCAAGCGAGCAGGATCTGCGGTCGTGATGACTACCGGTTTGTAGTTGAACTTGATAAACGAATTAAAGAGGGAGCGCGGGCCGGTGAAAGTGACCCAGCGAATATTTTGTGCGTGAAGGAATGGTGCTAACTTGAGTATCAGTGCACGCGAGGCACCCGGCTGGGTTGCGGCCAGATTTCCGAATTCAACAATCTCGGAACGGCACACCAAAAGTGACTCGTTGGTATCCGCCTGACGAAGTGAAATCTCTTCCTCCACCGAACGCTCGAGATACTGCTCTAGGAAGGCCTGCATGCTCGCAAGGTGCGACAAACCAACCGCGGCAACCCAACGACCATCAGCCCCGCGCGAACCTATCAGTACATCGCAGAAATGCTGAAGATCGGCAGCATATTGCGCTCGGAACCGATCAGCGATGAACTGTTGGATGCTTGCCCGCGCAGGGTGCGAGCGATCGATTAATTCGATGTCAAAGCTAGCGACAGCCAGCGGCAAGCGCTTTCCATGGGCCGGAATGTTTTGAAAAACGTAACGCTCTGGGAGGACAAGGCACATAGCACCGTTTGACCGTTCTGAAGAAGATGGCCGGATGGTATGCGCTGAAGATTAAGCTTAGATTAAGTGTTTACCGGACGCTTTTGGTTATCTATTTTGCAATTTCAGTCCTCGGATGAGGTGTCCTGAGAGTCAGAAATACCTGATCAGAATAGTTCAGATAGGGTGCGCGGCCAAATCCGATGAACGGTTTCCGGAGCGCGCTAGCTATGCAAGATTGCGTTGCAGCCTTTGACTTTTGGTCAACGCAAACAGACTGAGTCGCCTACCTCTGGCGAGTATATTCATTTCGTGTTGGTAAACAACTTCTCCCGCAAGACTTTGCGAGGTTGGATTCCAATATGTTTGCACGAAAAGAAAATCAGTCCGAAAAATCCGAATATTCACACCCCGCAGGGATCCCCACCTGCCGCCCTAACACTACCGTGGTCGGGCTAACAACATTCGAGCAAAACCAAGACGGAAGATGACCGATGGTCGCCATAACGCTAAATCAGAATCTGCTAAACGAAGACATAAGTTCTCTTCCTTCAAATCCATCGGCTCTTGGTCAGTACGAGGCTGCACAAGACGCTTTGTTTGCTGCATTTGGTGCAGAGCCAGAGTCTACTTATACCCAAAGCGGTACGACTCGCACTTATACCAATCCGGTATTCGCCGGTGGCAGCGTCAAAATTACCGGAACGGTAACAGCGATCATGAATGCCGATGGTACGCCGGCATCAGCGACCTACAGTTTTTCCGGATTGTCGCTCAATGACGGTACCGGGGAGATCAAAGTCGCACTCACCGCGACCGCAAATACCAATTTTAATAATTCAACCTATAGCTTTAGCTACTCCGCTAGTGGCGCCACCTTTAAAAGCACCGACGGCACTACCTCTTGGGCATTGACCGGAACAGAGACGTATTCAGAGTCGAATACAAATCAAAACGGTACTTTTTCAGCCAACTACACATCCCTCAGGGTACAAAAAGGGACGAACCACCTTACCTACAGCGGTACCCACAAGATTGACAATGCAGGCAATAGAACCGGTGAAATCACATCAATCTCTGGAAGCATTGCCGGCGTGCCGGTAGCGCTCACTGGACTCAAGATCAGTTCACAAGAGTTTTCTAGTTTTTCCCCCGCGGGTACCATCGATTCATTTCTATCAGACCTACTTGGTGGAAATGACACGATTACGCTATCCGGCCCAATTGATCGTATAGCCGAAGGCTTGGGCGGCAACGACGTAATTAATGGATCGACAGCCACTGATTCAATAGCCGGTGGTGCTGGCGCCGACAGTATCAATGCTGGCGCAGGTGACGACCTAATTTACGCAGGGCTTGGCGACGCCATTGATGGTGGTACAGGAACCGATACCGTTGACCTAGCTGACTTGGTCAATGCCGACGGGCAGCCCATCAGCTACAACCTGTTTAATCGAAGCGGCGTATACACCGTCACTGGCACGCCTACAGCATTGGTCTTGACTGATCTCGCATCCAAGCAAAAGATCAACTTCAATAATGTTGAGAATTTTATTCTCAACGGAGAAACCATATCCGCTCAAAAATTACTTGCTCCCAACAGTCGAAACGTATCGGGCAATGAATTGCTTTGGGGATTATCGGCTGATGACCCAAATGTCGATAACGAGTTACCCCTTGAAATGGGGGTGGACTTTGCACTCCAAAATCTGCCGTTAACGAGTTATGTTGACCTGAGTTTTTTTAAAAGCGATGACTTCAACAGCAGTAAGAACCCGCTCTACGATCCGGACAAGGGCACCTATAACTTTAGCTTCACCAGCAGTGCTGCAAACAACGCCGTTTCAACCTTCACCTATGCTGAGACCAATGTTCCAGAGAGCGGCACGGGAAACAGTCTAACGACCGCTTACGGGTTAAGTAATGCCACGAAGGGGATCACTTTCTCCGGAAGTCAAAAGTTTGCTGAAACTCGTACAACAAATAATAACTCGGGTACCTACAGTAGCGGTGTCAATCTAGGCTACACCAATACGCAAGGCACGGCCAAAGATGCGACGGATGACGTCGCTTTGACATTCAAGTTTAGTGAGACCGGCGGTTGGTCGGCCGGAAGCACTGGCTATAAACAACAGGGCACCGGCAGTTTCAATATCAGTCTCGTGCAAGGTTTCGGCCTGACCATGACGGTGGATGGCTCATCAAGTTACAACGAAGCCGGCACTGATTTTTCAGATAACAAAACAGTCGCCATCACAACGACCCTTAATAACTACACACTGTCTTACAAAGATCCGGTTGCTACTCAAACCACCGACAACTTTACGATCAACTTCGCTGGCAAGATCGTTTATGACGCACTAGGTACGCAAGCCGCACCGGGCCCCTCACAGATCGCCACGCTTACCAACATCACGACAGAAAACTTCTATGGCAAGTTAACCACTGCCAAAGCAGTCCTTGACCTTGCCGAATATATTGATCCTGATGACCCCGGCCGTGGCACTATTTTTGACTTGATACAGAGTAGCTCAGGAAAAGTCGATATCGACCTCATCGACAATGTCGTCTCCTACTTGGGCTTGCTCGACGATGGCCCCTCATTAGCAGACAGTATTTTGGATGCGGCGAATGCACTCACGATAAAACAAGTCGACAATGAAATCGTTTATCTGGGCGCAGGTGCAGATACTGTCACAGGCAGTGGCGGTAATGACAAGATTGATGGCGGAACAGGCGCGGATTCAATTACAGCAGGTAAAGGCGATGACCTGATTTATGCAGGACTGGGCGACGTCATTGATGGTGGCGAAGGTATTGATACAGTTGATCTCAGTACACTAAAAAGATCCGATGGCAGTGACTACGATTTTCTCACCCGTAATAGCGAAAGTGGCTATACCGTCACCGGCACTGCAGCAGCCTTGGTATTTAAAGATACTGGGACTAACCAGACCGTCAAATTCAATAACGTCGAGCAGTTCAAACTGGGGGACCAAACCTTCTCTGCCGGCAGGATGCTTACTCCTACCAGTATTGATGTCACCGGTAATGATCTGCTGAGGGGTAACGGTACCAAAGTTGATCCTCAAGATAGCCTCGCACCCAGAGCTCTTGCGCAAGGCACAGAGATGTTCCTGTCAGATTTTGACGGTAATGGATGGCCCTTACATGGCACAGTAGATTTAAGTTTTTTTGACAAAGACAACTTCAGTGCCACCCAGAACTACAACCCTGATCTGGGTACGTTCAACTTCAACTTCAACAGTACATTGGCCAATGGCGCCGCCTCTGTATTCAAGTTCACCGAGACCACAGCACCTAACCCGGCTGGCGGTGGAAGCCGTGCCACAACATACGACGTGTCTAATGCAGCCGCGGGCATCACATTTAAGGGAGCATTAAACTGGACTGAGAGTTACTCCACCACGAAAGGGGTAACGACCTGGAACGCTAAATCGACCGATTGGGGATTCACCTATACCAACACTCAGGGTACTAAAGATACGCTCGACGATATTGCATCTAGCTTCAAATTTACGATTACGAATACCGGCTCGGATAATGCGCCCAACCCCTTTTTCAAAGAAACCGGAACCTTTGTCGCAAATTACAGTAAGGCTGGCCTGACCCTGGCCGCGAGCGGCACTTACATCAATAGTGAAACCTCGACTTCTGGAGTGCGCGTTGAGGCCAACTCGCTCACATTTGACAAATATAGCCTCGCCTACAAAAACCCCGATTCAAGCCAGACTGAAGCGAATGGCTCCATCAGTTTCAACGGCACCATTGCCTACGATAACAACGGAAAAACTGAACCGGACCAAAAAATTGAAACGCAGTTTTTTACGATCAAGAATTTTGTTGCTGAAGACGTCAATGGCAAGATCACCACGGCACTTGCCAAGATCGATCTCTCGTCAGAAAAATACTTCAGTACCGACTATTCCCTGCTGTTTCAGAACAACGAGGGACAAGTCGATGAGTCAGTGTTTCTGTACCTAACGACGCTACTAGGCTTGGAAGATAATGGTGATGGCCTATTGCCATTTGACAGCATCCTGGATGCAGCCAATGTCGTGGTGATGAAACGTGAGGGCGAAGGCGACTTAGGTGCCGGCAACGATACCTCCTGGATGCAGCCAATGTCGTGGTGATGAAACGTGAGGGCGAAGGCGACTTAGGTGCCGGCAACGATACCTATACAGGGAGTAGCGGTAATGACACGATTACCGGTGGCGCCGGTGCAGATACTCTCGACATGGGCGCTGGAGACGATCTGATTTATGCCGGCTTGGGTGATGTGATCGATGGAGGAGCCGGTACCGATATCGTCGACTTTAACAATTTGGTCGATGTAAATGGTAAGGCTTACGATTTATACCAACGCAATGGTGTTTATACGGTCACCGGAACGCCGACCGCCTTGGTACTAACCGATGTCGTCTCCAAGCAAACTATCAAATTCAATAACGTCGAAAAATTCTTGATCAACGGGACTGAGGTCTCGGCGGCAACGATGCTCGCCCCAAACAGCCAGTCACGTACTGGTAATGAGCTGCTGTGGGGTATAGGTGATTCAGATCCCAACATTTCTCCTGATTCGCCGCTTGCGATGGGCGTCGATTTCACTTTAGAAATGATGCCTCTGACAAGTCATGTTGATCTGAGTTTCTTCAAGACGGATGACTTTAGTGGGACCAGCAACACCAAGACATACGATCCGGATAAAGGCACTTACAATTTCAGCTTTACGAGCAAAGCCGCAAACCAAGCGGTCTCAACCTTTACTTTTACGGAAACCACTGTGCCCAACGCAGGTTCGGGTGGTAGCCGTACGACGACCTATGGTTTGAGCAATACAGTCGAAGGGATCACCTTTACTGGCAACCAGAGCAATGTCGACACATTCAACGTCAAGAATGGTGTCTATTCGGGTACTTACAAGATTGATCGCAGCTACGCCTTTTCTGACACGCAGGGCACCACTAAGACTACTGCTGACGATTTATCGGTGAGCTTTAAGTCGAATGACACGGGCAGCTGGTCATCGAGCAATACCACCTACTCTCAGCAAGGCACCGGCAGCTGGACGACGAATTATTCCCACCTAGGTCTTACGCTGTCCTCAAGCGGCACCTACAAGGAAAGTTATACAGCGGCATTTTTTGGTGCGGAGCGGTCAAGTCATACGATAACCACGACTTTTACCAACTACAAGCTCGCCTACACGAACCCGGATTCGACTAAAACGACGGACAACTTCAACATTAGCTTGAGTGGCGCCCTCGCCTACGATCTACTAGGTACCAGTATAGATAAAACTGCTAATGGAGCACGGCAGGTTTTCTCGATCACTAATTTCAGTAGTGAAGACGCCTACGGCAAGCTCACCACGGCCAAGGCGACACTGGATCTATCGAAGAGTATCGATCAGGTTGATCCAAATATTGAAGTATGGCTACGCCTGCACCAGAGCGCCGCTGGTACGGCAGACGAAGCATTGGTGGATCAGGTGGTGTCTTTCCTTGGGCTGTTCGATGATGGTGAAACTAGCGCCGACAGCATCTGGGATGCGGCCAATGTACTGACCTTAAAGCAAGCAACCTATGCTTACACGGGTGCACAAGCCGATACGATCACGGGTAGTGCTGGCGGTGACACGATTGACGGGGGCACCGGAGCGGATTCCATTTCTGCAGGCAAAGGCGACGACCAGATTTTTGCTGATTTGGGTGATGTGATTGATGGTGGCGAAGGTATAGATGCCGTTGATCTCAGCACGCTAAAGAGATCCGATGGCAGTGATTTCGACTTTTTTGATCGTAGCAGCGGCAGTGGCTATACCGTTACTGGTACTGCTGCGGCCTTGGTATTTAAAGATACCGGGACTAACCAGACTGTCAAATTCAATAATGTTGAGCAGTTCAATATTGGCGGCGAGACTATATCCGCCGGGAGAATGCTCACGCCGACCAGCATTGATGTCACTGGCGATGAGCTGTTGTGGGGCGTGGGTAGTGCTATAGATGGCTTGAGCCCCAAATCACCGCTTGCTAAAGGTATCGACTACGTACTGACTGAGTCTGACAACAGTATGTGGCCGCTCTATGGCGAGGCAGATCTTCAGTTCTTCCAAAACTCAAAATTCAGTACGCTTCAAAATTACAATCCAGACGCTGGAACCTTTAACTTCTCTTTCAGAAGCAACGCTGATGTTGATAAAACATCCGTGTTCAAGTTCACTGAAACCGCTGTCGCTGACAAAGGTACGGGAGGAAGCCGCGCCACCACTTACCAGCTCGATAACACAGATCTGGGTATCTCATTTAAGGGCGCCAGAAGCTTTACGGATAGCTACACGGTAAGCAAAGGAATTACGACCGGCTCTACCAAACGTGATGTGAGCTTTAGCTACACAAATACCCAAGCGACTAAAGTCACCACGGATGATGTGAACGCGAGTTTCAAGATATCGGTAACCGGCACTGAATCTGACAATCCTGCGAATGAGTTTTATAAAAACAACGGTAGTTTCTCGGTGGGTTACAGCAACGGGAAAAGTGGCTGGTCATTAGCCTCGGCAGGCACTTTTACGGATACCGAAATTGTAGCGAATGGTAACCCGCTCAATACGCAGGTCACAAACTTTACTAGTTATACGCTGACCTACAAGAATCCTGATCTAACGAACACCGCAGATAATGTGACCGTGAGCTTCACGGGCGTGGTCGATGCGGTGTATGACGGTAGCGCAAAAACCCAGACCTTCACCATCAAGAATTTCAAGGGTGACTTTGACGGTGGCACCATTACGACAGCGCTGGCAAAACTCGATATCTCGGGTGATAAGTATTTGACCGATGATGTCGTCTTCAGATTATTCCACAGCGAAGATGGCAAAGTTGATGAGTCGGTTGGGCTATATCTGTCTGCGCTCTTGGGCCTGGAAGATGATGGCGATGGCCCTCTGGCTAACGATAGCATCTTGGACTACGCGAACGCTGTCACCTTCAAGCGTGCTGGAGAAGCCTATCTGGGTGCGGGTGCTGATACGCTGACGGGTAGTGCTTTCGACGATAAGGTGGATGGTGAAGCGGGAGCTGACACCCTCAACATGGGTGCAGGCAACGATCTGATCTACGCCGGCTTGGGTGATGTGATTGATGGCGGGGCAGGAAACGATACGGCTGACCTCAGCAGATTGCTGGGCGCCAATGGCCAAGCCCTCACTTATAGCCTATTCGATCGACAAGGCGCGTACACGGTCAGTGGAACGCCCACCGCACTCATCCTGACAGATATAGCCTCCAAGCAAACCATCAAGTTTAATAACGTTGAGAATTTCATCATTGGCGGCGTGGAAGTCTCTGCGCAGGAGCTAATTAGTCCTTATAAAGTGTCTGGCGATGACCTGCTGTGGGGTATCGGCTCTAACCCTAGCCTCGATGACTTCTCTTACTTGGTCATGGGTTTGGCGCGTATCGTCTATGATGGGGATACCAAAGAACCCGACTATCCCTTCTATGGAGATATTGATCTAGAGTTCTTCAGAGGTGACACATTTACCCAGACCGTGTTTTATAACCCGGATGAGGGTGCCCACAACTTCAGCTTTACTAGCAGTGCTGCCAACGGTTCGACCTCGACCTTTACCTTCAAGGAGACGACCGTTCCCAACCTTGGTGCCAGCGGCGGCCAGACGACTAGTTTTGGCCTGACCAATACCAAGGCGGGCATCAACTTCACTGGTGCCACCGGCGGCTCGTCCACAGTCACCGCCATCAAAGGTGGCACATCAGTAGTGAATAAAGGTGAGATCACCTACACCTACAGCAATACACAAGGGAACGCGAATACGGCAGACGATATTGCTTTTAGCTTCAAAATCAGTGGTAGTGGAACTGAAACCTATACGGCATCGGGTTATAACGAACTCACCAACGGCACCTTCAGTGTCAACTATGCCAATTCCGGCTGGGGTATCGTAGCGAATGGCACGTTCAAAGATACCGAGCTGGGGGACGCCAATTGGAACTTCATCACTGATACGAGCCTATTAACGATTGCCAATTACACTTTCTCTTATAAAAACCCGCTCGCCGGCGGCGATCTCAAGGACAACTTCAAGATCAGTTTTGCAGGTTCGATCGCCGAGGATTACATTGGTACCGGCACAGTAGAATCTCCGAGCGAGACACAGATATTGACGCTGACCAACCTCAGCATGGATTTCGCAGAGGTGAGTATTACAACAGCGAAAGCGGTCATTGATCTATCCGATAAATACGATGAAGATCTAATACTGAATACGTTTTCTAATAGTGATGGTCGAGTTGACGAATCAATCGTCGATTACCTCTCTTCCCTCTTTGGGCTAGATGACAATGCCGATGGTGAGGATCCCAACGACAGTATTCTGGATGCTGCCAATGTAGTGACCATGAAAGTAGCCCTCAGCGGCTATATGGGCGCTGGCAACGATACGGTGATCGGTAGCAATGATCGTGACACCATAGATGGTCAGGCGGGCGCAGATTCGATTACGGCCGGTAAGGGCGATGATTTGATCTACGCGGGTCTGGGTGACTTTATTGATGGTGGCGAAGGGATCGATACGGTTGATCTCGGCACGCTATCAAGACCGGGTGGCGGCACGTATGACTTCTTTACGCGAAATAGCGATAGTGGCTATACCGTTACCGGTACAGTGGCTGCCTTGGTGTTTAAAGATACTGCGACTAGCCAGACAGTCAAATTCAATAATGTCGAGCAATTTAAAGTTGGTGATCAGACCTTCTCTGCTGGCCGGATGTTGGATCCTAGTAGCTTCGATATATCGGCAAGCAATCTGCTAAAGGGAACACTATCGATCCCCGATCACCCACGCATGGATGTGATGGAGCGCGGCACTGCTACAGGAGTGAACAGCCTGCTCAACGATATTTCCGTCCTAACCGCCGATGTTGACCTTGATTCATTCTTGCAAGCGGACTTCGCTCAAACGGTTAATTACAACCCTGCATCGGGAACTTACGCTTTTAAGTTCACTAGCGTTCCAGTCGACAACAAAACGTTGACTTTCAACTTTAACGAGACCAGCACCGCCTTTTCTGACAAGGGCGGCAGCAGAACGACGACTTATGATCTAAATAATTCGGCAGAAGGCATTAAATTCACCGGTAGTGCGAACTACGCGGATACTTTCGGAGCAACGACCAACGGATCGACATCATTCAATTGGACTGGAGGTAAGAGCTTCACCTATACCGATACTCAAACCACCAGCGCTACCACTGACGATGTGATTATCAGCTTCAAGTTCACCGAATCTGGAACGGGGAGCATGTTGACTACTGGCGGAGGAAAATTCCAGGACAGTGGCACTTTCGCAGTAAGTTACGCCAACGACGGTATGGCACTGGCGAGCTCAGGCACCTTTACTGGTAGCGGAACCTTTGGTGCAGATGGTCAACCCACCGCCCGTGTTGATACGATCACACTAGGAAGCTATGCGCTGTCACAAAAAATCAGCGATCGTGTGGATAACTTTACGCTGAGTTTTGCAGGCTCGATAGCGTACGATTTCTTGGGCAAGAGTCTAGATCCCACTGCCACAGATCCCCGCATGGTCTTCACCGTGTCGAACATGGTCTTTGAAGATCAGGCCAGCAAGATCACAACCGCATCAGCGAAACTTGATCTTTCCAGCAGCATTTCGGATCCCACCGATGCGGCAGGATCTGTCTTGATCAAGCTCCTGCAAAATGATGCTGGTTCGGTTGGGTATTACGACTCATCGGATAATGTCTTAGCTAACGTGGGCGGCTTGTTTGGTATTAAGAATGATGGATCCTCTAGCTTTGACAGCCTCTGGGATGCCGCCAATGGCTACACGATTAAGGTGTCAGGTTCGGTTGCGACGGGTGGGGGTAACGATACCATCACTGGTAGCAGTGGTACCGACTCGATTGATGCAGGCTCAGGCGCGGATCTCGTTAATGCGGGCACTGGTGACGACTTTATTTTTGGTGGCGACGGCGCAGATGTTCTTAATGGCGAGACTGGAGAGGACGTTATCGACGGCGGCATGGGCGCTGATAACATTAGTGGGGGCACAGGTAATGACTCATTGATGGGCGGCCTTGGCAATGACACTATTGTCGGCGGTGATGGCGATGATGGCATCAGCGGTGGTGCAGGTGACGTCATCACCGGCGGCAGCGGCAGCGATACTTGGGTTATTGACTACGAGGAAATCGGTAGTATCACCGCTGTGACGGGGTCGATGGCTGCAATTACGATAACCGGTAAGCGAGCAGATACTGCGGCGAGTAATTTCACGATTACCGCTAATACCGTAGAGGCGGTCGTGGTCGGTGGTGTCTCTTACACCGATTTCAATTCACTGAAAGGGGCGCTGCTGCCGCCGGCGGTTTAGTTGGTCTGATACTAGGCTATGTGCGTGTGCGGCATTGAACTTGATGACGATAGCTTCTCGTTTCGCAGCGCTCGCGGTCGCCCGGAGTCTATACATAAAGCACTTTTCGCCATCGCTCGTTAAGAGCGATGGCCTCATCTGCGACCTCATGTGATGCGCTTGGCACACGTTGAACTGTCCAAGCGAAAGGCTTGCTTGCACTGTGGGCGGCCTGCTGCCTCACCTTGTAGCAAGTCATACCTCGCTATAGCCAACTAGCGCCTTGCGCCATTACACCCTCGCTCGCGCGCCAGTGGCTGTCTTCTATTCTGCCTAGCGTGTCTCTGGCACCTCGAGCAGCGCACTAACCACAACCACCAAATCAATGTTTTTCAAATTTGGAGAAAGGGGACCTCTGCATTGACTGAGGTAAACTTTCCAATGAGATAAAACATGGCCGACCCAGGACCTAAACCCATGATGCAATCCATACAAACGACTGGCAATACCTGGTCAAATGAAATATCAGCCGAAGGCGCATTTGTACGCGCAGCAACCAGCTTCCGCGGAACGGTATCAAGAGAATCGAGCCATCTGCACGCTGCCGAACCCAATCGCTATCACCTGTATGTATCGCTCGCTTGCCCTTGGGCACATCGAACATTGATGGTGCGCGCACTCAAGGGGCTGGAGGACGTGATTAGTGTGGATGTTGTGCACCCTCACCTCACCGATAAGGGGTGGTCGTTTGACACAGATTTCGACGGCGCTACGGGTGATCGAGTCGGTGCCCACAGCTATCTACAACAGATTTACCGAGCCGCATCCCCCGACTATGCAGGCGTCATCACAGTACCGGTATTGTTCGACAAGAAACTTGGCACGATCGTCAATAACGAGTCGTCTGAGATCATCAGAATGTTGAATACGGAATTTGATGCCATTGCGCAGCATCCGGAAATCGATCTGTATCCAGAAAATCTTCGCAGCCAAATCGATGCAGTGAATGCCTGGACTTACCCCAGCATTAATAATGGCGTATACCGAACCGGCTTCGCGCAAAGCCAGCAAGCGCATGAGCACGCATTCGATGAGCTGTTTGACGCACTTGACCGTGTTGAGCACATCCTCCAAGGTCAGCCATTTCTTTGTGGCGATACGCTCACTGAAGCAGATATTCGCCTGTTCCCGACACTAATTCGTTTCGATGCGGTGTATCACACCCACTTCAAGTGCAACCGTAAACTAATCGCACAATACCCAGCCATGCATCGGTATATGGCTAGCATCTATCACCTTCCCGGTATCGCTGAGACGGTTGATATGGAACAGATCCGTTTCCATTATTTCTTTTCTCATCGGCATATCAATCCGACCGCCATCATGCCCAAGGGCCCCGATGTACTGGCAGCGCTTTGAGGGCAGTAGATTGATCATCAAGCGGCGACTAGTGGCAATCTCAGCACTGCTTTTACTCGGATCTTGCGGAGTAGTGACTGAGCGAGGCGTCTATGAAGGTATACGCGCCAACCAGAAAGCGCAGTCGCCCGTTGGTGCTGAGGGAGCGACCACGAAGCAAATGCCTGAATACGATCAGTACAAGAAAGACCGCGAGGGCGTTACGAACCGATAATTTACGGGAGCTCGATCGCTCGCAAATCGGGCAAAGCTCCCGACGACGTAGCCGTGTGATCCGACGATAAAAATTCTAACGAAAGTCTTGCATGTCAGAACAACCCCCATGCCTGTGGCGTCCGAGTGCCGAGCGCTTGGCCCGCAGTCAGGTCAACCATTACCTGCAGTGGCTAGCTGCAAGAGATCAGCACTTCGCGGACTATCAGGCCTTGTGGCAGTGGTCGGTAGACCACATCGAAGAATTCTGGGCGTCGATCTGGGATTATTTTGATATTCAGTGTTCGGTACCGTACCAGCAAGTTGTGTCCAGTCATCCAATGCCTGGTGCCACATGGTTCGAAGGTGCACGACTGAATTTTGCGCAGCAGCTATTCCGCTTCAATACCAATGCTGCGACGGCTCACAAAGATGCCATCGTGGCCGAGTCAGAAACCCGTGGCCGAGTCACGCTGTCATGGAGTGAAGTGCGCGATCAGGTCACGGCAGTTGCGAATACCTTGCGTGCACTCGGCGTCGGGCCCGGCGACCGGGTGGTGGCGTACCTGCCGAACACCCCCGAAGCGGCGATCGCTTTTTATGCCTGTGCCAGCATTGGTGCGATCTGGTCGTCGTGCTCGCCTGATATGGGCGCCTCGAGCGTTCTGGATCGTTTTAGGCAAATTGATCCCAAGCTGCTGATTGCCGTGGATGGCTATCGTTATGGCGGCAAGGCGTTCAACCGTCTGGAAGTCGTGCAGCAGATGCGCGATGAACTACCGACGCTGCAGCACACAGTCCTCCTCCCCTACCTTGATACGACGCTGGATATTGCGAGTGCACTACCCGGTGCGATGCGCTGGCAAGATTTATTCACACACCCCGCAGCACGAGCAAACTCTATTCATTTTGAACAGCTACCGGCAGATCATCCGCTCTGGATACTCTACTCGTCTGGCACCACGGGTATGCCAAAACCCATCGTTCATGGCCACGGTGGGTCGTTAGTGGAATGCCTGAAGGGGCATGCACTCTCGCTGGACCTTGGCGAGGATGATCGTTTTCTGTGGTTCAGCACCACCGGCTGGGTAATGTGGAATGCCCAGATCAGCGGCCTGCTGGTGGGTGCGACGATCTGCATCTACGATGGCAACCCCGGTTACCCCGACTTATCGAGACTATGGAAGTTTGCGGAAGATATGCGGCTGACTTTCTTCGGTGTCGGCGCGGCCTTCTTTGCGAACTGCATGAAAGCGGGTATCGAGCCACACAACATCGCTGATCTTTCTTCGCTGCGCAGCGTCGGTTCGACAGGTTCGCCGCTCTCTGATGAGGCGTTTCATTGGATCTATCAGCAGGTACATCCTGATGTGCTGCTGGCATCCATCAGCGGGGGCACGGATGTAGCGGCCCCGTTTGTCGGCTCGTCGCCACTATTACCGGTGTACGCAGGAGAGATGCAATGTCGCTCGTTGGGGGTGGCTGTGCATGCACTCGACGAGCAAGGTGAGCCAGTGATCGATGAGGTGGGAGAGCTGGTCATCACCAAGCCCATGCCATCCATGCCCCTGTATTTCTGGAATGACCCGGGTAACAAGCGCTATCTGGACAGCTACTTCGACCACTACCCCGGACTGTGGCGGCATGGCGACTGGATAAAGATCACGCCGCGCGGTGGCGCCGTGATCTACGGACGCTCTGACGCGACCATCAATCGTTACGGTGTCCGAATGGGTACTGCAGAGATTTATCGTGTAGTGGAAGAATTACCAGAGGTGCTCGACAGCATGGTGGTCGACCTTGAATACCTGGGACGCGAGTCCTATATGCCGCTCTTCGTGGTGCTACGCGAAGGGCAGCCCCTCGATGAGGCGCTGAAGCAGTATCTGTGCGACCAGATACGTACTCGACTCTCAGCACGCCATGTACCGAATGAAGTATTCGCCGCGCCCGAAATACCACGCACACTGACCGGCAAGAAAATGGAGCTACCGATCAAAAAACTGCTACTCGGCGCGCCGATAGACAAGATCGCCAATCAAGATGCGATGAGCAATCCGGGATCGCTAAAGTGGTATACGGATTTTGCGAAGCAAAGACAGGCCGATAAATCAGGCTGAAGGGGAAAACGGGCCCGCTACCCATTAGCCGGAGCAAAGCGATTTTCGAACTGGGTATGAGTACGAAACACGATTCCCTGCTTCATTCGTTGTTTTTGAAAATTTTCTTAGCACCAATGTACAACTATCAAAGGTTGGTATTATCTTTCAGCGATTAAGTCCGGAGGAAAAAGTGAAAAAGTTTTTTATGTATGTTTTAGCTTTGGCGCTACCAACTGCTGCCTCAAGTCAGTCTATCCTTTCGAATACCACTCCTTTTGAGAATGGTAACCAAATAACCTACGTCTTTAAAGATTTCCGCTCAGGCAAAACATCGGAGCTAAGTTATTTTTTTGACGAAATAAACGACACCTCATTTGTGGCTCGCTTCAAGAAGGGTGAGCTAGTAATTCCCATTAAATCACCAAGGCCAGGAACAGTGGGTGATGAAGTATGTTTGGGAAATTTTGAAAAGTGTTCATTTGATCCACCGATGAAATTATTCGACAAGAATATTAAAGTCGGGGATGAGTGGAGCCAGAGTTTCAAGGTTTTAGGTGAAACCTTCAGTTCAGACGCAGCACAAGAAGTGAAAGTAACGAAGCAAGAAAAAATAAAAATCCAGATCGGTGAATTCGATGCTTTTAAGATCGTCGCAAAGGCAAAATTTAAAGGCGTAACAACTAAAGGAGAGACATTCAACGGGAACGAAACTATAGATCTGTGGGTCGGGAATGTGAGCAATAAGACGGTATTGCTAAAAATGAACTTTAGTAATTCTTTTCAAGACAGATGGAATATTGAACTTACCCACCCCCTGAATTTAGCAAGCACCCCCGTGAAATAACAACAAAATAGCCTGGCTGCGGTACTTACCAAACTGGTTGAGACGTTTCCCCATAGGAGAAAAGGCGAAAAAATAGCGCCTTTCAAAGGCGCTGGTGGCGGAAGCGGTGAGATTCGAACTCACGGAGGGCGCAAACCCTCGCCGGTTTTCAAGACCGGTGCCTTAAACCACTCGGCCACGCTTCCCCGGAAACAA
>JAJTGD010000055.1 GCA_021299035.1 Oxalobacteraceae bacterium | reverse complement strand
CAGCAGCGGGCCAGACAATTGTCGCTTATGGAGGATCAGGCCTACCAGGTATTCGACCTCATTGAGCGATTGCTACAGCAAGCAGGTTATGTGAACGTGGCTATGCCGATGTCTATGCTGTCCTCGCGGCCAATCGAGGGAGCGATTGATGGCTTGGACGATGCCACCGTCTCTGGCACGGCACAGACGATGGTGAATATCGCACCCTCAAGCTCGCTTGCGAGTGACTTGCTGGTGATTCGACTGCGCGGCGATGCCACTGGCCTGGTCTTGAATTGCGCTGGCTTTGCCTTACCCCTTGCAAGCCAACCTGATGAGTTCACCGGCCGTAGTATTTTTTACATCGGGCTTGATCCCATGAACGAGCCTGAGTTGCGATGCCACTACCGCGGTACATCAGCATGGACTTCTCAAGCGGTGGCCAGTGGCGTTCTTGCCTTTCAAGTGCGGTTTGGCGTGGATGTCGACGACGATGGCTTGCCAAACAATTTCCTTAGCGCGTCCCAGCTGTCCGATACCGCATCGACCACGGTACCATCGTCGTTACCTCTGCGGACTCGCATTGTGGCACTCCACATCGCCTTGCTGATGCGGTCACCACAGCATCTTGGATGGATCGGTGCCCCGAAACCCATAGATCTGTTCGGTACCAACGGCGTTGGGTGTAATTCTGCTGACGATGACGGCGCGCATGTTTTACCTCAGCAGTTGAAGCCGAATCGCCTGCATCGTCAGTTCGACAGGATCATTTTCCTGAACAATAGCCTGCGTCCGGATGCATGAGCTTGTTACCCTCGACACTGTCAGTGATGATGGTGATGCTATTAGCAGCATCGGCATCTCATTTGACACAGGATGCCGCGTTTTCTTCAGCACAGTGGATCCATCAGCAGCAGGCCTTGTCGCAGGCGGAGCTACGCTTGCAGCAGCTTGTAAAAAACCTGGCAGTAAATCCTGAGTCTGATGTCTATCGACAGACAGGCGTTGATTGGACGCTCGAGGTGCTTAACACCGATGCGATGGCGGAGCTGAGCGACCTTCCACTCAGTATCTTTCGAATTACCGCAGTCGGACATTTCGCGCAGGTCAAGGTACGTCTGCAAGCAGATTACGCAGTCGACTATTGTGATCATGATGTAGTGACTGAATGTACCTCGCGTATTCGCCGAATTGCTTGGCGCAGGCTAGATCCCTGAGACGTGCTTCTCCTTGGTAAGTGATTAAGAAGCCATCAAAACATCATCCAGGTACTGTATAAACGATGCCACGTAAACCACGTAATCATCCAACCACCCTGCAAAGAACGCCCTACAGAGCGAGCGGATTCACGCTATTCGAACTAGTGTTGACATCATGTATTGTGGCTCTACTCACAGTAGCGACGTTATCGACCTTCCAGCCCTTGCTAGATCGTATGCGCGTGACAGCAGCGGTCACAGATTTTCATTCTGCACTTAGTCGGGCGCGTAACGAAGCAGTTCGTCGTGGCCGCCGGGTTGATCTGTTACCCCTAGTGTGGGGTGAATGGCGTTTGGGATGGTGCGTCGCGATAGATACGAATGACAATCAGCGCGTAGACCCGGGCGATCTAGTTCTGCATCACGGAGCTCCCATACCCGCGGGATTAGAGGTAATTACACGTCTCACGGATAGCAAGCGCACGTATCTCGCGTTTGATCCGAGTGGCCGTCCGCGTACCGTCGCAAGCGCCTCGGTACCGCAATTTGGGTCGATACTATTTCAGCTGGGTGAGCAAAGGCGCAAACTGGTGATCGGATTTCTTGGGCGAGTACGCGTCTGCGATCCTGATCGTGATCTTGCCACTTGCTAGAATGTCGTATCTCCGCTGATGCTGACGATGTGAAGATTCTCACCGATACCGATGGCATGCGCGCTGCGCTCGCGCAGGCCGCCAAAGCCCTCTATACCTCGACCCCGAATCCTCGGGTCGGTTGTTTGATTGTGCGCGATGGTGATGTCCTCGCCGAAGGGCATACACAAGCGACTGGTTTCGCGCATGCGGAAGCACATGCCCTGCATCATGCCAAAGAGCGTGGGGTGGATGTGCGCGGTGCCAGCGTTTATGTATCGCTCGAGCCGTGTAGTCATCATGGCCGCACACCGCCGTGCGCGGATGCCTTAATCGCTGCTGGTGTGGCACGTGTGGTGGTGGCGATTGAAGACCCGAACCCCCTGGTGGCTGGTCAGGGATTGGCGAAGCTGCGTGCAGCGGGCATCCAGGTGGAGCTGGGTGTACTGGCTGAAGAAGCGCGCGAGATGAATCTTGGTTTCCTGCATCGCATGCAGCATGGCCGACCCTGGGTACGGATGAAGATGGCTGCCAGCTTGGATGGTGGCACTGCTTTGCAGAACGGCGAGAGTCAGTGGATTACTTCAGCGCATGCACGTGACGATGGTCACGCCTGGCGCGCACGTGCATGTGCTTTATTAACTGGTATAGGCACAGTTCAGCAGGACGATCCGCAGCTGACTGTACGTGCGGTCGAGACCCCTCGGCAGCCGCGCCGTATCATCGTCGACAGTCATCTGGACATATCGCCGCAAGCAAAGGTATTGCAAGGCGCGGCGAGCTGGATCTTCACTGCAGTGGATGGCGCCGAGCGCGCCGAGCAACTGCGCGCGCAGGGTCACGAGGTGACGCTGTTACCCGACGATAGTGGCAAGGTTGATCTGTCCGCCCTGATGCATGAGCTTGGCCGGCGCGAGATCAACGAGCTGCATGTTGAAGCCGGTTTCAAGTTGAATGGCTCACTACTGCGCGCTGATGTGGTGGATGAGTTGCTGTTGTATCTTGCGCCTTGTCTGCTGGGGCCAGCGCAAGGCTTGGCGCGTTTGCCCGTACTGGCGCATCTGAGCGACCGTATGTCGTTCCGGTTTCACGAGGTACAGCAAGTTGGACCGGATTTGCGGCTGCGCGCACTGCGCGCGGTTTACTGATTTTTTTGGAGAAGTATGTTTACAGGCATTGTCGCGGCGGTAGGTCGCATCAGCGAAATTCACCCACTCGGTAGCGGGCCAGATGCAGGTCTGCGTCTGACCGTACACGCGGGTGGATTACCGCTGCAAGATGTGGCGATTGGCGACTCCATCGCTATCAATGGTGCCTGCATGACAGTCACCCAAAAAACTGAGCACACGTTTTGTGTGGATGTCTCGCGCGAGAGCCTCAATTGCACCGTCGGTCTGGAGCATGAAGGCGAGGTCAACCTCGAAAAAGCGCTGACCCTTGCCGAGCGGCTAGGTGGACACTTGGTATCCGGTCATGTCGACGGACAAGGCACGGTCAGTTATTTCGCCGAAGTGGGCGAATCGTGGCGGCTGGATATTCTGGCGCCAGCCTCGCTCGCGCGTTATCTGGCCTACAAAGGCTCGGTGGTGGTCAACGGGGTATCGCTGACCGTCAATAGCGTTACTGATCATGCCGAGGGATGCACGATCTCCATCAACCTCATTCCCCACACCATTGAGGTGACGACGCTCAAGCACCTTGCAGCGGGCGTGCGCGTCAACCTGGAGGTCGACCTGATCGCCCGTTATGTCGAGCGTATGCTTTCGCTGACGGCCTTGCCGGGTTGAACCGGCAAGGCGCAATTGGCAAATTAGCATGCCGCACCGCCTAGGTGCGGCCTTTGAAATCCGATAGAATGTCCGGCCTTTCCGGACGCACCCCCATGTCACTATCCAGCACACAAGAGATCATTGCCGAGTTGCGCGCTGGCCGCATGGTCATTCTGGTGGACGAAGAGGATCGCGAGAACGAGGGCGACTTGGTACTGGCTGCCGACTTCGTCACCCCGGAAGCGATCAACTTCATGGCGCGCTTTGGGCGCGGCCTCATCTGTTTGACCCTGACCGAAGAACGCTGCGAGCAGCTTAATCTGCCGATGATGACCGGCCGTAACGGTACTTCGTTTGGTACGAATTTCACGGTATCGATCGAGGCAGCCGAGGGGGTTACCACGGGTATCTCTGCCGCTGATCGGGCACGTACGATTCAGGTGGCGGTGGCACGCCACGCCAAACCAAGCGATTTAGTTCAACCGGGACATATTTTTCCCCTGCGGGCCCAGAAAGGTGGCGTGTTGATGCGGGCAGGTCACACCGAAGCCGGTTGCGATCTAGCCGACTTGGCGGGGATGACGCCGGCTGCGGTGATCTGCGAGATTCTGAAAGAAGACGGCACCATGGCGCGGCTGCCCGACCTGATCGAGTTCTCGCGGGAGCACGGCATGAAAATCGGCACCATCGCCGATTTAATTCACTATCGCAGCCAGAACGAGAGCATCATTGAGCGTGTTGGCGAGCGCGAGATGCAGACGCCGCATGGCAATTTCCATGCGATCGCATTTCGTGATGCGCCCAGCGGTGGGGCACATCTTGCGCTGGTTCACGGCAGTATTACGCCGGAACTGGAAACAATGGTGCGTGTGCATCAGCCGGTGTCGATTCTTGATTTGCTTGACACCCATGCAACCACGCACTCATGGAACATGTCAGCGGCCATGCTGGCGATTAAAGCGTCGGAGCGCGGTGTGATCGTGCTGCTGAATTGCGAGGAATCGGCGGATCAGATGTTTGCGCAATTCAGCGCCTTGGCATCTTCGCAGCCTGTGCCGATGCCGCGTGGCGCACGAATGGATCTTCGAACCTACGGTATTGGCGCGCAAATTTTGCGTGCGCTAGGCGTCGGTAAGATGAAGCTGCTGGCCAACCCAAGGAAAATGCCTTCGATGGCTGGCTTCAACCTGGAGGTCACCGGCTACCAAGCTGGCCCGACCGAGCACTGATGCAGGAGGCGACATGAGCGTGGGAATGTACGAACCCGATTTCGATGGTGCTGGCCTGCGGATTGGCATCGTGCAGGGGCGTTTCAACGAGGATATCTGCCATGGACTGGCAGCAGCCTGTCTGGCCGAGCTGAAATATCTCGGGGTAGATGATCAGGATGTGCTGGTGGTGACGGTGCCTGGTGCGCTCGAGATCCCGCTCGCATTACAGAAAATGGCGGAGTCTGGTCAGTTCGATGCGCTGATTGCGCTCGGTGCGGTGATTCGCGGCGAGACTTATCACTTCGAGTTGGTGGCCAATGAATCGGGTGCTGGCATCCGTCGCATCAGCCTGGACCACGGTATCCCGATCGCCAATGCGGTACTGACGACCGAAAACGACGAGCAGGCCGAGGCGCGTATGGCCGGTAAAGGCGCTGATGCAGCACGTGTCGCGGTTGAGATGGCGAATCTGGTCGCTGCAATGGAAGAGTTGGCCGATGACGCTGAAGAAGACTGAGGCAATGCATGAGTAGCACCCCTTCTCGACACGCCAACCCCAGCAAGAACCGAACCCCGCGCCACCGTGCGCGTGAGTTTGCCTTGCAAGGCATCTACCAGTGGTTGCTGAGTCACGAAGACGCCGGTGTGATCGATGCCTATATCCGTGACGCCCATGGGTTTGACAAGGCTGATCGTACGCATTTTGATGCGCTATTACATGGTGCCATCCGCGATGCGGCGGGCTTGCGCGCCGAGATTGTTCCGTACATTGATCGTGCGATTGATCAGCTTTCACCGATCGAACATGCCGCACTGCTGATTGGTGCCTACGAGCTGAAGCAGCATATTGAAATTCCCTACAAAGTTGTGATCAATGAAGCGGTCGAACTCGCCAAATCTTTCGGCGGTATCGACGGCCACAAGTACGTCAATGGCGTACTCGACAAACTCGCCGCCAAATTGCGCGCGATCGAAGTCGCCGCTGTTCGCTAAGGCGCACCACCCATCATGAATTTTTCGCTTGCGCAGCGACTGCAGCAGATTGCGCCGTTCCATGTCATGGAAGTGATCAAGCGCGCCGGTGAGATGGAGCAGGCCGGACGTTCAGTGATCTATATGTGTATTGGCGAGCCCGACTTTCCACCTGCGCAACCCGTACTTGATGCCGCGCAGCGTGCGCTCGCCGATGGCGCTGCCATGCGCTACACGGCTGCGCTTGGTTTGCAGCCGCTGCGTGACGCCATCTCGGCGCATTATCGGGATGCCTTCGGTGTTGATGTGCCTGCAGCGCGAATCGTGATCACGGCGGGGGCGTCCGGTGCTTTGCTGCTGGCGTGCGCGGCACTGGTCGAGCGCGATGCCGAGGTGCTGATGCCCGATCCCAGCTATCCGTGCAACCGACATTTCATCACCGCGTTCAATGGGCGTCCGGTGCTGATTCCGAGCGGACCCGCAGATCGTTTCCAGCTATCTGCAGCAATGGTGGCCGCGAACTGGCGCGAACAGACGCGTGGCGTACTGCTGGCCTCGCCATCGAATCCGACCGGTACTTCAATGACTCGCGATCAACTCGCGCAAACCATCTCCGCAGTAAGAGAGCGCGGTGGTTTCAGTGTGGTCGATGAAATCTATCAGGGCCTGACGTACGATCATCAGCCATTCACCGCGTTAGCCTTGGGTGAAGACGTGATCGTCATCAATAGTTTCTCGAAGTATTTCAACATGACCGGTTGGCGTCTCGGGTGGCTGGTAATACCGCCTGCGCTACTACCGGCGATTGAAAAGCTCGCCCAGAATTTTTATATCTGCCCGTCCAGCATGGCGCAACATGCGGCGCTAGGCTGTTTCACGCCGCAGGCGCTCGAGATCGCCGAGCAGCGACGTCAGGAGATGCGTCGCAGACGTGACTACCTGGTACCTGCCTTGCAAGGTCTCGGCTTCGATATTCCGGTACCACCGGATGGTGCTTTTTATGTTTACGCCGACTGCAGTCGCTGGACCGATGATGCTGCAGGGTTTTGTCGTGATGTGCTCGAGCACAGCGGTGTTGCGCTGACGCCCGGTGTGGACTTTGGTGAAGTCGGTGCGCATCGCTTCATCCGGGTGTCGTATGCCACCTCGATGGCGAAGCTGGAAGAAGCCATCAGCCGCTTGGCGGCCTATTTGGCGCGTGGCGCATAAAAAGAAAACGGCGCCGCTGCAAACATGACAGCAGGCGCCGTGATACTGCGTGTGGCAGGTTGAGTAGGTTCCTGCTTTAGGCGGGTTCCTGCTCTGCGTGCGATACGACCGGCGCTGCATCCGCCTCACGAGCGGGCTCAACCACTTGTGGTGGGGTGAAGGTGGGTACTCGCTTGCCAGCTGCAACTTGTTGCAGTCTGCTGTACTCAGCCAACACCTTCGCTGCGTAGCCACCGTCTGTTTCAAGATTACCGGCACCCACATACAGCTTCAGACCACCCTGTACCGAACCGGAGACCCGGATCATGTCTTTCAGGATGCGCGCGCCCACCTGAATATTGGCGACTGGGTTCAGGGCAGCCGTCGGTCCGCCGTGATTGTCGAATTTTTCGCGATGTACCCGCGACATCACCTGCATCAGCCCTTGGGCGCCCATGGCGCTTTCAGCGAACGGGTTAAAGCGTGATTCAATCGCCATTACTGCCAGAATCAGCAGAGGGTCGACCTTGACGGTCTCTGCTGCCTCGTAGGCCGCGCCTACCAACAACGTGCTGGCAGTGCCCGCAATGCGGTAGCGCTTCGAGAGCCAGAGATTCACCCGCTGCTGCTCGGTGCTGAGGTTGGCGCCTTGTTCCAGCGCTGAGACCCCGGCATATTTGGGCTGTGGCAGTTCGAGTAG
>JAJTGD010000054.1 GCA_021299035.1 Oxalobacteraceae bacterium | reverse complement strand
ATCGCCGCAACCATCGCATCGGCCGGGCTCAGCGATCTGCAGTACTACAACCCTGCAACGCATCAGGGCTTGTTCGCGTTGCCAAATTATTTCCAAAAGCTGGTCGGCTAAGCAGTGCTGCGGCTTGGTCCGCGCTCCTCTGATGCGCGCACCTCTGACGCGCGCACCAGTGCGGGGGATTATCTGGGGCAGGCACCTCGCGGGTAGCCCCTTATCTGATTAACCGCAGCTCGACGCTGCTCCCCATCGGTTTGCGCTAAGCTATCGGCAGGAGGCCGCGATGATCACCGAAAAACAATCCAAGTTCCGGGCAAACTACCTGCAGCAAATCAGCCCGTGGTATCACGGCTTGCTTCATATTGGCGTGATGTATGGTGCAGGCATCGCAGCGATTGCCTGGTGTATCGGGCAATTAACCAACCCGACATGGGAATGGCTGCTGATCATCCCGATTGCGATCGCTGGGAACTTCGTCGAGTGGGGCATGCATATGCACATCATGCATCGCCTGAAAGATGTGTTCGCGCTGCGTGCGATTTTCGATCGTCATACGCGCCAGCATCACCAATACTTCACCGATAACGAATTCACTATTAACAGCATCAAAGAGTTTCGGATTGTGTTTTTTCCGTGGCGCGTACTGATCGTGTTAGTCGTTGCGAGTGCCATTTTCGGGGGATTGGCTACGCTGCTGCTGGGTCCCGATGCGGGTTATATGTTCCCGATCACCATGATTGGTCATTACATGGTGTATGAAACTTTTCATTTTTGTTGCCATGTACCGGAGAATCGTTTTGTGCGTCATATGCCGCTGATTAATACGATTCGTCGTCATCACAGCGCACACCATAATATGGGCATCATGATGCACATAAATATGAACCTCACACTCCCGATTGCGGATTGGATACTGGGTACCAGTGATCTAGATCGGGGCCTGCTCGGTCATTTGTTTAATGGCTACGACACGACGCATCAAAAGCCAGCATTACGCAAAGTGATGGAGAAGTACCGCCATGACAAAGTGGAGTCTGAGCGTGTCACGCTTGAGGGGCCGGCATTGGAAGAAGAAGATCTGAGGGCTCTGGCCGAAGCTGGTCGGGTAGTACCAGTCTAGTTAAATAAAAATTTCATGAGCACATCAAAATTTGTCTGGGAAGATCCGCTACAACTTGAGCAGCAGCTGACCGAAGAAGAGCGCATGGTGCGCGAAGCTGCTGCCGCGTATTGCCAGCAAAAGCTGATGCCGCGCGTACAGGAAGCATTTCGTCATGAGCAAACTGATCTCAGCATTTTTCGCGAGATGGGCGAGCTGGGTCTGCTTGGCCCCACCATACCGAGTGAGTATGGTGGCGCCGGACTGAACTACGTTAGCTACGGCTTGATCGCGCGTGAGGTGGAGCGCGTAGATTCCGGTTATCGCTCGATGATGAGTGTGCAAAGCTCGCTGGTGATGTTGCCGATTTATGAGTTCGGTACTGAAGCACAACGACAGAAGTATCTGCCCAAGCTGGCGAAGGGCGAATGGATTGGCTGTTTTGGTCTGACTGAGCCAGACCATGGCTCAGACCCTGGCAGCATGATTACGCGCGTAAAAAAGGTCGATGGTGGCTACAGCCTGACCGGTTCGAAGATGTGGATTACCAATAGCCCTATAGCCGATGTATTCGTGGTGTGGGCAAAAGATGATGAAGGAAATATTCGCGGCTTCATTCTGGAAAAAGCTTGGAAAGGCCTGACCACGCCGAAGATACATGGCAAGGTCGGTCTGCGTGCTTCCACGACGGGTGAGATCGTGATGGATGGGGTGTTCGTACCAGAAGAAAACGCCTTCCCTGAAGTGCGCGGTTTGAAGGGGCCATTTACTTGTTTGAATTCAGCACGCTATGGCATTGCATGGGGCACAATGGGCGCAGCCGAGTTTTGCTGGCACACTGCCCGTCAGTACACCCTCGATCGTAAGCAATTCGGCCGGCCATTGGCAGCGACGCAGTTAGTGCAGAAAAAACTCGCGGACATGCAAACCGAAATTACGTTGGCATTACAAGCTTGCTTGCGGCTCGGGCGCATGAAGGACGATGGTACGGATTCGGTTGAGATTACCTCCATCATGAAGCGCAACTCCTGTGGCAAGGCACTCGATATTGCCCGCACAGCACGCGACATGTTGGGGGGCAACGGTATCAGCGATGAATATGGTGTCATCCGACACGTGGTTAACCTTGAGGTGGTGAACACCTACGAGGGCACGCATGATATCCACGCGCTGATTCTTGGCCGAGCGCAAACCGGGATTCAGGCATTTTTCTGAGATTGCTGGGACTTAGGGGCTACTGAGCAGCCCCTGAAATCATCGCAGTGCTTCAGCCAACATCGCCGCAATACTCACCACATTACTCTCGTGCGCAATGCAGTCAGTACTCCAGATGTGGCGCACACCTGCTTCACGAATCACTTGCAGCGCATCGTCGGCGAACAGCGCATGCGTCACCGCGACATCGACGGAGCTGGCACCGGCTTCGAGCGCAGCATGGGTAGCTTTAGCGAGTGTACGACCACTGCTGGCAACATCATCCAGGATAACGACACGTCGACCTTTCAAATCAACCGCAGGGAGTTGTACCTGCACATCCTTGTCGCCGCGACGAATTTTTTCGCAGGCTGCATGATCAAAGCCATGCTTTTTTGCAGCGCTGGCAATCCACTGTGCGGATTCACTATCCGGACCTAACAAAAAAGCATCAGGGATTTGCTGCGCAATATAGTCGCCCAGCAGTGGCGCGCCACTGAGCGTGATGGCGCGTTTGACGGGCGAGGCTTCTTCCAGCGTAGCTACACGGTGCAGGTGGGGATCGATCGTTACCAAGCCATCAAACACCTGCGCTAAAAAACGCCCGATTATTTTCTGACTGACGACCTCGCCCTCATGAAAGGCGATGTCTTGTCGCATGTAGGCCAGATAAGGTGCGATCAGCGTAAGATCTTTCGCACCCAGTTGGCGCGCAGTCTGTGCGACGAACAGTAGCTCGATCAGTTTTTCATTCGGATTCACCAGCGAGCGGTAGACGATCACCTTGGCGGGCAGGGAGGCGGGTAACCGTAATTTCAGCTCACCATCAGGGAAACGATGCCGATCAACGACTGCGCTGGAAAAGCCTGCAGTTTCCGCAAACCGGCACGCGGCCCCTGCTTCGTCATCAAAATAAAGCACCCGCGTATCGCTCATTCAAAACTCCAGATAGGAATGCGGAATCTCGGTGTCGTCCCCAATCGTGTAGCCACTGGCTTTTTCACACTGCTGCATCGCGAACAGTAAATCGCTGGGGAATTCTGCGTAGATGATATAGAGCGTATCACCACGTTTGACCCGGTCACCCAGCTTGTGCATGATATCGATACCCGCGTTCGGTACCTTGGGTGCACCAGCGAGTCGTGCGATTTTGGCGATCTGCAGATTGTCGATGCCGACCACCATGCCATCGCGCTCGGCCACCACTTCATGGCTCAGTCGGCCTAGCATGAAGTTATCGTGCTTGAAGCCCTTGGCGCCTTGTGCCTCGATGATGGCGTGCATACGGTGCAATGCTCGACCCGACTCAAGAATGTCGCGTGCGATGGAATACCCATCACCGCCTCGGACATCCGGATCGAACTCGATCATCCGACCCGCCAGATTGAGCGACTTATGCCGTAAATCTTGTGCCGCGCGTGGATCATTCTCCAGCACACGCATCACATCCCGCGCCTCCAGCATAGGGCCGATACCTTGACCGATAGGCTGCCGGCCATCGGTAATCACAACCTCGAGTTTGAGGTGCATACGTGAGGCGACATACTCGAATAATTTACGCAGACGCTGCGCATCTGGCACAGTCTTTACCTTAGCCGATGGGCCAATCGGGATATCCAGGAGCAAATGCGTGGAGCCTGCAGCAATTTTTTTAGAGAGAATCGACGCGATCATCTGCGTGGTTGAATCCAGCGATAACGGTCGCTCAACCGAGATCATCACATCATCCGCCGGAGAGAGATCCGCGGTGCCGCCCCAAGCCAAACAAGCGCGATGCTCACGCACGATGCTTGCGATACGGTCTTGCGCCAAATTGACATTGGCCAGTACTTCCATCGTGTCAGCAGTACCGGCGGGTGAGGTGATCGCGCGCGACGATGTTTTTGGGCAGAGCAGTCCGTGCGCAGCAACAATCGGCACCACGAGCATCGAAGTACGGTTACCCGGTATGCCACCGATGCAGTGCTTGTCGACTACCATGTGCTCATGCCATTCCAGTCGTCGGCCGCTGGCAACCATCGCATCCGTCAGGAAGTAAATCTCATCGCGGTCGAGTTCACCGTTACTGGTAGCGATCAGGAAGGCAGTCAGCTCGATCTTGGAGTAGTGTCCACCCGTGATGTCTCGCACGATCGCGTGATAATCGTCTTTTTCAAGCCGTTCACCATTGATCTTGCGGAACAAGGCACCTACCGAGGCGGGTTTTTCTGCATGACGCACTCTAGTCAGTGCGCCCGCTTCAACCCCGAAACGCTTGAATGCATCCTCCGACAGACCGATCTCATCGGGGTTGATGATGGCGGCATCGTCAACAACATTGAGCGTTGCGCTAATCCGATGCTCGCCGGCGACAACTTCAACTTTGGAGAGCGCCTGAAAGCCGGCGATGCGGTAAATCAGACAATCACGGTTTAGATAAACGACGTTCTCGAGATTGGTATCAATCGCAACGCGTTTGAGCTTGAGATCGAGTTGTTCGTCCGAGATGGGCGCGCGCGTATCCTGCGCAGCGGGTCGTACATACATGAGGTCACCATCGATCTTGTTCTGGTTATTGGGCCTAGTCTGCGCTTGCGCAGACTAGGCTGGTTGACCCAATCATACCGCTGGCGGCTTCCGCCACCTACATCAGGATTACCAGCGCGGCTGGCCCCAACCACGGTGTTCGAACTGACGCTGATGGTGCTGGTGGTGACGATGGCCGTAGCCATGACCCGGGCCAAATGCGGGGTCACCGTAATAGACACGGGCGGGTGGGTACACCATCACAGGTGGTGGTGCGTAACCGAGTACCGGCGGCAGCGGCGCATACCCGACGACCGGGGGCGGAGCATGCACCACCAGTGGCGGTGCGTACCCGCCGTAATGCACGGTCACTGCCGCGCGCGACTGCGATGCGATCATATTGCCGACCACTGCACCGACGACGAGGCCAGTAAACACTTCGCCACCGTGTGCAGAAGCGCTCCCAGCGGTCACGGTCAGCAGTACCAGGGTAGCGATCTTGGTTTTCATGAGGGACTCCTTTGCCAACATTGGCAAAGTCGAGTATCGAGCAAGGGGAGTAGCCGTGCTAGCGACAAATTGTGAGCAGCTGTAAACAGCTCACGGAGGTGAAATCGCTCTAGCGACGCAGTTGCTGCGGCCAGACGAAATCGCCGTGTTCCCACCGACCTTCCAGTGGCGTACGGTCATTAGAAAACTCCATACGGCCGAGCCCATGGGGATTACCTTCGTGGAAGGAACCTTGGTAGCGATCGCCATTGGCATGAACCATCACGCCCGAGCCCGTCATTTGGTCGTTATAGAACTCACCGTTGTATTGGCTACCGTCGCCGTAGGTGTAGATACCACGGCCGGTACGACGACCATTTACGAAGCGGCCATCGTAGCGGTCGCCATTCAAGTAGAACAACGTGCCTTTGCCGGTTAGGCGATTATTACGGAATTCACCAATATATTTTTTGCCATCGGCATACAGCACGGTCGCACGGCCCACCACCATACCGTCCCGGAAAATCGCCACTAGCCGATCGCCATTCGGGTAGGTGTAGGTACCGGGGCCGTCGCGGTCGAAGGTGCGATCGAATGAGCCCTGATAGCGACTCCCATCCAAGTAGTACAGCTTCTCCCAGCCGATCGTGTTCCAGGTGAAGTCGTCGATGTTAGGCGTGCGCCGTTGCGCGCAGCCGGAAAGCACGCATACCACCGCGCATAGCAGCAGCCAGCGGAAATAGGACGGTGTTTTCATAGTCGGTCGCCCGGTAGTAATTTGGAAACAGTTAGAGGAAATCATCTTTTTGGTGAATCGTCAGCAGCGGCGAGTACTTTAACGCGCGATTCTCATGGGGAAATATTGATATCAGTCAATTTCCCAAATGAAACGCTCAGCGATTGCTCAAAATGTTGCCTAACGGAATGCATAATTCAAATCATTGACATTCTTTTATGCATCCCGATGGCCTTGCCGAAACCTTCCCCGCCAAGCGGATCAATTCCTACTCGCGCCGTATGGGGTATTGAATCCTTCGATGCCCTGATGCAGCACGCCATCGACCAGTCGCAGCTTCAATGACTGTTCACACAGGAAGAAATTTCGCAATGAGGTGTTTCCACCTACGATGAACTGAGTATCGGGCAGTCAGCAACACTGACCCGCACGCTTACCTTGAATGATATTCGTTCGTTTGCTGCGGTTTCGGGGGATACCAATCCGGCGCATCTAGATCCTGCCTATGCCAACCAGACGATGTTTCACGGCGTGATCGGGCACGGTATGTGGGGCGGTGCGCTGATTTCTGCTGTACTAGGCACCCAATTTCCCGGGCCGGGCACGATCTACCTGCATCAAGACCTTGACTTCACCAAGCCGGTACGCATCGGCGATACATTAAGAGTCACGGTCACGGTCACTGCAAAAGATGATCTAAAAAAGCGTGTCGAGCTGCAATGCGAAGTATGCAATCAACATGATGAAGTCGTGCTGCGCGGGTTGGCGCGCGTGATGGCGCCAACGCAAAAGATCAAGCGCCCGAAAATTTCAGCACCGCAGATTCAGCTGTTTGATCCTGTCGAACGTTTGAATACGCTGCTATCGCTGGCGGACTCACTCGAAGCTTTACGTTGCGCGGTTGTACATCCTTGCGACGCGGGGTCTCTAGCAGGTGCGCTCGATGCAGCACAGCGTGGTTTGATCGTACCGGTATTGGTCGGACCAGTCGGCAAAATTCGGTCCGCCGCCATCGCAGGCAATCTGTCGCTCGACGGCATCGAGCTGATCGATGCGCCGCACAGTCATGCCGCTGCGGAGCAGGCGGCGCAGATGGCTGCACGCGGTGAAGTTGAAATCCTGATGAAAGGTAGCTTGCATACCGATGAGCTGATTCATGCAGTGCTGCAGCATAAAGAGTTAGCGACAGGGCGACGTTTGTCGCATGTCTTCCGTTTTGATGTGCCGATGTACTCCAAGCCACTGATGGTGACAGACGCTGCGCTGAATATCGCCCCGACGCTATTAGAGAAGGTCGATATCGTCCGCAACGCAATCGACTTCGCGCACATCATGGGCAACCCGAATCCCAAGATAGCACTACTCTCGGCGGTCGAGACCGTGACTCCGACGATTCCTTCTACACTCGACGCCGCCGCTTTATGCAAGATGGCAGATCGTGGCCAGATCAAGGGTGCGATCGTTGATGGCCCCTTGGCATTCGATAATGCGATCTCTCCCCACGCAGCTCAAGTGAAGCAAATTGTTTCACCCGTGGCCGGGGATGCCGATATTCTGGTCGCGCCTGATCTGGAATCTGCCAATATGCTGGCCAAGCAGTTGGAGTACATGGCGGGTGCTAGTGGCGCTGGCGTTGTGCTGGGAGCGCGTGTGCCGATTGCTCTCACCAGTCGCGCTGATGGACCTGCTGTGCGTATGGGCTCAGCACTGCTCGCGCTTTTGGTTGCACATCATTTGCGGACAGATCCATTGCGACAGTCCCAGTTAAAACAGGCCTAAAGCGAATGACTATCCTCGCTGTTAATGCCGGCTCATCGTCGCTGAAGTTTTCGGTCTACCCGTCGGATGGTAAAGGTGATGTACTGCCAGCAGTCATCAGCGGCCGGGTCGAAGGACTCGAACCCAATGGTCAACCCGAGTTACGTTGGGCAGATCAACAAGGGGTCCACCTGCGTGCAGTAAAGCGTGAGAACCAAGATGTGTTTCTCGATGCACTCGCCAGTCTGCGCATGCTACTGGCAGAACTCGGGATGAAGCCGCCTATCGCGGTCGCGCATCGCATTGTGCATGGTGGCGCCGCGTTTCGCCATAGCGTAATAGTGAACGATGAGGTGCTTAAGCAAATCGAGCACCTCAATCCACTCGCGCCTTTGCACCAGCCACACAATATCGCTGGAGTGCGCGCTTTCACTGCCGCATTTGTCGGTGTTCCGCAGGTTGCCTGTTTCGATACAGCCTTTCATGCGAATGCGCCGCTGATCAATCAGGAATTCGCGCTGCCTCAAGAACTGACCGCCAGCGGTATTCGACGGTATGGCTTTCATGGGCTGTCTTACCAGTACATCACTGGCGTATTGCAGCAGCATAGTGAACGCGCACGCGGACGAGTACTGATGGCGCATCTTGGAAATGGCGCTAGTCTGTGCGCTGCATTTAATGGCCATAGCGTGGCCAGCACCATGGGGTTCTCCGCGCTGGATGGCTTGATGATGGGCACGCGCTCCGGGTCAATCGACCCCGGCGTGCTACTGTACTTGCTCGATAAAGGTTACGACCACGATCAGCTCTCTCACTTGTTGTATAGCGAGAGTGGCTTGCTCGGTGTGTCTGGCATTTCAGCGGATATGCGTGCATTACGCATGGATGAAAGTGTCGCAGCAGAGCATGCGATTGATCTGTTTACCCACCGTATCGTGCGCGAAAGTGGCGCCATGATCGCCTGCATGCAAGGCTTGGATCTGATCGCATTCTCAGGCGGTATTGGCGAGCATGACAAAGTATTGCGTAGTGAGGTCGGTATGGCGCTCAGTTGGCTTGGGGTGCAGATCAACGAGAAACTGAATGCGATGGCGATCGGTGATGCGATACTGCCGATTCATGCACCAGAGAGTCGTGTCGAGGTGTGGGTAATACCAACCGATGAAGGAAGGGTAGCGGCGCGTGAGGCAGCGGCGCTATTGGTGGGGAGATGATGAGTACAAATAAAAATATAAGCCCGGTCGTGGCAGCTGCTGTCACGACCTCAGCCACGGAAGCACCCGCTGTAACACCATCGACTGATCTTCCACCCGCAGGTTCAGCAGCGTCGCCGGTAGCACTGATCTATCAATGGTTGTTCGACCCAGACTTCAAGGGCGGCTATCAACGCCAAATCGATAGCACGGTCGCGCTCTTGATCGTCCTGTCGGTGTTTGCGGTCGTGCTCGAGACCATCCCCGAGATTCATGTGCCGAATGCAGGGTGGTTCCACGCTTTCGATCTCATCACTGTCGGGCTTTTCACGCTGGAGTATGTACTGCGTGTAGTCACTGCACCGATGCTGCCGGAGTTTGCCAACAGCCGCTATCCGCGCTTGCGCTATGTGTTCAGCCTTTATGCACTGATTGATCTGATCGCGATTGCGCCGTTTTATTTGGTGCTGTTTACGCCGGTCGATCTCGAAGCCTTGCGCGTGCTGCGATTGATGCGTCTGGCAAGGATTTTCAAGCTCTCCCGTGTTTTGATACCTGCTTGGGAAGAATTCCAGCAACTCAATGCAGGCCGTAGTTTCAGAGCTAAAGTTTTCGCCTTGCTGGAGCCGACCGGCCACTCGGGGCGGCTGCATATTTTTGTCGACAACTTCATTGTGTTCTGGATTGCGCTGTCGATGCTATGCGTGATTATGGAATCGGTTGATTCTATTAATCATCTGTTTGCTGCCGAGTTCTATTGGATCGATATTATCGCTTTCAGTATTTTCTCGTTCGAATATGTGGCACGCGTCTACAGCGCACCAGAGAATCCAGCTTATCGTAGCACTTCAATGCCGCACTGGGCGCATATGCGAAGCTGGACTGCGCTGATTGATTTGGTCACGATCTTGCCTTTCCTCCTCGAGCATTTCCTGCCTTACCCACTCGATCTGCGCTTCCTGCGTGTATTCCGCCTCACGCGTATGCTGAAGCTGACGCGATATACCTCGGCCACGGTCACGCTGATACGTGTCGCTAAGCGTGAATGGCAGATTATTGCGGCATCGGTGTTCGTGATGTTATTGATGGTGGTGTTGACAGCCTCGCTCGGCTATTTATTCGAGCATGATGCGCAGCCCGACAAGTTTGAAAATATCCCGCAGTCAATCTACTGGGCAGTGGTGACCTTGGCCTCGGTGGGCTACGGGGATATTTCACCCGTGACCCCCATGGGCCGGGCGTTAACGGTGGTACTGGCGCTATTGGGTATCGGTATCTTCGCTATTCCGGCCGGTTTGTTGGCGTCGGCATTCACGGATCAGCTACGTATTGATCGTGAAGCTTTCGTGCATCAATTAACCGCTGCGTACGCCGATGGTGTACTTGATCCCCGAGAAAATGAAGCGATTGCAGCTGAGGCGGAGCGACTGCATCTGTCGGAGTCAGAGCTTAACCGCTTGCTCGAACAAGCCAAGCGGGAATTCCAACAACAGCTAGAGGCTAACGAGTTAAATTTTGGGCAGCTGATGCTTGATGCAAATGCCCACCCGGAATTCGCAGCAGAGCAATTCCGCATCATGGTTGAGCAGCTACGTCTGATACTGCGTGTGACGGGCGAGGAGAGACTCGCTGCCAATCTCAGCAAAGACAGCGAAGCCGCCTTGCAGGTACTTCGCGCACTCGCGCTGCAGAGTGCAGCGCGAAAACCCAAGCCGAAGTCGAGCAAGGGTGCGGATGGCGAGTCAGGTCCACAGCTGTTTTAAGTCGATCAAGCGTCGCCATCGCTATGATCGGCGATTCAACTTAATATGCCGGTCCGCCTGAAAACACGGCAGAGGTATTGCCGTAATCCGGCGGACGTCCAATCCCGATCCGACCCTCTGCTCTGGCAGACAAGTAGGTATAGAGATCAAGGATGTGCGCGTTGACAGCGGGCTCGCCCTGCCAAGTCGGCATTTCGATCGGTGGCTCACTAGCGCGCATGATCTCGTCAATACGCGTCTCTACCGTTGTCTTATCTTGCAATTTGCGCGAAGCACCACTGGCCAGATCGTAGCGTTTCAAAACGATCGCAGCAAATTGCTGCAGGTTCAGACTTCTAACGATCGGCAGCAAGTCAGGCGCTTGCTGGCCACCGGTCGCGGCAACCCCATGACAACTTGAGCACTTACCTTGGTACACACGCCATCCTGCGTAGAGGTTACCTACTTTGGCGGGTGGCGTCAGTTCGCGTGCGGGTCGGGCATTTAGAAAATCGACGTTACAACCCATCATCATGAGCGGAACCAATAACAGAGTGAATCTCTGTAAGCGCTGTACTGGCCATGAATAGCAAAGTCGTTTTGAATGCGTCATGTCGATTTTTCTCAAAGCATCTATCCCACCGATAAGCCTGCCACTTTCAAAGCTGGTAACCCATGATCGTCATCAAGCTTTTCCTAAATGAAAAAGAAAGCGCAGTCTTAATTGAATGGTTCTCATTCGTCGCGTCTTTCCTTAGAACATGCAACTTGCCGGGCATCAAAAACATAGCTTCCATAAGCAGTAGCATATGTTTGGTATCAGTCACTCAAGATTCGGCCCTTTGTAGAAAACTAGCCATAGTAGAAAAGTAAACCATCGATGCTTTATACATTTAAATCTTCATCGGCTGCAGATGTCATCATGCAGCGATTCAGTGCAGAAACTATGCTCTCAATCATTGGAAAAACGCCAGGAAAAACTGGCGTGATTACTGTTTCTGAGATGGATACACTCATCCAGAAAATAGAATCTGAGCTTAAGCGACAGGCGCCGATAGAACGAGACCCAGGAAGTTCAGGTATAGAAATTTCAAAACAACATGATGCTGTGCGGTTTCGGGAAAGTGCTGATAGCTTTCTGGAGCTGCTCAGAACTAGCAAAGCCACTGGCAGTAATGTGGTTTGGGGCTTGTGAAGCTGCGCATGCAGGCGTTCGCAAACTGCAGAGTGCTTACCTACCATGTCAAGATAAGTGCTTCTGAATTGATGAGCGTGGTTAGACACAACAGCGCCGGGTAGCATGACTATTTCAGCTTTAAGTGATGATCTTTTCACTGGATCAGCCAATTGACAAAATTAACCTTGTGGCGGGGAAAATCATGTTGAAAGAGCCTTTTCAGTTTGACCAGATCGACCTTTTGGACTGGGCGCGCTGGCGGTTGCGCGTGTTTTCAGATTTCGATTTGGCACGCGAACTGAAAACATCACCCTCAGCAATTTCAAAAATACGCAGAGGCCACCAGGCGGTGGGAGCAGCAATACTTCTAAGAATACTAGACTTGACTGATGTCAGATTTAGAGAATTACCAATACTCATCGAGCGATCGAAGTTGCATTGGAAGTAAGGCATCAGTCCGAATTTTTGCGCGAATTTTTGAACGCATCAATCGACCGACCGAGACCTCGGCACAGTCGGCTATGAAATGCATCGTATAACTGGTGATCTAAGAGATTTCCGGATGAAAAATTTCATGGATTAATTTTTCTGAAATCATCAAAGTCAGTTCTTTTGACGACCGGAGTGCCATAGGCATCCAAGCTGAAGGCGATACGTAAATACGTCAATTGGTGAATCTGGCACCAGCTACCGCCAGACTTGGTGAGCTCCCGAAGCTCATTTGAGGAAATGTATAAATCCTGATTATGCATACCGCCTTAAAAGTTGATTTTCCAATCGAAGACCATTAACTAGCGTGCCTTGGCATTTTACTCGTAGTCGAGTGGGGCGGCTACGATTTCAAAATAGTTTGCTTGATGCAATACACAAGCCTTGAAGTCGCATCGCAGTACATAAATTCGATCGAGAAAATCTCCGATAAGTACATATTGTTTAGTTTATTTCCCCAGGGGATTATTTTTCCGAGGAAACAATTCAGAAAACCTAATGCATTTTAAAAAAATGTTTCATCGTGACCTTGTTGCGCAACAAGAAAATTGAACAATCTATTTGTGATTTAAGTGTTTCGCATTAATATGTGCTTCAACAAGAAGATAAATCTTTTAATCATAATATTTCTCTGGGGCAAATATGGAAACATTAATTCGAAGTAATACTGATGAATTAGGCCTCGAGGATTTAAAGCCTAAATCTAGGTCAATAGACAATCTGCCACGCATATCGTCGAGCGCAGAGCAACTTTTTGCCCTCTGCGGAATTGAATCAAGGCAGAACTTCAATTCCTTCCCCCAAAAGTTCTTGCATATCCGAGTCAAGGCGGGTCGCCACGTCTATTTATCTAATGATAAGTGCGAGATGATTTATCTGGTTTATTCGGGATTTTTGAAAAACACTTGGGCCGATACCAACGGGAATGAGAAGATCATTGATTTTCCGATGAAAGGTGAAATGGTCGGACTGGATGGCATCGCGCATGGAAAATTTGCGAATTCGTTGAAAGCGCTAACTGACAGCGAGTTGATTGGAATCCCATTAGATTTCTGTAGAAGGCAAAATGTTGAAGGCGAGGTCTTCAGAAATCACATCATTTCCGTCCTAAGCCAGCAGCTGGTAAACGAACAAAAATCTTCATTCATGATTTCTGCACTACCGGTTGACGCAAAGGTAGCGAAGTTTTTATTGAGTCTTTCCTTCAAGTTTAAGTCACTAGGGTATTCGGAAAAAAGCTTTCTACTCAGGATGTCAAGAGAAGAAATTGGTAGTTATCTTGGCGTCAGTTTGGAAACAGTGAGTAGAACCATATCCGGCCTCTGCAAGATCGGTGTTTTGAAAAAAGATAACCGGTCAATCGAGATCATAAATTTTGATGCACTTAAAAAATTAAAACGGCTCCCATTGGGTGTTACTTATAAAGCGACGGTCCGCAGTAAAAAAAATAACAAATCCTCAGGCTTGCCACTATCTTGAGATAGAAAACCTACTACTGAGTCGATTTCGTACAGCGCCGACTCCCAAGTGACTGACGAGCCATCTCGTTAATCAAGATTGTCAAAGCGCGAGTCACTAAAGAGGAAATCATGGATCGACGATTCAGTAGCTTGCCCGCGGTGGAAAGTGTCCATGCCCCGAACGCTACTGAAATACCCGACCAACCGACCTCGGCAGATCGTATGTACCACGCAGTCATTGCGCGCTTCACCGGGTTTGTCTCTCCGGGGAGTTTGGCGCTAGCTTGGATGGATTGGTGGCTTCATTTATCGGCTTCCCCCGGCAAGCAGCAATTATTGATTCAAAAGGCCGCGCGAAAAGCCTCTCGGTTGCTGGTGGCGGCATCCAAAGTGAGTTCGGGTGGTGGAAATGCCCATTGTATTGAGCCACTAGAGCAGGATCGCCGCTTCCGTGCACCGCAGTGGCAGCATTGGCCATTCTGCCTGATCTATCAGAGCTTTTTGATGCAACAGCAGTGGTGGCATAACGCCACCACCGGAATCGGCGGCATGTCCGAGCATCACCAGCACGTGGCTTCGTTTGCTTCACGCCAACTA
>JAJTGD010000053.1 GCA_021299035.1 Oxalobacteraceae bacterium | reverse complement strand
CGATACTGCCTCAGCGACACGAATCCCATCGATTGCCGCTGACATGATCCCGCCTGCGTAGCCTGCGCCTTCACCGCCAGGGAATAGCCCGCGAGTGTTGACGCTTTGAAAGTCCTGGCCGCGACGGATTCTGACCGGCGACGAGGTTCGGGTCTCGACCCCGGTGAGTACAGCGTCTTCCAAGGCAAACCCTTGAATCTGCCGATCAAATGCCGGCAGTGCCTCGCGGATTGCCTCAATCGCGAATGTGGGTAGCGATGGCCCCAGGTCACCCAATCGAACCCCCGGCTTGTAAGAGGGCAACACGCTGCCGAAGGACTTTGATGGCCGCTGTCGTATGAAGTCACCGACCAGCTGACCCGGTGCGCAGTAGTCACCCCCACCCAGTTGAAACGCACGCGACTCTAGCTCACGTTGATAATCAATACCTGCCAGCGGACCACCCGGGTAGTCCTGCGGCGTGATACCCACCACGATGCCGGCATTGGCATTGCGCTCATTACGCGAATATTGACTCATGCCGTTGGTGACCACACGCCCAATTTCGGACGTCGCCGCAATCACCGTACCGCCAGGGCACATACAAAAACTGTAGACCGATCGACCATTGCTCGCGTGATGTACCAGCTTGTAATCAGCAGCACCCAACATGGCATGACCGGCAAACTTGCCGAGCCGAGCACGATCAATTAGCGACTGCGGATGCTCGATGCGGAACCCAACCGAAAACGGCTTGGCTTCCATAAACACACCCGCATCGTGCAGCATCTGGAAAGTGTCGCGTGCGCTGTGCCCAATCGCGAGGATGGCGTGACGGGTGCGTAGCTGTTCGCCATTGGAAAGATGCACGGCGCGTAACTCGCCGTCGACGATATCGAGCCCATCGACTTTATGCTCGAACCTGAACTCACCACCGAGCGCGACAATTTCTGCGCGCATCAACTCGATCATCTTGACGAGCCGAAAAGTACCGATATGTGGCTTGCTGACATACATAATTTCAGGGGGCGCATCGGCTTTGACAAATTCTTCCAGTACCTTGCGCCCGTAGTGCTTGGGGTCGCCAACCTGGGTCCACAGCTTGCCATCGGAAAAAGTCCCGGCGCCGCCCTCGCCGAATTGCACGTTCGACTCCGGGTTCAGCTGATGCTGACGCCATAGCGCAAACGTGTCCTTGGTGCGCTCACGCACCACTTTCCCGCGTTCGATGATGATGGGACGAAAGCCCGCCTGCGCCAAAATCAACGCCGCGAACAGCCCACACGGACCGAAACCAATCACGACTGGGCGTTCCCATAAGCCCGCAGGAGCGCGCGCCACAAATCGGTAATCCATATCGGGTGTGATCATCACCTTCGGCCGGCGGCGCGCCAGCGCGGCTGGCTCGTCACGTAGCGTTACGTCGACGGTGTATACCCACTGAATCGCGGATTTCTTGCGCGCGTCGACACCGCGCCGATGCACCTGCAAACCAAGCAAGTCATCTTCCGTTGCACCCAAGCGCTGGAAGACCGCGTCGCGCAGCGCGTGATCAGGGTGATCTAACGGTAATACAAGGTCGGTGACGCGCAGCATGTAAAGGTCCGGTTAAAACTAGGTGACGGCGCATAACGGCGCGTCATCATCAATTGTACCGAAGTGGTATCGCCCGATTTGTAGGATGAAGCGATGGCACGCTATCATTCGCGTCTTGTCTGGTCTGCGCTTATTGGAATCATTAGCAGCAGGGTGCCTTCCCATCTTAAAACTTGGTTCGCGACACGCAAAATTCCGGCAGGTGCTCGAATCATCGAATACTGCGGAAAGCGCATCAGCGAAAAGCAAGCGGATCAGCGATTTGGTCTCGACCCCGACAATCCTCACCACACCTTTTTCTTCAGTCTGGAGAGTGGCCGACTGATCGATGGTGGCGATAACGGTAATGACGCGCGCTGGATAAATCACTCGTGCGAACCGAATTGCGAGGCGCAAGAAGAAAAAGGACGGGTGTACATTCACGCACTGCGAGACATACAGCGCGGCGAGGAGCTCTGCTACGACTATGGTTTGGTGGTTGAGCAGCGCATGACGAAGGCACTAAAAGAAGCCTATGCCTGCCGCTGCGGCAGCGATGGCTGCCGCGGTACCATGCTCGCACCGAAAACACGCAACCGGTAGTTCAACGTGAGCGACTGAACAGTTCGGCTAGCTGTCACTTCGTCGAGTGCAGCACGATGAAATGTGGCTACCAGCGCCCGAGGTCCTCGCGTGCGAGATCAAGGAATTCGGTACGCATCGCGAGGTTATCTTGTAGCTCGCCCAGCATTGCCGAGGTGACGGTTTCTTCGCCGGCGGTACGAATGCCCCGGCTTTCCATGCAGAGGTGGCGGCAGCGGATCACGACCCCAGCCGCACGCGGCTCCAACATCTCCATCAAGGCATTCGCAACCTGCATGGTGAGCCGCTCTTGAACTTGTAGCCGCTTCATGAAGCAGTCGACCAAGCGCGTCAGCTTCGACAGGCCAACAATTTTCCCCTTAGGTAGGTAGCCGATCGTTGCCTTACCAAAGAATGGGGCAAGGTGATGCTCGCAGTGGCTATAAACCGGGATGTTGCGCACCACGATCAACTCGTTGTAATGCTCGGCACCATCCTCGAAAGCCTTCATGACGTCGGCTGGGTTTTGTTTATAACCCGAGGTCCAATGCGCCCAGGCATTGACCACCCGCGCCGGCGTCTCGACAAGACCGTTGCGATCAGGGTCTTCCCCAATGCTGATCAGAAACCGCCGCCAGTCTTGCTCAGTAAATTTTTCGGCCATCATTCATTTCCCTTACGGTCACTCGACACCACGGTCGAACATGTCATTATTGAACTGTCTAATTTGGTTGACATCGTAACCGAATTTCACACCTAACACATTGAAATGTCCGGCTGCCTTGCGAGGTAAGGCTTAAGTTATGCTGTTGCCCTTTACGCATCCCGCTTTAGATCGACTACCGGAGCCTGCAATGACCTTGAAGCACGCACTCGTAAGCCTAGCCTTATCTTTGTTGCCGCTGAGCGCCGTATCTGCGCCGTTCGCCTATGTACAAAACGAGAAGTCGGGAACGGTATCCGTGATTGATACCGCAACCGATGAGGTGGTTGGAGAGATCAAGGCGGGAGATAAACCAAGAGGCGCTGCCCTCTCGGCCGATGGGAAGTGGTTATTTGTCAGCGACCAGCCCAACAATATCTTGGTGAAGGTTGACACCGAGGCCCGCGAGGCAGTTGGGAAGATCGAGCTGGGCGAATCGCCGGAAGGTGTTTCCAGCTCACCCGATGGCAAATGGATCGCTGCCGCTTCGGAAATCAGCAATGCTGTGAACTTCATCGACGCGGCCAGCGGTAAAAAAATGTACGCCGTGAAGACGCGCGGCAAGAACCCAGAACATGCGGTCTTCAGCCCGGATGGCAAATGGATGTTTGTATCGGCCGAAGATGCCGACAGTGTTGACATTATTGATGTGAAGCGCCGCAAGCAAGTGGCGTCGGTGAAGGTGGGCGATAGGCCGCGCGGTATCGCCTTCCGACCGGATGGCAAGGTAGCCTACGTCGCCTGTGAAATTGCCAGCATGGTCTACGCGATTGATGTTGAAAAACGCAAAGTTATCAAACAAATCAAAGCTGGAAATTTCGCCAACGGGGTAACGATGGCCCCCGATGGTAAACGGGTCTTCATCTCGAACGGCAAGGATGCCACCGTGTCTGCGATCGACACCGAAAGCAATGAAGTCCTTGCCGTTATCCCGGTTGGCAAGCGCCCCTGGAATATGGCGATCACGCCTGACGGCCGCAAGCTTTATGTGGCGAATGGCCGTTCGAATTCGGTGACGGTGATTGACGCGATTGAGTTGAAGGCCATGTCGGAAGTGCAAGTTGGCGAAATGCCATGGGGCGTGGTCATTAAGTAAACATTGCCGCCGCTAGATCTAAAAAAAGTCACGGCACATTGCTCGCCACGATGCTTTGTTTTTCAGCGTTGGTTGTCGGATTGATAGCGCGCCTTGACAGGCCTCAACAGCTTGAAAAATTTTCACTTGTAGCCCGTATTGAGCAAACCCTATAGTCCTGAGCCCACTAGCATTACAGAAGCATTTTCGGCGATATTGTGTAAACAATATCAATGAAAGTTTTGTCGCGTTAGCGGTCACAAACCGTGTTGTTTATAAAAACCAATCGGAGATTAAATTGGCCAAATCCAACGTTTTCGTAAAGAGCGCCCTGGCATCGGCACTGCTCATCGCCTTCTCGGCATCGAGCTTTGCAAATACAAAAGATGAGAACCTCGAAAAAATCTCGGGATTCAGAACATCGGGCACCGCAATCGACATCCCTACCGTTCCACAGACCGGTGCTAACGTCGAGCAGTTGAAGGCGAACCTGAAGAAGATCAAGATGCCAGAAGGCTTCAAGATCGAACTGTACGCTGTTGTTCCTGACGCGCGTTACATGGCAGTTGCTCCATCGACCAACATGCTGTTCGTTGGCACGCGCAAAACCACCGTATGGGCAGTTACCGACCGCAACGGCGACAACGTCGCTGACGAAGTCAAGCCTTTCGCACCTTCGATCAAATTCAAGAACCCGAACGGTGTTTGCTGGACAAAAGACGGCTTCCTGATCGTGGTTGAGTCGAACCGCGTTCTGAACTTCCCAGCAGCTGAATACTTCTACGAAGGTCCAGACGTTGCAGTGATCACTGCGGTGAATCATGGCGGCCTGATCCCAGTTGAAGAAGAGTCCTTCAACCACACCGGCCGTACCTGCAAAGTTGCGGACGACGGCAAGGTCTACATCACCCTCGGCCAGCCGTTCAACGTGCAGCCGAAAGACAAGATCGACCTGTACAACAAAACCGGCATCGGTGGCGTTATTCGCTTGAACCCATTCGATGGCTCGGGCAAAGAAGTGTACGCAATGGGTATGCGTAACCCAGCTGGTCTGGACATCAACCCGAAAGACAAGACCATCTGGACCACCGACAACCAAGTTGACGGTCTAGGCGATGACGTCCCACCGGGCGAACTGAACCGCATCACAAAAGCTGGTCAGCACTTCGGTTTCCCGTTCTACAACGGCAAATTCAAAGTTGCTGGATCGCCTGCTGCTCCGGACCTGAAAGGTCTGCCTGAGCCAGCTGGCATGATCTTCCCGCAAGTTGAGTTCCCTGCTCACCAGGCACAGCTCGGTATGTCGTTCTACACCGGCAAGGCGTTCCCGAAGAAGTATCAGGGCGGCATGTTCATCGCTTCGCACGGTTCCTGGAATCGTAAAGAGCCAAGCGGCTACCTGATCAACTACGTTCCAGTCAATGCTGACGGTACCGCAGGCAAAGCTGAAGTGTTCGCAGAGGGCTTCCTCGACCCAGTCACCAAGCGCGCAATTGGCCGTCCAGTCGACGTTGCCAACCTGCCTGATGGCTCGATCCTGGTGTCCGATGACTACGCTGGCGCGCTCTATCGCATCAGCTACGCGGGCAACTAATCGCGACGGATAAATGCCGGGCCACAAGCTCGGCAGTCATCTGAGCCATGCCCGCCGCAAACCATTGCGGCGGGCATTTTTTTTGACAACCTAAGTCTTCGTCTTTTTTCAGAATCCAGTATGAAAACCGCTATCTTTATCGCAGCTAGTGCCCTCTACCTTGGTCTATGCGCACCGGTCGCCGCGGGCGACGTTGCTGCAGGCGCCTCTGTCGCGCAAAGCTGCGTCATGTGTCACGGCGAAAAAGGCCTATCAACCATGGCGGGAACACCCTCGCTCGCCGGACAACCCGACCTCTACCTTGCCAATCAGTTGCGCGATTTCCGTGATGGCAAACGACACAACGAGGTCATGAATGTGATTGCGAAGCCGCTCAGCGACGCAGAAATCGATGATGTATCGGCATATTTCGCGCAGTTTGAAATCCAGCTGAAGAAAAAAGGTAAGTAAGCCCAGCGCCTCGCGGCGCTATGTGTCTTGAGAATTGCCCAAGCCCTCGCGATGTCTAGCGGGGGTTTTTATTTGAGCCGCCATCAAAACACATCGCTGTGAATTGCATTCAATATCGCCTCAATCGCGGGATGCTGAATTTTTCTTTCATTGGAGATGGCGTATATCTGCTCTCTGACTTGAGTCATGACGCCGACCTCGACAGCACCAAATTGTAACTTCACATCTTGCGCCAATACCGCTGGTGCTGGAAACAAGCCGCGCCCGGCACGGCCAAAGGTGTGTAGCAGCGCGTTGTCGTCAAACTCCCCAATCAGATCCGGTTGAATATCATGGAGCTCGAGCCAATGATCGATCCGGGCTCGGATCGCGTTGTTCCGAGTAGGTAGTAGCATCGGCGCTCCCGTCAGGCTTTTCGGGAAACCCTTGCGGTAGCGTTCAGCTAATTCGGGTACCGCATACAAACTAATCTGTGTTTCACCCAGTAAGTGACTGAAAACGCGCAGCGATGAGCCGGGTGGTACCGCACGGTCGGTGAGCATTACATCGAGCTTGTGAACCGAAAGCTTGCCGAGCAAGGATTCAAATTGCTCCTCATAACAGATCAGGCGTACGCGTTGCGGGAGCGCAAGCGCTGCGTCCAACATGCGCGATGCGATCAGCTTGGGCAGCGAATCAGAAATTCCGACAGTTAAGCGCATTACCGGTTCGGTGTCGACATCGGCCAAGGCCTCCTGCAACTGCTCGCCCAGCAAAAAAATCTGGTCGGCGTAACGCAGCGCCACTTGCCCTGCCTCGGTCAACACCAAGCGACGGCCCTGCGGCTTGAACAGCGCCTTGCCCATGGCCTGTTCAAGCAGGGATAGCTGTGCGCTAACCGTCTGGATCGCCAGACCTAAGCGGTCAGCGGCGCGTGTCACGCTGCCCTCTTTGGCGACCACCCAGAAATAATGTAAATGTCGAAAATTAAGGCTCACTGTTTGTTCCGTTTTATCGAAGAGTCGATCTCATTAACTTAGGATTGGCGACAGACGGCTGCACAGCGCATCCCGCAATACCTCGTTAGAATTCTGCCAAGTTCGTTTCTGATTAGGATGACTGATGATTGAGTTACTTTCCGACCCGCACACCTGGATTGCGTTCGCGACACTGACCGCGCTGGAATTAGTGCTGGGCATTGATAACGTGATCTTCATTTCCATACTGGTCGACAAATTGCCAGCGCATCAGCGGGAACTAGCGCGCAAGATCGGCTTGTTCGCGGCGATGTTCATGCGGGTTGGTTTGCTGTTTATGCTTAGCTGGATCATAGGCATGACCTCACCGCTGTTTGAAGTCATGGGAAATGCATTGTCAGGCCGAGATTTGGTGCTCCTTCTGGGCGGGCTGTTCCTGCTCTGGAAAAGTGTGGGCGAAATCCACCAGCTCATGGAAGGTGCGCACGAGCAGCGGAAAGGCGTAGCCCACGCTGCATTTGGGGTAGTGATTCTGCAAATCATGTTGATCGATCTGGTGTTCTCTCTGGATTCCATCATCACCGCAGTCGGTATGGTCGATCGTATTGAGATCATGGTCGCTGCGGTGGTTGTCTCCGTAGGTCTAATGATGTTGTTCGCAGGTGCGATTGGCCGCTTTGTTTCCTCACATCCAACTTTCAAGGTGCTTGCGCTTTCATTCCTGGTGGCGATCGGTGTCATGCTGATTGCAGAAAGCTTTGGCACACATATTCCTAAGGGTTACATTTACAGCGCGATGGCGTTCTCAGTAATTGTTGAAATGATTAATCTGCGACTTCGGCGGCATTCTTCACGGCCGGCTGATTTGATTGCCTCGATCGGAGATGAGCAGCGTGATGAAAAGGCGTAACTCGGTTTGCAGGGCTTAACATCTTCAGGATTCCATTCCGTTCATCAAGGGGTTCCCTCCTTGTCAGACGAGGTTAACGGCTTGTAGCTCGTGCTTCAGATAGGCATAAAACACCGGCGCCGCGATGACGCCGGGTATGCCGAACAGCGCCTCCATCACTAGCATGGCGGCTAGCAGCTCCCAAGCCCGCGCATTGATTTGTGTGCCGATAATTTTGGCGTTGAGAAAGTATTCCAACTTATGAATGGTCACCAGAAAAAGCAGTGACGCCATTGCCACGCCGAGTGAGTAAGACAGACTCACCATCACAATGACCGAATTCGAAATGAGATTGCCGATGACGGGCAGCAAGCCGGCGACAAAGGTCACCAAGATCATGGTCTTCACCAGGGGCAGCTTGATGCCTACCAGCGGCAAAACGATTGCCAGATAAATCGCTGTGAAGGCGGCATTGATGGCGGCTATTCTTACTTGGGCAAACACAACGCGTCGGAATGATTGATGTAGCGTGGCGACGCGCTCATGTAAAGCTGCTGCGAGTGGTTTGAATCTTGGTATTTGCGTGGTGTCGTACAAGGCCGCCATCGCGCCGATCACCATGCCGATCAAAATTTGTACAAACACACGGCCCGTCTGCTGGCCCACTTGAGTGGCTTGTGTGGCGTGGTCGCGTATCCACTGTGTCAACCACTGTTGCAGGGCTTCTGCACTTTGCGGCAGTAATGCGCCGAGCCAATGTGGAATTTGCCCGCGCGCCTCTTCAATCAGATCCACCAGCTTTCTTAACAAAACCGGCAAACTACCCGCTTCCGAAAAAAAGAACGAAGCGATCAACCAAACGCCCACACTCAGCAGCACAACGATGGATCCGCTCAGCGTTGCAACAGCCACCAGGCGCGCTGACCGACCGCCAATAAAACGCGCGAGCTTGGGTGCGAGCAGATGCACCAAGGCGTAGACCAGCAATCCTGCATATAGCGCAGCAATCAGGCCCGCATGCAGCACCAATAACAATGCGATGGCCACCAGCACCCATGAGACTTGTCGTGGCAGCGATGCGCGGTCGAGTTGATTCATGGTATTGGGCGGTGCATGGTTTCGCTTGCTAGAAAAAAGCCGCTCAGATAATGAGCGGCTTGAATCAAGAAGGCCTCGGAGAAAGGGGCATTACCGTGCGCCCCTGGCTTGCAAACTACGACGATTGCTGTATTCCTGCCAGTAACCATCCGCCCGAGCCTGCGACGGGCTTGGTCAAGATCCACACCTCACTAAAGTGTTCAACCGGTGCGTTTAGGTCTTCGCGGATCATGCCGTGGAAGCGCACGCTGGCGATATGCTCGACGGTATTGGATTCAACGCCCAGCATTTCTGCCTCGATGCTCACCACATCCGTCGTGTTCGATGCGGCACCGCGTTCCGTTAGCTGCAACTTCAACTCGCCAAACATCTCCGGTGTGGTGAACTCACGGATGTCGTTAACGTCAGCGCGATCCCACGCAGCTTGCATGCGAATGAAATTGGTTTTCGCGTGACGCAGGAATCCGTTTACATCGAAGCCTTCTGGCAGCGCCGGCTGCGATGACTGCCATGTCGAGGACTGCGTCTCACCGAGACCGGATCCGATCTCCGGTGTACGTGCAGGCTCAGACAGCTGCTCACGCTGCATGGGGCCACCGTATGCAGGTTGCAGCGGTGCTGGCTGAGACTTTCGGCTGATCATCCGGAAAATGAAGAAGGCCGCAGCAGCGAGCAAACCAATCATCAACAGCGTGCCGATCATGCCAGCCGCGGCGCCACCCAAACCGAAATGCGACAGCAGCGCGCCGATACCAAGGCCGAGCAAAGCGCCGCCGATAATGCCGCGCCACGGGCTCGCCGGTGCCGGCGCTGCGGGTTGTGCAGGACGCTGCGCAGGGGCGGCTTGATTAGCCGGCGGCGTGGCCTGCCGGCTGTACGTCGGGGATGACTTACCAATCGACCCACCACCGCCGAGACGTTTTGCCTGTGCGCTACCCATCAAGACGCTGGTACCCAGCACGGCCACCATCAGGAACGTCAAAAACCTTTTCATGAAACCTCCAGAT
>JAJTGD010000052.1 GCA_021299035.1 Oxalobacteraceae bacterium | reverse complement strand
ATGCCCTCAAGATGTGGACAGGTTGGCCCACATTCCCCATGGTCTTTGTGCGTGGCGTGCTAATCGGCGGCTACGACGACCTTAAACAGCTTCAGATTTCTGGTGAACTGGCAACCATGCTGACGAGCCCTCGCAGTGACTGGTAGTTCCGACCTTGTGATGAACTCGTCAGCTGAACACTCTTTGCAGCTTGTTTAATTTGTGTCAGGTTTTTCTTCCATCGGATCATAGGATAGGCCGATCGTCTCGTCATCGATAGGCACCGAGGCCAGCGCCGCGCGTACCATGTCCGGCAGAGTTTCCCAATACACCGCATAGGGCTGTAACTCAGACATTGGCCGACGTCGATAGAAGTAAATTGTCTTGCCAGTGAGGATCTCTTTTGGCAAGAGATAGAGTTCAGTATCGCTTTCTGTCAGGCGCTCAGAGGGGAGCAGTGCAAGTGTCCAGTGAGTCTGATCATTAAAGAACAGCTGGTAACCTTTTAATGATTTGTTATGTAGAAAAGTGCGTACCAGCAGTACCATGCGGCGATTGATGATCAGGGTAGTTTTATCCGTTATCGATACTAGCAGCCCATGTGCTTGGAGCAGAGCCTTGGTACGGTGGACTACTTCAACAACCCTAGAGAACGTCGTATATCGCTTGCGTGCGATCAGCTTAGGGTCTAAGCCGCTGGAATAGCCGATAGCAGCATAGGCTTTTTCTATGGTGCCGTACCGACGCCGGTAAGCCACGGCGCTTGGCGCGCCTTTGGTTGCCTTCAGAACTGCGATGGAGAGCCGGCCGTGCTGGGCCAGTGCACGGCGAAGGGACGCCTCAAGGTAAGCATCGTCGTGTACCCGGATATTGTCCTGAATCCGGCGCTGAGCGCGATCGAACGTACGTTGATCAATGATCGGGGTAAATGCCTGCTCTTTGGTGATCCAGGCTGAGCGGGGATTCTTTCGCTTCGGCGTTGAGAGTCGTTCACTCGTACGGTTGTAGATCATGGTGCCGAGATATTTGGGATTCATCAGCATGTTTTTGACGATCAACTGCGTCCAGCTGCGGGTATTTCCAGGAGGGGATACCTTCATGGAATTTAGGCGATCAGCAATGGTCTGGTAATAGATTTTTTCTGTGTTGAACCACTGAAAAACCTGGCGGACGATAGCGACTTCCTCGGGTGGGCCGGGTACTAAGATCACTTTGTCCGATTGCAGCGACTTGCGCTCACCGTAATTCATGGTTCCTCGCTGTCTACCACCGGGGGCGACCATCATGCGGCGTAGACCATAAGGACTTCGTGCGCCGACATGCCAGCCTAGGCGTGCGAGGTTGGATTGACCACGAAATACCTTGTCGGACAGTTCGCGGCTGTATTCACTGGCCATCGCGCGCTTTAAGCCCTTGACAATGTTGGCGATCGGGGAGCCGTCATTGGTAAACATCTCCGCGCAGTAGATGACCTGTTTGCCGGCACGTCGGCACAGAAACTCATAATGTGCGCTCTCATCATTGTCTTGAAACCGACCCCAGCGAGACACGTCATAAACCAATATCACGTCGAACGGTGCTTGATTGCTAATTACATCCGCCAGTAATTGCTGGAGTCCCTTACGACCCTGAATTTTTAGGCCCGTTCTTCCTTCGTCAAGATAGGTTCTGACAATCGTGAGCTGATTTGCCTCGGCGTACTCGGCGATTCGCGCCATCTGGTTAGTGGTGGAGTACTGCTGGAGTTCGGTAGACATGCGCACATACTGCGCTGCTCTCCGTAATGGTTGATTCATCGTGATCTCCTGATGCCCGACTAGTTGGGCGTGGTTGAAGGAGATCAGTCAGTAACGGTGGGGGAAATTTAGTTCATTAGCGCCAGGGATTATTGGCAACTACATAGGTGTGGACAGTTCATGAACCGTGGATGGAAACCGATGGTACAAGTTTCTCAAAGTGTAAGTACGTCAAAAGCATGTGGATGGCCTAATGCAGCCTCCAACGGCTTTAAGAGTGGTGAGGTTATGGACCTGGAGTTATCCACAGAATTTGTGAATAACTTATTAGAGGTTCTAGCAGTGTTTAGCGATTACGCTTGTTCTTCGCTTCGTCAAAAATTGAGCAGGGTGGGCTAGAAACATCAACTAGATCATGGCAGCGTGATTAACCATCTGAGGAGAAATTTCTATCGTTGAGTCTTCCTACGAGCTCCGTAGATAGAGAGACTAGAAAATTTCCGTAAACGAAATTTTTTGACTCAGATCAACAGAAAGCCAGGCGCGTGAAAACTTATTTAATTTCAATGTATTGCAGCATAAAAATTTACCCGCTTCCTACGACAAGCCAGTCGAACAAGACAACGCTGAACTCTGCCTTCAACAAACAGTTAAAAACGCGGATCTGCTTCACTCGGAAAATGATCAGTACGTTGCGTCAAATAACGTTTGCTCGGCAGACGAGAATCTCACCTAACGGAAAGCCAAAAGAACGCCACTTTGGACAATTCGCGCACCGCTCATCAAAAAAACTGCCTATGCGAATTATCGGGGCGCGAAACGCAGCCATCTTGTTCAAGTGAAGCGCTTTGCTAAACTTGTAGAGACTCAACGTTGGTAGGGTGCGGGCTGATTGCGGTTGGTGCTTCCAGACATAGTAGCCGCTCGGATGGACCTTCAGCACGCGGCACAGCGTGCGCACCGCATGTTGCCTGCCATGATCCTTGATGAACGCGTACTTCACCAGGATCCCTTGGCAAAGTACGCGGCGGCCTTTTTTAAAATGTCGCGCTACTCGGTCACGCGCCTCAATTCCGCTTCGAGCCGCTTGAGCTTGGCTGCTTGCTCTTCCTGGGCCAGTCGCTTCTCGCCCGGGATCCCAACGCTTGATCTTTTGGTACGGGCTCCACTTCGATACCCCAAGCCGGGCTGCCACAAACTTGACTGCAAAGCCACGCTCCGTGACTTGTCGGAGCGCTTCGATCTTGAATTCTTCGGTGAATTGCTTATTGCTTATGACATCTCCTGATCGCCCAAATTGTAGGCTCAGAAGTGTCTAGGGTCTCGATAGCGATTCAATGCCTGACTGTTCTTTGAAGGTTAAAAAGTAATCCGGGATAGGGTCAATTGTTCGCACTTGCAGAAATCCATTTCTAGGAAAAATTTTTTAGAAAAACTTAAATTTGTTCGGTTCAATTAGTGAGGAAATTTTCACCAATTGGTAAATTTTGTTTTTATATTAATAATAATTACTCACCGTGCGACTGCAACATTATTTCGATAATTTATGGGATTGAGCCCATAGAAACTTATGTTGCATCACAAAAAGCGGACAATTATCGATAAACTGGCACATCACTTGCGTTTCCCCGATATGAGCCCGCCACTTGCGGCAAGGGTTCTAGGACAACAGAAAATGGGGAGATGAGACATGGCAATTCTGCAGAGAAGCGAGTGGTACGACCTCGCACGTACGACCAACTGGACGCCTAAATACGTAACTGATTCGGAGCTGTTCCCTGAAGAGATGTCGGGTGCGCGCGATGTGCCGGCCGAGAAATGGGAATCTTACGACGAACCGTACAAAGTCTCGTATGCCGAGTACGTGAAGGTGCAGCGCGAGAAAGATGCGGGCGCGTATTCGGTCAAGGCAGCGCTGGAGCGCAGCCAGATGTTTGAAGACGCTGATCCTGGCTGGTTATCGATTCTGAAAGCGCACTATGGCGCCATTGCGCTCGGTGAATATGCAGCGATGAGTGCCGAAGCACGAATGGTGCGCTTCGGTCGCGCACCGGGTATGCGCAATATGGCGACGTTCGGCATGATGGATGAAAACCGTCACGGCCAGATCCAGCTCTACTTCCCGCACGAGTATTGCAAGAAGGATCGTCAGTTCGACTGGGCACACAAGGCGTATCACACGAACGAGTGGGGCGCGATCGCCGCACGTCACACGTTTGACGATCTCTTCATGGCGCGTAGTGCGACCGAGATCGCAGTGATGCTGACGTTCGCGTTCGAAACCGGTTTCACCAACATGCAGTTCCTTGGTTTGGCCGCCGACGCTGCAGAGGCCGGCGACTATACCTTCTCCAGCCTGATCTCGAGCATTCAGACTGACGAGTCGCGTCACGCGCAGATCGGTGCGCCGGCATTGCAGATTCTGATCGAGAACGGCAAGAAGGAAGACGCGCAGAAGTTGGTCGACATCGCGATCGCGCGCGCATGGCGCATCTTTGCGGTGCTCACCGGCCCGTCGATGGATTATTACACTCCGTTAGAGCATCGCAAGCAGTCGTTCAAAGAGTTCATGCAGGAGTGGATCGTTGGTCAGTTCGAGCGTTCGCTGCTTGACATGGGCTTGTCGCTACCCTGGTACTGGAACCAGATGGTTGATGAGTTTGATTACCAGCACCATGCGTATCACCTCGGCATCTGGTTCTGGCGTCCGACGGTTTGGTGGAACCCGGCGGCAGGCATGACGCCGGAGTGCCGCGACTGGCTCGAAGAGAAGTACCCGGGCTGGAACGATACCTTCGGCAAGTGCTGGGACGTGATCATTGACAACCTGCTCGCAGGACGTCCAGAACTGACCGTACCGGAGACACTGCCCATCGTCTGCAATATGAGTCAGATTCCGATCTGCGCAATACCAGGCGATCGGTGGAAGGTGCAGGATCATCCGCTCGATCACGAAGGTCGTACCTATCACTTTAACTCGGCAATCGACCGCTGGGTATTCCAACAGAATCCGGCGCGCTACCGGGATCACATGACACTGGTCGACCGCTTCCTCGCTGGCCATATTCAGCCAATGAATCTGATGGGTGCCCTGCAATACATGAACCTCGCCCCCGGCGAGATCGGCGACGACGCACATCAATACGCCTGGGTCGAGCGTTACCGCAACCACCCTTACCAGCGCAAGGCTGCCTGAACGCATAAGGAGATCAAGCATGGCATTGTATCCATTGATTTCAAATTTCCAGCATGACTTCGTGCTGCAGTTGCTCGCCGTCGATACCGAGAACACGATGGACGAGGTCGCAGCAGCGGCTGCGCATCACTCCGTCGGACGTCGCGTGGCACCACAGCCGGACAAGGTGATTCGGGTGCGCCGTCAGGGCGATACCGAATTCTTCCCGCGCGATAAAAAGCTCGGCGAGAGCGGTATCAAGCCGATGGAGTGCGTCGAGTTCATCTTTGCCGATCACTGAGGCGAACCATGGCCTTCGCAAAAGCGTGTGCCGCGGACGAGCTGTGGGAAGGCGACATGGTCGAGGTTGACGTTAATGACCATGTTGTCGTTCTGGTGTGGCCCACGGGAGGCGAGATTCACGCCTACCAGGGTATCTGTCCGCATCAGGACATACCGCTCGCCGAGGGCAAGTTCGACGGTCGCGTGCTGATGTGCCGCGCACATCAGTGGACCTTCGACGGCAATACGGGCGCCGGCATTAATCCCGGCAATTGCAAGTTAGCCCGTTATCCGGTGAAGGTCGAGGGCGACGACATCTACATTGACACCGAAGGCGTCGAGGCGCTGTTCTCTCAATAAGCGCCATCAGAAGAGGAGACACCATGAGTACCGCATCAGAAGCCTACAAAAACAACCGCGTCGGACCGGTGCTTCGCAGCAGCGACATCACCGAAGGTGTGATCGAGGCCGCGCATGAAGACAACCCGGGTAAGCAGATTCATGTTGACGACAAGATCGCGTACGTGCGCATCGATACCGATAACGAGCTGCTGCTGCGTCGTGAGACGCTTGAGCGAACGCTCGGACGGCCGTTCCGGATGTCTGAGCTTGAGGTAAACCTCGGTTCCTTCGCCGGACGCATCGAGACCACTGATGACTACGTCCGTTTTTATTACGAAAAAACAATGTAAGGATGACCGACCATGACACAGCCTGAAATCCTGAAGCCGCTAAAAACCTGGAGCCATCTCGCGGGCCAGCGCCGCAAGCCGAGCGAATATGAAATCGTCTCGACCAACCTGCACTACACGACCAACAATCCGGATGCGCCGTTCGAGCTCGACCCGAACTTCCCCATCGCGCAGTGGTTCAAGAAGAACCGTAACGCCTGCCCGCTGAACCATGCGGACTGGGATGCGTTCCGCGATCCGGACGAACTGATCTATCGCACCTACAACATCTTGCAAGACGGGCAGGAAACCTATGTGCACGGTCTGCTTGATCAGATGTCTGAGCGAGGACACGACAACATGCTCGAACGGACCTGGGCTGGCTCACTAGCGCGGCTGTACACGCCATCGCGCTATCTATTCCACGCGCTGCAGATGGCCTCGGCCTACCTGAGTCAAATGGCACCGGCATCGACTATCTCGAACTGCGCGACTTACCAAACCGCGGATTCATTGCGTTGGCTGAGTCATACAGCCTATCGTACCAAGGAGCTGTCAAAGTCTTTTAGCGACATCGGCCTCGGCATCGACGAGCGTCGCTACTGGGAGCAAGATCCTGCTTGGCAGGGCTTCCGTGAGCTGGTCGAGAAGGCGCTGGTGGCATGGGACTGGGGCGAAGCCTTCGTCGCATTCAGCCTCGTGATCCGTCCGGCTATCGAGGAAACCGTGCTTCGCGCGCTGGGTCAGGCCGGTCGCCACAACGGCGATATGCTGCTCGGTATGCTGACCGATGCACAGCTACTTGACGGAGAGCGTCATCGTCGCTGGGCGGGTGCGCTGGTGCGCTTCTGCATCGACAGCGAAGGCAACCGCGACGTGCTGCGCCAGTGGGTCGCGAAGTGGGAGCCGCTGGCGGATGCGGCGATCGACGACTACTGCAGCGCGTTGCCGGACGCACCTGGTTCGGCCGAGAAGGCGCGAGTAGCGACCCGTAAATTCCGCGAGTCGCTAGGGCTTTGACAACGTGAGCGCGTCGGCGGCGGAAGTGGTCGTGCGTGTCAGCGTTGAGCAGGGCGAGTCCTTTGCCGCGGCTGCGACAGAGGACAGCCTGCTACGCGCGGCGCTGCGGGCTGGTATTGGATTTCCGCATGAGTGCAGCGTCGGCGGTTGCGGCGCATGTCGCTTCGAGCTGCTTGGGGGCGAGGTCGAGGATTTGTGGCCGGAAGCTCCGGGATTAAGCGAACGTGATCGCAAGCGCGGCAAGCGTCTCGCATGCCAATCCCGCCTTCGCGGCGACGTGCGGGTCAAGGTGCGCTGTGATGACAGCTACCGTCCGGTGATGTCGCCACGCCGGCAAGCTTTCGTTCTGAGACAGCGCGAGATGATCACGCATGATATGGCCGAGCTCAGCTTCGAGGCCGAAGACGCGGTCACCTTCCTTCCGGGCCAGTATGCGCTGCTCTACCTGCCTGGCGTGCAGGGGACACGTGCCTATTCAATGAGCAATGTTGCCGATGGCTCAGGTCTGTTGCAATTCATCGTGCGCCGCACGCCAGATGGCAAGGGCACCGGTGTTTTAGTTGAAGGACTCGCGATCGGGCAGCGCATCACAATTGACGGACCGTATGGTCATGCCTACCTGCGTGAGCAGGTTGAACGCCCGATCGTGTGCATCGCAGGCGGGTCTGGTCTCGCTCCAATGCTGTCGGTGGCACGCCGTGCTGCTGCTACGATGACTAAGGTTCCAATCGATTTCTTCTTCGGTTGTCGCGATGCAAGCGATTTATGCGCCGATACCTTTCTGAAGGCTTTACCCGGATTCGGTGACAGACTTCGGCTACACAACGTGGTGTCAGAACCGGCGGGGGATGACTGGTATGGCGCAACTGGCTGGGTACACGATGAGGTCGATCGCGTTATTGGTGACCAAGCGGTCGCACGCGAATTTTATTTCGCGGGGCCACCGTTAATGATCGAGTCGCTACAAGCCTTGCTAATGGTGCGGCGCAAGGTCGATTTTAGACAGATTCATTTCGACCGTTTTGTCTGAGCGGCTATGCTTACAGTATTCTTATCCTAAGCACCTGATTACGACAACGCGGGTCATTGAGGGGGAGGCAATGCGTAAGCAGCACCCAGTCCAATCAGCTGACGTTGGAGACCGTCCGAAACGCGCAGCGGGCGCGCGGTGGAGTCGCGCCGATATAAAAGTGCCCGACATTCAGGATCTCGCAAAGCGCCTGCGCTTCGCGCCTCAACAGGGACGAATCTGGCTGGACGACCAGCGCATGATGCTGATGCATATTAGTAACCTCGGCTCCCTGCGGCAGGAACTGATCGAGGGTATGGGCAAAGAGCGCGCGCGCGGCCTGATCACCCGTATCGGCTATCAGGCCGGTGCGCGCGATGCGCAAATGACGCGACGAGTTCGCGCGAACCGATCTACGTTCGATGACTTTCTGGCCGGGCCTCAGCTTGTTTCACTTGAGGGTATCGTATTCTGCGAGCCGCTCGGTCTGCATATCGACGTTGAGAAGGGTGAGTACTTCGGGGATTTTCATCTGGTCGATTGTGCGGAGGCCGAGGCGCATATCGCCAGCTACGGTATCGGTAACGAAGGCGTGTGCTGGATGCTGGTTGGCTACGCATGCGGATTCACCAGCGCATTCATGGGCCGTGCGATTCTGTGGCGCGAGGTCGAGTGCCGCAGCATGGGACATGAAAAGTGTCGTGTGATCGGCAAGCCGGTGGAGGAATGGGAAGACGCTGAGGATGACCTGCGTTTCCTGCAGATCGGTGATTTTGTGAAATGGTCGACCAGCGATACGTCCGCTGCAAATAAAACTGCCGCCGGTATTTCGCCCCGGCAGGCGGAAGGTACTAGTAACGCATTTGGTATGGTCGGGATCTCCAGCGGTTTCAACACCGTGGTCCATATGGTGAAGAAAGTCGCACCGACTGAGGCGACGGTCTTGTTTCTCGGCGAGAGTGGGGTCGGTAAAGAAATCTTTGCACACAATCTTCATCAGCTCAGCGACCGTAAAGAGGGGCCATTTATTGCGGTGAACTGTGCGGCTATTCCCGAGCATCTGATGGAGTCCGAATTATTTGGTGTTGAAAAAGGTGCCTTTACTGGAGCAACTGCATCTCGTCCTGGGCGCTTCGAACGTGCTGATGGTGGTACTTTATTTCTCGACGAGATCGGCACGCTTAGCTTCACCGCACAAGGCAAATTGTTACGTGCGATTCAGCAGGGTGAGATCGAGCGCGTAGGCGATTCAAAAACTCGTAAAGTAGATGTTCGTTTAATCGCCGCGACTAATGTAAATCTTCGTGAAGAAGTCAAAGCCGGGAGGTTCCGGGAGGATCTTTTCTTCCGCCTAAATGTGTTCCCGATCAAAGTACCGCCGCTGCGCCAACGCCGGGACGACATTCCACTAATGATGAATTGGTTTTTGCAGCGTTTTTCAAAAAAACACCGAAAGTCGATTACTGGATTCCGCGAACGCGCGGTCGATGCGCTGGTCAACTATGACTGGCCGGGTAACGTACGTGAGTTGGAAAATATGATCGAGCGCGCAGTAATCCTCGCTGAAGATGGTGGCGCGCTCGACTTGAGTCACCTATTTACGTCAGGTGAGGAAATTGATGTCTCCTCCTTCACAATCAATAAGACTGGTCGGATTGAACTTAATTCTGACGGGGAGACTACCGAACCCAGCCTAGCCGCATCAAAAATCATGATTAGCACTAGCTTGGAGGAAGCAGAGGTTTCTGTACTACGCTCGGCGCTGAAAAATAGTAACGGGAATCTTTCAAAGGCGGCTCGGCTCCTGGGCATCAGCCGGGCTAAATTTGCTTATCGCCTGCAAAAAAATGGGATCTGTATTGATTAGGGAAGTCCCCGTTACTTGAATAGACAAGTAACGTAGCTTTTTGATCAAGACGTGTGACGAGCCCAAGAAACATTGTTCCACTCACATAGTCCCATATGCGCAGTTCTTGGTTGTTGCTTCTTACAATTCACGTGAGTAAATTGTGAGAGTTTGTATATGCGGCGCAGAGAAAGTTCTAATAGTCAATCTAGCCCACTCGACTACAGCCCGTCTTGCTTCGTATTGAGCCGATGTTTATTAGTTTTGAGTCGGCTTTACTGAGATAAGAGAGTCCAGGCAGACCCCATCTTTTGCGATGTTTCGCAGTAGCGGGGTATTTGAAAACGCTTCGGGATTATGTCATTCAGATTGCCAGACCGCAAAAGGCCGAACACATATGCCGGTATCTGGCTCTACTGATTAGGACGGATCATTAAATTCGAATTTGGTCGTTACGAATTTACTAGCGCTTCCGACTAGCATGAGACTTCCGTCAGCATCACTAACCGAGTGATGCTCAGTTGGCATTAGCCGCCACGGGTTTCTCTGAAAACAACTACAGCTAATTACCGTTGCTGACAAAACCACAGTTTTTGAAGTGAGAAAATAATAGTGTTTTAATGATTGCCCAATGATCTTGCGCTAACGATTTATAAAGTAATAGCAGTGATCTATAGGCTCGCCATTGATATCCCGCGATTCCTCATGCGACAGCTTTGCACCAATTTTTTCTAATGCTCTACATGAGCGAATATTACAACTGCCGACATGAAACCAAACACGGCTCGCCCATGTAAATGCATGATTTAGCATTAGCGACTTCACTTCTTTGTTCGTGACACCGCC
>JAJTGD010000005.1 GCA_021299035.1 Oxalobacteraceae bacterium | reverse complement strand
AGCTCAGCTGGGAGAGCGCTTGCATGGCATGCAAGAGGTCAGCGGTTCGATCCCGCTTACCTCCACCACTGAGTTTTACAGGTACTTCGGCGTGCAGTAACAAGGCCAAGCAGTTTGGGCAAGTTTTGTCCCCATCGTCTAGAGGCCTAGGACATCACCCTTTCACGGTGAGTACCGGGGTTCGAATCCCCGTGGGGACGCCAAATTAAAAGGCCGGTATCGAAAGATACCGGCTTTTTTTCGTCGGATTGTCACCTGGATTAGTCATCCTGCGGCGCTGATCCAGTTCTCTGTTTCTAGTGCTGGCACGCGCTCGAATTCTCTAAGGTTGTTTGTAACTAGCACGAGTCCCTCGCTGCGTGCGTGTGCTGAGATGTGAAGGTCATTAATGCCTATAGTCTCGCCACTTCTTTCCAATGCAGCCCGTATTGAGCCGTAATGCTGAGCCGCTTTCGGTGTGTAAGGTAGAACCTCCAATCTACTTGTGAAGTCATCGATCACCTTCAGATTTTCGGCGCAGCGCGCACTTTTTTCTGCACCATGAAAAAGCTCTGCCAGAGTGATGCTTGAGATCGCCATTCTGCCGCTGTTCTCATTAAACGCCTGCAGAACTTCCACTGGGCGCTTCTTGATTACATAGATCACGATGTTAGTGTCCAGCAGATAGCGGATCATTCGAGTGCTTCCCGGTCGTGCTGTTGCTGGCTGGCGCGCTCGGTCATGAAGTCGTCACTGGCTTGCAGGCCATCGATAAAAAAGCTGTCCCAAGTGTTCTCGACTGGCGCGATGATTCGCTCATTGCCGATTGCCCTGACGTTGACTCGCTTCACCCCTTCCGGCAAACGTACCTCTGCAGGAAGTCGGACCGCCTGGGTGCGGTTATTGATAAAAACAGTAGAAATGGCCATCGTCTGATCCTCTTTGTAGGTATCCGTATATGGCGGAAGTATATCCCACTTCAGGTGGGTCAGGGGGGTGCCGCGTATAGGGTCGGATTGGAAAAATTTCCTTTAATAAACAATGAGGTACAAATAATGGGTGAGGTCACAAGATTCAAGGCAAAACGATGATTGCAATGATCGGTTCGTGAGAACCGAGACACCTCAAAACGGCGGCTTGTACAAGTTGCACTTGCCTCGATAGAGCATACGGCCACGGCGGGGAGATTTCTGGAGCGCAGTGATCGTCACCTCACCCGTGCCCCGATTCAGATTGAAATCGATGAACTCGATCATGTCATCGATCATCAGTTTTTTATAAGCGATCGCGCCTTTTACATGCGCCTCGCTGACCTTGGTGGCAAAACTGACGCGACCGATCATGGTCAGTGTGAAGCCGGTCATCTTGGTCGACTCATCGACTTCGATGGTCAGCGGGTCGAAGTCACTGGGATCCGGATTGATAGGCACCCAACTGCCAAGATAAATCGGCATGTAGCCACGGCAGTTAAATCGCAGCGTGTCGGCTGCTACGTTCGTGCCAAAAGCAGTCAGCACGACAAGCAAAATGAACGAAATAAGCGAATCAGGGCGCATGGGCTAATTGTCAGCGAGCGAGTGCTACCGATTTTACCTGCGTCCACACAGTGTCACCTGTCTTCAGCGCTAGCTCGGATACCGCGCGCTTCGTCACCCGTGCGAGTAGGGCTGTTTCGCCGATCTTTACGCGCACCAGCACCAGCCCGGGATGCTCGTCATCTCTCATCCCATCAATCTGACCCTGAAGCACGTTTTGAATACTGCTCTTGCCCGGTTGTTCGCGCGCCAGGCTGACATCACTGGCAAGGATACGAACGCGCGCTTTAGCCCCTAGCGCCAAGCCCGGATCTCGGATCCAGACCGAGCCACCGTCGAAGTCCATACGCGTTAGGTGCCATTGCGACTCAATGCTGCCAACTACGGAATCGATGACGACACCGGCCTCCTGACCGAGCTTTACCGGCAGATCAAGTTGCGACAGCGTGTCAGCTAGTTCACCGCTGGCGACAACGCTGCCAGCGTCCATCACGACCAAGTGGTGTGCGAGTCGAACTACCTCGTCGGGCGAGTGGGTCACGTAAAGAATCGGAATCTCCAGCGTGGCCTGTAGCCGGTCGAGATAGGGAAGGATTTCCTGTTTACGCTTCAGGTCGAGCGCGGCAAGTGGCTCGTCCATCAACAATAGCTGCGGGTCAACAGCCAGCGCGCGCGCGATGGCAACTCGTTGTCGTTCGCCGCCTGATAAACCTTCGGGCTTCCGATCGAGTAAAGCACGAATGCCAAGCAGGTCAATAATCGGATCAATCGCTACGTTGCCATTACGACTGGCGCGCTTCATGCCGTACTGTAGATTGCCGCGTACCGAGAGATGTGGAAACAGACTCGCTTCCTGAAATACATAGCCAATTGCACGTTGATGGGTGGGCGTGAAGTGTGTAGCGTCTTGCCACAGGTGTTCATTCACCATCAGCGAGCCGGATGCACGCTCCAACCCAGCGATACAGCGCAGCAGCGTGGTCTTGCCACAGCCCGAGGGACCGAACAGCGCAGTGACACCGCGCCCTGGCAGCTGCAGGTCGACATGCAACGCGAAGTCAGCGCGCGTTAAAGTGAATTTAAGGCGCAGGCTCATCTCACTGCGTGCTCTGCGCTTTTGGGCGCGATAGGTGCAGTACTAGCAGCACAATGAAAGAGAACCCAATCAGCACCGCAGCCATTGCATGTGCGTGCTCGTATTGCATCGCCTCGACATAATCGTAAATCTGTACCGATGCAACACGCGTTTCACCAGCGAGATTGCCACCGATCATCAGCACAACGCCGAATTCACCGACGGTGTGCGCAAAGCTCATCACCGATGCTGTTAAAAATCCGGGTAGTGCCATAGGCACGACAACGCTGAAAAATGCATCGAGTGGTGTCGCCCGTAGCGTCGCTGCTACTTCCAGCGGTCGACGTCCGATGGATTCGAAGGCGCTTTGTAGCGGCTGCACCATGAAGGGTAAAGAGTAGAACACTGAAGCAACCACCAAACCCCAGAAGGTAAATGGCAGCAGGCCGAGGCCAAGTGATTCGGTAAGCTGACCTGCAAAGCCGTGCGGACCCATCGCTAGTGGCAGTACCAGGGGCAGTGCCACGATGGCAGAGATCGGTGCTTTCAAGCGGGATTGGGTGCGTGCCAGCCACCAAGCGATTGGTGTGCCGAGCAGTAGCAAAATGAACGTGACCACCGCCGATACTTTGGCGGTTAGCCACAAGGCTTGTAGCGCTTCAGGTTCGAGGGTCATAGTGCGCGGGCTGCTTTGCTTACATGGATGGTGAGATTACTTCCCCCATCCAGGCGAGCCGCTCGTATCGACAAAGGCCAGCAAATCTCGTGCCTCTGTTGCGGTTCGCCCCAAGCCGATAGTAGAGCTTTCTCCAAAGCGAGTGTCGGATCTATCCGATTCTCTTCTGTGTATCGAGCTGTGGCTGACCATGAGCGAAAGTAACCAAGCAACTGCGGCAGCGTCCACTGCTGCTTCATTGTGAACTCGGGTGTTGCGATTGGCGTGAAGGGGAATTCAAGCTCTCGGTAGCCGGTCTCGACGTGGTGACGCTCAGGTGGCCAAAACGGCCCGACGACATCGCGGTAAAAAAACTGTACTACAGAGTTTACATCCTGGTGATCGGCTTGAACGGTGCCATAGGTCCAGGCTGCGATCAACGCTCCGGGTTTGCCTACGCGGCGCACTTCTTCATAAAAGAATGGCAGGTCGAACCAGTGCAGTGCCTGTGCCACCGTTATCAAATCCGCACAGTGGTCGGGTAGGCCACTGCGTTCTGCGCTAGCGACGACATACTTGACGCCGGCACATTGCTCTGCGACTCGGATTTGATTTGGGCTGATGTCGGTGGCATGAACACGGTTAAAGCGTTTCGCCAGTTCGGTAGATGCTTGCCCGCTGCCGCAGCCACAATCCCAGGCAAGCTCGTGCTCATGAGCCTGCGCTGTTAGCCAGTCGAACATCGCTTCTGGGTAGCGGGGGCGAAAATCCGCATACTCAGAAGCGACTGCGCTAAAGTGATCGTTCCGACTAGGTACCTGGCCGTCGTCGTCAGAAAAGCCCAACGACCTTCCCGTTGTCATCGATGTCGATCTTCACCGCACTCGGTACCTTCGGCAGGCCAGGCATGGTCATGATGTCACCGCAGATCATCACGATGAACTGTGCGCCTGCAGCCAGTCGAACTTCACGAACATTGACGACATGGCCGCTTGGCGCGCCTCGTGACGTGGCATCCGTACTGAATGACGATTGTGTCTTCGCGACGCAGATCGGGTAATGCGCATAGCCCGCTTCTTCAAAGGACTTCAGCTGTTGCTTCACCTTGGCAGAGGCGCTGATGTCTGACGCACCGTAGATTTTAGTGGCAACTTTTCTCATTTTTTCAAGCAGCGAGTCGCCATCTTCGTAGACAAACTTGTGTGAGCCACCGCGCTCAGACAAACGAACCACCTCGTGCGCCAGTGCCTCTGCTCCGGCACTACCTTTTGCCCAGTGCTCAGCGAGTACCACGTTGACGCCGAGCGCTTTCATGCGCTCAGTCACCAGTGCGATCTCGGCATCGGTATCAGCGGTGAAACGATTGATGGATACCACGCAGGGCAAGCCATACTGATTGGTCACGTTGTCGACATGACGTTCCAGATTGACCATGCCTTTTTTCAGGGCATCCAGGTCTTCGCTGTTCAACTCTTTGACATCCTTACCACCGTGGTACTTGAGCGCGCGAATGGTTGCTACCAGCACGCAAGCAGATGGGGTGAGGCCAGTTTTGCGGCACTTGATGTCAATGAACTTTTCAGCACCCAGGTCAGCGCCGAAGCCTGCCTCGGTCACTACATAATCACCAAGCTTGAGCGCGCTTTGGGTAGCGATCACGGAGTTGCAACCATGTGCAATGTTGGCGAACGGGCCGCCATGCACAAACGCAGGATTATTCTCGAGGGTCTGAACCAGATTAGGCTGAAGCGCATCTTTTAGCAGAACTGTCATCGCGCCATGCGCGTTGAGGTCACGTGCATGCACCGGCTTCTGGTCACGCGTGTAGCCAATCACGATATCGCCCAAGCGTTTCTTCAGATCTTGTACCGACGTTGAAAGACAGAAGATCGCCATCACCTCGGACGCCACCACGATATCGAAACCGTCCTGGCGGACAAAGCCATTCGCAGTACCGCCAATGCCGACAATAATGTCGCGTAGCGCACGATCATTCATGTCGACTACGCGCTTCCAGGTAATGCGGCGCGGATCAATATCAAGCGTGTTGCCATGGTTGATATGGTTGTCGATCATTGCCGCCAATAGGTTGTTGGCGAGCGCGATGGCGGAGAAATCACCAGTGAAGTGAAGGTTGATATCTTCCATCGGGACGATCTGCGCGTGTCCACCGCCAGCGGCACCGCCTTTGACGCCGAACACGGGGCCGAGCGACGGTTCACGTAGGCAGATGACGGCTTTCTTACCGATTCTATTCAATGCATCACCCAACCCAACCGTAGTGGTGGTTTTTCCTTCACCAGCAGGTGTTGGGCTGATGGCAGTCACCAACACTAGTTTGCCATCTGGGCGGCTCTTGAGCGTGTCGAGGTAGGCGAGCGCCACCTTGCCTTTGTAGTGGCCGTAGGGCTCGATCGCATCCTCTGGAATTCCGAGTCCGGCGGCGACATCGAGCACCTTGTTCATTTTTGCCTTTTGAGCAATTTCGATATCGCTTTCCATATGTCTCCAATAATATTTTGTCTTTGGGGCCTAAATTCTAAAGCGAGTTGCAGATGCGCGCGGCTGTTTTTCGTGCCATACCCACGCATTTGCAGGGGGTGGGCCCGATTCGTTTGATCGGGTCTGATAAACTTCGCATCTATTTGCAGCTTTGAAAACACGTTTTCATAATTACTTTGCTAACAGGATAGCCATGCCAGGTTTGCTACCCCACGTCGATCCCGACGGTCTGCTCGAGTTTTCGGTGGTGTACACCGATCGTTCGCTGAACCACATGTCGAAATCTTTCATGGGGGTGGTCAACGACATCTCCAGCATCTTAAAAGAGGTGTACCGCGCTAAATCCGCGGTGGTGGTTCCTGGTAGCGGTACCTACGGCATGGAGGCTGTAGCGCGCCAATTCGCGACGGGTCGTAAGTGTCTCGTGATTCGAAATGGTTGGTTTAGCTACCGCTGGACGCAAATCTTCGAGATGGGCCACATCTCCGATCAGCTTCATGTGATGACTTCATCACCGGAGGTCGAAGGTTTCCAGCAGCAGTACAAGCCACCCGCGATTGATGAAGTGGTGGCGTGGATCAAAGAGCACAAGCCAGCGGTCGTGTTCGCGCCACATGTAGAAACCTCCGCAGGTCTGATCCTGCCGCCTGAGTACCTGCGCGCCGTGGGCGAAGCAGTGCAAGCGGTCGATGGACTGTTTGTGCTCGACTGTATTGCTTCGGGCGCAATGTGGGTCGATATGGCAGCATCAAAAGTGGATGTGGTGATCAGTGCGCCGCAGAAGGGTTGGAGCAGCTCGCCATGTTGCGCGCTGATCGCGATGTCGGAGCGCGCGCGCGAGCGCATCGAATCCACCACCAGCACGAGTTACTCCTGCGATCTGAAGAAATGGCTGCAGGTGGTCGAGACCTATGAAAAAGGCTCGCATGTTTATCACACCACGATGCCGACGGATTCACTCCGTATATTGCGCGATGTGATGCGCGAGACCCAAGCCCTGGGCTTTGATCACCTGAAAGCGCAACAGGTCGAACTGGGTATCCAGGTGCGTAAGATGCTGGAAGCGCGAGGTTTCCCAAGCGTTGCGGCGCCCGGCTTTCAAGCGCCCTGTGTGGTCGTTAGCTATACCGAAGATCCGGATATTCAGAACGGTAAAAAGTTCATGGCGCTCGGTATGCAAACAGCGGCGGGTGTACCTTTGCAAGTGGGTGAGCGTCAGGATTTCCGCACTTTCCGGATTGGCCTGTTCGGCTTGGAGAAGCTCACTAACATCGAGCGAACTGTCGGCCATCTTTCTGCAGCGTTAGATAAGCTCTAATCTCGCAACACGTGCTCTGAATAAGTAAAAGCCTCTGACAAAAAGGAGTCTTGCAGATGATGTCTGCGAACTATTGTCGGAGGCTTCAAATACCGATTCAAACACCGACTTTGAACGGTGAGAAGTTGGTGCCAACGTCGTAGTAATCCTCGTCTTCCTTTTTCTTCAGCCAAGCAACTACCCGGTACGTCACTGGAGTCATGACGACTTCCCAGCCCGTTTTCAGAAAATACTGCGCGATCGCGACAGCGATCACTTGCTCGGTTGACCAGATGCCATAAAACGCGGTCATGTAAAAAATCCCGGAGTCGATCAGTTCGCCCGCCGCAGTGGAGCCTATGGTTCGCATCCACAAATGGCGGCCTGCGGTCATGATTTTCATCTTGGCCATGACATAGGCATTCACCAAGCTGCCCGCCCAGAACGCAATAATCGACGCCAGCACAATGCGCCAGGTGTTGCCGAATACGGTCTCCAAGCCCTTCTGGTACCCGTCCATGTAGTCGCCACCGGCAGGTGGGAGCTGTATGACCACCAGTGACATCACTGCCGCGAACAGCAGCGCAGCGAAACCAGCCCAGACGGCGCGCCGATCATGGGCGTAGCCATAGACCTCGGTCAGGATGTCACCGAAAAGGTAGGAGATTGGGAAAAACAAGATACCCGCGCCGAAGGTAACTTCGCCCAGTATCGGTAGCGTGAGTACTGCCGCCTTGCCGGCGCCGATCAGATTGGAGCAAAGTAGCGCGACAACAAAGGCCGCCAACAGCAGGTCGTAGTAGCGGTAGCGGCGTGGTGTGTGCATGTCAGCGCTTGAAGGTGCAACGACCTTTTTCGCTGAACAGTCTCGGACGGTAGTAGGAGTATTTCTTTTTGTCTGCCATATTCAGCTCTTCTTGCGTCAGGTAGCGGCCTTTATTGGTCACGTACTCGTTAGCCATCAAGAAGTTGCCGTTGTCGAATTCGATTTTGTAGAAGTATTGCTCGATAAAGCGAGAGTCAATCCGGGTCTGATCTTCATGCGCGATCAGGACATTGTCTTCCCATTTGTCAACCACGACCGGGACGCGCGGGTTGCGCTCATCAATCTTGCGGAAAATGCTTTGTTTTGCTAAGGACGCGCGGAGTATAAGGCAGCCGTAAAAAATTGAGCGCAATTCACGCAGTGATTTCAGGCCCTTGATCCTGATTAGCGGCGGGTTCGACGGTGCCGTTCTCGCTCGCGATCAGTTGCCCATGCAGGGTTGCGCCGGGCTCTACGTTGATGGACTTGTGCACGATATTGCCGCGCACCTCAGAGCCCTCAAGCAATTCAATGCTCTCGCTCGCGCTGATATTGCCAAACACTTTACCCGCGACACTGACATTTTGCGCGCGAATGTCGCCATGAACCTCGCCTTTCGGTCCGATCACGATCCAGCGCGCATTACCATCTGGCTGGTCAAGGTTACCTTCAATCTTGCCGTCGATCCGCACGCTTTCCTCAATGCGTACCGTGCCCTCAATACGCGTGGCGACGCCGAACACCGAGCCCATGCCTTGGAGGCCTTTCAGGTGGGATCCGGCTTTCATTTATGAAAACAAAAAAAGATACTCATGCCCGCAGACTAACAGCGCGTTCAGCGGATGGCAACCACGGCAAACTCGCGCTGGCGCAGCCCCACTCCCGGCGCTAGCCATTCATCACGATCGCCACAAAGGATAGCAACAGCGCAGGGGCTGAGACAATCAAACAGGCATTGTTCTGCGGGCCTCATCTTGGGCTGATCATTATGGTTTGCGGTGCAGACTTTATCGATGCGCCAGCATTCAACCGAGCGTATTGGGCCGGGTTAACAGTCTCAGAATGGCAGCACCAGTTCGCCGAGAAGATAGCGATACCAGTAGTCAGGGTCGTTGGTTGCCGTCGGGCCGGCCGCGCGCGTGTAGCCCGCCCGCAAACGTAGCGCGTAGCGCTCGACTTGGGTTTCGCTGGATAACTCCAGTAGCTGGGTGGGGGTGGCGACCTCGGCTGCGATCTGCTGAGATCCCAGGCCGGCGGTCACTGTATTGCGCCAATCACCCATACGCTGCCGCCATCCAATGGCCATCATGCTTTCCTGGTAACGCTCCGGGTTGAAGTAGGCGCGCCCGACATCGAGTTTGCTGTTATCGAACCATCGGTAGCGCAATTGGAGCGTCAGCCCGAGATCAAGCGAGGGCTGCCAGATGATTCGACCGCGCACATGCCGACGCTGGTTGTCGTCGGAGAAGCCCTGGTAGCCTGCCAGACCAACCAATGTGACATGAGGGTGAACCGGTACATCCACAGAGGCACCCGCAAAGTTGAAATACACACCTTGGTTCAGTGCCGTGCGCGTCTCGACGATATCGCGGTTGGCGAACACCTCCAATGCTGACCCGCCAGAGAAGGTATGTCGGTAGCTGCTGTCCAGTATCACTCGTTGGTGGGTCGATTGTTGAAGCCACCCAAGCTCTGTGTTCCAGCCGTCAGTAGTTTTTCGGTTTGTGCGGCGTGCGACCAAGCGTAACTGTTGACCGCTGCGCTGCCAGTCGCCTTGGCTGAACTGGTGATCGGTGTAGCGTAGACCGATTCGGTTATCAAGATGCTGGTAGCTTGCAATGCCCTCTGCGCTGAGTCGGCGACTACTGAAGCCTTCACTGTCATGCGATTGGACATAGCCACCCCCCGCTGCCCAAGGTTCAGCGAGCGTATCGGCCGATATCAATCCACCGAAGACTAGTAGTGCGGCTGCATATCCTTTCATTTGGTTCCCCACGACTTTCTTAGATTCAGAATCTCTGCGGCATAGCCTGCGAGTGATACGGGTTGCATGATCAGACTGTAGAACAGCGAATAGATGAAAAAACCGGAGAGATTGAAACGTACGCGTAGCCCAAGACGTTCGAACATACGGTGTCCAATACGGAACATGAAATAGTTCATTCCCATCGACATCGGTATAAGCGCCAGAGTAATAGGGCCCACAATCCAGAAGAAACCAAAAAGCGCCAACACGATGCCCGGAATGAAGACCAGGGTGAACACCAGATCGAGGAAGGGGAAAAGTAGATTCCAGTAGACAAAGGCGCTAGCCAGCGAGCGCATGCGTAGTATGTCGGGGTGCTGCTTGAAAGCTTCGATCATGCCGCGTGACCAGCGACGTCGCTGCCTTGAAAACTGCAGCAGTGTGGTGGGTGCATTGGTAAACAGTAGAGCGTCTTCGCAGTAACCAATTCGGTAGCCAGCCTTCAGCAGGCTCCATGAAAGAACGATGTCCTCGCCGATGCAATCCGGCCACCCACCGATTTCTCTTAGGGTTTTAGTGTCATAGAGCGAGAAGGCGCCTTGCGCCACCATCGTCCCTTGATAGAGTGATTGGACCCGCTTGATAGCGGCGATGCCATGAAAGTAATCCCATTCCTGCGCACGTGTCATCCACGTCGCGCGTGAATTGCGTACCATGACGCCGCCAGCAACTGAACGCGTAGTTGGAGGATCTTGCATGTAACGCTCAACAATGCTCGACAAGGCATCGCGGAACAACCAGGAGTCGGCATCGACGGTGATGGTGATTTCATGCTTAACCTGCGCCAGTGCGATGTTCAGTGCATTGGCCTTGCCAACATTACCTGGCAGGTCGATTAACTGCAGCCATGGGTAATGCGGCAATTGCTGCCTCACCAGCGCCGCAGTACCATCGCCCGAGCCATCATTCACGACGATAACTTCCAATGGCCCGGCGTACTGTTGCCGCTCGATGCTCTCTAGCGTGCTGAGGATGTTGTCTTCCTCGTTATAGGCCGCTACCAAGATGCTCACACCGGGATAACGTAACAGCGCGCTACGGACGGGACGATTGTCCATCGCCAGACTCGACAGCATGAACGCATTCATGAAGCCCGGAATCAGCGCGATGCCGGCGATGATGGTCCATGCCAGTGTCGGTCCAACAGCATCTGCTAGTGCTTCGGCCCAAGGATCAGCTAATACAACGCTCAGCCACAACCAGCTAATGCCGACCACCATGGCGATCATGAATTTGACGCGCACCGAAACGTACGCGCGCCTACGCGCTCGATAGCGATCGACTGCCCGCGTTGGTAGGGGTATGACGGAGGCTTCGAACGGGGTCTGCTGCCGTTCGGGAGGGTCACTCTCTTGGTACATGAGCATTGCTTGATGGAAAAACTCAATAATGCGTCATTCCAGCTGAAATTGTTACCGTTAGAAAATATTTAACGACTATCGGTTTCAACACTCAAGTTGTTGGCCCGGCAATTTTTGTGGTCTGGATTGCTTTTCGCCGCCGCGCTGCGTAGGCTGGCGCGTTTTCAGTCAGGGGCAGAACCATGCGCGAGGTGCGCGCCGTCGACATTTTTTGTCAGGTGCTGGATAACTTCGGAGACGCCGGTGTTTGCTGGCGTCTGGCGCGTCTGATGGCGCGTCTTGGCTTGCGCGTGACACTCTGGGTTGACGACCTATCGCGACTAAAGCGGTTGCGCCCGGCAATTGATCTGTCCCTCGAGACGCAGTTGCTCGACGGCTTTTTGCTTCGCCAATGGTCGGTGGCGGCTGAGCCAGAAGCGGATCTGGTGATCGCTGCGTTCGGCTGTCGGCTGCCCGAGTCCGCGCTACAGAAGATGGCAGAAACGACGCCAGCACCGGTGTGGATCAATCTCGAGTACTTGTCGGCCGAGCACTGGGTTGAGCGCAGTCACGGCTTGCCCTCGCCGCATCCGCGACTGCCGTTGGTAGAGCATTTTTATTTTCCCGGTTTTACGCGTCGTACTGGCGGCTTGCTGCGAGAGTTTGATCTGCTCGAGCAACGTGACGATTTCGATGATGCAGCGCGCGCGCAGTTTCTGTCGCAGCTTGGTGTGACGATTGCACCTGATACGCGCTTGGTATCGCTGTTCTGCTATCCATCGGCGCCGATTGAATCACTCTTTTACGCCATGCAGAGTGGTCCGCCGATTCTGTGTCTGGTGCCTGAGGGCGTCACGCCACTCGCCCCCGCGATGGGTCGAACATCGACGCAAGGGACGCTCACGCTGCAAGGAATCCCATTTCTGGAACCTGATGACTACGACCAAGTACTGTGGAGTTGCGATTTAAATTTCGTGCGCGGTGAAGATAGTGCTTCACGCGCACAGTGGGCCGCGCAGCCGATGGTATGGCAACTCTACCCACAAGCGGATCGTGCCCACTTGCCCAAGCTGGATGCATTTTTAGCGCTGTATGGCGAGTCGCTAGATCCGGTCTACGCCGGCGTAATGCGGCAGTTTTCAAAGTGGTGGAATGGTGAAGATCAACATGCCCCTGATTGGCGGGGCCTGATGGCGAGCTTGCCAGTATTGAAAGCGCATGCCCACGTCTGGCAGCAACAGCTCGGTTCGAGCGGCGAACTCGCGACCGGCTTAATCGAATTTGCGAGGGAAATCGGGTAAAATCCGCCGCTCTTGATATCCGAGCGTTGATTGAGACATCAATAAGCCTTGCTCGGAGAAGAACTATCCTCGAACTCTCTCGTCATTATTATGAAAACCGCACAAGAACTCCGCGTCGGCAATGTATTCATGCTGAACGGTCAGCCGCAGGTCGTTGTCAAATCCGAGTTTTCGAAATCGGGCCGCAACGCTTCTGTCGTCAAAATGAAAATGAAAAACCTGCTGACGGCAGCAGCCCAGGAGGCGGTGTACCGTTCCGACGAAAAATTCGATATCGTCGTGCTGGACCGTAAGGAAGTCACTTACTCCTACTTTGCTGATCCACTCTATGTGTTCATGGACGGTGAGTACAACCAATACGAGGTCGAATCCGAGAACATGGGTGAGTCAATTCACTATCTCGAAGATGGCATGGCATGCGAGGCGGTCTTTTACGACGGCAAAGCCATCTCGGTCGAGTTGCCCACTACCGTTGTGCGCGAGATCACCTACACCGAGCCTGCAGTGAAAGGCGACACCTCCGGCAAGGTATTGAAGCCAGCGAAAATTGCGACTGGGTTCGAGGTGTCGGTGCCGCTGTTTGTTGATCAGGGCGACAAAATCGAAATCGATACGCGTACGGGTGAGTACAAGCGCCGGGTTTGATCTGACCTGAACGGCTCAACTATAAAAAACCGCAGCTTGGTCTGCGGTTTTTTTATGCTACGTCATAAACTGCTTGGAGCGGAACTTGCACACAAAGTCGAGTCTTGTTTCACCGGCTGAGCCAGGTCTTACTTCCTGAAAGCTGAGCTGCGAGAGTGGTAGCTCCGGTTCTTCGTGCACTGGTGCCCCGCCCGGCTCGATGGTGGTGAAGTAGGCATTGCCAGTGTAGGCAATCATCCGCTTGCCACAGTCAAAATAATTCAGGTAAGTGGATGACTGGTAGGCGGTTTGATCGGGGGCGTACTGCGGTGCGGACCATGAGGTGCGTAGCACGGCGCGCAGGTATTGATCGGTGCGGACGATACTGCCCGCATCCACGTACCAGTTAATCACTTGGCCGCGAGTTCCGGATTGCGATATCAGTTGCCAATCAGGCGCCTGCGCTGAAGCAGGCAGCGCCGACAACAAAAAGACAATGGTAAAAAGGCGCCTCATGAGGTCTCCATGTCATGCGAACTTCAACGTTGATGTTACCGGAATCATTACAAACGCGTCAGCTGGCCCGAGGGTCAAGCCTGACCGAAATGACAAGTCTTTGCTCAGTGCGGTTATGATGTCGGCACAAAATAGTGGGCTTAAGCTCGTATAACGAGGAGACGTAATGCAGGACGTGGCGCTCGGCGACGCATCGGAGGCGTCAAACGAACCCGCGCTCGGCCCGTGGGGTCAGCGTGTTCATGCGGCAAGCAAAGGCTTTGCCGTTCTCGGCGGTGTTGGATTTATCGCGCTGGTGTTGATGTCGCTGGTTTCCATCGTAGGGCGCAAACTTGCCTCAGCACCGATTACCGGCGATATAGAAATGATGCAGATGATCGGCGCAGTAGCCGCCGCAGCGATGCTGCCGTACTGCGAGATGGAGCGCCATCACCTACGTGTGGATTTCTTCACCACCCGACTGCCGCAACACGCCAAGCACAAGCTGGATGCGGTATCCCATCTTCTGTTAGCCCTGGTTGCGCTGCTGGTCGCATGGCGCACCGGCGTTGGCGCACTTTCGCTACGCGAGGCCGGCGAGGCCTCGATGATGCTACTGTGGCCGGTGTGGACAGTTGTCGCTGCACTGGTACCGAGTTTCTTGCTGCTTGCGCTCGCTGGTTTCTATAACGCGGCTGTCTACTGGCGCGCCAGCAGGAGTGCAGCATGAGTGGCATGAGCATTGGTCTTGTCATGTTTGCCCTACTACTCGTGCTGCTCGCACTTCGAGTGCACATCGGCATCGCGATGTTCATCATCGGTAGTGCTGGTTTCGTTGTAATGAATGACTACCAGTCGCTACCGCTATTGGCCACCTTGAAAAATATCGCCTACGCGCGCTTCTCCAATTACGACCTTGCCGTGATTCCCTTGTTTATGCTGATGGGACAGTTCGCGACGCATGGCGGTCTCTCGCGCGCGCTGTTCAATTGCGTCAATAGTTTTGTAGGGCATTGGCGCGGAGGTGTTGCGATGGCCTCGGTCGGCGCATGCGCGGCATTCGGCGCAATTTGCGGCTCCTCGCTGGCAACAGCAGCCACCATGGGGCAGGTCGCATTACCTGAGTTACGTCGTTATAACTACGCGGGTTCGCTCGCGACCGGCGCGCTCGCCGCCGGTGGCACGCTCGGCATCATGATTCCACCCTCGGTGCCATTGGTGATTTATGCGGTGCTGACGCAGGAATCCATTGGCAAGCTTTTCATGGCCGCAGTCATTCCCGGACTGATCGCGATGATCGGCTACATGATCGTGATCCGTATCGTCGTCACACTGAAGCCAGAGGCAGGCCCGGCGGGCGAACGCGTCCCGTTGCCGATTGCACTCAAGACGCTGGCCGGTGTGTTACCCATCTTGTTGGTGTTTCTGGTGGTGATCGTGGGCATCTACGGCGGCTGGGCCAACCCCACCGAAGCCGCGTCGATTGGTGCGGCAGCCTGCGGCATTATTGCGGTGCTTAACGGTATGCGTTTTGAAGGTATCTTGAACAGCATACTCGGTACGGCCCAGGCAACAGCGATGATTTTTTTGGTGCTTTTGGGTGCCGATATGTTGAACTCCGGGTTGGCACTGACGCAAATGCCCGCAGAGCTGGCAAGCTGGGTTCAGGATAGCGGATTGCCGCCCTTGTCGGTGATCTTTGCCATACTGCTGATCTATATTTTTCTCGGTTGTGTGATGGATTCGCTGGCGATGATTCTGCTGACGATTCCGATTTTTTATCCGATCGTGATGGGGCTCGAATTTGCCGGTATGACGCCCGCCGACAAATCAATTTGGTTCGGGATACTGGCGTTAATGGTGGTCGAGATCGGTCTGGTCCACCCGCCGGTCGGAATGAATATTTACATCATTAACCGTATTGCGAAAGACGTTCCTGTGATGGAGACTTTCAAGGGTGTATTACCCTTCCTTGCTTCGGATTTAGTGCGTATTCTGCTGCTGGTGTTTTTCCCGGTCGTGTCGCTTTACCTTGTTCATACTTTCGGTAACTAATTCACATACCCCACAGGAGGATCCCATGGCATTGCGCTACTTCCGGCATCTTTGTTTCATCTTGCTGGCATCGCTGGCGACAAGTGCTTCGGCGCAGACCATCACCTTAAAGGTGCACCATTTCCTGCCGCCGGCATCGACCACCCATGCGCGCTTTATCGTGCCGTGGTGCGAAAAGATTGCCAAGGAATCCGCGGGTAAATTGAAATGCCAGATCTATCCGTCCATGCAACTGGGCGGCACGCCACAGCAGTTATTTGATCAAGCCAAGGATGGTGTTGCCGACATTATCTGGACCGTACCGGGTTACCAGGCAGGACGTTTTCCGGTGTCGGAAGCCTTCGAACTACCTTTCATGGTGAATGATTCCGAGCGTGCCAGCCGCGGCCTGTGGTACTACTCGATGAAAAATGCGACTGCCGAATTCAAAGGTGTTAAGCCGCTTTTGTTTCATGTTCACGATGGCGCATTGCTCAATACGACCAAGCGGCCCGTGAAAGTCCTCGAAGATTTGAAGGGCATGAAAGTGCGTGCGCCCACGCGTCTGGGTACCAAGATGGTCGCTGCACTTGGGGCAACGCCGGTGCCGATGCCATTGCCTCAGGCAGCTGAGGCGCTCTCCAAGGGTGTGATCGACGGTGCATTGATTCCTTGGGAGGTCGTGCCCTCGATGAAATTTGAGGAAATCACCAAGTTTCATACCGAGTCGCCTGCAGGTGCGGCGCAAATGCTGAACGTCGTGTTCATCTTTGCGATGAACCAGGCGAAATATGACAGCCTTGCGCCTGATCTGAAAAAAGTTATCGATAACAACAGCGGCGCCGATGCATCTGCTTGGGTCGGTAAATTATTTGCCGAGGATGCTGCACCCGGTCGCAAGAGCGCAGAACAACGCAAGAACACGATTTATGTTTTGCCAGAGGCTGAGCTGAAGCGTTGGGTTACAGCTACTAGCCTCATCGACGATGAGTGGGTCAAAGATATGAACGCAAGAGGCTTCGACGGCAAGCGACTGCTGGAAGAGGCTCGAGCCGCCTGCAAATAACAGATGGCGTTTGCCGGGCATCTGGCTGCCCGGCGGTGTTGGCGCGGGTCGACCTGATGGCGGCGAGGCGCCCCCGACTTAGTCTAGTCAAAAATGCAATAGCTTGTTTTTGAAGGATTTTTGCTGATAGGGGCGCTATTTGTTCTTGTTAAGACAAGTATTTTAAAAAAAAGTATCTTTATTACGGGCAAATTTCCTTGAACCCCTTGAAAATGTTGTTGCGATGACATATAAATTAGCATTACAGTAATTGCACTGGGGCAATGGTTCGAGAAATTAAACCAGAGGCCGTTGACTCAAAAATTCCTAGGGGAGAGACGTAATGGAAAAGCATCCTCTGGTATCGCAAGAAGGCTACGATCCGAATCGTTTGCTTGACGCGTTGATCCAGAAGCTCGGTTTGAAGAACGATGCGGCATTGTCGCGCGCGCTTGAAGTCCGACCGCCTGTGATCAGCAAAATTCGCCACCGCACCTTACCGGTGGGCGCATCCCTTTTGATCCGCATGCACGAAGTGACCGACCTGAGTATTCGCGAATTGCGCGAGTTGATGGGCGACCGCCGCAAGCGTATGCGTATCAGTGATGTGGATGGCAAGCCAAGAAAGTCTGACGACGACGATATTTGAGCGGAGTCGTCACCGGAGTTAAGACTCAACCCCGGAAATTCGCGCCGATCACGGTCAGCAATAGCATCAGCACCACCACCGTGGTCAGCCGCTTGCGCATGGGAACCATCCAATCCGGCATGCCGTAAGCGGGATACAGCTGCTTATCGACTTGCAGGGCTGCGATAAATCCAGCCATCATCACCGCAAAACCAAAACCGCTGAACAGCGTCGCGCACCAGGCAATCAGCGAGGGCGTGACGCCCCAAGTGAGTGCTCTGCGCGATATTTCCTCTGGCAGCGTATTCGATAACAGCGCTACCCCCCAGTGCACGCCACCCAGAAAAGACAGGATCACCATCGCATAGGCGAGCTGTCCTTTGACGAAGTCGCCGATCCATGTGGCGTCTGCTGTCCAAACACCTAGCGTCATCAAAAAGAAGGGAATCAGTCCGGCATAGCCGAGCTGAAGGACCAGACGTTTGTTTAACGATTCGGGCTGCATGTGGGATCAAAGCTAGGTGATGCGCGCATTGTACGAGAATCGTCGTGGCCGGGGCGGCAGCTTCATTGAGCACCGGCGATTGCAGTTTCCGCTGCGCGTTGCTGCGATGCTCACCTGGCACTGGCTGAATATTCGCCTAATGCTGGCGTTGAATAAATGTCTCGACTGCCGACATCACTGAAGCTGCTTGGTCGCGATGGGGTGAATGCCCGCAATTCGCCAGCGTGACCACTTCGGTACAGGGAAGTAACTCACGGATACGCAGTACTTGGTGCAGACTACCGTACTCATCTTGCTCGCCCTGTAACGCAAGCAGAGGACAGCGTATAGCAGGTACTATCGTTTCGATGTTCCAATGTTCGAAAGCCTCCGATAACCAGACATCATTCCAGCCGAAGAAGGCGGAATCAACATCATCATGATGGCGCGCCAAGCGCTCGCGCAAACCTTGTTGAAGATAGGCTTCGCGCGCCAGCTTGATGCTGTGGATGCTGATGTCCTCGACGAACAGATGGGGTGCCACCACAATCGCCCCCTTCAGCGCTGAAGGGAATTGTGCTGCGTAGAGCAGGGCGATCGAAGCACCATCACTATGTCCGAACAGCCAAGGGTTTTGCACGCCGAGTTGCGCCAGCAGTAAAGGCAATACTTCATACGCCTGCCGATGCATGAAGTCGGCAGCCCAATGCTCATCGTGGGCACGCGGTGTTGATTTGCCATAGCCCGGCCGTGAGTACACCAGACCACGCATCCCGATGCGCGCGCACAGTTGATCGGGGAAGTCTTTCCAAAGAGAGACCGAGCCCAAGCCCTCATGCAGAAAAACCATGACTGGTTGTTCGGCGGCCGTATCGTTTGCGTTATCTGTATTGGCCGTATCTTCTACGTTTAACGTACCGTCCGCATTGGCCGCAACGGGCGCATCGATCCAGCGATACTCGATAGCTATCTCTCGACCGCGCCAATCGATGTCGAGCTTAGCCGACATCCTGCTCGCGGAGTTTGAAACGCTGAATTTTTCCGGTCGCTGTTTTTGGTAGTTCGCGAATGAAATGAATCTCACGCGGGTACTTGAATGGCGCAAGTCGATTTTTGACAAAGGCCTTCAACGTAGTTGCCATCTCATCACTTGCAGCATCGGATTCGTGCAGAACAACATAGGCCACTGTCTTGGTCAGGCCATCAACATCCGTTTGTCCTACTACGGCGCATTCGAGCACCCGATCATGGGCTATCAATGCAGATTCAACCTCAATCGGAGACACGTACTGACCGCTCACTTTCAGCATGTCGTCGCTGCGTCCCGCATAGCTGAAATAGCCATCTGCATCGACCGTGTATTTGTCACCGCTTTTTACCCACTCGCCTTGGAAAGTCGCGGCACTTTTATCGCGGCTATTCCAATACAATAGCGCAGCGCTCGGGCCTTTGATATAGAGATCACCGATATCACCCACAGCCACCGGTTGCCCATGTTCATCGCGTATCGCCATCTCGTAGCCAGGCACTGGCGTGCCAGAAGTGCCGTAACGTACGGCACCGCTGCGATTCGATAGAAAGATATGCAGCATCTCAGTCGAGCCAAGACCATCCAGAATGTCGCAACCGACCTGCGCACTGAATCGCTCACCCACCTCACGTGGCAGAGCCTCGCCCGCAGAGACACAAAGACGCAACTTGAGTTGACCGCGATCCGGCAAAGCATCGGCGGCCAGCATCGCGACATAGAGGGTTGGCACGCCGTAGAACACGGTTGGCTGCTGTTGTATCAGTCGCTCGAATACGGCGTTTGGCGTCGGGCGTTCTGCCATTAACACGACAGTGGCGCCGACCGACAGCGGAAAAGTGAGTGCGTTTCCGAGGCCATAAGCAAAGAATAGTTTGGCAGCCGAGAAGACGACATCGTGTTCATTGAGGCCGAGGACCGGCTTGCCGAACAACTCGGCAGTCCAGTACAAGTTGGCGTGGCTATGAACGGTACCTTTCGGCTGCCCGGTGGAGCCGCTCGAGTACAGCCAGAATGCAAATTGGTCGGCGTGCGTATCCGCCGACTGTGGCATTGGCGGATGCGACAGCACGCTTGCAAACGCAATATCTCTTGCATCCGTGATCTCGCCAGAGACGACGACTTTAAGGTCGTGGCCACAGGCGGATACTGCTGGATCAACAGTCGCTCTCAGCGCATCCGACACGACGATCATTTTTGCGTCACTGTGGGTCAGCATGTAGCCGTAGTTATCGGCGGTCAGTAGGGTGTTCACTGGCACCGGTACCACGCCTGCGTAAAGCGCCCCCAGAAAAGCCACCGGCAGATCGACGGTGTCGAGCATCACTAGCAACACGCGCTGCTCCGCTTGCAGACCATGGGCCAACAGCCCGGCGGCGAAGCACCGCACGCGATGCGCGAGATCGGCGTAGCTCAGCGCGCAGCGGTCGTCGCGGTAGGCAATCTTGTCCCCCCGTGCCTCGTTCAGCGTGAGCAGGTGCTGAGCGAAGTTGAAGCGCTGCGGCAGTCGCGGTGCAGCGTTCTGCATGGTTGTCTCCTGTGCGGGCCATTGCCGACATCTGGGTATCGGCAGCTTGGTATTTTTTATTTTACGAACTTATAATGCATGCCAGAACAAGTGTAAGTGCACTATCTTGCTTGCGTCAAGAAAGCCCCCATCGCCGACCCATGCCAGCCACTCAGCCCGCAGATCCCGCCACCGCCCACCCGGAGGCGCATGACAAAGATCCCTTTCTCAGCGCGCTGGGTGAGCGCGTGCGCTTGTTGCGCGCGCGCCGTGGCTTGACCCGCAAAGCGCTGGCCAAGCTGGCCGACGTCTCGGAGCGACATGTCGCGAATGTCGAGACTGGTGTCGGCAACGCGTCGATCCAGTTCCTGCGCCAACTGTCCGTGGTGTTGAACTGCTCGCTGGCCGAGATGACGGGAGACGAGGCTGCTTCATCACCGGATTGGCTGATGATCCGCGAGACCCTGCGCGGCCGCAGTGACGAAGAATTAGCCAAGGCGCGCGCGGCGCTGGCCGTGCTGTTCGATCAGCCGACCAGCGAATCGACGCGCCGCCAGCGTATCGCGTTAATCGGCCTGCGTGGCGCCGGCAAGTCCAGCCTGGGTCAGGCGCTGGCCACCGAGCTGGGCGTGCCTTTTATTGAACTGTCGTCGCAAATCGAGGCACTGGCAGGCTGCGGTATTGCTGAGATTCATGCGCTTTATGGTCAGACCGCCTACCGCCGCTACGAGCAGCGCGCCTTGGAGGAGGTGATTCGTGCCCATTCGCGCGCTGTGATTGCAACGCCCGGGGGCATTGTTTCCGAACCGGCGACCTTCAATTTATTGCTGACGCATTGCTATACGGTGTGGTTGAAGGCGACACCGGAGGAGCACATGAGCCGGGTGCTGGCGCAAGGCGACCGGCGCCCGATGGCGGGCAACCGAGAAGCCATGGGCGACCTAAAACGTATCTTGGAGAGCCGTGCCCAGTTCTACTCGAAGGCCGACCAGACCCTGGATACCAGCGCCATGCCGCCTGTGCAGGCGTTGGCGTATCTGCGAGAGCAACTCACACGCTAGTTAATCCGTTGTTGAAGCAGCAATACCCTCCTGCCTGATGGATTGACGTAGCTAACGGTACGCAATATAGTGCCGGTACTTTGATTAAAAGCATGATATTGCATCGGGAGACCTATGAGCGCCCCCTTCGTCGTTGACTATCAGACCGCCCCAGATCGTTACCGGCATTGGAAGCTGAGCGTTGACGGCACAGTCGCCACTTTGACCATGACCGTGGATGAAGATGGCGGGCTGCGCGAGGGCTACAAGTTGAAGTTGAACTCGTATGACCTGGGCGTCGATATCGAGTTATACGATGCGGTGCAGCGCATCCGCTTCGAGCATCCGCAGGTGCGCGCGGTGGTGATCGGCAGCGGCCTCGATCGCATCTTCTGCTCGGGCGCGAATATTTTCATGCTGGGGAAGTCCAGCCACGCCTGGAAGGTCAATTTCTGCAAATTCACCAATGAGACCCGCAACGGACTGGAAGATTCCAGTCGCTACACCGGGCTGAAGTTTCTCGCCGCAGTGAACGGCGCTTGCGCTGGCGGCGGCTATGAACTCGCTGCAGCCTGTGACGAGATTTTATTGGTAGATGATCGTTCTTCTTCCGTCAGTCTGCCCGAGGTGCCGCTCTTGGGCGTGCTGCCGGGTACCGGTGGGCTGACGCGACTGACCGACAAGCGCAAGGTCCGGCATGACCATGCCGATATTTTCTGCACCACCTCCGAAGGCATTCGTGGCCAGCGTGCCAAAGATTGGCGACTGGTGGATGAGATCGCTAAACCGGCGCAATTCACGCAGGCGGTTCATGATCGCGTCAGTGTGCTCGCCGCGAAAAGTGATCGACCGGCGGATGCGAAAGGCGTGTCACTCACACCGCTACAGCGCGAGTTCAATGCGCAGGGCGTGCGCTATCAGTATGTGGATGTAGCGCTGGATCGTGATGCGCGCAGCGCGACCATCACCATACATGCGCCATCAGTGCCGCAGCCCAGCGACATCGCCGGTATCGAGGCCGCTGGTGTTCACTGGTGGCCATTACAGATGGCGCGCGAATTGGATGACGCGATTCTGCATCTTCGCACCAATGAAATCGATCTGGGTATCTGGATATTGAAAACTGCGGGTCAGCGCGATCATGTGCTGGCGTGTGATGCCAGCATGGCGGCGCACAACTCGCACTGGCTTGTTCGCGAAACCATTGGCATGTTGCGTCGTACCTTCGCGCGGATTGATGTTTCCTCGCGCAGCTTGTTTGCACTGATTGATCAAGAATCATGCTTTGTCGGTACCCTGGCTGAACTCGCGTTTGCCGCCGATCGTAGTTACATGCTGTCCTTACCCGACGCGCCGCACGAAGCGCCCTCGTTAACTCTGTCGGCAATGAATGTCGGTGTACTACCCATGATCACGGGCCAGACGCGCTTGGCACGTCGTTTCTATGACGATGATGCCAAGCTCAAGCAGTTGGAGGCAGTGGTCGGTGAGTCGCTCGATGCCGATAAAGCGATGGATCTCGGCTTGATCACAGCGAACCCTGATGATATCGACTGGGATGACGAGATTCGTCTCGCACTGGAAGAGCGCGCCAGCATGTCACCCGATGCGCTCACCGGCATGGAGGCGAACCTTCGCTTCAATGGTCAAGAGAACATGGCGACGCGCGTATTTGGTCGTCTGTCTGCATGGCAGAATTGGATCTTCAATCGCCCGAATGCAGTCGGCGAATCAGGTGCACTGAAAGTCTACGGCACTGGGAGTAAAGCGAAATTCGAGTTTGATCGTGTTTAGCGCTTTGGTATTGACTAAACACCTTGAGTTGTCCCGTAAGATCAGATAAGTCACTAGGTCAGAGAAATATCGTCATCAATTGCATCATTCATTACATCGGTCAGTCCGAACAGGAGATAGCGTGAGCGCCATCGATTACAGCGAAAAAATCCCGAATAACGTCAACCTCTCGGAGGACCGTGCTTTGCAGCGCGCGCTCGAGCACTGGCAGCCAAATTATCTGCAATGGTGGAATGAGATGGGCCCGAATGGCTCACAAAATTTTGATGTCTATCTGCGTACCGCGATCAATACCACGCCGGAAGGCTGGGCGCAGTTCGGTCATGTGAAGATGCCCGACTACCGTTGGGGGATTTTCCTCAACGCTGCCGAGGCGGATCGTAAAGTCAATTTTGGCGAGCACAAAGGCGAGGCCGCTTGGCAAGAGGTACCGGGTGAACACCGTGCCAATCTGCGACGAATTATTGTTACGCAAGGTGATACCGAGCCTGCATCGGTCGAGCAGCAACGTCACTTGGGTTTGACCTGTCCCTCGCAGTACGACCTGCGTAATCTGTTTCAGATTAATGTAGAGGAAGGTCGTCATTTGTGGGCCATGGTGTATCTGCTGCACAAATATTTTGGTCGTGATGGTCGTGAAGAAGCCGAGGCACTGCTGCATCGTAACTCCGGCTCGCAGGACAATCCTCGCATCCTGCAGGCATTCAATGAAGAAACGCCCGATTGGCTGGCGTTTTACATGTTTACTTATTTCACCGACCGTGACGGCAAGTTCCAGTTATGCGCGCTGGCCGAGTCCGGCTTTGATCCGCTCTCGCGTACCTGCCGTTTCATGCTGACTGAAGAGGCGCATCACATGTTTGTAGGCGAGTCGGGCGTTTCGCGCACGATTCAACGCACCTGCGAGATGATGAAGCAGCACGGTATCGAAGACCCGGAGCAACTGCGTCAACTCGGCGTGATCGATCTGCCGACCCTACAGCGTTACCTTAACTTCCATTTCAGCGTGACGATTGATTTATTTGGTGCTGATCAGTCTTCCAATGCCGCGACCTTCTATGCGACCGGAATAAAAGGCCGTTATGAAGAGACCAAGCGCACGGATGATCACCAACTCAAGGGCGATCATTACAAGATCCTGGAAGTGCAGGGCGATAAATTGGTTGAGCGTGAAGTGCCGATGCTGAATGCGCTGAACGAAGTACTGCGCGATGATTACATCAAGGACTCGATCGCGGGTATTGGCCGCTGGAACAAGGTCATCGAGAAAGCCGGTTTGTCTTTCCGTTTGCAGGCGCCGCACAAGGCCTTTAACCGCCATATTGGTAGCTTCGCTGGTCTTCGGGTGTCGCCGCAAGGACAAATCATTTCCGAGACAGAGTGGCAGGCGCATGCACGCCAGTGGCTACCGACGGAAGAAGATCGCGCCTATGTGGCCTCGCTGATGGGGCGCGTGGTTGAGCCAGGAAAAATGGCAAACTGGATTGCGCCGCCGCCGATTGGTATCAATCGCCAGCCGATTGATTTCGAGTACGTGCGTTTCAACTGACGAGCGAGTTTCATGGGTGCGACTGACGCCGAGGTGCTGATACGTCAGCACTTGATTGATCCCGAGGTCTGCATACGTTGCAACACCTGCGAGGACACTTGCCCGATTGATGCGATCTCGCATGATGATCGTAACTATGTGGTCGATGCGAGCATTTGTAATGGCTGCAATGCTTGCTTGCCACCATGCCCGACCGGTTCGATTGATAACTGGCGCACGGTGCCCAAGTCTGCGGCGTATAGCGTGGTGGAGCAATACAGTTGGGATGAGCTTCCTACCCAGCAGCCACTAGATGCTTCCGCTGCCGTAGCAAGCGCAGAGCAACCACCACAGCATAATGCTGCGCTATCGATTACCTCGCCAAGTGCGCCTTGGTCTGCCGCGCAACCGAGTCTGAATCTGTATGACATCAAACAGCCAGTGCTCGCTACGGTTGCAGGAAACTTTCGTCTGACCGATGCGGATACCGAGAGCGATATCCGTCATATCGTGCTGGATTTTGGTCAGACACATTTTCCGGTATTGGAAGGTCAGAGCATCGGCATCATCCCGCCCGGCACCGATGAGGCAGGCAGGCCGCATTATCTTCGTCTCTACTCAGTGGCTAGCCCACGGAACGGCGAGCGACCTGGCTACAACAACCTGTCGTTAACCGTAAAGCGTGTGCTGCTCGATCACGACGGAAAATCGGTACGTGGGGTCGCCTCCAACTACCTGTGCGACTTGCAAAAGGGTGACACCGTGCAGGTGACTGGGCCATTCGGTGCGCACTACCTGATGCCGAATCATGCGGGTTCGAATATCGTGATGATCTGCACCGGTACCGGTGCAGCACCGATGCGCGCGATGACCGAGTACCGTCGACGTTTGATGGCGCAGGGTACGGCAGTCGAGGGCAAGCTGATGTTGTTCTTCGGTGCGCGTCGGCCTGGCGAGTTACCGTACTTTGGTCCCTTGAGAAAGCTACCTTCGAGCTTCATTGATATTCATCTCGCGTTCTCGCGCGTCGATGCAGAACCCAAGACCTACGTGCAAGACAAACTGCGCGATGCAGCTGCCGCAGTCGCGGATGTGTTGCAGGCAGATACTTACTTTTACATTTGTGGCGTGAAGGGTATGGAGGCCGGTGTGATGGATGCCTTGCGCGAGATTGCAGAGGGCGCGGGTATCGACTGGTCGTCCCTACATGCGCGAATGATTGATGAGGGTCGCTTTCACGTCGAGACCTACTGATCACCCGTCGCGATGTGCGGCCTGCGACGTCGATGGCCGAGCGCTAATTTTGCAGCAAATGACCCGTAGGTTATTTGTTGGTTTGAAAAAAATCCATACAGATCAAGCCCTTGGCCCGTTGGTGCGATGCATGATGACAGGGCTTCAATTCGTCGGCATCATGCGCGCGCATCACCAAAAAAATCTGTCGCCGGAAGAGCGAGAGGAGACCCGAACCCGCCACATGCAAGTGTGGCGGGTTTAATTTTTTTCCGTCATGGCTTGCCCCCCCTGCGGCGTAGTTAATTTAGCAATTATTTCCGTGAATAAATAAAAAACTTTCATCCATTCATCAGGTTTATATCTGGCATCACAAATGGAAAGCGGACGTCGCGGAATCTCGTTGCTATAGTCTGACCCGTCTCCTCCAGCCTTCCAAAAAGGATGGATTTAAGCCCGACTGGTTCAGCCAGTCGGGTTTTTTTTCGCCGCTACCCCCAATCGCCGCCAGCCGCGCCCCCCCGTATACTCGAGGTTCTGAATCGGAGGCGAGCATGTACCAAAACATTCTTGTTGCCTACAACGGCAGTCCCGAAAGTCAGGCGGCGCTGCGCGAGTGCGCACGGCTGTCGCTGCCGGTGTCCGCCACAGTGCACCTGTTGGCGGTGGTAAGTCCGCCACCCTACCTGCTGGTCGGCGAGTTCGCTGCGGCCGCCGTGATGAGCGTAGAGGAGGGGCTGGTCGCGGAGCGCGAAAAGATGTCGAAAGAGCTCGACGCCGGCGCGGCACTGCTCAGCGGCAATGGGTTAGCGGTGATTCCGCACTTGGAGGTGGGTGAGCCGGTAAACGTGATCGAGCAAATGGCGAACGATCTGAAGATTGATCTGGTGATCGTGGGTCACTCCCGACACAAGCCGCTCACGCTGCGCTGGTGGCGCGGTAGTACCGATACCCTTCTGATTGAAAAATTACGCTGCAGCTTGCTGGTGGCTTCTGACACTACCCCCGCCGCTTGAGCGGCCGTGAACGCTGCGGCGTGCGTTGACACAGGCCGACGCCTGTTTAACGCGTGCCGATGCCTCGCCTTGCCCGGTTTCTTGCTGATAAGCCTTGCCGGACGCGAATCAGTAGTGCAAGCGCACGCTTTTGACGCTGCAACGGTTGTTGATGCTTAAGATCGTCAAGCAGCGTTCGAATCTGATAATTCAGTGAGCGTATCAACAGGCGAATCAGGGAGATGCTATCCAACATCATGCCCAGTCTGCTTCGGTACACCATCAGTCCGTAAAGTGGCACGCGCTGTCCGCCAAATGGGCGCTTGCTGCTGTAGTAGCCACCCAGTAAGTGAAATCGCTGAGCCCCGGTACGGATGGCTTCAAGAATCATCAGATAGCGCGATAGTTTGCCTATTCCGAGGTGATTCATTGCAGGATCATGCGCATTCAGCAAAGAGAACACATCATCGCCGAAACGGCAGACCAAGCTCCCGGCGCATAGACGACCTTCAATATAAATCGTCCCCACCATTCCGCGCGTGCGTGCCAGACGAAGCAGCCGTGTACTCTCCGCCTGATCAATCGCTGAATGTTTCTGCTTGGACGCCATGCGCGCATGGTTGAAACCGACAATCTGTTCGAGTAGTTCCACATCGAGCGCACTGCCGGGGACGATCTGATGCGTCAAGCCTTTGGTGCGACTCAGCCGAGATCGTAGCGATTGGCGTAGTGATTTACCCAGCGTTGCCAGATAACTCGTCTGAGTATCGGGCAGCGTGATGACAATATCTTCCGAAATCGGTAGACATACTTTGCGCCGCAATGGCTGCAAGTCGGTGGGTTGAACCGAATGGAAATGAAGCCGATAGGTCCCCCGCTCGTGTGCGAAGATAGCATCGGCGAAACGTTGCACAGCAGGGCCGTCGATACACATACCCTGATTGATGATGGTGATTCGGCCTCGCTCGCGTCGATATAGAAAAATCTCTCGAATGCTAGGTCCGCTCCACTCGGCATAGGTGCTCACGTCATGCAAGTGAGTAAGACCGAGCTGTGGCATGGACGAGTACAGATTGCCGTAGCGCTGATCAAGAGCGGTTTCGACGAATGAGGGAATCTGCTGGTCGTAAAATCGCGTGTAGCGAGTTTCCTGCGCGCGCCTTTCAGTCAATCGGCTTCCCAATCTAACAATGGCAAAATGACATGAGCAACACCCACCCAAAGGCAGCCGGTTGGACTTGACCGGCCGAAGCCGATAGACTCTGACGCTTTTTTTGATTGCACGTGATGACCCACGCCACTGATTCTTCCGAAACCGATGATCTAGAGCGCAATCGCGCGACATCGCGCGAGCAAATCGCGCGCGAAGTTGCGCGCCGCCGGACATTTGCGATCATCTCCCACCCGGATGCCGGCAAGACCACGCTCACCGAGAAGTTGTTGCTGTTCTCCGGTGCGATTCAACTGGCCGGTACGGTCAAGGCACGCAAGAGTGGACGCCATGCGACCTCGGACTGGATGGAGATCGAAAAACAGCGCGGCATTTCGGTCGCCAGTTCAGTCATGCAGTTTGATTACCGTGATCATGTAGTCAATCTGCTCGACACCCCGGGTCACCAGGATTTTTCGGAAGATACCTATCGTGTGTTGACTGCGGTGGATTCAGCCTTGATGGTGATTGATGCGGCTAAAGGTGTAGAGGCGCAAACCATCAAGTTACTGAATGTGTGCCGCATGCGCGATACACCCATCATCACCTTCATGAACAAGATGGACCGCGAGACTCGCGACCCCTTGGAATTGTTGGACGAGGTGGAATCGGTATTGGGTATTCAATGTGCGCCGGTGACCTGGCCGATTGGTATGGGTAAAACATTCCGTGGCGTGTATCACCTGCTGCGCGATGAAATCTTGTTGTTCGTACCGGGTAGTGAGCGTGCAGATCAAACCTTCGAAGTGATTAAGGGTATCGACAATCCGCGTTTGCAGGAGATGTTCCCGCAAGAGATTGCACAGCTGAGGGCCGAGGTTGAATTGGTGCACGGTGCATCGCATCCGTTTGCGCTGGAGGCGTTTTTGGCGGGTAAGCAGACGCCGGTGTTCTTCGGTTCTGCCATTAACAACTTCGGGGTTCGAGAAATTCTGGATGCACTACTTGACTGGGCACGCGCACCCGGTGAGCGAGATGCGAGCATGCGATTCGTCAAGCCGGATGAGCCTGCTTTTTCTGGTTTTGTATTCAAGATACAAGCCAATATGGATCCTGCGCACCGCGACCGAATCGCCTTTCTACGCGTTTGTTCAGGTCGATTCGAGCGCGGTATGAAAATCAAACATCTTCGTCTGAATCGCGAGCTGAAGCTGTCGTCGGTTGTGACCTTCATGGCCTCATCGCGCGAGCAAGTTGAAGAGGCTTATGCCGGCGACATTATTGGTCTTCCGAACCACGGCAATATGCAAATCGGCGATAGTTTTTCCGAGGGTGAGGCACTGCAGTTCACGGGCATTCCTTATTTCGCCCCTGATTTTTTCCGTACAGTTCGTATTCGTAACCCACTCAAAATCAAGCAGCTACAAAAAGGTCTGCAACAGCTAGGCGAAGAAGGCGCGGTGCAGGTATTCAAACCGGTCAGTGGCGCTGATCTGGTACTCGGTGCGGTCGGCATGCTGCAGTTTGAGGTGGTAGCCAGTCGTTTGATGAATGAGTACAGCGTTGACGCCGTATTCGAGGGTACCAGCATTAACACCGCACGCTGGGTATCTTGTGATGACAAGAAAATGCTCGCCGACTTTGAACGTTCTTCCGCGGGTGCGCATCTCGCCCATGATGCCGCGGGTAATTTGGCGTATCTGGCCAGTTCAGCGGTCAATCTCAAGCTGGTACAAGAGCGCTGGCCGGGTGTCACTTTCCATGCGACCCGTGAGCATGCCGTACGCATCGCTTGATGCACATCAGGTGCACGCACATCACTCTGATGAAGGTCGTATGCACAATCAGATTTTTTGAGGCCTCGCAACCAGGTCGGAACGCTACCTGAATACACTGGCGCAATCTCATGGTGTTGTTTCGGGGTGCTGGTGCCCGAGTGACAGGGCCGTAGCACCGGTGCTGCCGCAAGCGTATCCCTGAGATTGGCTCTGCCGCACAACCGCCAGAGCCTCCGTCGTCTTCCCCTGCAGATCGGATGATCCAATGGTGTGCGATTGCACGCAGGGGCGGGTTCATCATTTTTTTCGGGGACCATCATGCTGACCGCGACCTACTCCATCATCGCGCTGAAGATCGAGCAGCGACGGGCGCGCTGGACCTTCACTTCCATCCAGCGACATATTTTGTACGGCATTCGTCACCTTAAGGCAGCGGGGGGTGTCGATCTTGAAGCCTTGCTCAATCGGCTGACGCAATTCGAGCAGTACTGCCATCGCCGCAAGGTCGAGGTATTTATTATTCCTGCGCTTCGCAAGTTGACGCATGAGGCAGATGCTTTACTCGACGAGTTGGAGCAGTTGAGTAAGACCAGCGTTGACCTGTTGTGTGCAGTGCGCGAGAAGCTGCAGCAATGGCTGCGCAGTGGCGCTACCATTGTCGACGATATCTGCGTCACCCTTGAGCAGTGTTGCGCCTCCTTCTATCGACGACTGCTGCGCGAGGAAGAATTGGTCGAACTCGCAGAGCGGGTGATCCCAGCCGAAGCTTGGTTCGGGATAGCCAAGTGCTTTTTGTATGAAGATGGCCGTGCGCTCAGGCTGAAGGAGCCGGTGCACGACGACGAAGAGTAGAGCAGTCATCCACCACGCTCCACCTTAATTTGCACTAAAAATGTGCATAACGACGTGAACGCACCAAAATAAGGCATATTGGTAGGCTTGCACCAAGATGCTCCATCCATCGCCGTGCAGACTTTTTGGCTAGGCGGATCGTCAACACCTTGTTCTGATTCAAAGTTTCCGCCCGCACAATTTGCGGCAAATTGCTTGCGCCTAAGTAAGTCAGTGGCATGGAATCTGCTACCATCCCGCCCCGTGTTCCAGTTGCATGCCCGCCCAAATGCCGGTTCATGACCGGCGCTGAGTCCGCAACAGGCTAACCCTGATTCCTAGCAAGTATTTCTATTTCCGCAACCTTCCGGGAGATTTTTATGTCAAAGACGGCCGCAGATGTTTTGAAGATGGTGAAAGATAACGAGGTCAAATTCGTCGATTTTCGTTTTACGGATACGCGTGGCAAAGAGCAGCACGTGTCTGTCCCGGTCTCCCACTTCGACATGGACAAGTTTGAATCGGGTCATGCGTTCGACGGCTCGTCGATTGCTGGGTGGAAGGGTATTGAGGCCTCCGACATGTTGTTGATGCCGGACCCAAACACGGCCAACCTCGACCCTTTCATGGAAGAGACCACGCTGTTCATGCAGTGCGATGTTATCGAGCCAAGCGATGGCAAAGGCTACGACCGCGATCCGCGCTCGATCGCCAAGCGCGCTGAGGCCTATCTGAAAGCATCCGGTCTGGGTGACGCAGCTTACTTCGGTCCTGAGCCTGAATTCTTCATCTTCGACAGCGTTCGCTGGAACGTCGATATGTCGGGCTGCTTCGTCAAAATCGATTCGGAAGAGGCTTCCTGGTCGACCGGCGAAAAGTTTGAGGGTGGTAACACCGGCCATCGTCCTGCTGTTAAAGGCGGTTACTTCCCAGTGCCACCGGTGGACAGCTTCCAAGACATGCGTTCCGAGATGTGCCTGGTGCTCGAATCGCTCGGCATTCCTGTCGAGGTGCATCACCACGAAGTAGCAGGTGCGGGTCAGAACGAGATCGGTACCAGGTTCTCGACCTTGGTCGAACGTGCTGACTGGACCCAGTTGCAGAAATATGTGATCTGGAATGTCGCGCACACCTACGGCAAGACTGCGACCTTCATGCCGAAGCCCATCGTTGGTGACAACGGCTCGGGTATGCACGTGCACCAATCGGTCTGGAAAGATGGCAAGAACCTGTTTTCGGGCGACGGCTATGCGGGTCTGTCTGAGTTCGCGTTGTACTACATCGGCGGCATCATCAAGCACGCTCGCGCGCTGAATGCGATCACCAACCCAGGTACCAACTCCTACAAGCGTTTGGTGCCAGGCTTCGAAGCGCCGGTCAAACTGGCGTATTCGTCGCGTAACCGTTCGGCATCGATTCGTATCCCGCACGTGGCAAACCCGAAAGGCCGCCGTATCGAGACGCGTTTCCCGGATCCTTCTGCCAACCCGTACCTGTGCTTTGCCGCGCTGTTGATGGCTGGCCTGGACGGTGTGCAGAACAAGATTCACCCAGGTGAGGCGGCTTCGAAAGACCTCTACCACTTGCCGCCAGAAGAAGACGCAAAGATCCCAACCGTGTGCTCGTCGCTCGATCAAGCGCTCGAGTGCCTCGATAAGGATCGCGAGTTTCTGACGCGTGGTGGCGTGTTCACCGACACCATGATCGATGCTTACATCGAGCTGAAAATGCAAGAAGTCACACGGTTCCGTATGACGACGCATCCGGTTGAGTTCGAGATGTACTACTCGCTGTAATTTTTAAAGCGAACCGACAGAAAGGGCGGCATTTGCCGCCCTTTTTTTCAATAGGGTGTTGCATTTATGATAATCATACTCAGCGTGATTCTGGTATAAGGGCGAGGCCACTTGCTCTCAGCAGCCGCTTTATCTCCATCCGTTTCCGCATTGGTATTTCGACCGCAGCGCAATGTCATGAGATCTGTATTCGTACTCTTGTCCTTATCCATGCTCGCCGGCCAGGCCTTCGCTCAGGGCGTTTATGTGTGTACCCAAGCGAATGGTGTTCGGGAGTACCGAAATACCGGTGACCCCCGCGGCTGCCGCAAGTTGGATACCGAGTCTTTATCCTCGATTCCCGCGCCGTCTTCGGTCACGCAGGCCAAGGCTGACCCATCGTTTCCACGCGTTGATAGCCAGACGCAGAAGCGGCGCGACCTCGACCGCTTGCAAATTCTTAACGACGAGATTCGTACTGAAGAGAACAAGCTGGCCGAATTGAAGAAAGAGTATCAAAACGGTGAGCCGGAGCGGCAGGGTAGTGAGCGCAATTATGCAAAGTATCAGGAACGGGTCGCCACGATGAAAGACGAGATCGCGCGCACCGAAAAAAACATCGAGGCACTGAAGCGCGAGATTGGTCAATTAAAATAAGGCTGTTGCCCCTGCACGCCAACCCGGGCCGCCATGCGGCCCTTTTTATTTTTCGGCTATCGTGAATATTCTTGCCACATCGCTCGGCGGGCTTGATCTGCTTGCATCCGCCGTATTGATTCTCGACGCCGAGGGCAGGATTGCATATGCCAATGCCGCCGCCGAGAGCTTGCTCGATAGCTCGTTCAAGGTTATGCAGAACCAGCGCCTGCATGAGCTTTTCCTGAGCGGTGAGCGGTTGGAACAGATTTTCCAGCAGGCGCGTCAGCGCCAGTTTGACCAAAAGCGCGAAGATCTTGCGCTGGACCGGGTAGGGCGACTCCCGCTGCAGGTGAATGTCACCGTCACACCACTCGACGATATCGATCACCCAGTACTGATTGAGTTGCGCGAGAACGTGCAACAGCTGAAGCTGGATCGCGAGGAGCGGCAGCTCGGTCAGACACAGGCCAACAAGGAGCTGATCCGCAACCTCGCGCACGAGATAAAAAACCCGCTCGGCGGTATTCGCGGCGCGGCGCAGCTACTGGAGCTTGAATTACCCGGGCAGGGCTTGAAAGATCTGCGCGAGTACACCCAGGTCATCATCAAGGAGTCTGATCGCTTACAGACGCTGGTAGACCGCTTGCTGGCGCCACACCGCCGTCCGCAGATCGTCGGTGATGTGAATATCCACGAGGTGTTTGAGCGGGTTCGTAGCCTGATCGTTGCAGAATTCCCGCAAGGGCTATCGATCACACGCGACTATGACTTGTCATTACCCGAGTTTCGCGGTGACAAAGAGCAGCTGATTCAGGCGGTACTGAATATTGCGCACAATGCGGCCCAAGCGCTTGCCGAGCGTATCGAACACCGCGATGCAGAATTGATATTTCGTACACGGATTGCGCGCTCGGTGACGATTGCCAAAGTGCGTTATCGGCTGGCACTGGACTTGCATATCATCGACAACGGTCCGGGCATACCGGCGGATCTGAGGGAAAGAATGTTCTACCCCTTGGTCTCAGGTAGAGACGGCGGGAGTGGACTGGGGCTGACACTGGCTCAAACCTTCATCCAACAGCATTCTGGCGTTATCGAATGCGAAAGCCGACCCGGATATACGGATTTCCGTATCCTGATAGCCTTGCCCTGATGCACGGGGCCGCTGCCGCGCACCGGCGCAGCGCAATCGGGGCGGGTGGCTGGCACTGTTTTGGTGCTAGGGTATGAAATCGCTGGGTCGATAGAGAGCGCATGAAACCAATCTGGATTGTTGACGACGATGAATCAATACGCTGGGTGCTAGAGAAAGCACTCGCGCGCGAGGGCTTGAGCACCCGTAGCTTCTCTAACGTGCGTGAGGTGGTTGACGCGCTTCAGCATGGCACCCCACAAGTGCTGGTGTCCGACATCCGTATGCCGGGTGAGTCCGGCCTTGAGTTGTTACACATGGTGAAGCAGCGCCATCCGAGCTTGCCAGTGATTGTGATGACCGCGTTCTCGGATCTGGATTCTGCGGTCGCAGCGTTTCAGGGGGGCGCGTTCGAGTACTTGGCGAAGCCCTTCGACCTGGACAAAGCGGTTGAGCTTATTCGACGTGCACTCGAGGAGAGCTTGCGTGACGCAGAGATCGATCTCGCCAGTAACGAAACACCCGAGATCCTAGGCTCAGCTGCAGCGATGCAGGATGTATTCCGTGCGATCGGTCGATTGTCGCAGTCGAATGTCACTGTGCTGATCACCGGTGAGTCCGGTACCGGCAAAGAGCTGGTGGCGCGCGCATTGCATAAACACAGCCCGCGCGCTGCGCAACCCTTCATTGCGTTAAATACTGCAGCGATTCCTAAAGATCTTCTCGAATCCGAGTTGTTTGGTCATGAGCGTGGTGCCTTCACCGGTGCCCAAGCTACACGGCGTGGGCGCTTTGAACAGGCCGAGGGCGGCACTTTATTTCTCGATGAAATTGGCGATATGCCCTTCGATTTGCAAACCCGCTTACTACGGGTGCTGTCGGATGGCCATTTTTATCGTGTCGGCGGTCATCAGCCGCTGAAAGCCAACGTACGCGTCATCGCCGCCACTCACCAAAACCTCGAGCAACGCGTGCGTGATGGTTTATTCCGCGAAGATCTGTATCACCGTTTGAATGTGATCCGCCTTCGACTACCCGCACTTCGTGAGCGGCGTGAAGATATTCCGCTGCTCGCGCGCCACTTCCTGGCCAGCAGTGCGCGAGAATTGGGTGTAGAAGCAAAACGTTTGTCCGATCAGGCGATGCAATTTCTGTCTGCGCTGGATTTGCCGGGTAACGTGCGTCAGTTAGAGAATTTGTGTAACTGGATCACCGTGATGGCACCCGGGCAAACCGTTGAGGTGAAGGATTTGCCTGCAGAACTGATTCAAAGCACCGGCGCAGTCGCGCTGACAGCACCACCGTCCGATGCGTTAGCACCCATCAAACTAAACGGTGACCATCATGCCCCCGCGATGCTAGCACCCGAACCAGCGTACACGAATGGTGAATCGCCGACCAACGGCGTCATGCATGATCGTCATTCATGGGTGTTGATGCTAGAGGCTGAGGCGTCGCAAATGCTTTCCTCTGGCAGACCTGAAGTGATGGATGCACTTGGCCGTCAGTTCGAGGCAGCGCTCATCAAGACCGCGCTCAAGCATACCCATGGCAGAAAAAACGATGCCGCGATTCGACTTGGCATAGGGCGCAATACGATTACGCGCAAGATTCAGGAACTTGGTATCGAGGGTATCAAAGACGACTGATTAGTCGTTTCTTCAGGTCGCTGGCGGCGTTGCGCCCCTTGCAGGGCGCACTCGGGCTTGCAAGCCTGTGCCGTTTCGCAGGCGGACTGCATGCAGTCCGAATTTCCTGCTTCACTCTAGCCGTACCACTCGCTTTAATCTATCTGGAATTTCTCACCATAAACTGGTGCCCGACCTCTGCCCACGTCGCGGTCTCTTTCGATAGCCAGTAGGCCAGCGTTGGGTGATGTAGCGTGAGTGATTGCCCGAGGGTCAGTTCTATCCTTGATCGTACCGACAAGCGTACCGGTGCGACCGCCGGGTCGATGCGGGCGTGCATGAATAAAATACCGAGACGAAGTGCAACCAAGGCACGGACAATCTCGATATCTGCAATCGCATCCTGCACCTTACGCAGATTACCCTTCTGCGCCAGTAGTAGCACCGACAGCAGGTGCTGTTCATGTGACGTAAAGCCGGGTAAGTCAGCATTCAGCGCGAGATACGCCCCGTGCTTATGAAAACCGGTGTGTGAGACCACCATTCCCACCTCGTGCAACTTACCCGCCCAACCGAGCATGCGCTCGAGTGCGCCATCGGGTGCTGCCTGAGCATACAGCGCGCGTGCATTCGCTGCGGCGCGCGAGGCTCGTGTCTCGTCGACACCAAAGCGTTTCATGAAGCGTTTGACCGAATCTTGTCTGCGGTCGCGTTTACGCTGGCGCAGATAGAGGTCCCACAACACGCCCATACGCAAGCCTGCTTCTACCGCGAACAGCGACTTGAAGCCAAGTTCTTGTGACAATCCAATCAGTACCGACAGTCCGCCGAGTACGACGCTGGCGCGTTCCGGCCGGACGCCGATCAGCTCCAGCTTGCTGACCCGCCCCGCCTCGATTAACAGATCGCGCAGGATCAGGAGGTTTTTGACGGATAACTGCCCATCACCCAGTGCGTTCTTTTCGATGATTTCAGCCAGTGTACGCACGGTGCCCGAAGAGCCGTACCCTACCTCCCAGAACCGCGGGTGAAACGGCGCCACGCCATCTTCGAACATGCTGCGCGCATACAGTACAGCCTCATCGAATGCCTTGGCACTGATGCGCTCACCATCAAAAAACCGCATCGAAGTTGGTACGGTGCCAATAGAGAAAGATTCAACCTGTTCAATCTCAGGGCCTTCCCCGAGAATCAACTCGGTCGAGCCACCGCCGATGTCGATAACCAAGCGGCGTTCGAGTGGCAGGTTGAGGGTTGACGCAACGCCCATGTAAATCAGGCGGCCTTCCTCCTCGCCGGAGATGATCTCGATCGGGTGCCCAATCGCTTTTTCAAATAAGGGGAGAAAGCTGGAGGAATTTCTCGCCACCCGAATCGTGTTAGTGGCGACCACACGTACGCCCGTCAGCGGATTGGATTGCAAAACCAACGAAAAGCGTGACAAACAGGCAATTGCGTTTTGGATAGCTGCTTGGCTCAGGTTGCGCCTGCTGTCCAGGCCAGCACCGAGCCTTACCGGTTCGCGAGCGCTGTTAATGATACGGATGCGCTCGCCATCGAAAGTCCCGATGTGCAATCGGAAGCTGTTCGAGCCGAGGTCAACTGCGGCGAGCATGCGCGTGAATCTCCCTTACGTAAGCGCAAAACCTTTAATAATCTGCGCCGGTTATGACGGCTTGATGACAAAACCAGCCAAAGTCGCGAAATCGCTACGAATAGGATTATCAGGCAATAGTTCAACCCATGTCATCAAGTTGAAAAAAAACATTCACACAATCGCGGTCGGAATTCAAGGAATGCAGGAAAGGTGCGTCTTTAGCCACCCCGAATGCGCTGGATTATCAACCGGAGATTTACATGAAGAAGACTACCACCACAATTACTGCTAAGCAGATCGCTATCGCGGTCGCGGCTGTCTGCGCCTCGCTGTCGATGCCGGCCGTAGCCAATGAAAACAAGGCCATGCTGGACCTGATGCTGAAAAAAGGTGTGATCACGCAAAAGGACTACGACGAGTTCATGCAGGCGAACAAAGACGCCGATGAGAACAAGGCATTCAAAGATTCTCGTATTGATAAGGACGTATCAAAGTCGATTACGTTTATCCAAAAGCGTGCGAATGATGGTGCGGTGAAGCCGTCGGGGTTTGGATGGGTGTCGGGTGATGGCAAGAGCGAGCTCAACCTAACCGGGCGAATCCATATGGATACGCGCTTTTTCAATAATATGGTTCCGGGTGGGTCCGAATCTGATCCAGATGCAGTGAACACGGGAAACCAGATGGATTTCCGCCGAGCCCGCCTCGGATTCACGGGAAAGTTTTGGAACGACTTTAATTATGAGATGGTTTGGAATGGAAATGCAATTGGGGGTAGTGGTTCAACTGCAAACATCGATACCGGATGGCTCAACTATAGCGCGAAAAAGGAATCGCAATTTCGGATAGGCCGTTTCAAGCAGCCATTCAATCTCGAAGATTATGGGACAAGCTCCAATAACATCGACTTTATTGAACGTTCTTACGTAAACCAGATAAATCCGGGTAAAAAGCTTGGCATGATGATCCATGGGGTTCCAAGCGACGGTACAGCCTATGCGTTCTCTTTATTTAATCAAAACGATTCACAAACGACGGCAAGTGGACATTTTCAGATCGCAGGCCGTTTTGCAACAGATCTCGGGAAAGCAGCCAGATGGACAGATAAATTCCTTCATGTCGGTGTGGCTGGCACATCGGGTTCATACGACTCGGGAACCATTGGGGCGTCAGAAATTAATCACATTCGCTCAGAACCACGTGGTATGAATGCTTTCCGGCCAACTTTTACGACAACCGGAAACGTTCAAGGTGAAATTACAAAAGAAAACCGTGGTTTAGAGTTTGCTTATGGGCAAGGTGCATTAAAGTTACAAGCGGAGTATGCCGAAGCTATCTTCAATGCCAGAGACAATACTACTTCCTTGGATATCGTTCGCGGAAAGTATCGCATGCAGTATGTTGCGCTTCTGTATAACTTAACTGGGGAGCAGTGGTACGATTCTTATAAAGATGGTGCCTTTAGTTCCTTAAAAATAAAGTCTAATTTCGACCCTAGTGGCTCTGGAATTGGCGCCTGGCAGGTTGGTATACGGTTTTCGTCCTATGATGCGACTGATCTTCAGCCAACAGGACTGGGTGGGACTTCAACTTTTGCGGATGTCGGATCCAATAAAGGCAAAACAACTACTCTCGGCCTGACTTGGTTCATTAACCCTAACTCACGGATTATGTTGAATCATGCTATTACTCACTTCGATCAGCCGATAACGTCGCGCTTTTTGTTGGGAGCTACCGGCGGTACAGCAGGGCAGATTATCGGCGATCGCGAAAGCGTCACTACCTTGCGTGCTCAGTACAATTTTTAATTGTATTTGCTTTAGTAATGCCGAGCGCCCCTTCGGGGGCGTTTTGCATCCGGGCGGGGAGTTAACGCTCCTGCAGAGGGATAGCGTTTCAGGAATTTATTCTGTTGCTTTGATTGCTCATCGGCCTCTGCTCCCATGAAAGATCTCCTCATCCGGGAGCTGCGCATCAATCCTTCTGGCTTGGTCTGGGCCTATGGATTTCACGACGGCACAACCACTGAGATCAGTCCGGCGGACGATCTTGGTCAACGGCTAAACCAGCACTTTGCTATTGCATCGGGCAAGCTGCTATGGCTGCACTTTAATCTCAGCCAAGCCTCTACCGAGCGCTGGCTACGCGGAAATACGCCACTGCCACCCGAGTATTTCGAGGCTTTGCAGCAGGGCTCGCGTTCTACCCGTGTCGAGCAAGTCGATGACGCTTTGCTCGCTGTGGTGAATGATGTGCTGCACGGGTTCGCCTTTGACCCATCCGAGACTTCTACGCTGTGGATGTACATCACCCCAACGCTGTTGATCAGTGCGCGTAAAAAGCCGTTGAAATCTGTCGATCGCTTACGTCAGGCGGTACAGCAGGGTGCTTCAGTGACGAGTACCACCGAGCTGCTCACCCATTTACTACGTGACCAAGCTGATGTGCTGATCGGTATCGTGCGCGACACGGTAACGCGTGTGGACAAGATCGAAGATGATCTACTTGCCGGACGGCTGGATTCCAAGCGCGGCAGTCTCGGTCAATTACGCCGAGTAATGGTGCGTCTGCAGCGCTTGATGGCGCCTGAGCCTGCGGCATTGTTTCGCCTGTTGCAGCGACCGCCGGCTTGGATTGCAGACGATGATCTGCAAGATCTACGGCAATCGAGCGAAGAGTTTTCTGCGGTACTGACCGATATGGCGTCGCTGCAGGAGCGCATCAAGTTGCTGCAAGAAGAAATTGCGGCCATGATCAACGAGCGCAATAGTAAAAGCCTGTACACGCTGACGGTGTTCACTGTGGTGGCCCTACCGATTAATCTAATTGCGGGTTTATTCGGCATGAATGTGGCCGGCATCCCTTTGGCCGAGCATCCGCATGGTTTCTGGATGGTAGTGGCACTTATTTTGATCATTAGCGGCGCCGCACTGTGGCGACTGCTGCGTACCGCGCCAGATTAAACTCGCGAGGTTAATCTCTGCGTTGAAACGCCGTGGCGCCAAACTGAAGGGCTGCTCGGCTAGAATGTAGCGCTTGGCTTCCGGTATTGTTCATGCGCGCATTTTTCTCCATCGCTGTCATCGTCCTGTTAATCGCGGGTTGCCAAACCGTCCCCGCAAGCAAGCAAGCTACGCAGTCGGGCGCTGCCACGAAGGCGGTGCCTGCTTCACCCTCACCATCCCCTGAAGCTTCCGCAGGGCCAGATAGTGCCGACCCTGCGCTGCCGCCGTCGGCGGATAGCTTGCCGCTACCTGCAGATCCGCCTCCCGCAGTCAAACCTTCACCTGCACCGCGAAAGGTGAAGGTTGGACTTGCACTCGGCGGTGGCGCAGCACGCGGCTTCGCGCATATTGGCGTGATCAAGGCGCTGGAATCGCAGGGCATAGTGCCTGATCTGGTGGTGGGTACCAGCGCGGGGAGTTTGGTCGGTGCGCTATACGCCGCTGGAAATAATGGGAATACCTTGCAGAAGATGGCGATTGATATGGACGAGAGCGCTATCTCGGACTGGTCGGTGCCGTTTTTTTCAGGACCGACAGGCATGTTGAAGGGTGAGGGCTTGCAGAACTACGTGAACCGCGCCGTACAAGGACAGCCAATTGAAAAGCTGAAGATCCCATTTGGTGCGGTGGCGACTGACTTAAAGAGTGGCCAACCGATTTTGTTTAGGCGTGGAAATACCGGCGCTGCCGTTCGTGCATCGTCTTCAGTACCGGGGGTTTTCAAGCCGGTGCGTATTGGTGCGATTGATTATGTCGATGGCGGTTTGGTATCGCCCGTGCCCGCGAGTTTTGCGCGGAAAATGGGTGCGGATTTTGTGATTGCCGTGAATATCTCTGTGCAACCTGAAGTGCAGCCTGCAGCAGGTGCGTTTGAGATTTTGCTACAGACCTTCGCCATCATGGGGCAAAGCCTGAATCAGTATGAATTGAAGCAGGCAGATATTGTGATTCGGCCTGAACTAGCGACAATGAAGGGGAATGATTTTCAAAACCGTGGAGTGGCGATTGCTGCGGGGGAGCGCGCTGCTTTGACGGCGATGCCGGAATTGCGTAAACGTTTGCAGATGAAGCGCGAGCAACCCTAAAGCGCTGACTTTAGATGCCCGCACCACGGTGCGATTGCGTGTGAGGTTTGCTAACCGCCAATACGAACGAGTTTTTAGCGTCGAGACGAATCGTTTGTTTCAGACTCAAGCACTCGACGTGCGCCGTTGAACCGCGCCTTCCAGTAGTTTAAATCCATGCTCTCAATGCGAACCGCACTGCCGGGTGTCGGTGCGTGGATGAATTTATTGTCGCCAAGGTAGATACCGACATGGGAGAAAGTACGGCGCAGTGTGTTGAAAAAAACCAGATCGCCAGGCTGTAGATCTTTTTTGTCGATTTGCTCGCCAACGCGGCTCATCTCCACCGAGGTACGGGGCAAGTCAATGTCATTCGATTGCTTGAATACATAACGCACCAAGCCGCTGCAGTCCAATCCGTTCTCAGGTGAGTTGCCGCCGCGACGGTAATGAATCCCAACGAGTGACATCGCTTCAATCGCGAGGCTGGTTGCGCGGTCGGTAAAGCTACTGATGCGCTGTAACATGCCCGATGCATCGTTGTTATCCTGATCGGCCGCTTGCGCGGCGGAGGTGCCGAGCAGCAGGGGAAGCAATAGGGACAGCGTGATGGTTCGCAGTGCGCTCATTCGATCGATAGATCTACAAATTGCAATAAATTGTGCCGGACGCGCTAAAAAGCTGCACAAATTTAAGCGATCTGGCCCCGACTTGTCAAAGTTTCACGCATGAATAAAGCATGATCGAAGCAAACAGCGGTTTGTTGCGTGCGTAACGTTCACTCTAACGATGCGGCGCTGCATGATATTCATTTTACGTATGCGTCTTATCGTACAATCCAAGCCTTTTTGTGAAGGAAAGGAAGCAAAGCATGCGTACCAAACAAGCGCTCACACTCGACGACGTCAAGAAAATTGCCGCAGCAGCAGAGGCCGAAGCCCTAGCGCATAAATGGGCGGTGTCGATCGCGATTGTGGATGACGGCGGCCACTTGCTGTGGTTGCAAAGACTGGATGGCGCAGCGGCAACCTCGGCGATGATAGGCCCGGCAAAGGCGCGCACAGCTGCGCTAGGCCAGCGTGAGACCAAGATTTATGAAGACGTTATCAACAATGGTCGTTATTCCTTCCTCTCAGCCCCAGATTTGGACGGCCTCCTCGAAGGCGGCGTACCCATCATGGTGAGCGGTGATTGCGTTGGTGCTGTGGGTGTTTCGGGCGTGAAGTCGAACGAGGATGCACAGATTGCCAAAGCCGGCATTGCTGCGCTCGGCCTCTGAGTTCGCAAGGTCGCTAGCGTTGTTGGCACCCGTTCGTCATACGTCTTGTACGGCCTGCGGTTCCGCTGCCTGGCGAGCGGCCTTACTTTCATCATGAAGTTCGCGGAGTTGGCAGCGGGTTGCCGTCGCGCTATAATTCGAGGGTTTAACCGCAGACCCCGCCTACGGCCCTCATTCACCCTTTTATGTCGCGCATTTTGCGGATTCGTCACGCCTGAAGCAGGCGCGTAGCGTAAATGCAGGCAGCCCGTGCGGCGGTAACCATAGGAGTTATCTTTGCCGCCATTTTTTACGGCCAACCGCACCCCGGCGATTCTCGCGCTCGCAGACGGCACGATTTTTAAGGGATTTTCCATCGGCGCTGATGGCCATACCAGTGGCGAGGTGGTTTTCAATACTGCAATGACGGGTTATCAGGAGATCTTGACCGACCCCAGTTACAGTCGACAAATCGTCACCCTGACGTATCCCCATATCGGCAACACCGGCGTTAATCCCGAGGACGTTGAGTCCGACAAAATTCAGGCAGCGGGTTTGATTATTCGTGACCTCCCGCTGCAAGTATCGAATTTCCGCGCCACGCAAAGCCTGCCGGATTATCTGAAAGCGGAAGGTATCGTTGCCATTGCCGGTATCGATACACGTTGTCTCACTCGAATCCTGCGTGAAAAAGGTGCGCAAAACGGCGCCATCATTGCTGGTGCCAACCTGAAAGAGGCCAGTGCGATCGACCATGCGCGCGCATTTCCCGGTTTAACGGGGATGGATTTGGCCAAAGTGGTCTCCACCAAGACCCGTTACGAATGGACTCGCACTGAGTGGGTACTCGGCAGCGGCTATGGTGCGCTGACCAACCCGAAATTTCATGTGGTCGCATTCGATTTCGGGGTCAAGTACAACATTTTGCGCATGTTGGCGGAGCGTGGTTGCCGGGTGACGGTATTGCCAGCGCAATCGAGCGCCGCTGAGGCGATCGCCCTGGCACCTGATGGTGTGTTTCTGTCTAACGGTCCGGGTGATCCACAGCCCTGCGATTACGCTATCAACGCCGCACGCGAAATCATCGAGCGCGGTATTCCGACCTTCGGTATCTGCCTGGGTCATCAGATCATGGCGCTGGCCTCGGGTGCAAAGACCGTGAAGATGAAGTTTGGTCACCATGGTGCCAACCATCCGGTACAAGACCTCGACACCAAGCAGGTGATGATCACCTCGCAAAACCATGGTTTTGCGGTCGATGCGACGACGCTGCCCGCGACGTGTCGCGTTACGCATGTCTCGCTGTTTGATGGTTCGTTACAGGGTTTTGAACGTACCGATCAACCGGCGTTCTGTTTTCAGGGACACCCCGAGGCCTCACCCGGGCCACATGACATTGCGCCGCTGTTCGATCGCTTTGTAGCCATGATGGAGAAACGTCAGCATGCCTAAGCGTAACGATATCCAGAGCATTCTGATTATTGGTGCTGGCCCTATCATCATCGGTCAGGCGTGCGAGTTCGATTATTCCGGTGCGCAAGCCTGCAAAGCGCTGCGAGAAGAGGGCTACAAAGTCATTCTGGTCAATAGTAATCCCGCGACCATCATGACCGACCCCGAGATGGCGGACGTCACCTACATCGAGCCGATTACCTGGCAGGTGGTCGAGCGCATCATCGACAAAGAAAAGCCGAATGCGATTTTGCCGACGATGGGTGGTCAGACCGCGCTCAATTGCGCACTCGACCTGTGGCGTCACGGTGTACTCGACAAGTACGGCGTTGAGTTGATCGGCGCAACGCCCGAGGCAATCGATAAAGCGGAAGATCGCCAGAAATTCAAAGAGGCGATGACCAAGATCGGTCTCGGCTCTGCGCGTTCTGGTATTGCGCACTCCATGGACGAGGCGTGGGCGGTACAAAAAGAAGTGGGCTTCCCGACCATTATCCGCCCCTCGTTCACGATGGGTGGTACCGGTGGTGGTATCGCCTACAACGCGGAAGAATTCGAAACCATCTGCAAGCGTGGTCTGGAAGCATCACCAACCAATGAGCTACTGATTGAAGAGTCGCTGCTCGGTTGGAAAGAGTTCGAGATGGAGGTCGTCCGTGATCGCAACGACAACTGCATCATCGTCTGTTCGATCGAAAACCTCGACCCGATGGGTGTACACACTGGCGACTCCATCACCGTAGCGCCAGCACAGACGCTGACCGACAAGGAATACCAGATCATGCGTAACGCCTCGCTGGCGGTATTGCGTGAGATCGGTGTCGACACCGGTGGTTCGAATGTGCAGTTCGCGGTCAACCCGCAAGACGGTCGCATGATTGTGATTGAGATGAACCCGCGTGTATCGCGCTCTTCGGCACTGGCGTCTAAGGCAACGGGTTTCCCGATTGCCAAGGTGGCTGCCAAGCTCGCAGTCGGCTTCACGCTCGATGAGTTGCGTAACGATATTACCGGTGGTGCCACGCCAGCATCGTTCGAGCCATCAATCGACTATGTGGTCACCAAAGTGCCACGTTTCGCCTTCGAAAAATTCCCGCAGGCAGATAGTCATCTCACCACGCAGATGAAATCCGTTGGTGAAGTGATGGCGATTGGCCGCACCTTCCAGGAGTCGTTCCAAAAAGCCTTGCGCGGTCTTGAAGTCGGCGTGGATGGCATGAATGAAAAGACCAAAGACCGCGAGGTACTCGAAGAAGAACTCGGTGAGCCGGGGCCGGAGCGTATTTGGTATGTGGGCGATGCTTTTGCGCAGGGATTCAGCCTTGAAGAAGTGCAGCAACTGACCAAGATCGATCCGTGGTTTCTTGCGCAGATCAAAGAGATTATCGACATCGAGTTGTGGCTGGAGACGCAAACTGTCAAAGTGCTCGATAAAGATACGCTGCTGGCTTTGAAGCGTAAGGGTTTCTCGGATCGCCGTATCGCCAAGCTGCTGAAGATTGAAGATCGCGATGTTCGTAAGCTGCGTCGCATGAATGGCGTGCGTCCGGTTTACAAGCGCGTAGACACCTGCGCCGGCGAGTTTGCCACCGGCACTGCGTACATGTACTCCACCTATGAGGAAGAGTGCGAATCTATCCCGACCGATCGTCAGAAAATCATGGTTCTGGGCGGTGGCCCGAACCGCATCGGGCAGGGCATCGAGTTTGATTACTGCTGCGTCCACGCAGCATTCGCGATGCGCGAGGATGGTTACGAAACCATCATGGTCAACTGTAACCCTGAGACCGTGTCGACGGATTACGATACCTCGGATCGTTTGTACTTCGAGCCGCTGACCTTGGAAGACGTGCTTGAGATCGTCGACAAAGAACGTCCTGTTGGCGTGATCGTGCAATACGGTGGTCAAACACCACTCAAGCTCGCGCTGGATCTCGAGGCGAACGGCGTGCCGATCATTGGTACTTCGCCCGACATGATCGATGCCGCCGAAGACCGTGAGCGCTTCCAGAAGCTGCTGCATGAGCTTGGGCTGCGACAGCCACCGAACCGCACCGCACGCAACGAAGATGAAGCACTCGCGCTAGCGCAAGAGATTGGCTATCCCCTGGTCGTGCGTCCATCGTATGTGTTGGGTGGCCGCGCGATGGAGATTGTGCATGAGCAGCGTGATCTCGAGCGCTACATGCGCGAGGCGGTGAAGGTATCGAACGACTCACCAGTGCTACTGGATCGTTTCCTGAATGATGCGATCGAAGTGGATGTCGATTGCTTGTCGGATGGCGAGCGTACCTTCATCGGTGGTGTGATGGAGCATATCGAGCAGGCCGGTGTGCACTCGGGCGACTCGGCATGCTCGCTGCCGCCGTACTCTTTGTCCGCAGCAACGATTGATGAATTAAAGCGACAGACCGCGCTGATGGCACGCGGCTTGGGCGTGATCGGGCTGATGAACGTACAGTTCGCAATCCAGCAGCAAGAAGAAAATGGCGAGCTGCGCGACATCGTCTATGTGCTCGAGGTAAACCCGCGTGCTTCTCGTACCGTGCCTTACGTCTCGAAAGCAACCGGCTTGCAATTAGCCAAGATCGCTGCGCGTTGCATGGTGGGGAAATCACTCGCCGCACAGGGGATTACCAATGAGGTAACGCCGGATTATTTCAGCGTCAAGGAAGCCGTTTTCCCGTTCGTAAAGTTCCCAGGCGTCGATACGATTCTTGGCCCCGAGATGAAATCCACCGGCGAGGTCATGGGTGTCGGCAAAACCTTTGGTGAGGCTTTCGTCAAGTCGCAGCTGGGGGCGGGCGTACGTTTGCCAACGGCTGGCAAGGTATTCCTGTCTGTGAAAAACAGCGACAAACCACGTGCCGTCGAGATCGCACGCTCGCTAGTCGGTATTGGTTTTACCGTCGTTGCGACCAAAGGCACGGCTGCTGCGATAGCCGCGGCGGGTATTGCTGTTCAGACGGTGAACAAAGTCGCCGAGGGGCGCCCCCATATTGTCGACATGATCAAGAACAACGAGATCGCGTTGGTGATCAACACCGTGGAAGAGAAGCGGAACGCGATCAACGACTCGCGTACCATCCGAACCTCTGCCCTTGGCGCGCGCGTCACCACGTACACCACAATCGCCGGAGCTGAGGCCGCGGTGGCCGGGATGGCGCATCTCGATGAGTTGCATGTCTACGACTTGCAGGGTATGCACGCCTCCTTGCCGACCTGATAAGCGACAGTACTCGCAAGAACAGTAGCCACAGAAACAGCTACCGTCGTAAAGTAGTCATATAATTGCCGAAATACCAGCAGAGGCTGCGCGATCCGCAGCCTCTGTTGTTTTTTCATTTGCGAGAAAAATTTTTAATTTTCGATAAAACACTATGAATACCATCCCCCTGACAAAGGAAGGCGCGGAGATGTTGAAAGACGAGCTGCATCGTCTGAAAACCAAAGAGCGACCAGCGGTCATTAACGCGATTTCCGAGGCGCGTGCGCAGGGTGACTTGTCTGAAAATGCCGAGTACGACGCTGCCAAAGAAAGACAGAGTTTCGTCGAGGGACGTATCGCTGAGTTGGAGGGTAAGCTGTCAGCGGCACAAATCATTGACCCCGCGCTGATCGATGGTGATGGTCGTGTCGTATTCGCTGCCACCGTCACGCTGGAAGATCTGGAATCGGGCGACAAAGTGACTTACAAGATTGTGGGTGATGACGAGGCGGATATCAAACTTAAGAAAGTCTCGATCAGCTCGCCGATTGCCCGTGCCTTGATCGGTAAGTACGCTGGCGACACCGTCGAGGTGCACACACCCGGCGGTACTCGCGAATATGAAATTCTTGAGGTGCAGTACATCTGATGCGCTTATCCGCGGCGCAGAGCGCGAATCTACGCACACTAATAGTCACGCTGTGGGTTGGTAGCCTGTGGACGGCGGGTTATCTGGTTGCGCCAACCTTGTTTGCGACGCTGCCGGATCGCGCCTTGGCAGGCAGCATTGCGGGTAGTCTGTTTCGGGTCGAGGCGTGGGTATCGGTAGCGTGCGGTTTGTCGCTGCTGGCGCTGCTGTTTTGGGACCGCCGTATCGAGCATCGTCGCTTTTGCATTATTTCGGTGGTGCTGATGCTGATGTGTCTGACGGTGGGGTATTTTGGTTTGCAGCCATTCATGGCAGCGTTGCGAGAGACCGCTGCCATGAATGGTGGTGTGATGGACGAGGTTGCTCGCTCGCGCTTTGGTTTGCTACATGGTGTAGCGAGCGTGATCTACTTGGTGCAGAGTTTAATCGGCGTTGCTTTGGTATTGAAAATTCGCTGAGTGCTTGATTGGGCTCGCTGGATCCCGGCCTCCGCCGGGATGACGCATCAAAGGATGTTGGTACTGAATCTGTCAATCAGGAACTTGATGACTGATTAACTGAAATGATCCATGGCATCGTGTGCCCAGACTGATTGATGACGTCGTCTGCCTGGACTGATTGATGACATTGTCTGCCTGGACTGATTAATGACATCGTTTGCCTGGAATGATCGATGACATGGTCCGCCTAGAATCATCCATGAAATCGTCATCCCGGCGTAGGCCGGGATCCAGTTCTAACAGTTTGATTTATCGTCCTAGTGCGTTTTTCTTCAGGCTCTTTTGTCGAGTCTTGGCCTTCCGTACATTGCCACCCGCAGTCAGGCGCTCATTACCTTTCAACACGACTTTCTTGACCGTGGGTCGTTTGGTCACATGCGTCGTGACGATGGTGACCTCGCGCATGCCTTTGCCGCGCGTCGGATTGGCCGCTTTGGGCTTTTCGACTTTCGGTCGATACAGCACCAGCAGCTTGCCAATGTGCTGTATCGGCGCTGCGCCGAGTTTTTCGCACAGGGTTTCGTAGTAAGACACGCGAGCCTCACGGTCATCACCGAATACGCGCACCTTGATCAGACCGTGTGCTTTCAGTGCAGTGTCAGTTTCTTTTAGCACTGCCGGCGTGAGTCCGGCATCGCCGATCATGACGACTGGGCTCAGGTCGTGCGCTTGGGAGCGCAATGCGCTGCGTTCGGCAGGGGTGAGATTAAGCATGGTGCGCCTTCAAATAGGCATATTCTATGCTGGTCCGGAGATAAGGCGGCGTTCCGACGAATCACAGTATCGGTTTTAGACAGATCGCGAGTGTGGAGGCATGGTCAGGAAAAGCGTTAATAAGAAGTGGTTACACGATCACATCAATGATCCTTATGTGAAGCTCGCGCAGAAGGAGGGCTATCGCGCGCGTGCAGCCTATAAGCTGAAAGAGATCGATGAGTCCGAGAAGCTGATCAAGCCGGGTCAGGTGATTGTCGACCTCGGCTGTACACCGGGTAGTTGGGCTCAGTACGCGCGCCGCAAGCTGGCGGGCAAAGAAGGCGGCGGTATTCACGGCAGGATCATTGGCCTCGATTTATTGCCGATGGAGCCGATCGCCGACGTGGATTTCATTCTTGGCGACTTCAGCGAGCAGGCGGTCGCCGACCAACTGGCACAGTTGCTCGGGGGCCAAAAGCTCGATCTGGTGCTGTCGGACATGGCGCCGAACCTGTCCGGCATTGCAGCTGCCGATGCGGCCAGGGTCGAGGATATTGTCGATCTGGCTATCGAATTCGCTTGCGAGCACCTGAAACCTTCAGGGTGCCTGCTCGTCAAATGCTTCAACGGTAGCGGCTACAATCAAATTCTTGGGCGATTTCGGCAAGTGTTCCGAGTCGTTAGCTCCAAGAAGCCGAAGGCTAGCCGGGATAAATCGTCCGAATTGTTCCTGCTGGGCCGCGGGCTAAAGCCCAGTCTCTGAAGCAAGGTAGCGTGTTAGCCCTAAGCACCTTGAAAAATCAGGGGCTTAGCCCCATCTAGTCTGTGGCAAGGCCTGAATCTTGAGAGTAGAATCACCGTTCGTGTCAAGCCGACCGTTTCGGCCGCTTTCCAGGAGCTCCCCGCGTGAACAATATGTTTTCCAAAGCTGCCATCTGGGTCGTCATTGCCCTGGTGCTGTTTACTGTCTTCAAGCAGTTCGATGAGCGTGGCATTTCAGGCGGCGCTACTCCGATCGCTTACTCCGATTTTCTCGATGAGGTGAAGGCGCAGCGTATTCGCGAAGCCACCATCGAGGACCGCACCATTATTGCGGTCACTAACGACGGCAAGAAGCTCAAGGCCACCACCACCAACTTGGATCGTGGCCTGATTGGTGATCTGGTCAACAACGGTGTCAAGTTCGACGTCAAGCAACCAGAGCCGCCATCTTTCCTCTCGCAGGTATTTATCTCGTGGTTCCCCATGCTGCTGCTGATTGGCGTGTGGATTTTCTTCATGCGCCAGATGCAGGGCGGCGGCAAGGGCGGTGCCTTCTCGTTTGGTAAGTCAAAGGCGCGCATGCTCGACGAGACCCAAAACGCGGTCACCTTTGCCGATGTCGCCGGTTGCGATGAAGCCAAAGAAGAAGTGAGTGAGTTAGTTGACTTCTTGCGCGACCCGACCAAGTTTCAAAAGCTTGGTGGCCGTATTCCACGCGGTGTGTTGATGGTGGGCCCACCGGGAACCGGTAAAACCTTGCTGGCACGCGCTATCGCTGGCGAGGCCAAGGTGCCGTTCTTCACGATCTCCGGTTCTGACTTTGTCGAAATGTTTGTGGGTGTTGGTGCTTCACGTGTGCGTGACATGTTTGAAAATGCCAAGAAGCACTCGCCGTGCATCATCTTCATTGATGAGATTGATGCGGTGGGCCGTCATCGTGGCGCCGGCATGGGCGGTGGTAATGATGAGCGCGAGCAGACCTTGAACCAGCTGCTGGTTGAGATGGACGGCTTCGAGGCCAACGCCGGTGTGATCGTGATTGCCGCTACCAACCGTTCGGACGTGCTCGACAAGGCGCTGCTGCGCCCGGGTCGTTTTGATCGTCAGGTACACGTCGGCCTGCCAGACATTCGTGGCCGCGAGCAGATCCTCAATGTACACATGCGTAAGGTGCCGATTGCCCCAGACGTTCGTGCCGATTTGCTGGCGCGCGGATCGCCGGGTTTCTCCGGTGCGGACTTGGCAAACTTGGTCAACGAAGCCGCGCTGTTTGCTGCACGTCGCAACAAGCGTTTGGTCGAGATGCAGGACTTCGAGGACGCAAAAGACAAGATCGTGATGGGCCCCGAGCGCAAGTCAGCAGTCATGCGCGAAGAAGAACGTCGCAATACGGCTTACCACGAGTCCGGTCACGCTGTGGTTGCCAAGCTGTTGCCGAAGGCGGATCCGGTACACAAAGTCACCATCATGCCGCGCGGCATGGCGCTTGGTCTTACCTGGCAGTTGCCCGAGCATGATCGAGTGAACATGTACAAAGACAAGATGCTGGAAGATATCGCGATCTTGTTTGGTGGCCGTATCGCGGAAGAGATCTTCATGAATCAGATGTCGACCGGTGCCTCGAATGACTTTGATCGTGCGACCAAACTTGCGCGCGCCATGGTGACCCGCTTCGGGATGTCGGAAGAGCTCGGCACGATGGTCTACGAGGATTCCGACCAAGACTCGTACTTCGGGCGGATGTCTTCCAAGACTGTGTCCGAGGCGACTCAGCAAAAGGTCGACGCAGAGATTCGCAAGATTCTGGATCGCCAGTATGAGATGTCACGTCATCTGTTGGAAACCAATCGCGATAAGGTCGAGGCGATGGCAAAAGCCCTGCTGGAATGGGAAACCATCGATTCCGATCAGGTCAGTGACATCATGGCTGGTCGTGAGCCACGTCCGCCCAAGGTAACGCCGACCTCCCGTCCGAGTGACGGTCCGTCTGACGGCGATGTTGAACCGGCCGCTGCACCTGCCTGAGTCACGTAACCTTTTACGCCTGCGGGGTGGGGAGCGATCCTCACCCCGTTTGCTTATGCAGCACCATCACGCATGATCCAAACCTCCTCCACTGAATTGCAATGCGGGCGCTTTCATCTGAGCCTGGGTCAAGATGATCGTCCGCTGATTATGGGGGTGCTGAATGTCACCCCCGATTCCTTTTCGGATGGTGGGCTATTCGATGCACATGATCGCGCTATCGCCCATGCAAAACAAATGATTACGGATGGTGCCGACATCATTGACATCGGCGGAGAATCAACGCGTCCCGGTGCGCCAGCGATCACGACCGAAGAAGAGTTGCGCCGTGTGCTGCCGGTGCTCGACGCGCTACGCGATTGCGGTAAGCCATTATCGGTAGATACCCGTCACGCTGCCGTGATGCGTGAAGTGTTGGCGGCGGGTGCAGACATGATCAATGACATTAGTGGCTTTCGTGATCCCGATAGCTTGGCGGCAGTCAGCGATAGTCAATGCGCGCTCTGTATCATGCACATGCAGGGCGACCCGCAGAGCATGCAGCTGTCGCCGCATTACGATGATGTGCTGGCAGAAGTACGAGACTATCTTCTGGATCGGATCGATGCAGCAATGACGATCGGTATTGGCAGGGAGCGGATCTGTATCGATCCTGGTTACGGTTTCGGTAAAACCGTCGAACACAACCTGACACTGCTTTCGCATCAGTCCGTCTTGCAGCGCTCGCTGGCGTTGCCTTTACTGGCGGGTCTCTCGCGCAAGAGCACCATTGGCGTGGTCACTGGCAGATCGGTTGAGCAGCGTCTTGCGGGAAGTCGGGCGGCGGCGGTGGTGGCTGCTGAGCGAGGCGCGCGTATCATTCGCGTACACGATGTGGCTGAGAGCGTTGATGCGCTCAAGGTATGGCAGGCCGCACGGACAGGCGCATTGATTCATCATTGGTAGCAGGAACTATGAGCAGAAAATACTTTGGTACCGACGGCATACGCGGACACGTAGGTCAGCCGCCGATTACCCCGGATTTTGTGATGCGGCTGGGCTATGCCGCCGGCAAGGTGTTGGCGCATGATGCAAGCGGTAGCACTCGGCCGACTGTTTTAATCGGTAAAGATACGCGTCTGTCTGGCTACATGCTCGAGGCAGCGCTGGAGGCGGGGTTCTCAGCAGCGGGTGTTGATGTGATGCTTGCGGGCCCGATGCCAACACCCGCGGTTGCGTATCTCACGCGTGCGCTGCGTTTGTCGGCCGGCGTGGTGATCTCTGCATCACACAATCCTTATCACGACAATGGCATCAAATTTTTCTCTGCATCGGGCAACAAGTTACCCGACACGGTTGAGCTTGCTATCGAAGCTGCCCTGGAGTCACCGCTTGCTTGCGTCAGTTCAGAGAAGCTCGGCAAGGCGCGGCGCTTGGATGATGCGCGCGGGCGTTACATCGAATTCTGCAAAAGCACTTTCCCGAATGAGCTTGATCTGCGCGGCCTGAAGCTGGTGGTCGATTGCGCCCATGGTGCGGCGTATCACATTGCACCGGATGTATTTCATGAGCTGGGCGCCGAGGTAGTGGCGATTGGTAATCAACCCAACGGCCTGAACATCAACGATGGCGTTGGCGCAACCGAACCCGAGGCACTGGCCCGCGCAGTAGGTGAGCACAGCGCAGACCTAGGCATCGCGCTGGATGGAGATGCTGATCGACTACTGATGGTGGATGCCAGTGGCCGCGTCTACAACGGTGATGAGCTGCTTTATCTGATGGTGCGCGACCGCCACCAAAACGGCGGTATCGATGGTGCCGTTGGCACATTGATGACCAATATGGCGGTCGAGTCGGCATTGAACGATATGGGCATTGGATTCGCGCGCGCCAAGGTGGGTGATCGCTATGTACTGGAGACATTGCTCGAGCGTGGCTGGCACGTGGGTGGCGAGGGATCTGGCCACCTGCTGTTCCTTGATAAGCACACCACCGGCGACGGCATCATCTCGGCGCTGCAGGTACTGTCAGCGCTCAGGCGCGCGGATAGCCGTCTTGAGCAGGTCATCGCAGACATGCAGCTCTGGCCGCAGACTTTGCTCAACGTCCGGATACAGCGCGGCTTCGATTGGCAATCCAGCCCGGCGCTTCTGGCGGCGAGGCAAGCTGCCGAATCTAGACTGGGCAGCGAGGGCCGGGTACTGATCCGCCCGTCCGGCACCGAGCCACTGCTGCGGGTAATGGTCGAGGCGCGCGACGCCGAGCTGGCCCGCTCTTTGGCTCAGCGACTGGTTGAATCTGTTGCCGCATGATCGAACTGGCAATACGCCGTGCCATGTTGAAGGGGTATCGGCTATAATTATGAGATTCGGAGTGTGGCGCAGCCCGGTAGCGCACCTGCTTTGGGAGCAGGGGGTCCAAGGTTCGAATCCTTGTACTCCGACCAGTCATACTAAGCGGGTTGTCATCGACAACCCGCTTTTTCATATCCAATCCCGCTTCTGCCCATAGCTCAGCTGGATAGAGCAACGGCCTTCTAAGCCGTAGGTCGCACGTTCGAATCGTGCTGGGCAGGCCAATCCTTTGGTTTTACTTTCGCTACCAAATCTCTAGACTCAAACAGTCGGTGGGTATTTGAGAAAAAGCTTTGTCACGACTGACTAGCGTTGATTTAACTGACGCTGCATGGGCTGCAATCATCATGTCGAAATCACTCAAGTTGATCCCTTTAGATTCTAGGTTGTTGCATAGCTCACCATAACAGACGGCGGCTTGTTCATCCCAAGGCAGTACATCAATTCGCAATAGAACTTGGGTGAGCGCATTTCTTAGGCGAGGGGGTTGGCCTCTGCGGTGTAATCCGTATTCCAGCTCAGCCAAGGTCACGCTGGACATTGCGACCTGACCAACGGCGACATTTGTTAACCGATTCAGTAAATCATTATTGCGGCCCTGCATGATGTGGCTGATGATGTTGGTATCGAGCAGGTAGTGCTTGCTCATTTTTGGTCGTTCTCAAAGGGGTCGCGACGAGTGTTCGTTTGGCGGCGCTCAATGAGCAAATCTTCCTCGGCGTTGAGTTTCACAACGTCGATTAAACCTTGCCAATCGGTTGGCTTGCGGGATAGCACTACATCTCCCGTGACGGGGTCGTGGCGGATGTAGACTTCGGTGACGTCAAATCGAAACTCCAGTGGCAGGCGAACCGCTTGGCTGCGGCCGGTGGTGAAAATCTTGGCAGTTTGGTACATGGCGCCTCCCCGAAATGGATGGTATATCTCATGATATATACCGCTTCTGCGGGTGTCAACTGACCGCTCAACGCCGCTTGGTTCCGCAGATCACACCACACGAGGTACGGCAGATTCCTGGCTACTGTCAGGCATTGAATAGCAAAGGTTTTCAAAAAGAAATCATAGCTTCTAAGCCGCGTTTCGCACGTTCGAATCATGCAGGACAACCCCATGATGTATTTCTGTTACCCCAGGTTTACTGTGCTGATTGTGGCGGTGAAGGTGTGGGGGCCGATTTGTACTTTTGAATTGGCCGGTCATGTCAAGCCATGTGCTAGACTCATAACGATATATTTAAAGTAATTAACTTAATGCGATGAACACAAAAAATCTCTTTCTAGCGTTGCTGGTGATTTCATTTTCTTCTGCTCAAACTACCGCCGATGCGGCGTCTTTCAATTGCTCGAAAGCGACCACGCAAACCGAGAAAATGATTTGTTCAGATTCGGAGTTAGGGAAGTTGGATGAGCAGCTTGCCGGTATCTATAACGAAGGTAAGCATATTCCAGGTCTCAAGGCCGAACAACGAGCATGGTTGGCCGAGCTAAAAAAATGCAGCGATAGTGCATGTTTAAAAGCTGCATACCGTGAGAGGCTCGATGAGTTGAATAGCCAAATTCTTAGTTTTGGACGGGCGGGCGGTAAGGCCGAGCAAGAGAACGCACTGAAAGCTCAAAAAGAAAACGAAAATCAAAAAGCTGGTGAAGAGTTAGCCCATATAGGTCGGTGCCTTGTAGTCAACTACATGCGTTTGGAACATTCAGGGTCTTTGCCGGATGCAAACCAAGCATTTATCAAAAAATATACGAAGGCTGCTGAGGCGTCGGTGGATGGGAATGCCAAGGTGCAAGCTTGCGTTAAGCAAGGTGGAACGACTGAGCAATGTATCAATCAGCTACCCGAGGGGCTGAGATATCTCATGCGGGGTTACTCGAATGGGGTGTTTCAATACAACAAAGCAAAACGTGAGAATGACACAGCAATGATGAAAATCTTGATTACGGCTTGCGGCTCATGACATCCCGCAACAATTTGATTGGGTAGTCATTGTTTTGCTTGGATTGGAATTGCGTTTTTCTTCCGAAGAATCATACGAAAACCAAGATTTATCATCAATATTGGCTTTTCGCAGCCACGCTTCCATGATATTCATGATGTCTGGAAGTCTCCGTCCTTAGGTATCGCAAGTATGCGCTTTACTGGGAATGGAACACTTGAATTAAAGGATATCTGATAATGCATTTCGTTAAAAAACTACTTTTATGGAGTGTTTTCTTTGCATTTCTCATCACGGGTTTTGCGGGTATTACCGCTGGCTCGGCTTTGGGTGCAGGAGCTGCATGGTTGGGAGCTCTGATCGTTTTGCCCGCAGTGCATAGAAAACTCATCGAAAAAACGGCGATTTTCAGAAATCAATTTTTCAAGTATGGTCTTCTGTCAGTGTTTTTCATAACAAGTATCCTCTCCATATCGTCAGCGCAATCGGAGAAAGATAAAAATTATTATGTGAACAATAAGGAAGCAATCCTGAAAGAGGTAAAAGCTTCGATTGATGGGAAACAACCTAATGATGCAATCAGTGTAGTGCAGAAATATTTACAATATTTCCCCGAGGATGCCGATCTCGGGCGGTTAAAAGTAGAGTCTGATCTGTTACTGGAAAAAATCAACAAAGAAAGCGAACTAGCAACAAAGGCGGAGTCTGAAAAAAATCGGATGTCGGCACAAAATAAGGGGGCGCCTGTAAATCCGGATGGACCTTGCATAGTAAGCGGGATTGCTCACGATAAGGCGTTCTTCTGTGCTGGCCCCGACGCGCCTGTTTGCGGTATGGATGATCGAACGGTTTTAATAGTGAACGGTGAAGTAATGCCGCCTCACGCAACCAATACACAGATGGTGAAGCTTGGTTTTCGGTGTGAGTGTACAAAGGAGCCAATGCGTACCGCCCACGCCAAAATCGAGTGTAAAGGATGATCAGTAGTTAAATCGATCTTCATCTCTTGACAAAAGTTTTTGGATGTTTGGCTGGATACTGACCTTACCCTCGTTATACGAATCCCATAACCGATGCGTTTAAGCAGAACGTCGTACCTGTTCTGCAAGCCAGTTTTTTCTCAAATTGCATCGGACTGACCTATCCAAGCCGCGAGTGCGATCGCCTTGCATTGAAAAACGCCAGCCAGTTCATCACTGCTGCTCGGAACCACGCCGTGCCGCAAATCTCACCGCACGAGGTACGGCAGATTAGAGGCTGCTGTAGGGCATTGAAAATACAAGGTTTTCAAAAAAGTAAGCCAGCTTCTAAGCCGTAGGTCGCACGTTCGACTCGTGCTGGGCAGGCCAATCAAATCAAGCACTTACAGCGGGACCTCGTTTCCATTTACGGTCTACTGTGCCGTAAACGTGACGTAAAAATTGACTGTCTCAATCTGATAACGCTTTTTGAAATTCTTCCGGGGAGATATCAGCTTGCCTGAGGACGCCGTTTACAGTTCCCACTTTGACTTCTTTGTGATTCGGCACAACGCATCCTTTTTCGCCCCTTTTCATCAAAACATGACTTCCTGATTGTCTTGCAACCCGAAACCCTAACTTTTCAAGTGCGCGAATGATTTCCTTGCCTGATAGACCCGGAAATTTAGGCATGAGCTAAATCAAAGGTGGTAATCAGAGGATGGGCGGTGAATGTCGCTGGAAATTCTTCCAAGTAGAGCGAGGTCGCCTCTTTCAGGTTCGCGATCGCCTCATCCAAGGTTTCGCCTTGGCTCGTTGTACCAGTTTCTGGATTCAGCGCGATGTATCCGCCTTCTTCAGCAGGGCTTAATACGGCAGTAAGCAACATGAAACGCTCCTTTCAAACGGGTGCGTTACATTATGCGACTGATCTTTAACTTGGGCAAACGCCCTTGAGGCAGTGCCCAAAAAAATGCCTGGTGCCTATGTATGGGGGCGCTGTTTGCGTGATCTATTTTGTTCCTCGCTATTTGCTTCCAGGCACTAGATTAGAGTCAGCCGTTCTCGCCACTGCCTTCCGCTCAATGCCATGCTGTGCCGCAGATCACACCGCGCGAGGTACGGCAGATTCCAGGCTACTGTCAGGCATTGAAAACACAAGGTTTTCAAAAAAGTAAGCCAGCTTCTAAGCCGTAGGTCGCACGTTCGAATCGTGCTGGGCAGGCCAATCTTATATTTTCGCTAAGCCGATTTTTTCACTGTGTGGATTTAGGCCACCGTGCGCGAAAGTGCGTCTGCTTGGCTTAACCAATAGGGTTGGGGCTGGGCGACCATGCTAGATCGAGTGGACTGATCAGCAACAGCAAGCGTCCAGCAACGGAACGCTTCACGGAGCTATTGCAGGCATTACCCTTTGCCGGTTTGCTATCGTCATGCTTCTCCCAGCCAAACAATTCAGCGCTGAGCACAGTATCGACTGTTAACTGGAGTAGCTCGCGGGACAGGGCATTGAGGTCAGCCTTCTTTGGCCAGTTCGGCCGCCTAGGTCTGTCATTTGCTGATTTCCATAGCCGTGCCTTGAATTACGGTTCTTCAGTAAGAGGTTAGTAGGCTGTCGGTACTTACAAAAATTTATTACAGGTTCCGTGAACTTGATTGCCGCTAGTTCATTCCTGTGCCCGCTAATTCAAAAATCATATCAAGCACGCTTGATGTTCAGTAATTTGAGGGCCTGCTTGCGAATTTTATCCAGGCCTTTCTCGAAGCCGTGTCCGCTAGGTTTCTTCACCAAGGAGTTTGCTAATGAAACGTTTTTGTAACAATTTCACCTCAGTCCTGCTTGGTTGTCTCGTCGCTTTATCTACCCCCTTACTTGCTCAAACTGAACCAAGGGGCTTTTATGCGTCTGCCTACGTAGAAGCCAGTCGTCTCGGCTCTTCCACATTTGATGAAATAGGAAATGCCGGACTTGGAACTGGCTTGAGAGCTAGCTTCGGTTCCGGGTTAGGTTTGGGCGGTGATATCGGCTACCGGTACGGCAATGGCTGGGCAGCTGAATTCGAATGGAACTGGCGTCGCCACAACCTGAAGTCATTGAATGGTGGTGGCGCTGCACTTGCGACGGAAGGCGATTTCGCCTCCAACATCTTGTTTGTGAATGGGTTGCGACGCTTTGTAGGACAAGCTGGTGGATGGGTGCCCTATGCAGGTGCTGGCATCGGTTGGGTCCAAGAGATCGATTTCGATATCAACTCTGCCGGCGTTGAGCGAGCTTGGTCCGACCGAGGGAAGGTAGGCGTGCAATTGATCGGAGGTGTTGAGATTCCTATTGATAGCACCTGGCGGCTGGTAGCAGACGCACGATACTTGCGGCTAGGTAGTGTCGAATTATCTGCTGAGGAGGGAGCGACTGGGCGTCTGTCTCACCCTGACTATAATCCTTTATCGGTGCGCTTGGGACTTAGACGGATGTTCTGATCATCACCGTTGGGCGGCGTAGTTTGCTCACCAACACCCTTATCAGTACGCGGAGAGTTGTCGAAGGATGAAATCACATCTGACTTCCGGCGACGGCTAACGGGTACTTGCCGCCCATCGCTTAACTCGCAGATTACAGAGCCGTCGTGCTCTCTGATTCTGCGAACATGGTTGATATGTACCCACCAAGAGCGGTGCACCCTTATCCCTGCTACACCCTCGCCATCTTCAACTTCGCGCAAGGCGCCAAGAACCAGTGCAGAGCCTTGGGTGGTGAATACTCGAAGGTACTGTAGCTCGGATTTGACTGCGATAAGGTCGTTGCCAAGCTCGTAGGGAATTGCGTCGCGCCACGCGGGGAGGTGGATTGCATCACCCTCAACTGATGTGTTGTTGATGGATTCACCATCGACCACTACATGTCGCTTCACCAAAGGTGGGAGCAGACCTTGAAGGCGTGGCCACGAGACCAAGATCCACGCTGCGGTTACTGGCCCAACGATATCACCGAACTCGTGTATTACGGCCGAGAGACCAAACGTCATTTGGGCGTCAAGATCATCGATATCTGTTGCGTCAAACCCTAAGGTTTGCACCATCAGTCCTTCGCCGATTAGCCAGTAAAGCGGAGCTAGCAAGCCAGAGCCAAGCACTCCGCTGCCCAAGATCAATGTCCAAAGAGGCCAATGGGCTGCCTTATCGACTTGACTTAGAAGATAGAGCGTGAACTGCAACACTGTCAGTCCGATTCCGATTTGCAACGCCCAGAACAGAGCCATGTAAGGCCAAGGGGCACTTAATCCGACATCGGGTTCAAGTGCCATCACTAGCGCCCAAAGCGCAATTCCGGCGCCGCTGAGATAACGGGTTATCGAGGCAGCCGAGGTGGGCTCATTTTTTGCGTTCGTAGCGACCATGTCTGAAGTTTGAGTAGGTGCAACTAGTCGTGCGCGTGTCGAGCGAATAGGCCTCCCAAGCGTTCTGCAAGCATTGGCCAATGGCTATCGGCCAGCGCGGCCCAAGGCACCTTAGCGCGCAACGATTACCCTTTTTTCATCCCCGATGAGCTGCGGCTCTTGCAGACGATTTATTTCCATAGCGCCACGTTTTACATTTATCGATACATACTCTGCGAGTTCGCCTGATGTAATCTCGCCATCGTTATTGCGGTCGGCATATCCCTCCATGCCTTTCATTAGGTGATAACTGAATATTCCATGGCGTAGCTCTTGAGACGCTGAGGATATTTGTTGTGGCCCGGAGGCAGTCAGCGCTGTAAACCCTGCCGGTGCATGAAAACTATTGGAGAATAATGTCACTGGTCGCGCGCCTGGAATCAAGCTTTCTCCTTTTTTTGATATCCCGGAAAAGCAACTATCAACAAAAAAAATCACAGATTGAGGCTTTGAGCGATCTATAGAGTTCAATACGGTTTTTTGATTAATGCCAGTTTCTTCGATTAGATCCATATCCGTCTCATGCGGAAGAAAGTACAGATCTTTACCATCTTTTGATGGTAATCCATGGCCACTGTAGAACAAGAAAACTTTTGTTTTTCCTTCGTTGATATGTAGTGGCAGCCAATTACGTACGGCTTTGATTATTCCGGCCTGATCAGCCTCTGAATCGAGAAGCAATTTTATTCTGTTCGCAGGTATGCCAAGCCGTCTGACGGCGTAACGGTAGAACAATTTAGCATCATTTTTCGCAAAATCGGCTTTCGGGGCTCTTTTATAATTTTCGATGCCGATGATTATTGCGATGGCGTCTTGTTCGTTCGATTGAGGTAATAACTCTGGCCTCAAAATCGATTCTTCACTGACTGATTCCGTAGTCGCTATGCTTCTAGTCTGGTTAGCAGGAATTTTCTCCAGATCCTTTCGTGTAACTTCATCAACGAGTTTAAATTTGTATTCGATCGTACCAAAGCGCCCTGAGGTATTCAGCACCTCTTCGAAAGAAATTGCGTGAGCGACTTTGCCGTGTTTTTTTGCAAACTGATCTGCTTCTTTGGCCATTTCTTCTCTCACGGATGAGGCATACCCAATCATTCCGGCAATATTTGGTTTCGCGATGATGAAAACGCCCGATCCTGCATTCAAGATACTTTTTTCGGCACATGCAGCTAACATTGCCAGACTAATCAATAAAATTACTAAACGTTTCATCATTTTCATTCAAACCAAAAAACCTTCAAAAGTTACTGGGAGTGATGCATCGCTATGAAAGCAAGAGTGCGTATCAAGTGCGAGCGTAGTTTTGTAAAACTAATCAGGGAACTAAACTTGATTGGTGCGCAGTGCTGAGTAGGCATCCTGTGAATGCACTGCAGATCCGGTTTGATTTTGACATCAGGGCTCTCAGGCTTCGCATATCTGAGATCTGATAAAATGTAGAAGTTGTTTGAGCTATGTATGCAAACCACTATCCCGTATTGCTAATTCGAAAATCTGGAGAAATAATGAAAAAGATTTTATCAGTCCCATTCATCTTATGCGTTGTCGCGCTGGTCGGTTGTTCTACGGCACAGACCCCTGCAGGAAATACTGTAGATATATCGAAGGTCGATTTCACTGGTTCGACCAAAATTGAGTCCTGCGAAACATATTTCCTTGGCTTTGGTCCCCTAGGTGATGAGCGCGCTTCTCCGGTCGAAGCATCTAAAAAGGCTGGATTCAAAGAGGTGGTGGCTGTGGATTACGTTGAGCACTCTTATTTTATTGGTCGCAAGCGTTGCGCAGTCGTTTACGGCAAGGGGTAAGCAGGTAGTTGCTTTTTAGGGTGGGTGTTCCTTTAGGATTGATTTGGCCCTAGTGAGTTACCCGCCCCATTGGTGATGGCATATACCCACATGACAATGACGTTCTTGAATTCTCGCTTGGATTTGGTTCCATGCAGACTTACCCGCCTAGAGAGTCCCCTGGGCTAACGAAATTCATCTGAAGTTGGTGCCATGGTAAGGACCAGACCCTCTCGTGCAGGCAGGTCATCCTTCGGAAGTGCATCATCGTTCGAAAAAATTCCTCTCAAATACCCTCAAGGGTAGTCCCCAAATACTTTCTCAGCTGCAATAATGTGCATAGAATCATGCGCAAAGTGTGATTTCTAACGTTGCAAAAATAATAAAACCTCCAACCGGAGAGGCTATGGAGATCGGTGAGAAACTTGCAAAGCAGCGCAGGCAACTGGGGCTAGCAGTCGAGGATATCGCGTCATCGACGGGCATGAGTGTTCGGCAGGTGTTGGCGATTGAGTCCGGTGTCGAGCAGATTGCCTCGGCTGCTGAAATGAGTCGGATGATTCGACTGTATGCGCGCAAGCTAGGCATTCTTGTCGAGCCTGATCCGGCCGCACTTGCCTCGCGTAGGCTGGACCCTCAAGTGGTGACGCCGCCGCCCATTCCTCATTTCCTGTTAAAGCAAGAAGCAGGTCGTCGCGACTAGGGCTTTTGCCTCAGTACGTCGCCTGCGAATTCGACGAGGTCTGAGGCTTCGTTATGCGGTTCATCGTTCGCAGCATCTTAAGTCATTGATTCGTTGGAAGCACTGTCATGCGGCGTCCTATTCGATCCGTTGTCACGATACAAGATGAGCGCGAAGCAGTGCGTCATGCGCGCGGCCATATTGCGGTGATTGATGATGACCCATCCGTCCGCGGCGCAGTCGCGGCCATGCTGCGGCATGAAGCTTACGCAGTCACCGAGTTTGCGTCCGCGGCCGAGTTTATTGCGTTTGAAGACAAGGCTGAGCCGATGTTTCCGGGGCCGCGCTGCTTGCTGCTCGATGTGAAGATGCCGACGGCCTCCGGGCTAGACCTGCAGCGAGCGTTGTTGGATCGTGGCTTGACTGTTCCGATTGTCTTCATGAGCGGTGGTAGTAGCGCTGGCGAAGCGGTACAGGCCATGAAGGCCGGGGCGCTGGATTTTCTGATCAAGCCATTTGACGATGAGCAACTCATCGACTCTGTCGACAAGGCCTTGTCGAGAAACTCGGCGGAGCGCCGCAACTTTTTATCATCCGTCGATGTCGCGACCCGATACGCGTCTCTGTCAGCGCGAGAATCGCAGATCGCGCTGCTGGTATCCCAAGGCTATATGAACCAGCAGATTGCCGACCAGCTTGGCATTGCAGAGCGGACGGTCAAGTTGCACCGAATGCACATGATGCGCAAGATGGGGGCGGGAAATGTTATCGAATTAGTACGTATGTTGGATGCTATGCATTGAGTTACCCTCGAGGGCTATGGTGAATTTTCGCGGGCGAAGCTATCTTTCACCGTCTAGCGGCAAATCCCACGTATCCTTGCCAATCGACACCGCGAAAAAATAAAAATGGAGTGTCCTGCATGACCCCGACTTCGAATGCGCTGAGCGATTCCCTTTCTGAGATTGCGCCGCCAAGTTTTCATGGTCGCTCGGAAACGATCGCCGAAATCTCACGCAAGTGGTTGGCGGGTATCGACTCGACTCAGTTTCAGGCATGCCACGAGTACTTGTTGGCAGTACGGCTTGCGCGCCACATGACCAAGACCGATGTCGTTACTGCGAGTATGGTCGACGGCGATCCCGCGTCAGGCGTGTCGCTGCCGACTGTTTCAAAAATCGAGAGCGGCACTTACGGTGAGCCAGGCTTTCGCACCATGATCAGACTGGCACGCGGCTATGGCATCAGTGTCAGCTCGCTAGAACGGTTTTTCGTGTGAGCGTCCCGTTCGAATCTGGAGGGCGCCAGCGTCCGGTCGATGTCAGCGTTGATGACTCTGACGACGTTCCTATCAATGGTACGCGGCTTAAGCAGGAGCGAATTGAACGAGGTATCTCGGTCAACGATGCGGCTCGTATGGCGACCTTATCGCGCGAGCAAATCGAGCAAATCGAAGGAGGCGGTCTCCGTGCGTTCTATGGCGTGCGCCACAAGAAGCTGGCAGCACGAAAGTATGCCGATGTATTTGGTATCGATTTTTCCGAGTTGTTGCCCCCAGAACCTGTAGTCTCAGAGACTCAGGGCGTCGTCACCGAACCCATTCAAAGCATTGTCAGCTCGGCCCCCGCACCTGTCGCCGAGAGCCGAGGTGTGATGGCGCAGGCAAGCGGTCGATCAAATTTTGAATCACGCCGTCTGCCGCTCATCGTTGTGATTATTGTTGCGCTGGTGCTGACCTTCTCTATTCTGCGTGGCCTGACACCAACGCCTAAACCAGTGACAGAACCGATCCCCGAGCCAGTCGCCGAATCAGCAGCGCCGAATGACGCTGTACCGGCAGTACCCGATCAAGCTGCGGCTGCGGCAGCTACGGCGTCAGTGCCCGCATCAACCACGGCGACAACGCCCGCACCGGCACCTGCGCAGACCGTTACTGCCCCTGCAAGCGCGACAGACGCAGCAACCGCAACGCCCGCAGCACTGGCCCCTGCAGCGGCAAGCACTGCAAGAGGGGAAGAAGGCCCGGACCCGTGTGCGGTCGCAGCAGGTGGAGAGATTCCGCGCTGGGCGCCAGCTCAAGTCCGCGCGACCTACACGCGTTTGTACTTGGGCAGCTATACCGAGTCGACGCTGTGCGTGGTCGACGCGACTGGCATTGCCAAGCCGCTGAAGCTGAAAGCCGGAGGCACTGCCAACGTGTCAGGTAAGCCGCCGTATACCATTCACTCACCCCAATTACCGAAACTTCAAATTTATCTACAGGGTTTGAAGGTCAAGGTACCCGCCGGCGCAGTATCCATGCAACTTTTCACCACGCAGTCGCTACTGCCGCCAAATCCAGAAAAGGCGACAGCAAACGACGGGCAGTAGGCAGTCATCAACGAGGCAGCCATCCATACTGGCTGATCAGCATTGCCGCACTTTCATCCACAAACCGTGATCCTCATGATCTGCGTGGTCTATTTGGTTATGCACGCAGTGATCTGGTTTGCTTTGTCAGAACAGCGTAACGCACAGGTCAGATTGTGGTGCCTGTCGGGGCTATTGAGTGGCATCGCAGTGGTGCCATTGGCGATGCGTGGTGTGGTGAGCGAGTGGGCGTTCATCTACATTGGCCAAATCCCGATGGTGTTGGGAAATGCCGGGAGGTGTCTCGCCCTGCGTATGTTTTTCGGAAATGTATCCGCTCAAGCCAAGTGGTTCTATGCGCTGACGTCCATCGTTTTCCTGGTTACCATCATTGGCGCTTTCGAGTATGGCGTCTCCGAGTACTACCTTCAGGTTTATTACTTCGCCTTCTACGCAGTGATCCTGATTGATTATTTCTTGCTGGGGTATTGGCTTAAAGGCGAAAAGCGAAGCCTGGGCGCTGATTTGCTGATGGCGGGTGGCATTGGATTTTCAGTGACTCAGGGTATACGTGCAATCGGGATTGCGGTCGATCCGGGGTCGTTGGATATCTATGCCAACACGCCAGATCAAGCGATCATGGTGATGGGGCAGATGTTCTGTATTCCACTGACCAATATTGGGTTTTTGCGGATTTTTCTCGAGCGTCGTGAAACGGATCGCCTGCAGACAGAGCGCGAGCTCGCCGCAGCTGAAACCCGACAGACCTTGCTGGGTAAGCACCAGCAAGAATTACAGCATCTGCTGCAAGAGCGAGAAGAGATTATTCGGCAGTTGACCTTGTCGAACAAGACAGCAGCGATGGGGGCGTTGGTCGCGAGTTTGGCACATGAGCTGAATCAGCCCCTGTGCTCAATACGGCTGAATACCCAACTTGTCGAGCGAATCATTTCCGAGGAGTCAGTGGAAACCAATGCTGACGAAGAGGTAAAGCGCCTGGTCGCAGACCTCAACCGGGATAATCGTCGCGCTGCAGACATCATCGTCAAGCTACGTAAGCTGTTCGAGGATAGAAGTGGCGCCATGGTTAGTTTGGATATGAACGACTTGGTACGCGACTGTGCAGCACTGGTTCACTCGCATGCGCAGACTAAGCAAGTTGAGCTGGTGTGTCAGCTGGGAGATAGTTGCCCGGTGGTAGGCGATCAGACGCAATTACAGCAAGTCGTATTGAATGTATTAAACAATGCGATTGAGGCGGCAGCCGAGTCGTCACAATCCCTCGGCCGGGTTGAAGTCCAGAGTGTCTGTACAGATACCGAGGTGATATTGAAGGTGTCGGATAACGGCCCGGGCATCAGCGATGAGATGCGTCAGTCTGTCTTTGAATTGTTTAAGACGAGTAAAGCCGAGGGCATGGGTGTCGGGCTTTGGTTATCCAAGACGGTGGTGAATGCCCACCTGGGCGACATTCATTTCGAGAGTAAGGTGGGTGAGGGCACCTGCTTCGAGGTGCGGCTGCCAGCCAATTAGGCGCACGAAGTCTCGCTACACTGGATCAGCTGCCAATGAAAAAAGGCGCCTGCGAACAGGCGCCTGAACTCATCGGATACTGAACGATGTCCAGATGAGGAGAGTCATGATGAAATATCAGGGTAGCTTGTAGCCGTACCGTTCGATGATCTTTTTGGCCTTATCCGACTTCAAGTAATTAACCAATGCAGTCGCAGCACTTGAATCTTTGCCGGGATTGAGGAGCACAATATCTTGGCGCAACTGCTCGTGCATTTCTTCGGGGACGATCCACCCCGAGCCAGACTTGATGCGGTTGTTTTCCCACACCTGAGAAAGTGCCACGAAACCGAGTTGTGCGTTACCGGTGGTAACGAATTGATGCGTCTGCGTGATGCTTTCACCTTGTACGACGCGCGGCTCAATGGTACTCAACACCCCAAGTTTTTGCATCGTTTGCACTGCTGCACGTCCGTAGGGTGCAACCTTGGCATTCGCAATCGCAATAAATTTAAATCGATCGGTTTTCAAGACAGCTCCGCCTTGATCGACTAATTTTTCATCGGGCGACCATAGCACCAGGCGGCCAATCGCATACGTAAACTGCGTACCCGAGACAGCCTTGCCCTCTTTCACTAGCTTGCCGGGTGTCTCATCATCTGCTGATAAAAAAACCTCGAACGGCGCACCATTCGTAATCTGCGCATAGAACTTGCCCGTCGCACCTTGTGTCAGGCTTAGCTTGTGGCCTGTATCCTTTTCAAATTCGGTAGCGATATCCTTCATCGGCTGCGCGAAATTGCCGGCAACGGCCACCTTGATCTCGGCAGCATTGACGCAGGCGGCGAGCAGCCATGAAGCGGCTAGTACGATGAGCTGTTTAGTTTTCATGGTCGTATTACCGAAGAATAGTTTTGGGATCAGAAGCGGTACAGAGCGCCGACGGAGATGCCGGACTGACTCCGGGTGCTCTCAGAACATCCGATGTTGGCTGTGCTGCTGCTGCAGACATTACCGCTACCGCTCAATCCTGTGTCTGGCTGCCATTTGTCGTAAATGGTGAAAGCGCCAGTGGCCCCCGCCTGGCGGCGCGCCGTCGCGTAATCGACGAAGAAGTCCCACTCCTTGTATGGCGAATAGGTCAGGCCTGTGGCGAACATCTGGATATCGTTGCTGTTGTTGGCGTTTGTTTGCACAGTGCGATCGTCCACCGAGTAGTAGCCGAAATTCCAGCTAAGCTTTGGTGTGAAACGATAGACGGCTCCAGTAAACCAGGTGTTGGCATTGACTCGACCGTTCGTCGCAAAACGGTTGAACGTGGCATTCGGATCCGCCGGATTTCGCGTGACGATAATTCCCGCATTGACCGTCCATTGATCCATTGTGTATTTTGCCGCTAGAAAATCAACGCGGTTGTTCACATCCTGCACGCTGGTGGGTGAGGATGCGGATCCCAAGCGAACCTCAGCGCGGTTGTAGCCCAGCTCGAAGTTCCCATTCTTGTATCGACCGCCGATGTAGTAGTTGGTCCCACGCTCGTCGTTGCCGGGTACTCCACCAAAAGACACACCAGTATCGAGATTGAATCCGTTCCAGTTCGGTGAGATGTAGCGAAACAGTTTGTCAGCGCGATTCACGCCCGCAGCGCTATGCGAACCGACATAGCGGCCGATAGGCTTAAGGCCGCCGAAGTTCCAGTTACTACGAGAGTCGAAAGCTCCTGATAGATCATTCTGCAGGTTGGGGCCACGCCCAAGAATGAAAGTGCCATACTCTTTCGAGATCCAGCGCACGTTAGCGTCGCGATCAAAAATCGTGGCACCCGGCGTGCTGTTGTTGGCTGTGCCGTACCCCGCCGAGTCACGCCCAACTGCGCCGGTTCTCGCAGAGAAATTCGACTCCAGCGTAACCATGACGGTATTGTCTGGATCCAACTCGCGCGAGACCTTCAGTCCGACCCGGTTGTTTGCCTTAGGCTGATCACTCATGCCAGATGCATCGAGGTTGGCCGAGGTCATGTTCGAGGCTTGGTAATAGCCCGCCGACCCTTGTCCGTAGATCTGGGTTTTGAACTTGCGCTCATCTTCGGCTCGCTTGTCGATCTCTCGGTTGGCGCGGCGCACATCCTGTGCCTCGTTGAAGGCGCGAATCTCTTCTTTGTCGCGCGCGACTTTCAGTTTTTGGTCGAACTCCTCCTGCGTGATGACGCCTTTCTCCAGCAGCAGTTCGAGCAGGACTTTGACGTCGTCTCCGGCATCAGCGGTGATCGGGGCCGAGGCAAGTAGCGCAATGGCCAGGCTGGCTGGATAAAAAGCTTTGTTCACTGGCATGTCTGGGCTGGTGGAGAATCTAAATGTGTCTTGGTATATTTTGATTGGTGCAGCGATGCCAGAGAATCATGTGGCGAGCTAAAAAGCGGCGATTCTGAATATAGCTAGGTATATTTTGATCAAAGTTTATTGAACTTTATTTTGCTTGTCAAATCCGGTAGATTCCTCACTGACTTTGAAAATCGCGCGAGCCAGCGCCGAATATCATTTATCAAATGACAACTGACCGCCTGAACTCCTTGCCATTTAGCGTGGACGCCGAGTTGAGCTTGCGAATTGGGGATGACGCGCTGGCCAACAAAAAGCGCATTGAGCTACTGCGTCAGATCGGCCTCACCGAAAACCTAACCAAAGCTGCCAAGATCGCGGGCTATAGCTATAAAGGTGCATGGGACACGATTGAGCAAATGACACAGCTGACGGGTGATCGTCTGCTCGAACGTCATGCCGGCGGTAAGGGTGGCGGGCGCACCTGCCTGACGGATCGTGGCAAGCAGCTACTCAAGAATTTCGATTTGATCAGTGCAGAGCACGCACGTTTTGTCCAGCGCTTGAATCGGCTCGCCAATGGTCTGGAGGCCGATTACGCGCTGTTGACCGATATTGCGATGAAGACCAGCGCACGCAATCAACTCGGCGCCATCATCGTGTCGATGTTGCAAGGGCCGGTTAACGATGAGATCGGGCTGATGGTCAACGACAGGCTGAAGCTGACCGCATCAATCACGCATGAAAGCTGTCGTGAGCTACAGCTTGAGATCGGTGCGAAAGTTTTCGCGCTGATCAAAGCCTCTGCCATCGAAGTGACGCTTGGTGAACCATCCACCGCTACCGATGTTAATGAATTTCAGGGAACGGTCGACGTGCTGATTCGTGGTGATCGACGTTCGGAGCTGCAATTAGTGATTGAGGAAGGTAGTCGACTGATTGTTACCGCAGACAATACCGTTCTGGATAGCATGCAATTGAGACGATCCATGCAGGTTCGTTGCCAGGTAGATCCATCGAATGTGATTCTCGCTGTCGCTGCTTGATCTAATTACTGCGCACGCTCAGCCAAGCTTATCGACCGATATCAGTAATGATGTTCGTAGTGAATCAGTTAGTTGATGATGGTTTACGCGGCTTGAGCGGCCGCACCAAAGAACGCGTTGAAAAAAATTTACCAAAAGATTTGCTCTAGTATCACCTGCATCGTTCCGCTGGGATGCGGTTATTCAGGTGAAGGGGAGCAATATGCAGATACTGCAAAAGACGAGTAATGAGGTTGTAGAGCATAGAGGTATTGCCGAGATCGGTCGCTATTCGCGGATGGCGGATAACTTTCCGCGTCTTTGGTCGAATGTAGAGCAGGTCTACCAAATACTTCGTATCGAAGCCGACGATTCAATGGGTACCGATGCGTATCGATTTCAGCACATCAAGTCGCGATCCGGTGCGCGTGTGTATACCGGTGGTGATCGATGTGATGCAATCTTCATCGTGTATGCGGGCTTTCTGAAAACTTCCTGGATTGATAAATACGGTAACGAGAAAATCCTCGACTTTCCAATGAAGGGCGATCTTATCGGCTTTGATGGTATCGAGTCGAAGGCGTTCAAGAACACATTGGTTGCCTTGTCGGATATCGAATTGATTGTGGTTCCGATTGAGTTCTTTAACGGCAGCGGTAGCAAGGCGCATGGTTTCCGGCGTCGCCTAATGGAATTGATGAGTCAGGCGCTGGTGAGTGGTCAGAAGGTTGGCTACATGATGGGTACGCTACCGGCCGAAGCCCGTGTCGCTAAATTTTTGCTATCGATCTCGCAAAAATTTCGCGCGATGGGTTTTTCCGATAAATCTTTCCATCTTCGTATGACGCGCGAAGATATCGGCAGTTACCTTGGTTTAACCTTGGAGACGGTCAGTCGCACGCTCTCTGGTTTCGCGCGTTGCGGGTTCATTCGGGTGGACCAGAAATACATAGAAATTGTCGATCCTGACGGACTCAAGATGTTACGGCGGCTACCAGCGCTGAAACGTTAAATCTTGGGGGAATGTGCGACTTCGGCCTTAGAATAGGGGGATACGTCGTGCCCCCTATTGATGGAGTCTGCTCATGTCCGAGGAAGCCAATATTTTTCGTGGAGACCATGCCCCCGAGGCTGGGGCCGTGGAACCTGCTCGCCGTGTGCGTCGGACACCACCCGCCCAACCGGCGGCTGCGCCCAGCGCGCCGGTTGTCGAGCCGTCGCTCGCTGTGGAGGTGCCTGAAACGCCGGTAGCGATGGTCGCCCCAGTGACGGCCAAGCCTACCCCCGCACCGCAGCCCGAGCTCAATTTTCATCTCGATGAGTCCCAGCTGTGGCATTCATCAGAGGCAGTCAAGAAACGCATCAGCGATATGGCTGCAGTAGCGCATCAGACCGCGCACTTGCTGGATGAGCAGGCTGAAGAGGCCGAACGAATTGCCAAGCAGCTGAAATCGCTCTGACCTGATTGCGTCGCTGATAACCTCCCTCTATCCCCGATAGGACCTGCCGCCCATGACCACGATGGATGTGAAACACATTGCCCGCTTTCTCGGCGCGATGTCGATCGAGGAGCGCGTACAGATTATTTCTGTACTGCTTGAGGCGGGCAAAGAGGGCATGGCGATGCTGGATATCGCTGCGAGGACCGAGCTAGGCGCTTCTGCAGTCTTTAAACAGCTTGAGGCTTTGGCAGGTCTCGAGCTGATCTTTGTGAAATCGGTCGATAACACCAAGGTCTACGTCGCCAACACCTTGTTGCTCGATGAGCTATTCGAGTGGCTTTATCAGACTTATGGACCGTCCATTCATGCCCGGCTGGAGCAGCAGGCGCTAGAGCAGCAGGCGCTGGAGGCATTGGAGAATCAGTCGGATCAGCCTGCGTCCTAAACGCTGATTAAAAAGCCGCTGGCGCTATTGAAGCGCGTGCCTGAATCCAGGACTGTCATGACTCAGCGGCATTCACTGTCGAATTTTTCAATGGCGCGTCGTAGTTGCTTTTTTGCTTTCGTTGCTTTGTCTAGCGTCGACTCGCGTACATCTTCTTCCCGCCACTTCACTTGCAGGGCTAATGATCGGCACTTGCGCTCACGTGCAGCTGCGCCACGCGCTGCAAGATCTTTAATCTGCTGATCCTGACGCTCGCGTTGCTCGCGCATCTTCTGTAAACGATGCACTTCACCTCGCTCCTTTTTTATCGCATCAGTATCCCTTGCAGGTGCCGATGGCTCATTCGGAATATCTAGCTTGCTACCGGGGCACGGTAGATCGGCATACGTGACGTTGCCTTGAGACTCGCAGCGATAGACGGCGAGGGAAGTGAGTGGTTGGAGCAGGACAAACAACAGTAGAAAAAGCTTCATTCGAATCCCCGGGTTTGCATGACCCAGGGACAGTGGCTAAACCACTTTCCCGGGGTTCATTAGATTTAACGGGTCTAGCGCCCGCTTGATGGCCGACATCATCGCCATCTCAGTCCCGGATTTGTAGCGCAGAATTTCGTCACGCTTGAGTGCACCAAGGCCATGCTCAGCAGAGATCGATCCGCCATAGTGATGCACGCGATCGTGCACGATCCGATTGACCGCTGCCTGCTCACGCAAGAACGATTCATCGTCCTGCTTCAACGGCGCAGAAACATTGTAATGAAGATTGCCATCACCGAGATGGCCAAATGTCACCATTCTGCAACCCGGAAAGCCACGCTGCAACTCGGCATCCGTGTCCTTAATGAAATCCGCAATGCAAGAGACCGGCAGCGCAATATCATGCTTGATATTTTTTCCTTCGGCGCCTTGCGCGTCGGAGATGTGCTCACGTAACGCCCACAACGAGTCTGTTTGCGAGAGCGAGGTGGCTACGACAACGTCTTTCACCAAGGATTTTTCAAGTGCTTGCTCGGCGAGCGACTCAAGTTGTGCAACCGCGTAGGCTTCCGGTTCAGCAGTAGAGAGTTCAAGCAAGACATAGTGAGGGTAGCGCTGTGAAAAAGGCATACGCAACGTATTGAAATGTCGCTCTACCAGTTGCAAACAGAAATCTGACATCAACTCAAAACCCGTCAGATTGGCACCGCAGTGTTGTCGAGCTTCCGCCAATAGATCGAGGGCATCACGTACGGATTCAAGCGCAAATAGCGCGGTTGTGCGCGCGGCAGGTAGCGCAAAGAGTTTTAGTACGGCTGCAGTAATAATGCCCAGCGTGCCCTCGGAACCTACAAATAAGTCGCGCAGGTCATAGCCGGTGTTGTCTTTACGAAGTCCGCGCAGACCATTCCAGATCTCGCCTTGCGCAGTGACCACCTCCAGACCCAGCGTCAATTCACGAGTATTGCCATAACGCAGTACGGCGGTGCCACCGGCATTGGTCGCAAGATTGCCACCGATACTGCAGCTGCCTTCGGAGGCGAGGGATAAGGGAAACAGACGGTCATGTACTTCAGCAGCTTGTTGCACCTGATGTAGGGTGCAACCCGCTTCGGCAGTCAGCGTGTCGTTGATGGGATCGACCGCACGGATACGATTCAATCTTGACAGCGATAGCACGACCGCAGTGCCACTTTGGTCTGGCACACTGCCAAGCACCAAGCCGGTGTTCCCACCTTGCGGCACGATCGGGACGTGATGCTGCACACATAACTGCACCAGCGCCGCCACTTCGTCGGTTGAAGCAGGCAGCAGAACTGCGCGCGCATGGCCAGTGAATCGGCGTCGCCAGTCGGTCAGATAGCCCGCCATGTCGTCGCCTGTTAGTACATTCGGCGCGCCAATGCGGTGCGTGCACTGCGTTAGAAATTCATCGCTCATGGGGCTCGGCCGCGCGCTGCAAGGCCTCATGCGCGAGCCGTTTTGCTTCGCGCTTGTAAGGCCGCAGGAAGAAAATAGCGGCGAAAAAATATAGCGTAGAGAATAATATCTCGCCGCCCGCGAGTAACTGAGACAGACCCTGCTCGCTCCAGGCGCGAACAACGCCCTCGGTGAAGTACATCAGCACCATCATCGATGCCCATTGCATGGTGTAGACATTGCGACGCAAGGTGCCTGGCAGCGGTGCCAGCAGAGGCAGCGCCTTTAGCACCATCCACGAGCCACCCGGGCGCAGCGGCGCGAGGACTAATTCCCACAGCACGCATAACACGATCAGCAGAATTAAGCTCGCACTCGCAAGTTGATGCAGTCGATGTTGTACTGGTGTGGTTTCCATCGCTCAGTCCTGATGCAGGCGAGCTGCAGTATGTGCCAGCCGCTTGCCAAGTGCGATGGCAAGCGTGCGGGTATCGTCGCTCAGCGCTTGATCGCCTTTGATGCCCGACCAGTGGGTCGCACCATACGGCGATCCGCCCGAACCGGTCGTCATCAGCGAAGCTTCGGTATAGGGCAGGCCGACGATCAGCATGCCGTGATGTAGCAGCGGCAGCATCATCGACAACAAGGTCGATTCCTGACCCCCATGCAAGCTGCCGGTCGATGTAAACACACAGGCGGGTTTACCCGCGAGTGCGCCAGATAACCACTGTGCGCTGCTACCGTCGATAAAGTACTTCATCGGCGCGGCCATATTGCCGAAGCGTGTCGGTGAACCTAGTGCCAATGCCGCACATTCTTCTAGATCGGTCAGTTCGACATACGGTGCACCAGAGTCTGGTACCGTGGGCTCAGTAGCCTCGGTGACAGTAGACACTGCCGGCACAGTGCGCAGCACCGCCTCGCAATTGGGCACATGGGCGACACCCTGCGCGATTAACTCGGCAAGCTTGCGCGTCGCGCCATGGCGCGAGTAATACAGAATCAGAATCTTCAAGGTGGCTGTACTCATGGCTTGCTATTATAGGCGGGTGCATCAATGCCATTGGCGCCATCTCTCAGCGCTATCCTGAACATGACCCCACGCTCCCCCCATCCCTCAGGCCGTTGGACTGGCTCGCAAGTGCGCGATCTAGCGCGTTTCGTGGGCATTCGCCTGCGCGAGGAGCACTTGTTCGAGGTCGCTGGCAGCCTGACGTATACCACGGTGCTGGCGCTGGTGCCGGTGCTGACCATTGCCTTCGCGATCTTCACCACCTTCCCGCTGTTCACGACGTTTCGCGATTCGCTCGAAACCTACTTCGTACAGTCGGTGATGCCGAAAGGGATCGCCAACACCATACTTGATTACCTGACGCAGTTCTCTGCTAAAGCCAGTCGTTTGTCTGCGGTAGGGGCGGTATTTCTGATGGTGACTGCGATCCTGATGTTCAGTATGGTGGATCGTACCCTGAACCGTATCTGGCACGTGCGCGAGTCGCGACCTTTGCTGCAGAGTCTGGTGGTGTATTGGGCGGTCATTACTGTCGGGCCTTTACTGCTCGGTGCATCCTTGACGGCAGCTTCCGAGTTTCTGCCGCTGCTCGGTGGTACTTCTCGTCAGCCTTCGTTGCTTTATTCAAGCACTGCGCTGTTGCTGTCACTTTTGCTATCGACCCTCGCGTTTGCGCTGTTGTATCTGACGGTACCGAACCGTTTCGTCGATTGGCGGGAGGCGCTCATTGGTGGGCTAGTTGCGGCAATTGCTTTCGAGATCGCCCGGCGGTTTTTTTCTTTTTCGATTTCATTCGGCGGCGGCTATCGCGCGATTTATGGCGCACTCGCCGCGATCCCGGTATTCCTCATCTGGATTTACCTGTTCTGGCTGATCACACTGCTCGGTGCGGTGGTGGCCGCCGCAATTCCCGCCATACGCTTCGAGCGGTGGTGGCATCGCCCCGGCCCTGGGGATGCTTTTGTGGATGCGGTAGCACTACTGAAGGTATTGTTTGATGCGCGTTCTGATCACGCAGCGGTTGATGTGTGGGTGATACGAGAGCGCACGCAGCTCGGCTTCGAGGAGACCGAGCGCTTACTGCAGCGAATGCTGGACGTGGGTTGGGTTGGTCGTATGCGCCCGCAGCGATCTGTCGTGATCTCTCTGGGTCGACGCGCGCAAGCCAAACATGACCGCTGGGTATTGCTGGCGAACCCCGACAAGCTAACGCTGGCTGAAGTGTTCCGCTTATTCGCTTTCAGCCCGGCACCAGATTCACCACTGTCTCAGCACGTGCTGACGCTGCTGAATCGTGATTTATCGCTGTCCATCACGGATCATTTCAAAGCACCGCCCGCAAACGCAAATAGCTGATCCAGTACCTGATCCGGTTGTTCCGCCATCAGCGCGTGGCCGCTCGCTTCCAGCGTCACTGTCTTCGACTGTTTCATCGCTGACGACAGTGCTGTCGCTGCTTTGGCGGGTGTCATGATGTCTTTGCGGCCGAGTAGAAACAGAGTAGGGCAGTTCAGTGTCGCTGCCGCCTGTTCGCCGTTGCCGTAATCATTGCAGGCGGCGAAGTCGGTATAGAAAACCTGCGCCGGGTTGATCTCGGAGATACGCTGCATCAACCGACGGCTCCCCCCATGAACATAAAACCCTGGACCCGGTGCAGAGGGTTTCTGCGCAATGGTGGAGTGCGACCAGATATTCACCATGTCGATCGCAACAGGCTCGCGATCGCGCGATGTCTCGAGCAGTGCAGGCGATACGCGCATGGGGTAAGCGGTGCCTACCATCGCCAATCCCTTGATGCGCTCGGGACAACGCGCCGCGGCTTCCAGCGCGATCAGTGAGCCCATGCTGTGGCCGATCAAGATTGCCTGATTGACATCTGCCGCATCGAGTACCTGATTCAACCAATCTGCCATGGCCTCCACAGAAGTCAGCGCATGACCGCTGCTGCGACCATGCCCGGGTAAATCTACCGCCAGTACTGAAAATCCGTGATGCGCGAAATAACGGGTTTGTAAAATCCAGACGGAGTGATCATTTTGTGCGCCGTGAATGAACACCGCAGTCGGTAGTGCGCTATCGAAGGATTTGCCACCAGTGTAGGCGTAGGCGCGCTGGTTGTTGATAGTGAACTCCATCTCAGGCTCCCTTCTGCGCAGCTTTCAGCCCGCGCTTCAGATCATCGATCAGATCATCAGCATCTTCCAGGCCAACTGAGAGCCGCATCGTGCCCTCGGTAATGCCAGAAGCGGCCAGTTGCTCGGTCGGTACCCGGAAATGCGTTGTCGAGGCCGGGTGAATCACCAATGACTTTGCATCACCCACATTCGCCAGATGTGAGAACACTTGTAGCGACTCGACAAAGCGCCGGCCCGCAGCACGATCGCCTTTTAGTGAGAACGAGAACACCGCTCCGCAGCCGCGCGGGAGTAATCGTGCGGCGAGTGCATGGTCTGGATGATCGGGGAGCTCCGGGTAGGCAACCGATTCAATCGCCGGATGTGACACCAAAAACTCGACCACCTTGCGGGCATTGGCAACATGCTTTTCCATCCGCAGTGAGAGTGTCTCGATACCCTGCAAAATGGTGAATGCATTGTGTGGGCTCATCACGGCACCGAAGTCGCGCAGACCTTCGCGCCGCGCACGCAATGCAAACGCGGCGACTGTGGACTCTTCCGAGAACACCATGCCGTGGAATCCCTCATAGGGTTCGCATAATTCTGCAAAGCGGCCAGTGGCTTCGTACGCACGTTGCCAGTCGAAGCTACCACCATCAACCAGCAAACCACCAATGGCTGTGCCATGCCCACATAAAAACTTGGTGGCCGAGTGAAACACTAGATCAGCGCCGTGATCGAGTGGTTTCAGCAGGTAGGGCGTGGTAAAGGTGGAGTCCACCATCAGCGGCAGATGGTGCTCATGCGCTATTGCAGCAACGCTATCAATGTCGAGAACATCCAGGCCGGGGTTGCCGAGTGTCTCTGCAAACAAAACCTTGGTATTCGGACGAATATTGTTACGCCAAGCATCCAGATCACGCGGATCAATAAAAGTGGTCTCAATGCCGAACCGCCGCATGGTGTAGCCTAGCAAGTTTTGTGAGCCACCATATAACGCACGTGAAGCCAGCACATGCGAGCCAGCCCCGGCAATAGTGGCTAAGCCAAGATGCAAGGCTGCCTGACCGCTCGCAACCGCCAATCCGGCAACGCCGCCTTCCAGCGCCGCGATGCGCTCTTCAAGCACCGCATTGGTCGGATTCGAGATGCGCGAATACACATGACCAGAGCGTTCCATGTTGAACAGCGAGGCGGCATGATCTGAATCACGAAATACAAACGAAGTCGATAGATAAATCGGCGTCGCACGTGCACCGGTCGCCGGGTCTGGCGCACTGCCTGCGTGCAGTGAGAGGGTATCGAAGCCAGGGTAGCGTGGATCACTCATGCGGGCGGTCTCCAAGAGAAGAAAAAAGTAGTACATATTATAGGCGCTCGGGTATGGCTTTTTCGAGATGAGTCGGCTACATTGCTCAGCTCCGGAGCGTGCTTTGAACAAAACGTGGGGGTGGTGCCATGAAGGTTTCAGATATATTGAAAGTCAAGGGCGATGTTCTTTACACCGCTACCCCGCAAACGCCATTGCGTGATGCCATCAGCACGATGACGGCGAATGACATTGGCTCACTGGTCGTGATGCAGGATGGCCGGGTGTCCGGCATGCTGAGTTTTCGCGAGGTCATGAACGCGATTGATGTTGACAGCGGTGCAATTCATGAGGGCACCGTTGGTGCGCACATGGCGACCGACGTGGATGTTATCTCCCCCGATACCGATCTCAACGATATTCGTCGTCGAATGTTGGAGCGCCATTCCCGCTATGTGCCGGTGGTTGATGCGAGCGGCGTTTTACTAGGCGTGATGTCGTTCTACGATATCGCTAAGGCCGTACTTGACGCGCAATCTTTCGAGAACAAGATGCTGAAAGCGTATATTCGACAATGGCCAGCGGAGACTGAGGAGTGACCCAGCCCGCAGCACCATCCTCTCAATTCGCATTACTGACCCAGCGTCGTTTCGCGCCTTTCTTTGGCGCGCAATTTCTTGGCGCTTTCAATGACAATCTGTTCAAGACCGCGCTCGTCACCGCGATTACCTTTGACGCTGCCTCTTGGACCGATCTGAATGTTGGTTTGCTCAATAACCTGATCGCCGGCTTGTTTATCTTGCCGTTTGTGCTGGCCTCGGCGACCGCGGGTCAAATTGCCGACAAGACCGATAAAGCATTTCTGATGCGCGCAGTGAAGCTGATGGAGATCGCCATCATGGTGATCGCTGCGTTCGGTTGGGCGATGCACAACCTGTGGCTCCTGGTCGCGGCGGTTGTCGGCATGGGTTTGCATTCCACGATCTTTGGCCCGGTCAAGCATTCCTATCTTCCGCAGCACTTGTCCAGGCCGGAGTTGATCGGTGGTAACGGCATGGTGCAAATGGGTACCTTCGTCGGAATTCTCACCGGACAGCTACTGGGTGCTGCTGCGATGGCGCTGGGTGGTACAGGCGTCACGGTGATTGTGGTTGCAACGATTGCCGTTGCAGTGCTTGGCTTGCTACTGACCCTGATGGTGCCGTCCTCCCCACCGGCAGCGCCTGATCTGGTCATCAGTCACAATGTCTTCGCTGAAAGCGCACGCAACCTGCGTTTTTCCGCGGCGAATCGGGAAGTGTTCGTCGCCATGCTTGCCAATTCCTGGTTCTGGTTTTTTGGCGCGATGATTCTGGCGCAGTTTCCTGTTTATGCACGCGATATCTTGCACGGTGCGCCGGAAGTATTTGCGGTGCTGCTAACTGCTTTCTCGGTGGGTATTGGCGCTGGATCGTTGATGTGCGAGCGCTTATCCGGCGGCCGACTTCATCTCGGTCTCGTACCGCTTGGCGCGCTTGGGTTAACGATATTTGGTGTTGACCTGTACTTCGCCAGCACGGCAAGTATGCCGGCCCAAGTGACAGCGGCTTCATTACTGTTCGGCGATCAGTTGCGCGTTCTCATTGATTGCTTCTTGCTGGGTGGTTTTGGTGGCATCTATGTGGTGCCGCTATTCGCCCTGATACAGACGCGTTCTGAGCCCAGCCATTTGTCGCGCACCATCGGCGGCATGAATATCCTGAACGCGCTGTTCATGGTGGTGGCGGCATTGATTGCCATGGTGCTGTTGTCCGTCGGGCTATCCGTGCCCGGCATTTTCCTGTTTACGGCATTGGCCAACTTCGCACTGCTGATTTTGCTGTGCGTGGTTCAGCCAGAGTATCCGCGGGAGGCGCGTCGCTGGCTCAGCGAGCGTTTCGGCAGACAGCGGCTGGTAGAATGACGCCTTTATTTCAACTGCGGCGCGCGTATCCATGTCCGGCAATACTTTCGGCACGCTGTTTACTGTCACAACTTTCGGCGAATCTCACGGCCCGGCCATCGGCTGCGTGATTGACGGCTGCCCGCCCGGCATGCCATTAGATGAATCTGATCTGCAACCCGACCTGGATCGTCGTCGTCCTGGTACCTCGCGTCATGTCACGCAGCGAAACGAGCCCGATGCGGTAGAAATTCTGTCTGGTGTTTACGAGGGACTGACGACCGGAACACCCATCGCGCTGTTGATTCGTAACCAAGATCAGCGCAGTCAAGATTACGGCAATATCGTCGATCGTTTTCGACCGGGGCATGCCGATTACACCTATTTTCACAAGTATGGCATCCGTGACCCGCGCGGCGGTGGCAGATCGTCTGCGCGCCTGACTGCGCCGGTCGTAGGTGCAGCAGCCGTCGCCAAGAAATGGCTGAGGCAGCATCATGGTATCGAGATTCGCGGCTGCATGAGTCAGCTCGGTGAGATCCCGATTCCTTTCCAGTCTTGGGAACATGTCGAGCACAATCCTTTCTTTGCAGCCAATGCGGAGATCGTGCCGCAACTCGAGACCTACATGGATCAGCTGCGCAAGGCAGGCGACTCTTGTGGCGCCCGAATCGATGTGGTGGCGCACAAGGTGCCGGTCGGTTTGGGTGAGCCGCTGTTCGACAAGTTGGACGCGGATATTGCTTACGCCATGATGGGTATCAACGCAGTCAAAGGTGTTGAGATTGGCGCTGGATTCCGCTCGGTCGCGCAGAAGGGCACCGAGCATGGTGATGAGATCACACCCGATGGTTTCCTCACCAATAACGCGGGTGGTGTGCTGGGTGGTATCTCATCGGGTCAGGACATCACGGTATCGATCGCGATCAAACCGACCTCCAGCATTCGCACGCCGCGTCGTTCCATCGATCGGGACGGTAATCCGGTCACGGTTGAGACCTTTGGTCGGCATGATCCCTGCGTTGGCATCCGCGCCACGCCCATCGCTGAGGCCATGCTGGCTTTGGTGTTGATGGATCACGCGCTGCGTCATCGGGCGCAGTGCGGGGACACCCGAGTGCACAGTACTGAGCGGTGATTTTCTCTGGATCCCGGCATCCGCCCGGATGACCCACTAGTGCGGCCCAGAGAAGTCATTTTGCATCGTGCTTCGGCAATAAAACACATGACACTCTGGTTAACTCCGGAGTATCTCGCAGCATCACGTCGTACTTAATTTCGTCAGTCCTGCCCATGCTGGGGTCACTCGTAACATCCTATTGGACTTAATTTCGTCACCCCGGCGTAGGCCGGGGTCCAGACAATTTTCGCAAACTCAGTGACGCCCGGATCCAAGCCTCCACAATCGCTCAACTTCGCGCTGTTCTTCTTCGCTTATTACGGCTACGTTGGGGTTTTCTCGCCTTACGCCAGCTTGTACTTCGCGGATAAGAACATCTCCGCGACGCAGATCGGCGTCTTGATGTCGATGATGCAGGTGATGCGTATCTTCGGCCCTAATCTGTGGGGCTGGGTGGCCGACCATACGCGCCGCCGCGTGTTGGTACTCCGGCTGACCTCCATCGCTGCAGCCTGTGTATTCGCTGGGATGTTTTGGGGCGAGTCTTTCACGTATTTTTTTGTTCTACTCATTGTGCTAAATCTGTTCACCAGCGCACAAGGCCCGCTGTCAGAGGCGCAAATGCTGTCGGCGATGCGCGGTGATTTAACCCACTATGGCCGATTGCGTTTGTGGGGCTCTGTCGGGTTTATCGTTGCGGTGATGGCGTCAGGGCAGTTACTGGATACATTTGGTATCGCTTTAATGCCCACGATTGCGCTCCTACTCTTGTTATTAGTGGTGGTGGCAGCAGCTGGTATGCATGAGGAAATCCAGTCAGCGCATCCCCAAGCCATGCCCTCGGTACGTGCACTTCTAAAAGAACGCGAAGTGATTGCCTTCTTTATTTCTACATTCTTGATGGTGGCGGCGCATGCCGCGCTTTATGTGTACTACTCCTTGTACCTCGCACAAATTGGCTACAGCAAGACGGTGATTGGACTGATGTGGTCGCTTGGTGTGATTGCCGAGATTCTATTTTTCTACTGGCAGGCACCGATCTTCCGGCGATATGGTTTGCGTTTTCTGATGTTGATGAGCTTAGCCGTTGGCGTTGTACGGTTCGCGCTGATCGGCTTTGGTGCAGAATCTTTGGCCTTATTGTTGTTGGCGCAGGTGCTACACGCAGCGACTTTCGGCGTGCATCACTCGGCATCGGTGGCAACATTGCAGCGCTGGTTTTCTGGGCCCTTGCAGGCGCGAGGACAAGCCTTGTTCATCAGCGTGTCCTACGGTTTGGGTGGTAGCTTGGGCGGATTGCTGTTGTCCGCTTGCTGGGATACATTTGGTGCAACGTCGGTCTATATCGTGGCATCTGCCATGTGTGCACTTGGCTGGGTGGCCGCTTGGTTAAGTTTTCGGTGGCAGCGTCCGCTGCCAGTATCTGGTTTGGGAAGGAGCGAGGCATGAGTCATCAATGGCGCAGTCTGATTGCGCTGTTGTTCAGCGGCTTGGTATTAGTGGGCTGCAAGACAGAGAACACCACGCAGACGGGAGTGGTTGGTGTCAATCGCGAGCAGCGCATGGCGATTTCAAGTGCGAGCATGGTCTCTGCAGCCACTAAACAATACGCACAGCTGATGGCAGATGCCCAAAAAAACGGCAAGCTGAATGCCGATGCTGCGCAAAGCAACCGTGTGAAAACGATTGCCGACAGGCTGATAGCGCAGACTCGCGTCTTCCGGTCCGATGCTTTGAACTGGACGTGGGAAGTCAACGTCATCACTTCCCCGGAGGTGAATGCGTGGTGCATGCCCGGTGGGAAAATTGCGGTCTATACCGGATTAATTGAAAAACTGCGGCTAACCGACGATGAATTAGCGGCCGTCATGGGGCACGAGGTGTCCCATGCGCTACGCGAGCACTCGCGTGAGCGTGCCTCGGAACAAGCCGTCGCCAGTATCGGTATCAGTGTAGTCGCGGCGGTGGTCGGCGTGGGCTCCCTGGGCCAGAAGGGCATGGAATACGCATATCAAGGCCTGCTCGGCTTGCCCAACTCGCGTACCCATGAAATTGAAGCCGATCGCATGGGGGTGGAGCTGGCGGCACGTGCGGGCTACGACCCGCGTGCTGCGGTGAGCCTCTGGAAAAAAATGGGTGAGATTGGCGGCAAAGAGCCACCCAAGTTCATGTCGACCCACCCTCCGCGCGGCGAGCGTGTGCGCGACCTGACGGAATACAGCGAGAAGGTGATGCCCTTGTACCAGCAGGCCAAGCGCTAGCCAGATACATCGGGTCGGCCTGACCGGTGGCCTTGGGCCTGATTTCTCGCCCGACAGGCCCTACCAAGCAATTCGGTAAGCTAGGCTGTTTGCCTCTGAGCGAGGCGGTCGCTATGGCATAATCGCGGGCTATTCTGCTCGTTTTAACGCCCCTTTTTGCGCGACCTTGCGATGGCCAAAACCCTGTACGACAAACTTTGGGAGTCCCACGTGGTGAACACCGCGGAGGACGGCACCACCATTCTCTATATCGATCGGCACTTGGTGCATGAAGTCACCAGCCCGCAGGCTTTCGAGGGCCTGAAACTTGCGCACCGCAAGCCCTGGCGTAATGCTGCGAATCTGGTGGTGGCTGACCATAATGTACCCACCACGCATCGTGCTGGCGGCATTGAAGACCCCGTCTCGCGCTTGCAGGTCGAGACGCTGGATGCCAATGCAAAGGCGTACGGCCTGACCTACTTCAACATGCAGGACAAGCGCCAAGGCATCGTGCACGTGATCGGGCCCGAGCAGGGCGCAACCTTGCCCGGCATGACTGTTGTCTGCGGTGACTCGCACACTTCGACGCATGGTGCATTCGGTGCGCTGGCTCACGGTATCGGCACCTCGGAAGTCGAGCACGTGCTGGCGACGCAGACACTGCTCGCGAAAAAATCAAAAGCGATGCTGGTGCAGGTCGAGGGCAAACTCGGCACTGGCGTCACCGCCAAAGATATCGTACTGGCGGTGATCGGCAAGATCGGCACCGCCGGCGGTACCGGCTATGCGATCGAGTTTGCTGGCTCAGCGATCCGTGCGTTGTCGATGGAAGGCCGGATGACCGTCTGCAATATGGCGATCGAGGCCGGTGCGCGCGCGGGCATGGTGGCGGTGGATGACACTACTATCAATTACGTGAAGGGGCGCCCGTATTCGCCAGTGGGCCCGCACTGGGATCAAGCCGTTGCGTATTGGCGGACGCTGCACTCCGATACTGATGCCAAGTTTGATGCGGTGGTCATGATTGATGCTGCCGAGATTATCCCGCAAGTCACTTGGGGTACTTCGCCCGAGATGGTGGTGTCGGTTGATGCACGCGTACCCGACCCCGACAAAGAGAAAGATCCGGTCAAGCGCGATGCGATGGAAAAGGCGCTGGTGTACATGAACCTCAAGCCCAACACCGCTATCACTGACATACGTATCGATAAGGTGTTTATTGGCTCGTGCACTAATTCTCGTATCGAAGATTTACGCGCCGCAGCGTCAGTGGTGCGCGGTAAATTCCGCGCCTCAAACGTGACCTTGGCGATGGTGGTACCCGGCTCAGGCTTGGTGAAAGAACAGGCGGAGCGCGAAGGTCTCGACAAAATTTTCAAGGACGCAGGGTTCGAGTGGCGCGAGCCTGGTTGCTCGATGTGCTTGGCGATGAACGCGGACCGGCTCGAGCCAGGTGAGCGATGCGCTTCCACCTCGAATCGTAATTTCGAAGGTCGCCAGGGTGCCGGTGGTCGTACCCATCTAGTCAGTCCGGCGATGGCAGCGGCAGCGGGCGTCGCCGGTCATTTTGTTGATGTTCGAATGATGTAATCAGTTTCGGAGATAGGCACCATGAAAAAAATAGCACTACTGATTTTTTCGGTTTACCTACTGGCCGCATGCAATACGATCAATGGTATCGGCAAAGATGTCGAGAAGCTCGGCGAAAAAGTGCAAGGCGCCAGCAAAAAATAAGTTGCTCCAAATTTTTAATCAATCACCATGACGCCATTTACCGTACTTGAAGGATTAGTTGCGCCGCTCGATCGTGCCAACGTCGATACTGATGCGATTATTCCGAAGCAGTTCCTGAAATCGATCAAGCGTACGGGCTTTGGGCCGAACCTGTTCGATGAGTGGCGCTATCTCGATGTGGGTCAGCCCGGCGTTGACAACAGCAAGCGCCCGCTGAATCCGGATTTCGTTCTGAATCAGCCGCGCTATCAGGGGGCCTCCATCCTGCTGACGCGTAAAAATTTCGGCTGCGGCTCCTCGCGTGAACATGCGCCATGGGCACTAGAGCAATTCGGTTTCCGGGCCATTGTTGCCCCGAGCTTTGCCGATATTTTCTTCAATAATTGCTACAAGAACGGCTTGCTACCTATCGTGCTCTCTGAGCAGGAGGTCGATCAGCTATTCAATCAGGTGAAAGCCTTCCCCGGCTATCAGCTACGGATTCGAGGAGCGTCATCTGGTGACGTTCCCTTGGCTGACCAACACGATTACCTAATACCTTCTATTTCCCATGAAAATTGCAATCCTGCCGGGTGACGGCATCGGTACCGAGATCGTTGATCAGGCCCTCAAGGTTCTGAACGCGCTCGACCAAAAATTCGAGATGGAGAGCGCGCCAGTAGGCGGCGCTGGCTACGAAGCGCATGGACACCCGCTGCCAGAAGGGACCTTGAAGCTGGCCAAGGAAGCGGACGCGATTTTATTTGGTGCCGTCGGAGACTGGAAGTACGACACGCTAGACCGGCCGCTGCGTCCCGAGCAGGCGATTCTGGGTCTTCGTAAACATCTCACCCTGTTTGCAAATTTTCGTCCGGCGATTCTGTACCCTGAGTTGGTGGGTGCGTCTTCACTGAAGCCGGAAATTGTTTCAGGGCTGGATATTCTGATCGTGCGTGAATTGAATGGCGATATTTACTTCGGCCAGCCACGGGGTGTGCGTGAAGCGCCTGATGGCCCGTTCAAGGGTGCGCGCGAGGGATTCGACACTATGCGTTACTCGGAGCCTGAAATTCGTCGTATTGCCCATGTCGCATTTCAGGCGGCACAAAAGCGCAGCAAGCGACTGACCTCGGTCGACAAGGCGAACGTGCTCGAGACCTTCCAGTTCTGGAAGGACATCATGACTGACGTGCACAAGGAATACCCAGACGTCGAGTTGGATCATATGTACGTCGACAACGCTGCGATGCAATTAGTGCGGGCACCGAAAAAATTTGACGTCCTCGTCACCGGCAATATGTTTGGCGATATTTTGTCCGATGCAGCAGCGATGCTGACCGGTTCGATCGGCATGCTGCCGTCGGCGTCGCTGGATGCGAATAACAAGGGACTGTACGAGCCCTCGCACGGATCGGCACCGGATATTGCCGGTAAAGGCATTGCCAATCCGTTGGCCACTATTTTGTCGGCAGCGATGATGCTGCGTTTCTCGCTCAATTTGCCTGCGGAAGCGGATCGTATCGAAAGCGCGGTGAAGAGAGTGCTCGCGCAAGGCCTGCGCACGCCGGACATCTACGAGGCTGGTACCACCAAGGTGGGTACGGCTGAGATGGGTGATGCGGTAGTGAAGGCATTGGCGTAAAAATAAGCTGGATTCCGGCCTGCGCCGGAATGACCCTATTTGGGGTGAGTAGTGATTGACTGTATTCCGGCCTGCGCCGAAATGACCTTTGTTGTGGCTGGCGATAAATGAACCGTGTTTAAGTCTGGCGGCCACAAAATTGTCATCCCGACGAAGGCCGGGATCCACTGGCTCTGAGAAACCAAGGAAACGTAAATGAAACTCGTAGGTCTGGTCGGTTGGCGCGGTATGGTGGGCTCGGTGCTGATGCAGCGCATGCAAGAAGAAAATGATTTCGCGCACATCGAGCCGGTATTCTTCTCGACATCGAATGCGGGCGGTAAAGCGCCCGCGCTGGCAAAGAACGAGACTGCGCTGAAAGACGCGAATGATATCGAAGCGCTGAAAAAGTGCGACATCATCCTTACCTGCCAGGGCGGTGAATACACTACCGAGATCTTCCCCAAGCTACGTGCTGCCGGTTGGCAGGGGTACTGGATCGACGCTGCCTCCACGCTACGCATGAAAGACGATGCCATCATCGTGCTCGACCCTATTAATCTCGGCGTCATCAAGGATGGCTTGAGCAAGGGCGTAAAAAATTACATTGGCGGTAACTGTACGGTGTCGTGCATGCTGATGGGGCTCGGCGGCTTGTTTAAGCATGATCTGGTCGACTGGATGACGTCCATGACCTATCAGGCGGCGTCCGGGGGTGGTGCGCAGCACATGCGTGAGCTGCTAACGCAGTTTGGCAGTATCAACGCAGAGGTCAAGGCGCTGCTCGACGATCCTGCCTCAGCCATTCTTGAGATTGATCGTAAAGTACTGGCCAAGCAGCATGCCTTCAGCGCAGACGAGACACAGCAATTTGGCGTACCGCTTGGCGGTAATTTAATTCCTTGGATTGACAAAGACCTTGGCAACGGCCAGTCGCGCGAGGAATGGAAGGCGGGTGCAGAGGCAAACAAGATTCTTGGTCGTGGCGAGTCATTTGGTACTGGCGCGAAAGAAGCCATTGCGATTGACGGGCTGTGTGTCCGTATCGGCGCCATGCGTTGTCATTCGCAGGCACTCACCATCAAGCTCAAGAAAAATGTGCCACTCGATGAGGTCAATGACATCATCGCGAGCGATAACGCGTGGGTGAAACTGGTACCCAACACACGTGAGGCTTCCATGCATGAGCTGACGCCTGCAGCAACCACCGGCAAGCTCACGATCCCGGTCGGGCGCGTCCGTAAAATGCAAATGGGCGAGCAGTATCTTTCTGCATTTACGGTGGGTGATCAACTACTGTGGGGTGCCGCTGAACCGCTGCGCCGCATGCTACGGATCCTACTCGACGCCTGAGTGTTGTTACCTCACAACCGAACCCGCTCGATATTCGAACGAGCTTGAAGCAAGCGGGTTTTTCTGAGCGTTGCAGACTGCTTCACCCTTGCGGCGTACTTTCCCGAGGTGGTAAGGTCTCGCGATGTTTTGCCGCTCAATTTTTTCGCATCCCCGTTCCCTACTGATCTACCTCGCGCCGATGGGTGCGCTGATGGCTGCTCTGATGCAGCCCATCGCTGCGAATTCAGCAGCATTGGGCGACGCCAGTGTGCGCTCGGCGCTCGGCCAGCGGCTGGATGTCGAGCTTGATATTGCCTCGATGACGCCAGCTGAGGCGGAGTCTGTCTCGGTCAAGCTGGCATCACCGGAGCTCTGGTCGAGTGCCGGTATCGATCTGGGCGCGCTACAGCGTTCGCTGCGCTTGTCAGTCGAAAAAAAGGAGGGGCGCTACCTGATTCGCATCGCGTCGGATCTCGCGGTCAACGAACCCTTCATGCATCTGCTGGTCGAGCTGAGTGCAAATGGTGTCCGTACTATCCGCCAGTACGTACTGCTAATCGATCCACCTGCGCTGATCACAGCGCCAACGTCCGTTGCCAACACCGAATCCAACAGTACGCTCAAGCCAAACGAACCGGCTGCGCCGGTCCCCTCAGCGCTCCCAGTATCGTCGAATGCAAGCTCGTCCGCTGTAACGGCGGATGACCAGATGGCTGATTCCTCTAACCATCCGTCCTATCAGGTGAGGCGTGGCGAAACGCTGCGCGGCATTGCCCAACGATTGCGGCCGGATGGTGTGCAGCTGGAGCAGGTGATGGTGTCGCTGCTCAGTCGTAATCCTGATGCATTCGTTGAAGGTAATGTCCATCGCCTCCGAAATGGTAGCGTTTTGTCTGTACCATCGGCTGAGTCGATGCGGACGATAGCGTCAGAAAAAGCGCGTCATACGCTGCGCGTTCAGACGGTAGATTTTTTGCGCTATCAGCGTCAACTTGCGGAGCGTAGTTCTACGCGGGAAGGCATAGCTGCGGCGGTGTCAACGAATACGGCACCTCCTGTCAATCTACAGAGCAGTGGTGGCAGTGTCAGCGTGAAAGTGACCGAGACAGCGCCACCGCCGGTCGCGCAAGATAAGCTGACGCTATCTGCGCCGGGCGGGAGCGACGTTGCCAGTCACGGCACGAGTACCAAAGAGGCTGTTGAAAAAGTATCCAGCGACAAGGCGCTGGCCGATGCCAATGCGCGTATTGCAGCGTTGGAAAAAAATATCGGTGACATGCAGGCATTGTTGGAGATGAAGAGCCGTGTTATGTCTGAGGCGCAGCAACGTGCTGAGCAAACACCCGAGCCGAAGCCAATCCCGCAACCATCGCCTCAGCCATCACCTAAACCATCATCCCAACCATTAGCCAAACCATCGCCAAGTCCCTCTTCATCGTTCGAAGATACGTTAGCTCGTATTGAGCTAGACCCTATCCTAAGCGCGAGCGCTGCCGCAGGCTTGCTGATGCTTGCTTTGCTCTGGCGTCGTCAAGGCCGCAAGAGCGATCGTGGGGACGATCTTGATCGCAGTCTGGTTGAGCCGACCATGTCACTCACCGTCATCGGTGAGGCGGGCGGTCGGCAGATCGATACCGCACACAGTGTGTTCCACTCCAACTTCGTACCATCGGTAAGCCAGATCGATATGAGTGAAGTGGATGCTGTCGCCGAGGCCGATGTTTATATTGCTTATGGGCGCGATGAACAAGCCGAAGAAATTTTGCTCGATGCGTTACGTGCGCATCCTGACCGTCATGTACTGCGGGTCAAGCTGCTTGAAATTTATGCTGCGCGAAAAGATCATCAGCGCTTTGGCACACTGGCCGCTGAATTACGCGTACTGACCCATGGGCAGGGAGCAGATTGGGCCCGTGCAGCGCACATCGGGCAATCCTTAGAGCCCGATAATTACCTTTACAAGTCGGTGACGACCGGTGCTGATGCTGCGGCGGCCTTGCCCGGAGTTCATCAAACACTCAGTGCATCGCCCATATCCGCCCCACCAATGAATCCTCCTGGTGCAGCGAAAGCTTCGAATGCGCGCGCACGGTCCGACAGTGGCTTCCATGTTAGTCATCAATACGCGAGTGGGTTGAGCCCAAGTGAAGCCGCTGCCAGCACCAGCGCTCTGAGTGACGCATCGCATGTGATTGATTTTTCTCTTGAGCCAACGAGCACCCAGGGTTTAATACCCACTATGCCGATCGGGCCTATGACTCAGGGCTCGATCAATAGTGCCATGTTGAACACCAAACTTGAGCTGGCGATGGCCTGTCGCGAGATCGGTGATGATGCTGGCGCACGGGATCTGCTGAATGAAGTAGCGCGTGCGCGCGACCCGGCGTTAGCCCAGCGCGCGCAGACGCTGTTGCAGCAACTGGCGTAGAATCGCGCGCTCCCGGCCCCCCTTCGGGCTACTACACGCGACGCCACTTGAGACGCATTGCACTCGGCCTTCAGTACGACGGTACACCTTGGCAGGGCTGGCAAACCCAGCCGCATCGGCAGACTGTGCAAGACAGTCTGGAGCAGGCTTTGGCAAAATTCTGTCAATGCGCTTTGTCCACGACTTGCGCAGGCCGTACCGACGCCGGTGTGCACGCGCTCGGCCAAGTGGTGCATCTCGATACCGACATCGCGCGTGACCCGTTCTCATGGGTCAGAGGTGTCAACGCTTATCTTCCAGCATCGATCGCGGTGCGCTGGGCAGCAGAGGTAGCAGGGGGGGATGATGGTTTTCATGCGCGTTTTTCTGCGCTCGTTCGCACCTACCACTACGTGATCTACAACCATCCGGTGCGTTCACCCTTGTGGCATGGTCGTGCCGGCTGGGCGTTCAGGCCGCTCGACGCGGATGCGATGCATGCTGCGGCGCAGGCGCTGATCGGCGAGCATGATTTCTCTGCGTTTCGTGCTGCCGAGTGTCAGGCGGCGTCGCCGGTGCGGAAGATGCAGGCGGTCGCGGTGGATCGGCGCGGTGAGCTGTTGATCGTGACCCTGCGCGCAAACGCTTTCTTGCAGCACATGGTGCGCAACATCGTCGGCTCACTGATTCAAGTGGGTAGTGCCAACCGCCCGGCAGCATGGGTGGGCGAGTTGCTTGCCAGCCGAAATCGCGAACTCGCCGCGCCCACCTTCAGTCCGGATGGTTTGTATCTGGCCAAAGTCGACTACGATGCGCGCTGGGGTCTGCCGCAACAGTGCGACCCACTGCACACATTGCCCTTCGAACTGCCGTTCAACTAAGCCAATATGAGCGCACGTACCCGGATCAAGCTTTGCGGTCTGACCCGCCCGGAGGATGTCGCGGCGGCGGTTGAACTCGGCGCCGATGCTATCGGTCTGGTGTTCTATCCGCCATCACCACGCTACCTTAGCCCGCGGCAGGCCGCCCCCTTATTCGAGCAAATCCCGGCTTTCATTAGTACGGTCGGGCTGTTCGTCAACCCCACGCTGGCCGAGGTACAAGCCTGCATCGATGCTGCGCCGATATCGATATTGCAATTCCATGGCGATGAGACGCCGGCGCAGTGCGCCGCTATTGCGGAGCAGGTGCGGCGGCCCTTCCTGCGCGCGCTGCGGATCCGGCCAGAAATGAAATCGCCAGATTTGTTAGAATTCGAGCACGCCTACCGTACGTCCAGCCCGTTATTCGCCGGGTTGTTGCTCGATACCTGGAGTGACGCGTACGGTGGTACTGGAAAGGTATTCGATTGGTCTCTAATTCCCGCAGAACTCGCGCATCGGGCCGTTTTGAGTGGTGGCTTGAACGCGCAAAATGCGACTGGCGCAGTGCGTCAGTTGCACCCGCACGCGGTTGATGTCAGCAGTGGCATTGAATCTGCCAAGGGCGTGAAGGATGTTGCGCTGATGCGCGCATTCGTCGCAGCGGTCCGCAGCGCGGACCACGAGTAACCCGGCAATGAAGAGGCACCCATGGATCACAATCCCACGCATGTAGGCGCGTACCAATTCCCGGACGCGTCAGGACACTTCGGCCCTTACGGCGGAAGCTTCGTCTCCGAAACCCTCACTTATGCTCTAGAGAATCTGAAAGCGGCGTACGCGCACTATCAGCACGACCCCGAGTTTCTGGAAGAATTTCATTACGAGCTGAAGCATTTCGTCGGCCGCCCAAGCCCGATTTACCACGCCAAGCGTTGGTCGCAGGAAAATGGCGGCGCGCAGATTTACTTCAAGCGCGAAGACCTGAACCATACCGGCGCACACAAGATCAATAACGTGATCGGACAAGCGTTACTAGCCAAGCGCATGGGCAAGCCGCGTGTGATTGCGGAGACTGGCGCAGGGCAGCACGGCGTTGCGACCGCCACTATTTGTGCGCGCTTTGGTCTCGAGTGCGTGGTGTACATGGGCGCTGAAGACGTCAAGCGCCAGGTCCAAAACGTTTACCGCATGCAGCTGCTGGGTGCCACCGTAGTACCGGTAGAGTCGGGCTCGAAAACATTGAAGGATGCCTTGAACGAAGCTATGCGCGACTGGGTGACCAATGTGGAGAACACGTTCTACATCATCGGTACCGTCGCGGGTCCACACCCGTATCCGATGATGGTGCGCGATTTCCAATCAGTGATTGGCAACGAGTGCCGTGAGCAGATGCCCGAGATGACCGGGCGACAACCAGATTATGTGATGGCGTGTATTGGTGGCGGCTCTAACGCCATGGGCATCTTCCATCCCTATTTAGCGCATCCTGAAACCAAGCTGATCGGTGTTGAAGCAGCCGGCGAGGGCATCGCCACCGGTAAACACTCTGCCTCTTTGAGTGGTGGTATCCCCGGCGTCTTGCATGGCAACCGTACCTATCTCTTGCAAGACGAGAACGGTCAGATCATTGAAACGCATTCGGTGTCTGCCGGACTGGATTACCCCGGCGTTGGCCCCGAGCATGCCTGGCTTAAAGACTCGCACCGCGCCGAGTATGTCAGCGTGACGGATGCCGATGCCATCAAGGCATTTCATGACTGCTGCCGTATCGAGGGCATTATTCCGGCGCTCGAAACGGCCCATGCGATTGCGTATGCGTTCCAGTTCGCCAAGACGCTACCGAAAGACAAAACCATTCTGGTGAATCTGTCGGGTCGTGGTGACAAGGACATGCACACCGTCCAGGAATACGACAAGCACGGATCTGCCCACTAGCCGGAAATACGGCTCGACCAGTGATGCGCGTTGTGCGTCATGGTCGAACCCCATTCTCGAACCGGGATTGAACCCTGTTCGAACCGCTCGCTAAACCTTTCGAGCGGATACACGAACTTCGTTGAAGAATTTAATTCGAATTGATATGTCCAGAATCCAGCAAACTTTCGATGCACTGCAAGCGAAAAAGAAAAAGGCACTAATTACCTTCATCACCGCTGGCGATCCTGCACCCGAGCTCACAGTGCCGCTGATGCATGCGATGGTCGATAGTGGTGTTGATATCCTCGAGCTTGGCGTGCCATTCTCTGATCCGATGGCCGAAGGCCCGGTGATACAGCGGGCTAACGAACGGGCGCTTAAGTTCAACGTCGGGATGCGCGATGTACTGGAATATGTGCGCGTGTTTCGTCAAGACGATGCCAACACGCCGGTGGTGTTGATGGGTTATGCCAATCCGATTGAACGCCTCGGTATTGATCGTTTTGTGTCCGAGGCCAAAGCGGCCGGGGTGGATGGCGCAATCGTCGTCGACTATCCACCCGAAGAGGCGCAGGAATTCGCCGATAAGCTCAAAGCACAGGATATGGACCTGATTTTCCTGCTCGCGCCCACCTCAACCGAGGCACGCATCAAGCAAGTAGCGCAGATTAGCAGCGGTTTCAGCTATTACGTTTCATTGCGCGGTGTGACGGGTGCTGGCCATATTGATACGACCGAGGTGTCGGAGCGGATCTCGGCGATCCGGCAACATGTGAAGCTACCGATCGGCGTTGGCTTCGGCATTCGAGACGCCGCCACGGCAAAGACGGTGGCCTCGGTGTCAGATGCAGTCGTGATCGGCAGCCGCATCATTCAGGAACTGGAAAACACGCCGCAAGACAAGGCAGTAGATGCGGTGCGGGAATTCTTGACCGGTATCCGAAAGGCGATAGACGAGGTCGCTGCTTGATGCCAGTGGTTGACCGACCATGGATCCCGGCCTGCGCCGGGATGACGACGTAGAGTTGGACGGCCATTGCGACGTCGCCCCGGCGCAGGCAGCAGCTGGATCGACCATTGCACCGTCACCCCGGCGCAGGCCGAAGTCCAATGCTCCAAACGTTTCCCATTTATTAACTCCCCGCTAATCTAGCCTGGCACCCATCGCCGCGGGTACAATGCCGGCCAACTTGGTCTCCGCGCCGCCCTGAGAAAGAGAGCCCCATGAGCTGGCTTGAGAAACTCCTCCCACCCCGAATTCAGCGTTCTGACCCCAAAACCCGCCGCTCGGTGCCTGAGGGCTTGTGGGTCAAGTGCCCGTCCTGTGAATCGGTGTTGTACCGAACCGATCTGGAGACCAATCAGCATGTATGCCCCAAGTGCGACCATCACATGCGGATTAGTGCGCGTGAGCGTCTGGATGCGTTGCTGGATCATGAGGGACGCTATGAAATCGGACAGGAAGTGCTACCGGTCGATACCCTGAAGTTCAAAGACAGTAAAAAATACCCGGATCGTCTGAAGATTGCGATTGATGCCACCGGTGAGACCGATGCGCTGATCGTGATGGGCGGTGCCATCCTGTCGGTACCGGTGGTGGTGGCGTGTTTCGAGTTCGAGTTTATGGGTGGCTCGATGGGCTCGGTGGTTGGCGAGCGCTTCGTACGTGCGGCGCAAACAGCACTTGAGCAAAAAGTCCCCTTTATTTGCATCACTGCGACCGGTGGCGCGCGTATGCAAGAGGGCTTGCTGTCGCTACTGCAGATGGCAAAAACCACCGCCATGCTGACCAAGTTGTCCGAGAAGAAGCTGCCGTTTATTTCGGTGCTGACCGACCCGACCATGGGCGGTGTTTCTGCCTCCTTTGCGTTCATGGGCGATGTGGTGATTGCCGAGCCAAAGGCGCTGATTGGCTTTGCCGGTCCGCGTGTGATCGAGAATACGGTGCGTGAAAAACTACCGGAAGGTTTCCAGCGTTCCGAATTCATTCTGCAAAAAGGTGCGATCGACATGATCATCGATCGTCGCAAGATGCGCGAAGAGATCGCGCAGCTACTTGCGCTGCTGCAAAACCAGCCTGCTGAAGTGCTTGCCTAGTGCATCAAGCTTGCGCACTGGATGTCCGAAAGTGTGTTTGTCTCGGATGACTGAAGCAGTGTGGTGTTCCTTAGTTTTTCCCGATATCTCTGGATCCCGGCCTGCGCCGGGATGATCTTATTAGGGTCTGACAGCTTTCCAATCTTCTTCCCGGCGCAGGCCGGGATCCAGCCCCTTCTCTACTGAATTCCGCTATGCCTGAGTCACCGTCATTAAACCAATGGCTCGCCCACCTTGAGTCCATGCACCCTGTCGCGATCGACATGGGTCTTGAGCGCGTTGCAACGGTCGGCGCACGTCTCGATCTACGGTTTGACTGTCCTGTAATCACAGTCGGCGGCACCAATGGCAAAGGCTCGACCTGCGCCATGCTGGAGTCGATGCTGATGCAGGGGAGTTACCGCGTTGGTCTGTATACCTCGCCGCACATACTCGACTTCAACGAGCGTGCCCGCATTGACGGACATAGTGTCAGCGATGCAGTGTTGTGTGATGCCTTCGCAGCAGTGGAGGCAGTCCGTGCAGATGTTTCGCTGACTTATTTCGAGTTCACCACGCTGGCGATCTTGAAGCTATTCGCAGACGCCAAACTCGATGTCGTCATCATGGAAGTAGGTCTGGGAGGACGTCTGGACGCGGTGAATATCATCGACCCCGATGTCGCTATCGTAACCAGTGTCGACTTGGATCACCAAGATTACCTTGGCGATACCCGCGAGAAGATAGGGTTCGAGAAGGCCGGCATTTTTCGTTCGCAGCGTACGGCGATTTGCGGCGATCCTGCGCCACCGCAGTCACTGGTCGAGCATGCCAACGCGATTGGTGCTGATCTTTGGTTATTCGGACGTGACTTCAACTACTCAGGTGATCGTCAGCAATGGAGCTATGGCGGCCGCGCCATTCGCCGACATGCGCTGGCCTACCCGAGTCTGCGCGGTGCGAATCAGCTGCTGAATGCCAGTGCCGCATTGGCCGCGCTAGAGGTCTTGCGGGATCGTTTGCCGCTTGGTGCACAAGAGATTCGTGCCGGCTTAGTGTTGGTTGAACTTCCGGGGCGTTTTCAGGTATTGCCGGGGCGGCCTGCCGTGATCCTTGATGTCGCGCATAACCCCCATGCAGCAGCAACCTTGGCTCAAAATCTCGATCAGATGGGTTTCTTCCCCTACACCTACGCAGTGTTCGGTGCTATGGCCGACAAGGATGTCAGCGGCATCCTGTCACACTTGAAAGACAAAATCGATCACTGGTACTTTTGCGACTTGCCATTGCCACGCGCTGCCAGTGCCGAATCCCTGGCCTCAGCCTTGAGCGCTACAGGATTCGTTGCCGGCACCGATGGTGGCGGTGAACGCAGTATTCAGTGCTTCAGAACACCTGCCGAAGCCTACGCATCAGCGCGGGATAGCGTAGGGGAGAATGATAGAATCATCGTCTTCGGATCTTTCCTTACGGTGGCCGGTGTGATGGCGGCGCGACAAGCGCACTAATCGTCGTCGTTACTGCGCTTCCGCTCACGGGTTTATGGGTTTGTTCTCATTCGGTGGTAATTCACAGCAGGACGCTGACGACGACCAAACGCCGGTTCGGCCTCGGCGCAGCGCCAGAACGCCGGAAGACGAGCCTATGGATCCGATGCTGCCTGAGAAGAAGCGGGCGCGCCGCCGCTTGATCGGTGCCACGGCCTTGGTGCTGGCCGCGGTGATTGGCCTGCCGATGATTTTCGACGCCGATCCACGCCCTATCTCGCAAGACATCAATATCCAGATTCCGCCGCGTGACAAGGCGCCTGCGGTGAATGGCAGCCCAATGCCGTTGCCGCTGCCACCAGCGGCACAGCCCGAGGCGCCACAGCCTGAGACACCTAAGTCTCAAGAGCCAAAGGCTGAAGCACCGAAGCCAGCAGCGGCTGAGCCCGCGCCCGCGGCACCCGTCGTGTCTGATGCCAAGCCTCAGACGCGCCAAGCGAGCAGTGCCTCGCCGAGTAGCGACAAAGCGGCCACGGTGGCGGTTGGCGACAAGCGCGTCGATAGTCTGGTCGACAAGCCGAGTGCGGCGCCCCCGGAGTCCGCTAAACCGGTGGATAAAGACAAGGGCCGTTTCATCGTTCAGGTGGCCGCGGTGTCGAATAAAGCGAAAGTGGATGAATTGCTGCAAAAGTTGAAGCGAGGCGGTATCGATGGCTATTGGCAGAAGGTGACGACCAAAGAGGGCGATCGTTTTCGCGTTCGGGTCGGACCTTTCTCCAGTCGCAGTGAGGCAGAGAAAATGTCGAAGCGTATCGACAAGCTCGGTCTGCACGGTACCATTCAAGCGATCTGAGCAATCTCGGCCGCGTGGCCGCTTGGTAACCTGAAGGAGCCCACCATGTGTGGCATTGTTGGTGTTGTCTCGCACAGCCCGGTAAACCAGCTGATCTATGACGCGCTGTTGCTGCTGCAGCATCGTGGGCAGGATGCGGCGGGTATTGCTACCAACCACGGCAGCACTTTCAGCATGTACAAGGCAAATGGTCTGGTGCGTGATGTGTTCCGAACCCGAAACATGCGCTCGCTGCCGGGCAACTCCGGTATCGGCCAATGCCGTTATCCAACTGCGGGTTCATCCAGCGAAGAAGAAGCGCAACCGTTTTATGTCAATGCGCCTTTTGGTATCACGCTTGCTCATAACGGTAATCTCACCAATGCCGAGCAGCTGAAAATCGATCTGTTCAAGAATGATCGACGTCATATCAATACGGATTCCGATTCCGAGGTGCTGCTGAACGTGCTGGCACATGAGATCCAGCAGTGCTCTAGTGGCCTCTCGCTTGATCCGAGTGCCATCTTCAATGCCGTGGCCACGCTGCACAAACGCGTGCGTGGCTCTTATGCGGTGGTAGCGCAAATCGCTGGCTACGGCATGCTCGCTTTCCGCGATCCGTATGGCATACGGCCGCTTTGCATCGGCTTTGCCGATACCGATATGGGGCCGGAGTACTTGGTGGCTTCCGAGTCGGTCGCTCTGGAAGGATTGGGCTTCCACTACCTGCGTGATGTAATGCCGGGTGAGGCCATATTCATCGACAACGATGGCAAGCTGTATAACCAGCAGTGTGCTGAAAACCCGACCCTCAACCCCTGCGCGTTCGAGTTTGTGTATTTGGCTCGGCCCGACTCGGTGATCGATGGTGCGTCGGTCTATGCGACCCGTTTGAAAATGGGTGAATACCTGGCTGACAAGATACAGCGCGAAATCCGCTCAGGCGAGATTGATGTGGTCATGCCTATCCCTGACTCCTCGCGTCCGGCAGCCATGCAGCTCGCGTTGAAGCTGGGTATTGAGTACCGCGAAGGTTTTATCAAGAATCGATACATCGGCCGCACCTTCATCATGCCGGGCCATAGTGTGCGCAGAAAATCCGTCCGCCAGAAGTTAAACGCGATCGGCTCCGAGTTTAAAGGCAAGAGTGTGCTCCTGGTGGATGACTCGATCGTACGCGGCACCACCAGCCGAGAAATCGTGCAAATGGCGCGCGACTCCGGCGCACGCCGCGTGATTTTTGCTTCGGCTGCACCGCCCGTTAAATTCCCCAACGTTTACGGTATTGATATGCCCACGCGCGGCGAGTTGATCGCCTACGGACGCAGTGAAGAAGAAGTCTGTCGTGAGATCACCGCTGATGCGCTGGTGTATCAAGATATCGACGCCATGAAGCAATCGATCTCCGACGTGAATCCGGCGCTCAAGCGTTTCGAAGCCTCTTGCTTTGATGGTCACTATGTCACTGGAGATATTTCGACGGATTATCTCGACCGCGTCGAGTACGCGCGCGCACACCCGAAGATCGTGGCGGAAGATATCGTCCGTACCCAGCTGAACCTGAACCTCGCACGTGCCGAGTAGATAGCGAGCACGGCGTTTATGGACAAAGCTCGTAAATTCGGGTTCACCACCACCATTCTGCATAGCGACCGTCAGAAGGCGATTGAGCACGGTTCGCTCCACAAACCGATCCATACAGCAGTTGCTTACGGCTACAAAGATGCGCGTGAGCTGGCCGAGGTATTTCAAGGTAAGAAGCCTGGCTACCGTTACGGTCGTCAAGGCAATCCGACAGTGTCGGCGCTGGAAGACAAGATCACCCGTATGGAAGATGGTCTGGTCACGCTATGTTTTTCGACGGGTATGGCAGCGATTGGCGCCTTGGCGCAAGGATTACTCCGCGCGGGCGATCATGTCGTTTCTTCATCCTTCCTGTTCGGGAATACCAACAGCCTGTGGCAGACGGTTGATCTGCAAGGCATGCCGGTATCGTTTGTTGATCCGACCGATGTCGCGAATGTTGAACGCGCACTGCAGCCAAACACGCGACTAGTGTTCGTTGAGACCATCGCCAACCCTCGTACGCAGATAGCGGACCTCGAGCGCATTGGCGCCTTATGCCGTGAGCGCGGTATTTTGTATGTGGTCGATAACACCATGACCTCGCCGTATCTGTTCCGGCCCAACGCGGTGGGCGCAAGTTTGGTGATCAATGCACTCACCAAATCCATCGCCGGCCACGGTAATGCACTAGGCGGCAGCCTGACCGATACCGGCTTATTCGACTGGACGCAGTTTCCTAACATCGCGAGCAGTTACAAACGTTTCCCGCCGCAGCATTGGGGCATGGCGCAGCTGCGCGCGAAAGCGTTGCGCGATTTTGGTGGTGCATTGGGTCCGGAGGCTGCGCATCATATTGCGGTGGGTGCAGAGACCATGGCACTGCGCATTGAGCGAGAGTCAGCCAATGCCTTGGCACTGGCGAGCATGCTCAATGCGGATGATCGTGTCGCAGCGGTGTATTACCCCGGGCTGCCGCACCATCCGCAACATGCGATCGCTAGCAAATTATTCCGCGCGTATGGCGGCATGCTCAGCTTCGAGCTGAAACCCGGTATCGACTGTTTCGATTACATGAACCGACTACAACTCGCCGTCCCGGCCAGTAACCTGGGCGACACGCGCACCTTGGTGATACCCGTAGCGCATACGATTTTCCATGAGATGGGCCCGGAGCGACGCGCATCAATGGGCATTGCAGAATCGCTGATTCGCGTCTCGGTTGGTATTGAAGATACCGAGGACCTTCTTGAGGATTTTAAGCAGGCCTTTGCTTGATCACGGCCCCAGCGTGCTGGCTGCTCGCCGGCTGAACACGCTCACACCTTCTGGCATATTGAACGCCATCATGCGATCCAGCAGCGTGGCGATGTTCGAATCGGTGATCAGTAGCGCGTGGTGCGCTGGCTTCAAGAACCCAGCCTCGCGTTGCTTATCCATGAAGCGCAGCAGATCATCGTAAAATCCCTGCGTGTTGAGTAGCCCGACGGGCTTGCTGTGGTAACCCAGCTGCAGCCAGGTCATTACTTCAAACAACTCTTCCATCGTACCGATACCACCGGGAAGTGCGATGAAGCCATCGGCTAATTCGGCCATCAAGGCTTTTCGCTCATGCATATCCTTGACTACATGCAGCTTCGTCAGGCGCGTGTGCCCGACCTCGCTATCCATCAGCGCACTCGGGATCACACCGGTAACTTCAGCACCCGCCGCCAGCACTGCATCTGCAACAACGCCCATCAAACCGACATGACCGCCGCCGTACACTAGCGACATCCCGCGTCGCGCGATCTCTTGTCCGAGTGCTCGCGCCGATTCGGCATAGGCGGCATCATGACCGGTGGCCGACCCACAGTAGACGCAGAGGTATTGAAATTTTGCGGTCATGTCTGAGGATTGCTCTGATCGCTAATCGGTTTGCCTTCACGAGGGTCCTTCGCAGCAGCACCTAAAACCAGTCGCGTGCCAGCGATACGGTCGTGCAGGAATTGCCGATCAGGATCGAGCAGACTGGTCAGCGCCCACAGCGCCGCACTCAGCATCGGCAGCAGCAAAAGCATCGACCCTTGCACTTCCATCCACCACGCTAGCGCAAGCCCGGGCAGAAACCACAGCCATGCCAGCAGGTAGCGCAGCAGTGCGCGCGGCCAACGCAGCGCCAGCCCGTCCCGCGTGACGACGCGTACACGCCAGGTTTTCATGGCCAGTGTTTGGCCACCACGGGTCCAGAACCAGACAAAGTAACCGCCTAGAACAATGAACTGCCATACCTGCTGCCCGTGTCGTAGTGCCAGCGCATGGCGTTGCTGTAGCAGCGTCGAGAACAGCCATCCGGCAATGAACACCACGCCGAACAGCAGCATGGCCTCGTACACCATGCACAGCAGACGATTCTTGAGTGGTGCGGTCGGGGTTGGGACGGCGTCGATCATGTCGGCTTTAGAGGTGGCGTGGCGAAGCGCCGAATTGTAAGCGCCAGGCCAGAAAGTCCAATGTTGCCGGAATGGCAGCGGGCGTAATGATTTCACTCACGCGTCCAAATCGCGGGCCAAAACGATTGATTTCATTGGCTTTTTTAAAAGAATTTTCTTGACCTTATTGCTGCAACGCATTAACTTATGCGCTCCCTCGCCACCGCGAGGGATATTTTTTCCCTGTTCCGCGCGGCCCATAACGCCGCGCGGCGATAGGAAGGTTTTTCGGGCGTCGCTGCGCCCAACAACGTTGTTTGCTCTAACCCACGCCAAAAGCGTGAGGTGGCGCCAGCAGCGGCACAAGCGGAAGCTGAACGAAGTGCACTCAGCGCCGGTTTGAACTGCGCCAGCCGCGCAGGACGGATCGACGTAAACGCACGCTCAAGGGATGCTTCAAGGGTGCCACTGTCATCGTCACCGCCAGGGGAGAGCATCCGATCAATTTCCTATGGACCTTGAAAGGACATGTAATGTCTTCCGAAATCACTGGCGCCGAAATTGTCGTGCGCTGTCTTGCCGAAGAGGGCGTCGAACATGTGTTCGGCTATCCCGGCGGTGCCGTTTTATACATCTACGACGAGATTTTCAAGCAGGACAAATTCCGCCATATTCTGGTTCGCCACGAGCAGGCGGCGGTCCATGCGGCCGATGCTTACTCGCGTAGTTCAAACAAGGTGGGTGTGTGCCTTGTGACCTCCGGTCCGGGCGTGACCAATGCCGTAACAGGTATCGCGACGGCGCATCTTGATTCCATTCCGATGGTGATCATCACCGGACAGGTGCCGACCCATGCGATTGGTCTGGACGCTTTCCAGGAGTGCGATACCGTCGGTATTACCCGGCCCTGCGTTAAGCACAATTTCCTGGTCAAGGATGTAAAAGACCTGGCGGCGACGATGAAGAAGGCGTTCTTCATCGCGACCACCGGTCGTCCGGGGCCAGTACTGGTGGATATCCCCAAAGACATCACGATCGCGAAGACGACCTACGAGTATCCGAAGTCGGTTGAGATGCGCTCATACAAACCGGTCGACAAAGGTCACGCGGGTCAAATTCGCAAGGCGGTCCAGCTACTGCTGACGGCTGAACGACCCATGATCTATACCGGTGGCGGTGTGATTCTGTCGGATTCTGCGCCCGAGTTGAACAAACTGGTCGATAAGCTCGGCTACCCGTGCACCAATACCCTGATGGGTTTGGGCGCTTACCGTGCTTCCAGCGATAAATTCGTTGGCATGCCCGGCATGCATGGCACCTACGAGGCCAACATGGCGATGCAGCACTGTGATGTGCTGATTGCGATTGGCGCTCGCTTCGATGATCGCGTGATCGGAAACCCGAAACATTTCGCGAGCCTGCCACGCAAGATCATTCACATCGATATTGATCCATCCTCGATCTCCAAGCGGGTGAAAGTCGATATTCCGATCGTTGGTAACGTCAAAGAAGTGCTGCAGGAATTGCTAGCGCAGCTCGATGCTTCCGAAATCAAGCCGAATGCCGCTGCGCATGACGCCTGGTGGAAGCAGATCAACGAATGGCGCAAGCGCGAGTGCCTGAAATACGCCTCCTCGGACGATACGATCAAGCCGCAGATGGTGGTCGAGAAGCTCTGGCAAGTGACCAAGGGTGATGCTTTCGTCACCTCGGACGTCGGTCAGCACCAGATGTGGGCCGCGCAGTATTACGGCTTCGACAAGCCACGCCGCTGGATCAACTCCGGTGGCCTTGGCACCATGGGTGTCGGCTTGCCGTATGCGATGGGCGTACAGATGGCCAATCCGGATGCGACAGTTGCGTGTATCACGGGCGAGGCATCGATACAGATGTGCATACAAGAGCTGGCAACCTGCAGGCAGTATCACCTCACGCCAAAAATTGTTTTGCTGAACAACCGTTACCTTGGCATGGTGCGCCAGTGGCAAGAGATCGACTATGGCTCGCGCTATTCCGAGTCCTACATGGACTCGCTGCCCGATTTTGACAAGCTGGTCGAGTCGTTTGGTCATGTCGGTGTCACCATCACCAAGCCGGGCGATGTTGAGGGCGCGCTACGCGATGCCTTTGCGATGAAAGACAAGCTGGTATTCATGAACTTCATCACCGATCAGGGTGAAAATGTGTGGCCGATGGTCAAGGCGGGCAAAGGTCTGACTGAGATGCTGCTTGGCTCGGAGGACCTGTAATGCGCCATATCATTGCAGCCTTATTGGAAAACGAAGCCGGCGCACTGTCTCGTGTCGTGGGATTGTTCTCAGCGCGTGCCTACAACATTGAGACGTTGACGGTAGCGCCCACCGAAGACCCCACGCTGTCGCGGATGACCATCGTCACCTCCGGCTCGGACGATGTGATTGAGCAGATCACCAAGCACTTGAATCGATTGATTGAAGTGGTGAAGGTGGTCGATCTGACCGAAGGTCCACACATTGAACGCGAGCTCATGCTGATCAAGGTGCGTGCAGTCGGTAAGGAACGTGAAGAAATGAAGCGTACCGCGGACATCTTCCGTGGTCGCATCATTGATGTCACGGAAAAAACCTACACCATTGAACTCACCGGTAACAAATCTAAGCTCGACGCATTTATTGATGCGATAGACCGTGCCTCGATTCTGGAAACCGTGCGTACCGGTGGCTCCGGCATCGGACGCGGCGAGCGCATTCTAAAAGTTTGAACCTCACTACCATTACTTTTTTACAGGAACATCATGAAAGTTTTCTACGACAAGGACTGCGACCTCTCCCTGATCAAGGGAAAAAATGTTGCGATCATTGGCTACGGCTCGCAGGGGCATGCGCACGCACAGAATCTGTCTGAATCGGGCGTCAAGGTCGTGGTGGGTCTGCGCAAAGGGGGCTCGTCGTGGGCCAAGGTTGAGAAGGCTGGCCTGAAGGTCGCCGAGGTGAACGATGCGGTGAAATCTGCCGACGTCATCATGATCCTTCTGCCGGATGAGAACATCGCGCAGGTCTACAAAGAGAATGTCGAGCCGCACGCCAAGCAGGGCGCTGTACTGGCCTTCGCTCACGGTTTCAATGTGCACTATGGCCAGGTAGTGCCGCGTGCTGATCTGGATGTGATCATGATCGCGCCGAAGGCACCGGGCCACACGGTTCGCGCTACCTACACGCAGGGCGGCGGCGTTCCGCATCTGGTGGCTGTGTATCAAGACAAATCAGGCATGGCGCGCAATATCGCGCTGTCGTATGCGATGGCCAATGGCGGCGGTCGTGCTGGCATCATCGAGACCAACTTCCGCGAAGAGACCGAGACCGATCTGTTCGGCGAGCAGGCCGTATTGTGCGGCGGTACGGTTGAGCTGATCAAGGCAGGCTTCGAGACGCTGGTTGAGGCAGGTTACGCGCCAGAGATGGCTTACTTCGAGTGCTTGCATGAGCTGAAGCTGATCGTTGATCTGATTTATGAAGGCGGTATCGCCAACATGAACTACTCGATCTCGAACAATGCGGAATACGGCGAATACGTGACCGGCCCGCGTGTCGTGACCGAAGACACCAAAAACGCAATGCGTCAGTGCCTGAAGGACATTCAGACTGGTGAATACGCCAAGAGCTTCATTCTCGAGAATCGCGCAGGTGCGCCGACGCTGCTGTCACGCCGCCGTTTGAATGCCGAGCATGAGATTGAGGTGGTGGGTGAGAAGCTGCGCGCGATGATGCCGTGGATCGCCAAGAACAAGATGGTCGATCAGTCGAAGAACTAAGTCCCTAATTAGTTCAACCGGCATCATGCGGGAAGCGCTTGCAAGCGCTCCCCGCGCTCACCCTAAAAGCTGTGCACTGGCACAGCTTTTTTTACGGGCTCACGTGCCGTGGATCGCCAAGAACAAGATGGTCGATCAGTCGAAGAACTAAGTCCCTAATTAGTTCTACCGGCATCATGCGGGAAGCGCTTGCAAGCGCTCCCCGCGCTCACCCTAAAAGCCATCTGCAAGGATGGCTTTGTTTATTTGGTCAGAGAGTTCCGATTGACGTCCGGTTCTTAATCCAGGTATCCCAATCAAATAGGATGTCCCATTCCTCTGTTACTGCGATGACCCGGCACTGGGTTGATCCCTTCGCTAAGTCGGATGCATCAGCCTCGAGTACGCATTCACGTTTTACGCTAAATGCGGTGGGGTTGGCCTGAATTCCCTCGCCTGGGTTTGGAAGTAAAGGAAAATTGAGTTGAGGCTTCGGGAGCAATTCATCCTGCTGCTCCGCATCGGGTTCAGCAACAAGCCGTGGGGCATTTACGTACCGCACCGCACTCAGTTCGAAGACTTCGCGGGTATCCCTGGTTGTTCGGTTTGCCGCATACGAAGTCCATAAAAGTTCTGGATCACCCATTTCCTTGCACATATAGCCCGACTCGTTGCGCAGATTGTTTCCGGCGGCCAGCTCCACTTCGCCGAAAAAAGTCTGCGATTGCAAATGCGAGATCTCCCTGGCAGCTTCTGAAGAGCCTGCCCATGATGTCCTGAGTTCAGCCCACTGTTGAAATTCCTGTTCAGCTAGGGATTTCGGATTTTGGCGCCGTTTGTTCTCTAGCGTGGCAAATGATTGATCGATCGAATCATTAGTGCGAAGTTCGATTTTTAGCCCGCGAGTAAGATCGATAACGTGCTGCTGGTCGAAGTTATTAAAGATATCCGGAAAATTTACTCCATGTCTTCCGTTGCTGCTTTTACTATATAAGTCTTCTTCGGTCAGGGTGGCAATTTTTTGCTCTAGCTCTTGACAATGAGCTCTCGTCAAAGATGCCTTGCCATGAAGATGTGATCCTTGGTGAATCTGGTCGATTATGCAGCCCGCTGGCATGCCCTGTTGTACCAGTGGCAGATCGGCGAGATTTTGCCGGATTACATCGATGGGGCTCGTGCCAATCAAAGTCTTTGGCAGTAGTTGCAAGTATCTGATAGCAGCACTGATTCGAATCCGCTCGGGTTGCTCGCGAAGTTTCGGGATAGCGTAATCGAGAGATTTCATGGCACGTTCAATACTATCCATTCGAACATTGAGTTCTTTCATTGGTACCCACAAATCAATAGCGTGGTTCAGCGCATCTTCGTGCGTAAACCCGTGACGATTGATGAGTCGCCCGGAGCAGAGCAGGATTTCTTTCCCTTCCTCCGGCGGAATTTGTTTGGTTTCATGGAGTTTCCAAGCATTGCTAGCGAGGCGGAATGCGTCTTGAGTGCTTATGCCAAGCGATTTTTTCCAGAGCGACGTGTTGGCTGCAATAGTCGATGCTGCTTGTATATTGACCGGCATATACTTTGTTCGCTGCTCCTCAACCACCTGCCAGAGTAGATTTAGCGGCACACTCGCTGACTCATTGGTAATCTCTCGGATGTGTACTAGAGCAGTTTTAAACTTAGCCTCAATCTGAGACGGAGAATCAAAACTCGATTTAATCTCGCTGTTCGAGCTCAGTGTATCTACTTCACTCTGTATCTGAGAGTGGGAAGCAGGGCTCGTTTCGGGTTGGTGATCCGAGATCAGCGTATTTACTGCGCTATCGATCATCGGCGCTAGATACGTTGACTCTGATTGTCCGAGGGCCGTCAGTTCTGTACATAATTTTTCTCTAACTGCCTGGCGCGCTTTGGTAATCCGCTGCTTTGCTGCATCCATATCAAAAAAATCTACCACTCCATAAATTATCCGTTGCAGACGATTAGCGTGACGGACATTGCCAGAGCTACTGACGACAAGCATCGTCTCAGGATCTTTGCTTACTTGCTTGATCAGTTCGGCAGCTTGTATCGAGCTTTGTGATGTTATACGCTGCACTATTGGTACATCCGGTTGGATTTGAGATTGCGCATAAGTCTACTTAGTTGATTTCTCATGACCTCTGGTGGGAGGTCGCTGGGCAGAGCCTGGTTTCCATGTATGCCTTAATAGCGCTGCCCTCAACAGCGCGAAGCTGCCCTCGTGCGGCGGCGGCAGTATCCAGTGTGAAACTGAAATGTATGAGCTGACCATAATTGGTGGGGCCTGGCGCACCCGACCACTTCGCACCTTGATTAGCTGGCCAGATTTGATCTTGCCTTCCTTCGCTAGTGGCCGGAAGAGCCACCTTGTCAACTTTTGCGTAGGCATTGCAGCCGAGTTCGATATTGTTGCCACTGCGTCTGACTTGAAAGTGAGTTCGCTCCGAATTGGCTTGATTAGCTTTCAACACTACGCCAGATAGATTTGGGAATAGCGTTTGGTTCATCGTTAGCACGATGGCAGGCATCACCTGATTGAGCACCTTACTGACGGTAGCAAGCACAAGCGGATTGTTGTCGAATGCTTTATTTAGCATCGCCAACTTCTCTTTTTCTAGACCGAGATCGAAGCGGTGTTTTGCACGATCTATTTGGATTGAAAAAAATGTTCGTGGAAGATCGACCATGAAGCTTTGATAAAAGTCGCGCTTACTCAGCTGGTACTGGTCGATTTCCGCTAAGTTAGCCCTCAGACTCTCTTGTAGTTCTGGCGAGCCAAAGTCATATCGATAAACGATAGTGCCATCGTCATGCGTTTCATACGGCATGGCGGGCATCAAGTTCTTGAATTCGTCAAAAACACGATAGCGCTCGGCGGCTATGCGTGACGATGCTTCAGCATTACGACGAGTGAGTTGCTCCCACTCTTCGCGCAGATGCCCGAGCTTGCCCGTCGCAGCAAATCTACCAAGGCTAGGTATCTTGGCGATCAGCGATTCGGCAGAGCCAAGTTCCGATAGCGCCGCCCGGCGCGTCAATTCACTTTGTATCCTGTCCACGAGCTTGAGGACAGCGGCCTTGGTCAACGATGAGGCCACATCGGGCGCCTGTATCTGTACGGAGGCATATAGCAGCTCTATAACGCCGTTGTCGTCTGCAACAACGCCGAGTTGTTGGCGCTCAGCAGCCGCCCATACCTCAAGCGCGGCTTCGACAGTCTGACGATCTGATAAGGGTCGCATGGGCGCGTGGGCTCCTGATGGCAAGGACGATGCCCGTATGTGGCGATAATCGGACGAATGTTCTAATAACCGTCAAGGTTTCCAGAATTCTTCGCTGGCGCCACACAAATTCCGTCATGGCGACCCACACGCTACAATGTGGGGATTAACAAAATATTTCATATTAGAAATAAAGCCCGGGCGTCGGTTGATCAGTCCGGAACAGTGAATCGCAGGAGCTTCGTTGAATTCCTATCCCCACCCCATCATTGCCCGCGAGGGCTGGCCCTTTCTGTTGATCGCACTGGTTGCGGCGGTGATTGCGACCGCCGTGCTCGGTGGTTGGTCCTGGCCTTTCTGGATCATCGCGCTATTCGTGTTGCAGTTTTTCCGTGATCCGCCGCGCACGGTGCCGCAGCAGCCTAACGCGGTTCTGTCACCGGCTGATGGCCGGATCGTGGTGGTAGAGAAGGCAGAAGATCCCTATGCGGGCCGCGAGTCGTTGAAGATCAGCGTATTCATGAATGTATTTAATGTGCATTCGAACCGCTCGCCTGTCGACGGCACCATCACCAAGGTTGAGTATTTCCCCGGTAAGTTTGTCAATGCTGATCTTGATAAGGCTTCAACCGAGAACGAACGTAATGCGGTCGTAGTCACAGCGGATAGCGGTGCGGTGGTGACATTCGTGCAGGTGGCCGGCCTGATCGCACGCCGAATTCTTTGTTACGTTGCGGTGGGCGATCGGCTAGCGCGTGGCCAGCGTTACGGTTTCATTCGTTTCGGCTCGCGCGTCGATGTCTATCTGCCGCTGAGTGCGCGTCCAATGGTTGCCGTCGGTGACAAGGTGAGTGCCACTGAGACGATTCTGGCCGAGCTGTGATCCAAGCGAGGCGCCATGCGCATTTTTAATCCACGCAAGCAGAAACTCAAGGCAGCGGCTGGCAAGCCGGCGATTTCCAAGCCGTTCCGGCTGAATCGGCTCTCATCCCGTCGTATCGAGGGTGACGGCGAGCAGCTAGCGGGTCGCTTGCGTAGTCGCGGCATTTACTTGTTACCCAATGCCTTCACCACCGCTGCGTTGTTCTGCGGTTTTTATGCGATTGTGATGGCCATGAACGGGCAGTTTTTTAACGCGTCCGTGGCCATCTTTGCAGCAATGGTGCTGGACGCCACCGACGGCCGCGTCGCTCGCCTGACCAATACCCAAAGTGAATTTGGCGCGCAGTACGACAGTTTGTCGGACATGGTCTCGTTTGGCGCTGCGCCGGCGCTCATTGTGTATGAATGGGCGCTGCGTGGCATGGGCAAGCTGGGGTGGCTGGCAGCGTTTGTGTATTGTGCAGGTGCCGCATTGCGGTTGGCGCGGTTCAATACCAATATTGCCGTGGTCGACAAGCGTTTCTTCCAGGGGCTGCCCAGCCCGGCGGCCGCAGCACTGGTAGCGGGCTTTATCTGGTTGATGGATGATCTGCGCATCGGTGGCGCGGACTTCAGCTGGCTTGCCTGGATCATCACGGTCTATGCGGGCCTGACCATGGTGACCAACGCGCCGTTTTACAGCTTCAAGGACGTCAACTTCAAGAAGTCGGTGCCGTTCATTGCGATCTTTTTGATTGTGTTGATTTTTGTGGCAGTCTCGAGCGACCCGCCGAAGGTACTGTTCGGACTGTTTGTGGTGTACGGCTTGTCGGGTTATGCAGTGGCGCTCTGGTTTTGGGCCAAGGGGAATCCGGTCAGTCTGGTGCAGACCAGTTCCGAGCCGGGTGACGAGAAATAGCGTCGCCGGCTATCGGCACGATAGAAATCTGGTGGTTGCACTTTGCGGCATTCCCCCGTATTCTTGCTCTCATGTTAAGCGTAACCCGCCAGTCTGAGTTTCTTCCCCTCGGCAGCCCGTCCGGTCTGCTGCTGCTATATCTACTGCGCTAAGGCGCAGATACTCTCTTACCCCCAACTTGAGCTTTGCCCAGCCCGCGCAACAAATGCGAGGGCAGGCGAAAATATGCCCAACCCACTGATTCAATACTCCGGGAGCCCAAAATGCCCGATTCGAACAAGCTGATTATTTTTGACACCACGTTGCGCGATGGCGAGCAGTCGCCTGGCGCCTCTATGACGCGCGAAGAGAAAATCCGTATCGCGCGGCAGTTGGAGCGGCTCAAGGTCGACGTTATCGAGGCTGGCTTCGCTGCTTCCTCGCCGGGCGATTTTGATGCGATCCGCGCCATTGCCAGCACGGTCAAGGAGTCGATTGTTTGCTCGCTGTCGCGTGCCAATGATCGCGATATTGCGCGTGCAGCCGAGGCACTGGAGCCCGCAGCGAGAAAGCGCATACATACCTTTATCGCGACGTCGCCGCTGCACATGGAGAAGAAGCTACGCATGTCCCCTGATCAGGTATACGAGCAGGCACGTCTGGCAGTGCGCTACGCGCGGCAATTTACCGATGATGTCGAGTTCAGTCCTGAGGATGGTAGCCGCTCGGATCTAGACTTTCTGTGTCGTGTGCTTGAGGGCGTGATTGATGAGGGTGCGACTACCATTAACTTCGCTGATACCGTGGGCTATGGTGTGCCGGAGATGATTGGCCACACGCTTAAAACCCTACGCGAGCGCATCCCCAACTCGGACAAAGCTGTATGGTCGGTGCACTGCCATAACGATCTTGGCATGGCGGTTGCCAACTCGCTGGCTGCGGTGATGATCGGCGGCGCGCGTCAGATCGAGTGCACCATAAATGGCCTGGGTGAACGCGCAGGCAATACCGCGCTGGAAGAGATCGTCATGGCGGTGAAGACTCGTCGAGATCACTTCAAGCTGGATGTGGGTATCGACACTGCGCAGATTGTGCCGACCTCGAAGCTGGTGTCGCAGATTACTGGTTTTGCAGTTCAGCCCAACAAGGCCGTGGTCGGCGCGAATGCTTTCGCGCATGCTTCCGGCATCCATCAAGATGGCATCCTGAAAGCGCGCGATACCTACGAGATCATGCGTGCCGAAGATGTGGGCTGGAGTGCGAACAAGATCGTACTTGGCAAGCTCTCGGGTCGTAACGCATTCAAGCAGCGTCTGGAGGAGCTCGGGATTGCGCTTGGCTCCGAGGCTGAAGTGAATGCCGCGTTTGCGCGCTTCAAGGAACTGGCGGATCGCAAGTCCGATATCTTTGATGAAGACATCATGGCGCTGGTATCCGACGAGCAAAACGCGCATGAGCATGAGTTCTACAAGTTCGTGTCTTTGTCGCAGCATTCAGAGACCGGCGAGAAGCC
>JAJTGD010000051.1 GCA_021299035.1 Oxalobacteraceae bacterium | reverse complement strand
CCCAGAGTAGTCTAAGCGCGCCGCTTATGATGGATTTTATGGTGGATTAAATTAATTTCCGCTTTAAAAGCATTGATTTTACAAGCTTAATTGCGGACACCCTCTCCGCCAGTAATTCAAATGCCCCGCGAGGGGCATTTTCATTTTCGAGAGGAGTGAAGTCCCTGCGGACTTCACGCGTGGGATTCGAAGGACTTGGCTTGCAAGCCAAGTCGCGGCCTGCGGGATGTAGGCGAATCCCACCCTCTCCGCCAGAAGTCACTTTAGCGTAAAAAACCCTGTATAATCAAAGGTTTACGCTAATTGCCAAAAATGCTTTCAACACATGTTTTCAACACATGTGTTGAGATGCCGAAGAGTGGTTCCAGCGTCATTTTGCAGTAGTGCTTTCCAATCAACTGAAAGCATCTCTGGAGATGAACAATGACCAAACGAATCGCTATTTACGCTCGTGTCTCCACCGACGAACAGACAGTAGACAATCAACTTATTGAACTCCGCAGCCTCTGTGACAGACTAGGCTACACAATCGTTCAAGAATATACAGACAGCGGTATCTCAGGCGCTAAAAGTCGCAATGACAGACCTGCACTAGACGCTCTCATGAAAGATGCTACTCGTCGTCGCTTTGACATGGTGATGTGCTGGAGCATCGACAGGCTGGGTAGGTCGTTGCAGCATCTAGTGGAGATACTTAACGGACTTCAAGCACTGGGCATCGACCTGTATTTTCAGCAGCAAGGGATGGACACCAGCACACCATCAGGTCGTATGATTTTCTCTGTATTTGGTGCAATCGGTGAGTTTGAACGGAATCTGATTCGTGAGCGTGTGCTGGCAGGTCAGCAACGGGCTAAAGCGAATGGTGTGAAATTAGGTCGCCCGTCAAAGATGAACGCTCTCATGTCAGTACCGTTACGCGGGCGTTCAGCCTGCGGCACGAATTCCCCGCTTCACCCTTGCCATCGACCTAACGAGACAGGTTCTAAAGCTACCCACAAATCAAACGCGGCGATGTTTTCAGCGACGGTCTGTTAGTTAAAGGATATCAAATGCTATCTCTACCCTACCGGCTTCCAGTTTTTTTCGAACTTTTGGTTATTTTTCCATTCGCCCTTGCGGAACCCGTCGACCTTCCCATCATTCAGGAAAAGGGCACCCGCCACATCGAGGTTGATGGACGCGGGCGCTACACCGAGACGATCGAGCGGGTCTCGCGCATCATGAATGAGTTTGGTGCTAACCGACTTGGACGGCATACAATCAGCCATAAAAGCTCACAACAAACCCTCAAGGTCGTCGATGCGCGCGTGACCCTGCCCAACGGCAAGGTGATACCACTGGCAAAAGACTGGATTAAATACCGTCGCGGTGGTGAAGACGACCGGCGCAGCTTTGGCGACGAGGAGTCTACGGTGATTGTATTTCCCCACGTAGTGGTGGGAAGTCGCTTGTATAGCAAGCATGTGCTTCATCACTTCAAAGCAGGGACACCCGGCGAGTTCAGTTACAAGCTGAACTTGTCGCCGCATATGGCGTTTGAAGATATGCAGACGACACTGCGCGTGCCAAAGTCACTCAAGCTGTTGGTGAACCATCGCGGTTATGAAGGTGGTGTGGTTCATGAGACGGCGCGGCACGTCACTTACCAGTTCCGGGTTCGGCAAATGCAGGCGCATAAGCATGAAGAGAATGCCGTGGACTTCGAAGACTTCGCTCCTTTCTTGATATTTACCCAGGCACCGGATTATCTCGATATTGGACGGCAGTATTTGCGTAGCTCAGCGCCCAAGGTGCGTATCACGCCAGAGATTCGGCAGATGGCCCAAAGCCTGACGAAAGATGCACAATCCGAGGAAGATAAAGCCAAAGCCTTGTACTACTGGGTATCAGAGAATATTCGATATATATCGACCGTCGTGGATGATGGGGGGCTGGTTCCGCGTGATGCTGCGTCCATCTTTAGCCAACGGTTTGGTGACTGCAAAGATCATGTCGTAGTGCTGGAAGCTATGCTGCGCGCAGTTGGCATTGAAAGCACGGCCGCACTCGTGAATATGGGCGAGGCGTTTGATTTACCCAAGGGGCCCGCCGCGAATAGCCCACTCAACCATGTGATTAACTATATCCCCAGCATGGATCTGTATCTGGATTCCACTGCACAGCTTTTACCGTTTGGTAGGCTAGATGAACGGTTGCTGGACAAGCCCACGGTGTTGGTGGCGCTCAACCGCTTGGGTCACACCCCAAAGATGCGGGCTACTTCCTGACGGCCGTATCGAAGGCATGAATAGCACTACCATGACCGGTACGCTGGAGATAAATGCTCACTTCGACCGTCATGGCGAACTGCGCGAGCCAATGGGGAACGCGATGAACCCACCGCTGCTGAGATTGAACGAGATTGAGGTCGGTAAAGTCGTGGTGACGCCTTCGATGAAGACGGATAAGCCAGTCAAGTGGGAATCGAATTTTTCGCTTGAGCCGATTGCAGATTTACGTCGCTCGGGTGCGTTCACTATTCCGGTAGGGACTACCCCGGGCTATATCGCTGAAAAGACCCTGCAAAAGCCGCTGGAGAAGCGCAAGTTTCCGTTTGTATGCGAATCCGTCACAGCAGAGGCGTACGTAACGCTGAACTTGCCAGAAACGATTGATGTTGAGTCAATTCCTGCAGACGTGACGTATAAGAGCGCGCATATCAGCTATGTCGCGACCTACGCGCTCAAAGGCGCTCAGTTGGAGATCAAACGATCACTGGTACTGGACTACCCCAGACGCGTATGTGCGCCTGATCTGCAAACCGAGGTGGTCGATGCTACGCGCGTAATTCAAGCTGATTTCAAAGGCGCGGTGATGTTCGGGACGCGCTCATCACAGGGACATCACGATGGTGATTGAATCGTAAGTGATTGGTTTTGCGGCAATAAAGCGATGTGTCACTAGCTTCACAATCCAATGTGGCTGAGCACTTAGGTCATTCAACCAGTGAGCCAGCGCATGGGTACGATAACCAACGCGGGAAACAAAACCAGTAGCAGCAGCACGGCGTAGAGGGCGCCGATGAAGGGCAGCACACCACGAGTCACCTCGTCCATGCTCATGCGACCAACACCAGCAGTGACATTCAGCACCACGCCCACAGGCGGCGTGATCAGGCCAATGGCACAGTTCATGATGAAGAGCACACCGAAGTAAACCGGATCGATGCCTGCAGCCTTCACTACCGGCATTAACACCGGGGACATGATCAAAATTGTAGGCGTCATGTCCAATGTCGTTCCGATAGCGATGAGCAGCGACATGATAGCCAGGAGCAGCAGTGTCTTGTGCTCCATCAGTGGTTGCAAAAGGTCGACCATTTTGCCCGGCAGGTCTGCGACCGTAATAAGCCAGGCTGAAACCATGGCTGCGGCTACCAAAAACATGATCACGGCGGTGGTCTTGGCTGCGCTGGCAAAGACCTCGTATAGCTGCGCCGGCTTAAGTTCACGGTAAACGACAGTGGCAACAAAAAGTGCATACACCGCTGCGACCACCGCAGCTTCGGTGGGTGTGAAGATGCCGAACTTGAGGCCTGCCAGCACGATCACTGGCAATATCAAGGCCCAGGTTGATTGCCTGAATGCTGTCCAGCGTTCGGCACGGCTGGCCTGAGGCGGCAACGCGCCACCCTCTCGCCCCGCCACGAAGTACCAGGTCCCGGCCAAGGCGACGGCCATGAGAATCCCGGGGAAGATCCCAGCCAAAAATAATTTTCCGATCGATACGTTGGCGGCCACGCCAAAGATGACGAAGCCAATCGACGGTGGTATCACAGGTGCAATGATGCCGGCAGAGGCGATGAGTCCGGCCGCCCGCGACGGGTTGTGGCCACTGCGAACCATCATGGGCAGCAGCAGTGCCGCAAGTGCTGCTGTGTCGGCGACCGCGGATCCCGACAAGGCCGCCATCAATACAGCAGCCAGGATGGTCACAAACCCGAGCCCGCCGCGAAGGTGACCCACCAGCGCGATAGCCAAAGCGACGATGCGACGGCTGAGCCCGCCGACGTTCATGATTTCGCCGGCAAGCATGAAGAACGGAACCGCAAGCAAGGGAAAGCTGTCGGCACCGTTGATGACGTTTTGTGCCAGGATTTGGGCATCGTACAAGTCAAGGTGCCACATCAGGGCCACACCGGACAGCAGCAGCGAATAGGCGATCGGAATGCCAAGCACCATAGCACAGAGCAACGAGCCGAGGAAAACGAAAACGGTCATGTCAATTTCTGGAAAGTTTGGAAAATTTTTCCTTAGCGCGGCGCGGGACGATCTGCCGGGCCGTGGCTGTTATGGAGGTGCAAATCTTCGACCCCGCTCAGGTCATCAGCGTCGCGCACCGCGATGAGTTCGCGTTCGCTCAGTTGCCCATTCAGCGCCCGCCACAGGTCCCGCAGCAGAATCACTAATCCGGAAGCGCCAAACAGCACACCGCTGGCGTAGAGGATGGCCACCGGAGCGCCGCTCGCTGGCGCACTTACTTCGAGATTGATCAGCATCTGTGCCCAGGCGCCGGAAAGAAGTAGCCACGTGACGTAGAGCATGGCAACCAGACCCGCCACCAGGCACACGCGTTTCCCGGCCAGCGGCAGCCGCGAAACAAGGACATCCGTGCCCAGGTGGTTGTGATTTTTTAACGCGACCACGGCACCCATGAAGGCCAGCCAGACGAAAAGCCACCTGGAGATCTCCTCGGACACAGTGATGCCCGAGTTGAAGCCGTAGCGCAGCGCGACGTTACCAAACACCAGCAAGACCATCACTGCCAGAGCGACCACCATCAGCAGTGTCAGGCCACGGCAGTACAGATCGATCAGCTTGTGCATGGATGTCCTCTCTGAGCCAAAAAATCAGCGATTTTTTTTACTTTGTCGCCGCGCGAACTTTGGCGATGTCGGCATAGGCCTGCTTGACCAGATCTTCGCCGACCACCTTGGCATATTTTTCAACGACAGGCTTCACGCGCTCGACCATGCGCGCACGCTCTGCGGGCGTGATTTCGTTGAGCACCATTCCTTGCTTGGTCAGTACAGCGGTCAGCGCTGCATTGGCCTCCCGGCTAACCGTTCTTTGATAGCCGCGCGCTTCGTCGCAACCCTCTTGAAGGGCCTTGCGGTCCGCCGGCACAAGACCATCCCAGATTTTCTTTGACACCAGCACCACACCCGGGCCGTAAATATGTTTGGTAGCGCTCAGGTACTTCTGTACTTCCTGGAACTTGCTCGTGTATATGACGTTGTAGGGCGTCTCCTGGCCATCAATGGCCTTGCTTTCAAGCGCTGTGTAGACCTCGGTGAAGGCCATCGGCGTAGCATTGGCGCCCAGCGTGTTGAAGACGTCGAGGAAGACCGGGTTCTGGATCGTGCGGATCTTCAGACCCGCGAAGTCCTCAACCCGCGTCACGGGACGTTTGCTGTTGGTGGTCTGGCGGAAACCCACTTCCCAATAGCACAGACCAACCAGTCCTTTGTCAGTAAGTTTGTCCAGCAGCTGGCGGCCGACGGCACCGTCGAGTACCGCATAGGCTTCGCGCTCTTCGGCGAACAGAAAGGGGAAGTCGAAGATAGCGAACTCCTTGACCACACCGACCACAGCCGCGGTGGATACCAAGGCGACCTCGAGAACCCCACCCTGCGCTGCCGATATTGACTGCACCTCTGCGCCCAAACGGCCTTCGGAATATCCGCGCAGCTTCAGGCGACCCTTCGTCTTTTGAATCAATAATTCGTTGAAACGGGCAACCCCCTTTCCGTAGGGACTGTCCTCGGTGGTGACGTAGCTGACCTTCAGCGTGCGTTCCTGTGCCCGTGCATCTGGCAAATTGCCCAGTGCCAGCGGCAGTGCAAGTACACAGAAGGCGAGCCGATTTTTAGCGGATTTCATGGGTTGTCTCCGTTGGATTAGGTTGCTGGGGTAGAGCAATCGATTCAAGCCGAGCTTTAGGGAAACGCTGAATAAATCCACATTTTGTGGCGAGCCAGCGCAGCTGTGCGACGCGGGGTCATGACAAATCAACGGGTTAACGTTATTTTCCAAACCACAAAAATGCCTGATTTTATTTAATCAGTGCTTCCTTAGGCTCTTTTAGCCGTTCCCGTGGACATTATTGCGCCTGAGGCAGCGCGGAAAAGCTTCGCAACCGGGTACTGGCATAGGCCATTCTCATATAAATGAAACTCCGCTCCCTTTATTAAAAACACAGGTCGTCCAAACCCCAAATTTTTGCATTTTTTTGCCCATAAAGTTAAGTCCTGCCTAAAACATGGGCCTCAATTGCCAGTGTTTAGTACTGGCTATCATTTGGACTCCAATTTACTCCATATGCAGGGCTCGCCATAATATGGCCACAGAGGAAAATTCCCAAGAACCGCAAGCGCGAGCGGGCCGCTACCACCGCAGTCGTCACTGAAACTGGGTGGGGATATCGCAGCCGAACACCTTGGACCCATCGCAGATTAGAGCGTAAATACAATAACAGTCAGATCATCACGCGGCTTCTGATCACCGCGCCATGAGTCGTAAGCAGTCTTCAGCTGATCGGCAATTTGTTGTGCCGAACTATTCAGTGCCGTCGTCAGGATTTTCTCAATGCGACGATAACCGAATGAACTCGGTGCATTCGGATCACCCCCAATCTGATCGGTATAACCGTCGGTGACGATCACAAACGTGTCTCCGGAGGTATAGCTGATGAGCTGATTATTGGGTTCGTCTTCCGGATCAGGCGGTTGGCAATAGCCAAGACTGGCGCGAGATGGTAAATGCCGAATAACTGAGCCGTTAGCCGTTATCTGAAAAGCGCCGATTTTTGCGCCCGCAAATACGATCTCCTGACGCTCGCGATCAATACGCATGATCATGGCATCGCAGCCATCGTCACTTTCGCTACTTTCGGCATCTTGATTCAATCCGGTACGCACCAGATAGTCGAGCATCATCAAGGCCTCGGCTGGCGATTTGTCGGGCTCAGCAGAATAAATTCGCTCAAGCGAGTTACTGACCAGCAGCGATAACATCGCGCCAGGCACACCATGCCCGGTGCAGTCCGCGACCACGAGCGTGAACGGCCCTGGAGATTGCGTCGACGAAAGCCACCATAAGTCGCCACCGATCGTGTCGCGCGGTTGCCAGATCACACCCATGGAGGCAAATCGTCCGTCAATGCGATGTGACTTGGGGAGCTGACTACGTTGCAGTCGACTAGCGTAATCCACGGAACTGACGATAATCCGATGTGCGTCGTTGAGTTCGCTGTGCTGTTCCTCAAGCTGACGAGTACGCGCCTTCACTGTTTCCTCGAGCACCTTGTTTTGATTTTCCACTAGTTCCCGCTGGGTTTGCATGCTGAGGGTCAGCTCATCCTGCAACCATCGGGAGCGGGCAACCACTGCCAGCGCCATGATGAGCGCTTCGCACACAACGCCAAATCCCTGCATCGAATTTGCATCTTTGAATTGAAAAAATAGTCCGATGTCGGGTAACGCTGCGACTGGTGAAGGGATTCCCATCACACCCAGCAGGAAAAGCGAGCGGAACATGACATAAGGAATCATCGCCACCATAAAGAACCGGGCGATCGACATACCTTCACGTACCCGAATAAATGCGCAGACATAAATTCCCAGTAAATTCAGAACGAGCCATATCAGCAAGGGATTCCAGAGCCAGGCCGGCGGAATGGTGTGCGCGAAAGACACATTGGTGGTCAGTTGCACCAGATAGAACGCAATCCAGAGGTTGGTGATTTTGTAAAAAAGCGGGAATTTTTCTTTCACATCGAGAAATGCGCGCGCAAACAAAATATAGGTCATGCTTTGACCGGCTGCGATGATAAAGCCGATGGCATTGCGGACCGACATACCATTCGGCATATACCCCAAAGAATCAAAACCAATGAACATTTCGGCCAGCCGCTGTCCGTCATGAACGCCCAGTACCAGTACACTGCCCAATGCAAACAAGATCCAGACGCCATACATCAGGCTCGTATGGTCTCGATGCCGGAAATGCGAGTACCAGCCGAAAATAGCCAACGCAAACAATGCGCCCGCCAGCGCGCCTTCGATATACAAACCGAAGCGCCTTAATTCCAAATATTTTGCATGGTCAACAACACTGAGAAAATTGAATTGCTGCGGCAAAAATCGCTGGTCGGGTAGCACACGCGCAATAATGCGAACCGTTTCATTGCGGCGCAGGGGAAGGACAAGATACTGACTTTCAATAGGCGAATCGTAGGCGATAAAGGGGGAGAATCGAGCAAACTGATTCCCCGGTGCCAATGTCGCGAAGTTTCTTTCATAGGCCAGCCGATCACCATTCTGATGAATCAGATACACCTGCAAATTCAGCAAGCCAAAAGTTTTGCTGGTCAATCTGAAATCACGATCTCTTGCCGCATCATTTTTCAGTTCGAAGGACAGCCAATACGTTTTGGTGGACTGTATTGGCCCAACCTCGCTGGTCGGCACAAACGACCCCGAGGAATTCATCACCTCATCAATCGTCGTCATCCCCTCTCTTTCGACCAGAACCTCCAGACTGGCGGGTTTGATGGGTGTGATGACGGGGGCATTATCAGAAAATACGATAGTTTGGACAGACTGGGCGGCGTTATGCCACAACATCAGACTGATCGGGAGCATCAGGATCGCTATTATTTTTTTCATTGTGCATCCTCTGGACCCGGTACTGCATCAGGGCCTTGATTCACCGTAGAGATATCAACTCACGTGGCGTTCTGCATCGGGTGGTTAAAGTATATTCAGAATTTTCCGACAAAAGCAAACTTGCGATAAAAGCTATTGCATAAATTGAATCTAGCCCTGCGCGCAGTTCTCTTGGCTGCGACCGGCCTGGGGGTGAAGGCATGCCGTTATGGTGCTGGAAAGCGGCTTGTGCATCATTCAGTGGAAATTCCCGATCCATCACAGGCTTGATGCCGTGTGTTTCGAATGCCCGGTTCATCTGCTCAAAGCGCGTACGCGAACCAATGTCAACGCCCTGCAATTTGGAATTTACGGAAGGATCCCTCGCTTCACGCACCCGGCTCTCTGACAAAAGACGTAGCTCCTCTCAGGGCTATGTCTTTTTATTTTAGCGGCGACCGAGTGATGAACCCCTGCTCAGAACTTTTCATAGTCCATCAGATAACGCCATTGACCTACAGCCAATCCTGCCATGGGTATGCGACCCATCCGTATGCGCTTGATAGATACAACGCACAGCCCTGCCCTTTCGCAAAGCAGCCTGATCAGCCGTGGAGATAGGCTCTCTGTCGCTCATCAAAGCGGGAACTGCGCGATGAAACGGCGGACCTCTCTCAATGTCTCGGCTGGCTTTTCTTCGGGAATGAAATGGCCGCAGTCGAGTGGTTTGCCGCGCACGTCGCTGGCCACTTCCCGCCAGTCCTCGAGACAGTTGAACAGGCGGTTGATGACCCCTTGCTTGCCCCACAGGGCGAGCAGCGGCATCTTTAGCTTGCGGCGGCGATCCTTGCGATCATGCTCGAGATCAATGGTGCCAGCCGCACGATAGTCTTCGCAACTGGCGTGGATCGCCTTCGGGTCCCGGAAGGCCTTCACATACTCGGCCACGGCCTCTTTCGAGAAGGCCGACAAATCCGGCTCCGAACGACCGACCATGCCAAGGATATTGAACGGCACGATTCCTTGCAGCATCTTCTCCGGTAGCGGTGCCGGTTGCAGCATCTGGAACCAGTGGTAATAGGCGGTGGCGAACTTCAGGTCGGTGCGCTCGAACATTTTCAGCGTGGGTGAAATATCCATCACCGTCAGCGTCTGCACGCGATCGCCGTGATCTTTAGCCAGACGATGGCTGACTCGCGCACCGCGGTCATGACCCACGAGATGGAAACGCTCATGACCGAGCTTTTGCATCACCTCCACCATGTCGAGTGCCATCTCGCGCTTCGCGTAGTTCGAATGATCGGGCAAACCCTTCGGCTTGGACGAGCCGCCATAACCGCGCAAGTCGGCGCATACGACCGTGTATTCCTTGGCCAGCTCGGGAGCGATCTGGTGCCAACAGGCCAAAGTCTGCGGATAGCCATGCAACAGCAGCACAGGTTCGCCCTTTCCTGCGGTCACGAGGTTGATAGTGGCACCGCTGGTGCGGATGCGCTGTTGCTTGAATCCCGGGAAGAGGGACATGGGGGAGCTCCGTTCTTTCGGATAATTTGGGTATGGATGCCAAGGCAGCTGGCGCAGTGACCTTGCCCCCGGAAAGTGGATCCCATAACGAGATGCATAATCTTGTTCATGGGAGGTGTTATGGGAAAGACAAACCGGGCGCGGTACACGCTGGAATTCAAGCTTGAAGCGGTCAGATTGATTGGTGCTGGACAGAGTATCGCGGCCACCGCCGCGATTCTGGGTCTGCCCGACCAGACCTTGCATAACTGGCTCAAAGCCCATCGCGAAGGCCGACTGGGCGGGCCGGGCACCAAGCCAGTGACGCCCGAGCAGATGGAGTTGGCCCGCTTGCGAGCGGAACTGGCCAAGACCAAGATGGAGCTCGATATCGTAAAAAAAGCCGCAGCGTACTTCGCGAAGCATTCCACGTGAAGTACGCTTTCATCGACCGGCATCGGAACATGTGGCCCGTATCAATGCTGTGCGAACAACTGGAGGTCAGTCCCAGTGGCTACCACCAGCATCGCCAGCGACGTGCGCTCCATCAGGGCAAGCCGAGTGGTCGGGTCAGTAACGATGCCCTGCTGGCCCACATCAAGGCCATCCACGCGCAAGTCAAGGGCGAGTACGGCTGGCCGCGCATCTGGAAGCAGTTGCTGGCCAATGGCATTCGCGTGGGCAAGGAGCGGGTCAGAAAGCTCATGGCGCTGCACGGTATCCGGGCCAAGACCCGGCGCAAGTTCAAGGCGACGACGGATTCGGCGCATCGGCTGCCGGTGGCGCCCAATCTGATTGCGCGGGACTTCTCGCCAGCCTTGCCCAATCAAGTCTGGACGACGGACATCACG
>JAJTGD010000050.1 GCA_021299035.1 Oxalobacteraceae bacterium | reverse complement strand
TGCTGTGCGTCGGTGATGTTTTCCTCGATCGTGCTTCGCGCGACCTGGATTTGCCCGACGTTGAACTGGACCAGCGCCTCGACATCGAAAATCGCGCGCTTGTTACGCTGGATCATGTTCTTGATAACGTCACTCATGGATCTCTCCTGTATTAGGTGTTGTTGTGTGCGTGGCGATCAGGCTGCTTCTTCCATACTAGGCGGCAGCGCGACTCGGGAAGAGCGGGATAACCGGTTCACGGTAATCATGCCCTTGCCCTGATGCTTCATGTCACATTCTTCATAAAGCATCGCGTACACGTAGTCGGCCTGGTCAGCGGAAACCACCAGATGCACGATCTCGGTTTTCGGGATCTCTGGTAGGCCGCCGGCCAATGAAGCGCGACCAATCGGGTTGCCCCGCACCGAGTACATATGGCACTCGTTCAGGCCCTTATGGTGCAGCAATTCCATAACGCGGCTACCACCACCTTCGTACAGAATGCAGGTGATAAGTCGCGTGTAATCGATATACGGGATATCGACTTTATCGTTTTGGCTCATAGTGATCTCCTGGCGTCCTGATCAGTCTTGCATCAGGCTAGGCGGGATGTAGGTCGCAGCCTGCATCAGAGGAGTTACATAGATGTAACCCATGCCTGGTGTATCGAGGCGACCGGCCAAGAACATACGCTCAAAGATACGATCGGTCTGATCTTGCGGCACCATCACGCTGATGATCTCGCGCTCGACGTCGACCGCCACACCCAGAATGCCGAGGCGCTCACGCACCCCGGTGCCAACACCCATGTGCACCGTAGAACCTTGCACGCCAACTTCCAGCAGCGAGCTATTGATGGTGTCGGCCAGACCTTTCTGCACTACGCAGGTAATGAGTGCAACCTCGGTCAGGTTGGTAACTTTACGCTTAGCCATTTGAATATCCTTTTCTATACTTGTTCGTTGATCTGTCGGCTTATGCGCCTTCGGCTTCCGCGGCCTTCATCTCGCGCTTGACCTTCCACTGGACGTATACGCCCAAGGCAAGCACCGCGACGATAGGTGCGATCGAGGCAGCAGCCAGAATGCCGAAGCCTTCCACCGCTTTCACCGCGCCACCCAGGCCGAGACCCATTGCCAGCACCAGAGGCACTGTCACCGGACCGGTCGTCACACCTGCAGAATCCCAACCGATGTTGACGAATTCTTCAGTGGACAGCACAGTCAAGATCAGACCGATGATGTAGCCAGGAATCAGGATGTAAAGCAGATTGAAGTCGAAGATCAGCTTGGCCACGCCGAGCGTGATACCAGCCGATACACCGCCGGCGACCGCATACATCAGCATCGATTTTTTGAACGAGCCGTTGGTCATGTTCTGCACCGTCAAGCCCAGGGCGTTCAACGCAGGTTCAGCCAGGGTTGCGCCGAAGCCGAGCAAGAAAGCAAACACCAGCGCAATGATGGAGCCCCAGACTGGACCATACAGATTGCCGTAGGTGGCGTTCTCACCGGCGGACAGCAGACGCTCAGGAATCGTGATTTCCTGGAACGCGCCTGGAATCAGGCTACCGGCTTGGTCGCCAAGCGACGACAGACCGTACAGCAGACCGATGTTGAACACGCACATACCGACCACGGTCAGGAGCAGACCCCAGACGATGATGAAGGCGTTAGGCAGTTTGCTGCGCAGGATGGCAAACAAGACGAAAGCCAGGAAGATCACTAGCGGCACAATCGCTTGTACGCCGTCTTTGATCGGACCCATCAGAATCTTGTCCCAAGCCGATGCTTCACCACCGGTTGCGTTCTTTGCGGCCTCGTACACGACCATATTGGCCGCTTTCATGTCTTCTGGTGAGACGGTGTAGCCGAAGTACACGCCAAGGCACAGCACGGCGATGATCGGGAACAGCGACGCCAATGTCACGATACCAAAGCCAGACAACGAGCTATCGCCCTTGCCACCGGATGATGCGATACCAATACCCAGAGCCAACACCAGCGGCACTGTTACCGGGCCGGTAGTTACCGCGCCGCAGTCCCAAGCGAGGCCGACGATCGACGACAGGTTCGGGTTCAGCGCGCAGATAGCGGTCAGAATGGTGCAAGGAATCAGCGAAAGATAGATCAGTGGCTTCAGGCTCCAGCCGTACAGGAAGCGCATCGAACCGATCACCGCTGCCAGACCCACACCAAAGCCCACCAGCAAAACGGTAGTTTCAGTTTGCACCATCAGCGCGTAATACAGCAGGGGAGCTTTTTCCGGATCGACTAAGGCACCCGCAATCTTCAGCGTACCGATCGCAGGTTCTGCGTAGGTCACGCCGATACCCAGCAAGCCAGCAATGATCAAGACGCCAACCAGTGGCAGCTTCTTCGGCAAGGTGTTACCGATGATGTCACCGAAGGGCATCAGACCGAGCTTCAGGCCTTCCATGAAGACCATCAGGCCAATAATCACCGCGACCAAGCCGGCAGTAATTTCCATCGAGCCAGTGACGGTGCGCTGCAGTACCAGAATCTGGAACAATGCGAGGTAGACCGCGAGCGGCACCACAGCATTGACCTGTTCCATGAAACGTACACTGATGTACGGTTGCAGCAGGTTATAAATATCAGAGCCCGCGAGTTGCATCTTCTCGGGCTTCATCGGGATTTCTTTCCCGTTCTTGTCAAGCTTCGGTTTTGGAATGAGCTTCGAGTAGCTGATCGAGTCGGAATCGACCGTCACCGCCTGCACGTACTCACCGAAGCGAATGTTCTTCGCCATATCTCCCCTCCGGAAATGAAAAATTACTGCGCGGCAAGAATACTTGATGCTTGGTGAGATTGACAATCAATAAAATTCCGAGAGTGATTAACTTACTAACATTAAAGAATATTTTGATAACAAAGCCTGAAGGGGCTTGAAATTGCTGTAATGGTTACGCGCGAGGTTAACTAATCGAGAATCTATCTAGCGCAGATATATTTTCATATTGAAAATTTTCAAACATATTTTTTGCCTCTTATTCCAAGCAGTCATCCCTGCGTAATACTGCTGTGCAGCAAACTCACTGCGCATCAGTGCTTAGCACTAAAGCGATTGCACGATGCATGATTCACCACGTTCGACGCACCGCTATTTGCAGCGCAACGATATCGGCAAGCGGACTGCATCGCTACGTACGGGAATAGGGATTTTTCATGTAACTCGCGTGCTATTCTCGGTAAAAAACATATGAGGAGATGCATGCAATGAGACGCCGGACGATTCCCGCGCTGTTGCTGACTTTGGTGGTGGGTATGGCTCCCTTCGCCAATGCCGCTTGCCCGAGTGATACAGAGATCGATGCGTATCTCGAAGATTTCAAGCAGCGTCGTGCGAGCAAAGCATTCAGCAACGACATCAGCGTGGCGGATGCAGAATGCACCAAGCAAAAGCTCGCCAAAAAACTACCTACGGTGCTCGGTAGCCCGATCGGCTACAAGGCAGCATTCACCAACCCGGCGGTGCAGCAGCGTTTTGGTGTGGATGGGCCGCGCTGGGGTTATATGTACGACCGCAATATGGTCGACATCATCGCAGTGTTACCGCATAACTTCGGCGCGCGTTCGCAATACGAAGCAGATTTCATCGTTGAAGTGAAAGATGCCGGCTTGGCAGATGCCAAAACTCCGCTGGAAGCGCTGGCGCATCTGGAATCCGTAGTGCCCTTTATTGAACTCCCCGATCTAATGCTGGAGGGTCAGTTCTCGGGGAATCGTTTCACTGCCGTGAATGTCGGATTTCGTGGTGGTGTGACCGGTCAGGAGATTCCGGTGGAAGTGACGCCAGCGTTTGCTGATTCGCTCGCGACGATGACGATTGTGATGGTTGATGAAGCAGACGGAAACAAAGAGTTGGGTCGCGCCAAGGGCAGTGCGATTATGGGTAACCCGCTGAATGCGGCGATCTGGTTGGCAAAAACATTGAAGCAGTCGGGCATCACGCTGCAAAAAGGTGATCTTTTGAGTTTGGGCAGCTTGATTCCGGCGCAGCCGACCAAGCCGGGTATGCGGGTGCGTATTCAGTACATTGGACTTCCGGGTGATCCATCGGTATCAGTGGCGTTTAACTAGCGATTCAATTACTTGATCCAGTCTATGAGTGCTGCTTTGTCTATCAGGACTATGAAAGACCAACATAAGGTCCAAAAAGGGGACAGTCAATGATGCAATACACACGTTTTCTGCCATGGGTCTTGACCGGTTTCGGCGTATTTTTATTGCTACCGATATCGATCTGGTTATCGCTGCTATCACTCGCGCTGTTTATCGTGGGTTTGAATGATTACCGCCAGACGCATCACTCGATCTTGCGTAATTACCCCGTGACCGGACATTTGCGTTTCATGCTGGAATATATTCGGCCGGAGCTTCGGCAGTATTTTCTTGAGAGTGATGAAGAAGATCTGCCGTTCTCGCGTAATCAGCGTGCCATGGTGTATTCACGCGCGAAACGTCAAAACGACAAGCGTGGTTTTGGCTCGATTCGCTCGATGTATGCCAGCGATAGCGAGTGGTTTATTCACTCCGCCGCGCCCAAGCATGCGGATGCTGTGACTTGCCGCGTACAAATCGGTGGCCCCAACTGCAAGCAGCCGTATTCTTCATCGGTATTCAATATCTCGGCGATGAGCTTTGGCTCGCTATCGCCAAATGCGATTCGCGCGCTGAATCGCGGTGCGCAGATGGGTGGCTTCGCGCATGACACGGGTGAGGGTTCTATCTCGTCGTATCACCGTGAGCATGGCGGCGATTTGATTTGGGAAATTGGTTCAGGTTATTTTGGCTGCCGTAATTCGGCAGGCCATTTCGATCCGGAGAAGTTTGCGCAGCAAGCGCAATCACCGCAAGTCAAAATGATCGAGATAAAACTCTCGCAGGGTGCCAAGCCGGGTCATGGCGGCGTGTTGCCTGCTGCAAAAGTCACTGCAGAGATCGCGAGCACACGTGGTGTGCCGATGGGGCAGGATTGTGTTTCACCTGCCGGGCATAGCGAGTTCTCGACGCCACAAGGTTTGGTCGATTTCATTCGTCGTTTGCGTGAACTGTCGGGCGGCAAGCCGGTTGGTTTCAAACTGTGTGTTGGTCAGCCGTGGGAGTGGTTTGGCATTGTGAAAGCGATGCTGAAAGAAGACACTTGGCCGGATTTCATTGTGGTGGATGGTAGCGAGGGCGGCACGGGCGCCGCGCCGGTGGAATTCAGCGATCACATGGGCATGCCGATGCGCGAAGGCTTGCGCTTGGTGCATAACACCTTGGTCGGTGTGGGCAAGCGTGATCTCGTCAAGATTGGTGTCTCCGGCAAAATTATTTCTGCCTTTGATGTGGCACGTGCCATGGCACTCGGTGCTAACTGGTGTAACTCGGCGCGTGGTTTCATGTTCGCGCTGGGTTGTATTCAATCGCGCGCTTGCCATACGGATCATTGCCCCACCGGTGTGGCAACGCAAGACCCCGATCGTCAACGCGCGTTAGTGGTGCCAGACAAAGCAACGCGCGTGAAGAATTTCCATGATCTCACTGTCGAGGCGTTTGCTGAATTGATGGGTGCCGCTGGCTTGGAGCATCCGGAACAGATTACGCCGCACTACATCATGGTGCGTGATGCGGATGGTCGTGCAGTGTCATTGGCGTCGCAGATTCCAACGCTGGAACATGGCGTTTTGTTAGATGAAACGCAGCTGCCAGATTTACCCGAGCCGTTCCGTAGTGATTGGCAGGCGTCCAGTGCGGAGAGTTTTATGCGCGCAGCACGGATAGCTGAGCCGGCTTGATAGTCACTTTGGCTTCAAGCGCTTCGCCCAGGTACTCACCATCGGCGGCCATCGGCACTGCATGCTGTGCTTTGATGTGAAGTTCACCAAAGCATTGATGGATGACACCGGGCTCGCCTAGATGACGACCCAGCAGCATGCGGGGTAGCAGCGAGAGCACACGCATCAAGCCCATACCTTCCGCGATCATCAGATCTAGCGCGCCATCGTCAATCAGGGCACTCGGCGCGATTTGTATGCCACCGCCATAGGTCGCTGAGTTGAGTGCACTGGCTAGCAGGACGGGGCCTGCGTGAATGGCTTGGCCGTCGAGTGAGATACGCAGATCAAAGTTGCTCGGCTCGGATAGCATGATCAGTGTTGCCAGCGCATAGCGCGGCATGCCGCCTAGCCACGTAGGTAACGACTGCGCCTGCTGTACGGTGGCGGCATCGAAGCCGGTACAAAAACTCGAAATAAACAGTTTGGTTTGGGTGAAGCCGCGGGCGTTGGTGTAGGTGATCTCACCCAGATCGATTTTTTCGGGTGCAGATTGCAACGCATGATCAAGCGCGACATGCCATTTCATGCGGTCGACGCCCAAGGCGCGCGCGGTATCGTTACCGCTGCCGATCGCCACTAAGCCGAGCGTATGCCCACCCGCCAACAGTGAGGGTAGAAGTTGATTCACTGTGCCATCGCCACCGAGCACAATCACACGGCTACCCGCAGGTAACGCATCGATCAAACGAATCGCGGTTTGCGCTTCGCGGCTGACAAACAGCATGGGGCGTCGCGGCAGTTTCGCTGTGTGTTCTTCGATTTGTCGTTTGTAACCCGCAGCGCGGCCACCGGCTGCATTGGCGTTTAGCAGCAAGACGGTTTTCGCTTCGCGCTCGGCGCGTGGTTGCACCGCGTCGCGCATTGCGTCATGCGCGTGGTCGTGCGCGTGATCGGGTACTCGGTCGGGTACTTGGTCGGGAGGGTGGGAAGTTTCCATCGCGCTCAGTTTAACCTGCGGCGATGGAAAACATGGTGGGAACTGCGCGGGCCGGAGGATTTGCTCCCCGGCCCATGCTTGGTTGGTTTAGCTAAATTCGTCGCCTAACTTTTTAGGAATGACGGGTGGCTCGAACCAGCGATACAGCACAGGCAGCACGACCAGCGTCAGCAGGGTAGAGGTGATCAATCCACCAATCACCACCACTGCCAGTGGGCGTTGCACTTCCGAGCCGGGGCCGGTCGCAAACAGGAAGGGCACCAGACCGAGTAGCGCCACGGTTGCGGTCATCATCACTGGCCTGAAGCGCTGTGCACAACCATCACGCAAGGCTTGGTCGAGTGGCACACCGTCCTCGCGCAGGCTACGCACATAGGTGATGAGCACCACACCATTCAGTACCGCGATACCCCACAGCGCGATGAAACCCACTGACGCCGGCACGGACAGGTATTCACCGGTGAGCGCAAGCCCAAACACGCCACCAATCGACGCAAACGGCAGCACGGTAATAATCAGCCCTGCCAGTCGCACTGAGTTGAACATCATGAACAGCAGGAAGTAGATGGCAACCACCGTGAGCGGTACGATCACCATCAAGGTGCTCATAGCGCGCTGCATGTTCTCGAACTGACCACCCCAGGAGAAGTAGTAGCCCTCGGGCAGTTTTACTTCTGCTTCAACCCGTCGCTGTACCTCGGCCACGAAGCCACCCAAGTCGCGATCGACCACATTACTGCCCACCACAACGCGGCGCTTACCGGTTTCGCGGTTGATCATCGGTGGGCTATCCACTAGCTTGATGGTGGCGACACTCTCCAGTGGGATCAATGCGTTGTCAGCAGTGCGCAGTGTGGTCTCACGGATGATATCGACCGAGTTACGGAAACTCTCGGGATAACGCAACTGGATTGCATAGCGTCGCTCACCTTCATACAGCTGACTGACCTCGCTGCCACCAATCGCTGTTTCGATGATGGTATGGATATCAGCTACGTTAATACCGTGGCGTGCAATTGCGCGACGATCGATATCGATGGTAAGGGTTTGTTGTCCGGACAAGCGATCGACTCGGATATCACGCGCACCGGGGACCGTCTTGACGATTTGTGCGACTTGTTCCGATAGGCGTCTCAATTCAGTGAGGTCGTCACCAAATATCTTGATCGCCAACTGTGAACGTACACCGGTCAGCATTTCATCCACGCGCTGAGCAATCGGTTGGTTCATCACAATCTGAACGCCCGGAATGTGGGTCAGCGCTTTACGAATATCTTCTTCGATCTCGACCTGACGGCGACCGGATTCTGGGTCCATGGACACCACCGGGTTGGATTCATTCGGTCCTGATGGGTCAGCCGGTGATTCACCACGACCGAGCACCGACATCGCTTTTTTGACGCCTGGAACCTCGCTGACGATTTTCATCACCTCCATGTCAATCTTCACCGCCTCATCAATCGCAATGCTCGGCATACGAATAATGGTCGGCGTGATCGAGCCTTCCTTCATGATCGGGATGAAGCTCTTACCGAGGAAAGGAAACAGCGCAAACGAGGCGAGCAATAAGCCTACAGCGGCGGCGACCGTTTTCTTTTGTGACGCCATCGCTGCATTCAGCATCTTGAGGTAGTAGCGCTTCATGAAAGCGATCGGCTTGGTGTCGTGATCGGCACCGCCTTTCAAGATATAGGCACACAGTGCTGGCGAGAGAAACAGCGATATCGCCAATGAGACGGCCAAAGCAATCGCAATCGTCAGCGCCAGCGGGCCGAACATTTTGCCTTCCATCCCGGTCAGGGTCATCAGCGGCAGGAACACCAGAATGATGATCGAGATACCGTAGCACCACCACGACGGTGCCATCGACCATTAAGCCGATCGCAATCGCTAATCCGCCCAGCGACATCAAGTTGGCCGACAAGCCGATCTTGTTCATGATCATGAAGGTGACCAAGGGTGTAATCACCAGCGTGGCAATGACTACCAATGATGAGCGCAGATCACCCAGGAAGATGAACAACACCACCACCACCAGAATCACACCTTCGATCAAAACTTTGCCCACCATCCAGAGCGAGGCGTCGACCAATTCAGTGCGGTCGTAGAAGGCTACGATTTGCAAGCCACCCGGCAGCATTTGCTTGCTATTGATTTCATCGACACGCTGCTTGATACGGGTGACGATTTCTTTGGCGTTTCCTCCTTTAAGCATCATCACGATGCCACCAGTCGCCTCGGTCACGCCATCTTTAACCAGTGCACCCATTCGCACCGCAGAGCCGATTTTGACTTCGGCGACATCACGCACGAACACGGCGACACCGCGCTCTTCTTTCAGCACGATATTGCCGATATCTTCAACCGAGCGTGCGAGACCTACACCACGCACCAGGAACTGCTCTGCGCCTTGCGGCAAAATCCCACCACCTGAGTTGGCATTGTTGGCAGCGATCGCGGCACGGACTTC
>JAJTGD010000004.1 GCA_021299035.1 Oxalobacteraceae bacterium | reverse complement strand
GATCCGCCGTAGTTATCAGGAAAGCATCACGGTTTATGGGTTTGCGGTCTTGGGTTGTTAGGTGGGTGGCATCGGCGCGCCAAGTTTACGGATGTGGCCAGAATTTATGGGGGATCAATGACAGTTTTCTCTGAAAGTGGATTATCTGCTTACGACATCCCTGATTTGATTGTTAGCTGATTATGGTACGCAGCTTTCACATCAGTGGCCAGTAACTCCGTTCTGGACAATGGGATGTCGACCCCTATCGGCTGGATTAATCAGAGTGGTTCAGTCGTATAGCCCCGGTTCTAGCGAATTCGGGGCTATTTTTTTGCTGGTAGATTCTGGTCCGGTTGAGGCTGACCCCATGCAAATCGAAGGTTCAAATAACCGGTAAAAATCCCTTCCTGAGATACTACTGCGCGACGAAGACACGCATCCGCAATCTGCTGGTCCTAGTACGAAGTCACTCTGCAAACGTCCACCCCATCCACCCCCCACGGTGATTTCGGCAGGCTGTTGATCCGTTGATCTATGATTTTCTCTTTGGAGGCTCGCCACTAGACGAATTAAGTTGACGTGGTAGATTGTCAGCCCGTTCGCCTCGTCCATTTTCGTAATCGACTAAGTAGGGGGCTTTTCGGGCTCAACAGCGCGGTGAGCCTTGGGATTTCTTGCTTTCTTGCTGCGAACTGTCGCTTTATATGTGACGCCCATCGGAAGTCGCTTTAACTTTTTAAGCGCGTCGAAATTCATGATTTCGATAGAACGGTTATTTTTTTTTAAAACACCAATTGTGCAGAGGCCGGATATGGTTCTACTCACCGTCTCCAAACTGACGCCAAGATAGCTGCCTATTTCTTCCCTTGACATTCTGAGTAAGAAACTTTTTTCCGAATAGCCTAGTGATTTGAACTTGAACGATAGGCTCAATAAAAACTTCGCTACTTTGGCATCTACTGGTAGTGAGGAAATAATGAATGAAGACTTTTGCTCATTCACCAGTTGCTGACTCATTACGGAAATCATATGATTTCTGAAGATCTCGCTCTCAATATTTTGTCCTTTGCAGAACTGAAGCGGGATTGCAATCAACTCACTGTCAGTTAGCGCTTTCAATGAATTGGCAAATTTTCCATGTGCGATGCCATCTAGCCCGACCATTTCACCTTTCATCGGGAAACTAAGGACCTTCTCATTTCCGTTTGTGTCAGCCCAAGTGCTTTTCAAAAATCCGGAATAAACCAGATAAATCATCTCGCACTTGTCATTGGATAGATAGATGTGGCGACCCGCCTTGATCCTCACGTGCAAGAACTTATGGATGGAGGAATTAAGGTTTTGCCTTGATTCAATACCGCAGAGAGCAAAAAGTTGCTCTGTACTCGACGATATGCGCGGCAGATTATCTATGGATCTAGATTTAGGCTTGAAAGCCTCTAGGCCCAACTCATCAGTACTAAATCGAATCAATGTTTCCATAGTTGCGTCAGGGAAATGTTTTAACTAAGAACTTGACTTTCGCGGCGAAATACATCATGTTGTGAAACAACTAAAGCGTAAATAGATTATTCTTTTTTTTATTGTTGCGTAACAAAGATTTGAGGGAACAGTTTATTAATATGTGTTGGGTCTTCTCAATTATTTCTTCGGAGTAACAAGCCAATTGATGTACCAATATGGGAGGTTTTCTGGAATGGATTTGTTTGCTCTGGGGCAACTCAAAAAGTTGCACTTTGTATCAAGCCCGGCATGTCCAGATCGTAGTCTCTCAACTTGACCGTGAGCCATCAGTTAATCTTTCCCAGCGAATTGTCTTCGATTGGCTCATCAAAGTTTAGGAGGTATATGGGCAATAGCTACCAATACATTTCCTCTGAGGAGCTTCGAGTACTAACCAAGTTTGCAGGTAGCTGGTACCAGATCCAGCAATTGAAGTTGTTACGTATCTGCTTCAGTCTCGATGCTTATGGCACTCCGCTTGTCAAAAGATCTGACTTTGAATACTTCAGGAGATTATGTCTCTGAAATTGCTTATTTCACGATGGCCTTCCGCAAAAGCCGGGTGAAAACACTTGGTATTTGTCTAGTGCTGATCCTAGTATTCGGACCTGGCTTGTCAAAGCTTTGACAAAACTGTTTTGTAGCTAATCGTTCGTGCAGATTAGTGTGTATACATCGCTGGAGGGACCCGCGCAAAAAATTGGGGGGTGGGGGTACGGTGGGGTCTGGCTGGTGGGAATTCGGTTTTTGATTAAGCGTTTCGACGTTGATGTTACACGAACTTCTTGTCGTGATTTTTTCTGCCATATGCCGACTATGACTAGCATCGCTGACCTGTGCTGCGAAGGATTTAGATACGAGAATATGTATAAATATATTTTTGCGGCTGCCACGTTGCTATTTTCTTATTCAGTAATAGCAGACGAGGTCACACAATGTTTTGAAAAAGCTTGGGCGCATCCTGACAATGGTGGTCTAGGATTGCATCGGGGTGGCGCGGTGGACTTATGCCGCGGAGCGACTAAAGCGGGGGAGGTTCTCGCATGTTTCGAACTGGCTTGGGCGCATCCTGACAATGGTGGTCTGGGATTGCATCGAGGAGGAGCAATAGAATTGTGTGCCACAATTCCTCGCAAGAAGTGAACGGTAATTCAATCGGGATAGCTGATCTCTGTGGTGAGGGTAAAAATACGGGTAAAACATAAAGGTTAAATCCCACAGGTAGCTTAAATGTAGGGTTTTAAGCCATGATAGGAATCCCGCTCTCGCCAGAACACATGCCCCGTGAGGGGCATTTTTTTGGGCGGAGATTAGCGAAGTCCCTGCGGACTTCGCGTAGCGGATTCGAAGGGTTTGGCTGGCAAGCAAAGCCGCGACCTGCAGAATGTAGGCGAATCTCGCTCTCTCCGCCAATGTTTCGGCTCTTCCCAATAATCGGGGATGGGCATTTATTAGATGCGATTGATCACACCGTTCCAATCACAGTGAGCGAGTACCCGCAGGCGGTAGTTCTCGAAGTTCCGAAATCCAAATACTCGCTGTGAGATCATTTCTATTTCATGACAGAGGCTCAGCACGCAGACCCTGACAAGATCAACATATTCGCTCACATTAACTCAATAGAATCCTGAACTCTTTCAAGAATATCTTTGAAAGCTGGCTGTCCTTGGTAGTACAAGGCTCTAGTTTTTTTGAATTCTTTTGCAAACAATTCACGCTCGTTCGGTTTTTCGAGAACGAAGGCAGGATTCCGGGCGATCACGATTTCATCTCCTGACCGGAATCGCTGAATTTTCCGCTCTTGGTACGCTGGCGTCCTAATGAACGCTTGTACCGCTTCCATCGATAGCAAGCAGTAAACATCGTAGTAGTGCCGCAAGAAATTACTTGGGAAGATATTTGATTCACCGAGTCGTCGGTATTTGGTTGAAATGGTTTGTAATTTTTCTACGAAGGTATGCGTCGCTGCATAGCAACGAACCTCTTTCGCGCGATTATCTATAAACTATATGCCGCTATCGTTTGCGATCTCCCAGGCCCATGAGCTAATGGTCAGAGGTACATTGGGTGTCGTGTCATCAAAACCCAGCTCCAGCAATACCCCATCCTTTACTCCTTCAAGCATGGGTTGCGTGGATTGATATTCAAGCCTGATGCCAGCGCTGCGTAGCTGTCTTTCATCGTCAAATGCGGTTTCTCGCTTTGTACTGACGATGCCTGGAATTCTAATGTCGGCAGCCAGTTGAGCGTAGTAATTGCGTCGCGACTCGATGTGTGCAGGCTTATCATGATTGCGCCCGAATTTTACGTTTGAACCCTTGGGTGGTTCGATTCGTATGTCAATATCCTCAGAGAATCGATGGATTACTCCGTAGCCTTTGGATAGCGAAGTACCGCCCTTGAGTTCGAATGAATAGCCTTGCTTCTGTAGGCCCCAAAGACAATGCATGATCCAGTAATCTTTCTCGATCAGGGTGGGGGCGATACCCTGTTTATCCGAGACAGCAGCAATCAGTTGTTTGAAGTCAGGAAGTTCGTGAAGCAGTTTAGGCATTGAGCCAACTTTCGATACGCTTTTGGGTTGCAACAGAACCATAGCTACGCATCGCGTTTACCAGTCGTGAAGAATTCAGCTCTGGCAAACTACTGCGGGCCTGTCTGAGAACTTCGTTCTGATCCTCCGCTAATTCGCTCAGGTTGTTAAGCAGATCGACGAATAAAAACTCGACCGATAACTTGAGGGGGAAGCGTGGCTTCACCTTGAAGTTGAACTCTCGATTGCCCAGCTTGAAGACGCCGTGTCGCTTGTGGTTATAGACCAGCGTTGAGTTGTATAGCTGGGTGGTACCCGCGCCCACCGAGTTGTAAGCGGAAGGGGAAAACAGCAGAAAGTGCTTATCCCGCAGGAAAGCTTCGACCAGTTGATGATCATCGGGCGGCAAGTTGCCGAAGCGTGAAGTCTCGGGCTGGTAATAGAGCCCCGGCGCTAGCTTCTGGATGGTGCCTGACTCCACCAGTTCACCCAGCTTCCTATCAACCGCGCCGGTGACTTTTGCGAGGTCCTCGCGGCGGTACACGCGCCCAGGCGTGAGCTGGGCCGCGAGCGCCGCGGAAGCTTTTGGGGTGGTTCGGTTGGTGCGGGGCGATGACGCTTTCATGAATGATATTTCATTGAAAATTCATTCAATTTTAGACCAAATGGGAGACTTTTCCTAGCGGGCGGCAAAAGTCCGAGCGAACAGCCCTTGTGCGTACGTTGTCCGGCCCGTACTGTAGCCCAAATAGGAAAAATGCCTTGAACGAATGGTTCTAAGGCATCTTAGGAATCCCGCTCTCGCCAATAGTTCACATGCCCCGTGAGGGGCATTTTTTTGGGCGGAGATTAGCGAAGTCCCTGCGGATTTCGCTTAGAGGATTCGAAGGTTTTGGCTTGCAAGCAAAGCCGCGACTTGCGAAACGTAGGCGAATCTCGCTCTGTTTGCCACTCGGCGCTTTAAATAAAGTGGCCAATGCGCCAAAAACGGGCGCTCAAATAATAGACGGGTGCACTTAATAAACGTATCTCAGCGCTGAGACTGTGATTAGTTGACTAACTACAGTTCAAATCTTACTCACCATTTCGATTTATTAAGTATTTAAAGACGGTTTGTGCCTTTTTTGCGGAATAAGCCCCAACCATCCGGCATACCGTGACAGGCGATTTGCCGCAGCAAGTAGCGCGCTGCGAGAATCAATATACCTATGATAAGCTTCTGAAAGCAATCTCAATTTTTCGCGCTGATACAGGTGCTCAGCCGTTGTCGGAGTTGCATCTCGATTATTAGAGCCCATGCTAGCTCACACTGACGGGTCGACCGCATAACAGCACTCGCTGTGTTTTTTCAGGTCCCGTTGCTATTTGCTAAATCTGAATTATTTCCTTTACGTAGTCGTGAGGTTTTATGGTTGCTGTCACTCTTAATCAAAAGCTGTTAGATGCCGATATCAGCGGGCTCACATCACCAGGCTTTGTTCAAGACGTGGACTTGGGACTCAACGCGATTGATCTGGTACCTGACCTGATTCCCAAGAGAACGGGCACAACGCTAACGATTACCAATCCAACTTTTAACGGCGGTACTGTTAAAACAACGGGCACAATCACCGCAACCTTCAGTAGTGCTGCAGAGGACGCGGCGCTAGTTTCACTGACGACTTCGTTTTCTTCTCTTTCTTTTAATACGCCGGCAGGTGTATTGACTTCAACTGGTACGATATTTGACACAGAAAACTTCATAACCAACAAGTACACTCGAAACATCACCCTGACCCGAGTAAGCTTTATGGGTGCTGACGGCGCCAGCTGGGAGGGCTCAGGTAGCTACGTCGATACTTCATCAGACGCAAACCCAAACGGTACTCAATCAGTGACATTGAGTACGCTAAAAGTGGCAAAAGGCACTGACGTTCTGACGTTTACTGGGTCAGTCAAAGAAGATAAGGATGGTAATTGGTCTGGAAGCATGACCTCGATTACCGGCACGATCGCCGGTAACTCAATTTCACTGACTGGTATACAGATCCCTGTAGATAAGTTGTTTGAGATGTCGTTCCAGGGTGGAGTTAATTCATTCTTGCCGGATCTCCTTACTGGAAACGACACTATCTCACTGTCTGAGCCAATTAATCAAATTGTCAGAGGCTACGCTGGGAATGATGTGATCAATGGATCAACCAAGGCAGATACCATTGATGGGGATTCTGGCTCGGACACGATCAACGCTGGCACCGGGGACGATCTAATTTATGCAGGCCTCGGTGATGTGGTTGATGGTGGAGGCGGTAATGACATTGTTAATCTTGGCGCACTGGGATCGTTCGATTGGCTTGATCGTTCGGGTATTAGCTACACAGTCACGGGCACCGCAGCAGCACTCGTATTTACCGACAACGCTAACAAGACGCAACCAGTCAGATTTAATAACGTTGAACAATTCGATATTGGTGGTGGACAGCTGATCTCTGCAGCCAGGATGCTGAATCCTAACAGCATGGATTTAAGTGGTAATGAATTGTTATCTGGAGGGAACGTAGGTGGAGGAATTGCCAGTCTTCTTGGCAGAATCTCAGTACTAACTGGTGACGTTGATGTCAGCCCATTTGCTGCAGATAACTTCAACCAAATCGTAAATTACGACCCAAACTCGGGCACCTATAATTTTTCTTTCAAGGCAGAAAATAACAGCGCCTCAACGTTTGCTTTCTCGCAGAGCACTAATTACAAACAGCCGAACTACAGCCAATCCACAAAATACGTACTTACCAATACCTCTACTGGATTGAGTCTTACGGCGGGCGAAAACTATAGCGGCACGAGCACCCCGTCCGCCAATGGAGCATATACTTTTAGCTCAACCGGCGGCGACAATTTTACATTTAAAGATACTAATGCAACCGGCGTCACAGCCGACGATACCATTATTAGTAGCACATATAGCGAAACGTATTCAGGAAGTTCGAACAACGATGGTGGTGGGAATTTTTCTGCAAAAGAATCGAGCTCCCTAGGTTATTCAAAATCGGGTCTTTCGCTATCTTTTAGTCAAAATAGTTCGATTGCAGGTGCTTGGGGACTAACTTTCGATTACACCACCTATACGCACACCGCGACCATCTCTAGCTACTCGTTAGCATATAAAAGCATAGATGCAAATGATGTTGCCAGTAATTTTAGTTTAAGTTTTGGTGGGTCGATTAACTATAAATTTGATACGGTAAATAAGCAAAACTTAACATTCACTATTACCAACCTGAGTGTAGAAGATGCTGTTGGTAAGCTCACAACTGCAAAAGCAGTCTTTGATTTTTCGAGTAAAACTGGCTCGGAATTTGTATCGTTCCAAGCCGTCGACGATCTGATGCTAGGTTTGGTTCAGAATAACGATACCCGAACCGTTGACTATGCGCAAAAATCAAAAATAGAAGCACTTCTTGGATTTTACGACGATGGTGAAACTGCGACGGACAGTATTGTCGATGCGGTAAATGTTTACACCATGAAGTTAGCCGATGATGCGTTCATGGGCGCGGGTGCTGACACGGTGACAGGTAGTGCTTTTAACGACACGGTTGATGGCGGTACTGGCGCAGACACTCTCAACATGGGCGCCGGTAATGATCTGATTTATGCCGGCTTGGGTGATGTAATTGATGGTGGCGCGGGTACCGACACGGTTGATTTCAGCAGGCTGCTTGACGCGAATGGCAAGGCACTGACTTACGATTTATACAATCGTAATGGGAACTACACCGTCAGTGGTATACCGACTGCGCTCATCCTGACAGATATCGCTTCCAAGCAAACTATCAAGTTCAATAACGTTGAGAATTTCATCATTGGCGGAGTAGAAGTCTCTGCAGATAAATTCCTCGCCCCGAACAGCCAAGCACGGACAGGTAATGAGCTTCTACGCGGGATTGGTACGTCCGACCCGAACATTGCCCCTGATTCGGCGCTAGCTTTGGGCTATCGCTATGTACTCTCACCGCAGCGGGTACCGCTCACTAGCGAGATTGATCTGAGCTTCTTTGAGGGCGTCGATTTTAGTGTTGCGAACAACAGCAAGACGTATGACCCGGATAAGGGCACGTTCAACTTCACTTTTACCAATGGTTCGGGCAGTAACCTCTCCACTTTCACCTTTGCCGAGACCACGGTACCCAATACAGGATCCGGCGGCAGCCGTACCACGACCTACGGGTTAAGCAATGCGGCTGAGGGCGTTACCTTCACGGGGTCCCAAGGCAACGTCGATACACTCAAGATCAACAATGGTGTCTATTCGGCCACTTACAAGATCGACCGCAGCTTTGTTTTCGCAGATACGCAGGGCACCACCAAGACCACTACGGATGATTTGATCATAGGCTTTAAATCGAATGATACTGGTAGCTGGACCTCAAAGGCCAACGGGTTTGCGCAGGAAGGTACTGGTAGCTGGACCACCAACTATGCGCAACAGGGGCTGACGCTCGCGTCAAGCGGCACCTACAAAGAGAGCATGACGACGGCTTCTTCTGGGCCGACAGGTGAGAAATTAACCTATACGGTCACATCAACGTATACCAATTACAAACTGGCTTACACGAACCCGGATACGACTAAAACATCGGATAACTTCAGTATCGGCTTTAGTGGTTCTCTGGCATATGACCTAGTCGGCACGAGTCTGGACAAGACGGCGACCGGCCCGCGCCAAATCTTTACGATCACGAATTACGCGGGCGAGGATGCCTTTGGCAAGATGAGTACTGCCAAAGCAACGCTGGATCTCTCCAAGAGTATCGACCCGAGTAACCCCAATTTGCCGGTTTGGCTGAGACTGCATCAAAGCAGTGCGGGGAAAGTTGATAGTGAGTTGGTTGGTCAGGTGGTGTCGTTTCTGGGTTTTTTTAATGATGGGGAGACGAGTACTGACAGCATCTGGGATGCAGCCAATGTACTGACCTTAAAGCAGGCCACCTATGCTTATACAGGTGCGCAAGCCGATACGATCACGGGTAGTGCCGGTAACGACATGATCAATGCGGGTACGGGCGCGGATTCTATTTCTGCAGGCAAGGGCGATGACCTGATTTATGCAGATTTGGGTGATGTGATTGATGGTGGCGAGGGTATTGATACCGTTGATCTCGGCATGCTGGTCAAAGCTGATGGTAGCAGCTACAACTTTTTGGATCGCATCAATGGCACTGGCTACACCGTTACTGGCACTGCGGCAGCTTTGGTATTTAAAGATACTGGGACTAACCAGACGGTCAAATTCAATAATGTCGAGCAGTTTAAGGTTGGTGAGCAGACGATATCCGCAGGACGACTGCTCAACCCCAGCAGTGTTGATGTCACCGGCGATGAGCTGCTGTGGGGCGTGGGTAGTGCGATAGATGGCTTGAGCACCAATTCGCCACTGGCCAAGGGCATCAACTATGTGCTGACCGAGCCCAATCCAAGCCTGGCCATGTATGGCGAGGCCGACCTGCTGTTTTTGAAAAACGCCAAATTCACTTCCCTGCAAAACTACAATCCTGCAGCGGGTACGTTCAACTTCACATTCAAGAGCAATTCAGACACGGATAAGACGTCCGTCTTCAAGTTTACGGAAACGGCGGTTGCCAACACCGCTACGGCGGGGAGCCGAGCGGCTAGCTATCAGGTTGATAACGCTGAGCTTGGTATCGCATTTAAGGGTGCAAGAAACTTCGCTGATAGCTACACCACCACCAAAGACGTGACTACAGGAACGCGCACATTCGATACGAGCTTTGCTTATACCAATACGCAAGCAACCAAGGCTGCTACGGATGATGTGTCAGTCAGTTCCAAGGCCTGGGGAACGGCGAATTTTTCTAACAGTCAGGCCAGCCCGTTTTTGAAAGTGAATGCAAATTTTGCGGTGGGCTACAGCAACGGTAAGACGGGCTGGTCGCTCACGTCAAAGGGTACATTGACGGACAACCAGACGCTGGTGGATGGTCAATCGCTCAATACGGTGGTCGCGGACATCTCCACTTATACGGCCACCTATAAAGACCCGGATCCCACCAGTACGGTGGGTGCGGCTTCATTGAGTTTTACTGGAAAGATTGAGGCGCAGGATAACGGCACCACAAAAACTCAGTTCTTCACCATCAGAAATTTCAAGTTTGATTCTGATTTAGCCTCGATAACGACGGCGCTTGCCAAGATTGATCTATCAAGCAATAAGTATTTTGGTGATGACGTGGTCCTCGCTCTTGTACAAGGTGAAGACGGCAAGTTAGGTGCATCCGTTCAAGAGTATGTCGATACGCTACTTGGGCTACAAGACGATGGTGACGGTCCTCGATCCGACGATAGTATCTTGGATTACGCGAATGTCCTCACCTTTAAGCGCGCCGGAGAGGCTTACCTAGGAGCAGGTGCCGATACGGTAACAGGTAGTGCCTTCAGTGACAAAGTGGATGGTCAAGCGGGCGCTGACACCATCAACTTGGCAGGTGGTGATGACTATGTTTACGCTGGTTTGGGCGATATCGTCGATGGTGGTGCAGGAAACGATACGGCTGACCTTGGCAGATTGCTAGACGCTAACGGCCAAGCTATCACTTACAGCCTTTACGATAGAGTAAATAAGTATACCGTCAGTGGAACGCCCACTGCGCTCATCCTGACAGATATCGCCTCCAAGCAAACTATCAAGTTCAATAATGTTGAGAATTTCATCATTGGCGGATTGGAAGTTTCTGCGCAGGAGCTAATTAATCCTTATAAACTATCTGGCGATGACTTGCTTTGGGGTATCGGCTCTAAGTCAAACCTCGATGAATTCTCGTACTTGGTCATGGGTTTAAAGCGTATCTACCATGAACCGGACACCATGGATCCCTATTTTTCTTTCTATGGGGACATTGATCTCGGGTTCTTTAGAGGTGACGCATTTACCCAGACCGTGTTTTATAACCCGGATGAGGGTGCTCACAACTTCAGCTTTACCAGCAGTGCTGCCAACAGTTCGACCTCGACCTTTACCTTCAAAGAGACTACTGTTCCAAACTTAGGCATTGGTGGCAGCCAGACGACTAGTTTTGGCCTGACCAATACCAAGGCCGGCATCAACTTCACTGGTGCCACTAGTGGATCATCCACAGTCACCGCAATCAAAGGTGGTACATCTGTCTTGAGTAAAGGTGAAATCACCTACACCTACACTAATACGCAAGCGAATACTAGTACGACAGACGATATTGCTTTGAGCTTCAAAATCGGTATTGGCGTAACTGAAACCTACACGGCATCTGGTTATAACGAACTCACCAACGGCACCTTCGGTGTCAATTATGCTAATTCCGGCTGGGGTATTGTAGCGAATGGAGTGTTCAAAGATACCGAGCTGAGGGACGCCAATCGGAACGTCATCACTGATACGAGTTTAATGACGATTGCCAATTACACTTTCTCTTATAAAAATCCCCTTGCCGGCGGCGATCAAAGTAAAAACTTCAAAATCAGTTTTGGAGGATCGATTGCAGAGGATTACATTAGCGCTGGCACGGTAGGATCTCCTAGCCAGACCCAGATATTGACGCTGACTAACCTCAGTATGGATTTTGCAGAGGCTAGCATTACAACAGCGAAAGCGGTAATTGATCTATCTGATAAATACGACGAAGACCTAATACTGAAGACGTTTTCTAATAGTGAAGGTCGAGTTGACGAATCAATCGTCGATTACCTCTCTTCCCTTTTCGGTTTAGATGACTTCGCCGATGGTGAGGATCCCAACGATAGCATTCTGGATGCTGCCAATGTAGTGACCATGAAAGTGGCCGGCGAGGGTCATATGGGCGCTGGCAATGATACGGTGATTGGTAGTAGCGGAAAAGATCAAATCAATGGCGGTACTGGCGCGGATTCGATCACAGCCGGCAAGGGCGATGATTTGATCTACGCCGGACTGGGTGACTTTATTGATGGTGGCGAGGGGATTGATACGGTTGACCTGGGCACACTACTCAGACCTGACGGCGGCACCTATGACTTCCTAACACGTAATAGCGACAGTGGCTATACCGTCACTGGTACTGCGGCGGCCTTGGTATTTAAAGATACTGGGACTAACCAGACCGTCAAATTCAATAACGTCGAGCAGTTCAAGCTGGGGACCGAGACCTTCTCTGCAGGTCGAATGCTTACCCCTAGCAGCGTAGATTTGTCTGGTAGCGACATCCTGCAAGGCAAATTGGTCATCCCTGGGAACCCCAAGATGAATTTCATGGGGCGCAGTACCGCGATGGGTGTTGAGAATCTCTTGGATGATAATTTCTTTGTGACCGGTGACGTCGATCTGGATTTATTCTTGCAGGCAGACTTTGCGCAAACTGTAAATTACAACCCTGCATCAGGCAGCCACACCTTCAATTTTATCGGTACACCGGTTGATGGTGTCTCATCAACTTTCAAGTTTACTGAAACTAGTACCGCTTACTCAGATCGCGGGGGTGCCAGAAACACCACGTATGAATTGAAGAATGCTCCTGCAGGGGTTGAATTCAAGGCAAACGTTACATACAACGATACCTTTGGTGCCCCTTCGGCTGGATCAACACCTTATTCGTTCACTGGTAGTAAAAGTTTTTCCTTTATCGACACACAAGGTACAAGCGCTACATCAGACGATGTAAGAATCAACTCCACTTGGACAGAGTCTGGTAACGGGACGCAGTTTTCAGATTTTGGTGGAAAATTTCAAGATAGTGGTACTTTCACACTCAATTACGCCAATGCTGGTTCAGCACTCATAACTAACGGTAGCTGGAGTGGAAGCGGAACATACGGTTCTGACGGTCAGCCCACCGCACGTATTGATACCGTGACTTTGGCAAGCTATACGCTGTCATTCACGGATCCGGATAAGGCGAACACTGCGAGTAACTTCAGTCTGAGCTTTAGTGGTGTGCTCAACTATGACTTGGTTGGTAAAAGCCTTAATCAAAACGCTACTGGTCCGAGACAATTCTTCACGGTCAACAATTTGAGCTTCGAGGATAGCGTCGGTAGGCTGACGACTACTAAAGCTGTACTCGATCTCTCCGCAGGAATCGTTCACAACAGTGATCAAAATTTTGCAGTCCTTCTCGGGTTTCTTGAAAACGATTCGGGCTCGGTCGACAATGATGTACTCGATAATGTTCTGGCGTTATTCAATGTTGATGGCGATAGTCCTTTGCCGAGTGACAGTATTTGGGATGCGGCGAACGGCTATACGATAAAGACGGCTGGGTCTGTCACTACAGGTGATGGAAACGACACCATCACTGGTAGTAGTGGTACTGACTCGATTGATGCAGGCTCAGGCGCGGATCTCGTTAATGCGGGCGCTGGTGATGACTTTATCCTCGGGGTAGATGGTAACGACGTGCTCAATGGCGATGCTGGAAACGACACGATCAATGGCGGATCAGGCTCCGATAATATCAATGGTGGTGCCGGAAATGATTCGCTGACCGGTGGACTTGGTATTGATACGATCGTCGGTGGTGATGGTGACGACTGGATCAGCGGCGGTGCCGGAGACGTTATCACTGGTGGTAGCGGCAACGATACTTGGGATATTGACTACGAGGAAATTGGTATTATCACCGCTGTGACGGGATCGATGGCTGCAATTACGATAACCGGTAAGCGAGCAGATACTGCGGCAAGTAATTTCACGATTACCGCCAATACCGTAGAGGCGGTTGTAGTCGGTGGCGTCTCTTACACCGATTTCAATTTACTCAAGGGGGCGCTACTGCCACCCGTGGTTTGAACCAATCTGCTCGTGATTGCCCGAAGTCATCAATCCCGCTAATGGACCAAGAGATAAGGCTTTCGATCCGATATTGGTATTGTTAACTAGATTGGTATGAAAGTCAGAATGCTAGAACCACCAAATACTCCCCGAGTAGCAGTTCGTCGGATTTGGCTGGCGGGCGATGTTAAGTTTGGGTAAACGTTCTTCCTGTGGGTAAAATGCGGTGAGAAGAAGAACAGCAAGGCGAGGGACTATGTTTAAGAGTGCGATCCTCCTCGGTTTATTCAGCGTTAGCTGTGGCGTGCACGCAGAATGGGATGTGCCCATCGCTGCCACAACGGAAGCTAAATACTACGCAGATCCTGAAACAAAACGAAGCGCGGTAATTCCGAGTGTATGGATACTGGCCGACTATGATCACCTTCAGCAAAGGGACGACGATTCCGTAAAACATCTATCGGTCAAGATGTTGAATGAAGCTGACTGCGTGGCAGGAAAAATCCGCATGGTGAGTTCGATCTACTACTCGCTCGCTATGGGCAAGGGAGATGCGCTCAGCTTCTCTACTTTTGCTACAGAGTGGAGCCATCCCGCATCTCGCTCACCGTCGGCGTCCATCTTTGCGTATCTCTGCCCCAGGAAGTAATAGAGCTAAGCCAAGATTTGGGATTATTGATTTCAGCGGAGTCGATTTGATAGCGTTGAACCGCTTAATGTCACCCGTTTGCAAATTTCCAGCGCTATTTCGCGCTTATGTACAACCTAAGCTGATGATTTTGGGTTTGCTGCCGGCACTATTGATGGCAGCGAGTGGCTCTTCCCGTGCTGACTCTGTTTTGAGAAACCTGGAAATTACGCAGTGTGAGGCAGGTGATATCGTCACTTGGGGTGACGGCCAGGATAGGGCGCTCGCCGTTGATATACTGACGTTCCACTACGCTCATGCAGGCGCGCCATTTTGGTTCGAACAGCAACAAGTATTAGACCTGCTGAAAAAAGTCACGACTGAATGGTCACGGTGCGGCATTCCAGCAAAGGCAGGTCTTGTAGATTCTGCGACTCGCCCGAGTGGCAAAGACATCATTATTCGCTGGGATACGGCTAGCAATGCCGGACATTTTGGTCTCTCGGATATTTCGCGACACCAGTTGTTACTTGGCGCGGAAGCATTTCGGCTACTTAATCAGCGGAATCCCACAAATGATTCGTTTGCAACCCTGCAAATGGTGTTGTCTCATGAGATCGGTCATTTTTATGGGCTGATGGACCATTCACGGCGCTGCATCGATACCCTCTCCTACTACCACGATGGTAAAGGTGGGCAATGTCGAACCCGTCACCCGGAAGCATTCAAGCGCTTTAAGGAGTATCGCTCGTCATTACCAACGGCCTGCGATATACAGCGATGCAGAATTTTGAATGGAAAACGCTGAACGCTTCCATGGTCAGGGTCGAATCGGCGAAGGATTTTTGCTAGCGATTGCTAAAACGGTTTTACTTATCGCGCCGCGGCAAGTGCTAATTCGAGTTTCGTGGGCTTAAGGCAGGGGCGGCCAGCTAGATTTGGTTCAAAAACAAGTTTAGCCACCCTCAATCAAGCTGACTTCGGTAATCTGCATGTTGTGGCGCTCGGGATAGCGCTGGGTCAGATAATCAAGTGCGCTCTCTTTTGAGATGGCGGATATCGTTGCAGTAATGAGTGCGGTCGTGCGACTGCCTTCCTCTGCGGTGTTCGTGAAGCTGTAGCGGATAATGGCTCGGCAGGTCGACATTGTTCTTGTCACCGGGTAGGGTTAATGTGACTAACCCGGTGAGTATAGAACGCTTTCTATTACTAGCCGAATCTGGGTGGTTCGGTAGTTTGTTGATAACTACTCGCGCGACCTGCAATTAAAGTCAGTGGTAGGGTCGGCGAGGTTTATCACGGCGCGCCCCTCAGCACCCAATCGGCCAGTAACCTGGCCTCGGACGGCTCCAAAACCCCTTGCGGGGGGTGTGACTCGTTGTCGCCCCAGCGTCCTGCGCTGCCCTCCCGAATCCGGCGAGCCAACTCGGCATTGATTTTTTTACCCTTGTAGCGCTTTGCGATGTCGCGCATCGCAGGTCCATCGGCTTTGCCATTCATCTCATGGCAGTTAGCGCAGCCATTATTGGCAAACAAGGCTCTGGCGGCGGTGACGTCGGCGGGCTTCATCTCGGCGTTGGCCAGGGTTGCTGCAGCGCCTAGGGTCAGGGTAAGGATTAAATGGCGTCTTGAGGTGGTTGGCATGGCATCAGCTCCAGTCGGTTGTGTTACTGAGCATTGTCCCAACCGCGATTGGGAAAATCTTGGGTCTATATCAAAGTTTTGGGTGACTGGTTTAACCACCGGGTAAGCCGTCCTGCCTACGGCGCTGGCGTTGATGACCTGGTTCAGGCTCGGCGCCTTAGGGTAGAGTGTGAAAAAAACTGAAGCAATCATCTGGTGGGCTATGGCCGCGACCGAAACGTCGGCAATAAAGTCAGCATCTCCAGTCAAGAAATACCCAAGGCCACGCCAACTCGCTGTATGACCGAAATTCTCCCCAAACCTCAAACGCACTGGTCATCCGCAGACGCACTCGCACCCCTACTATTTGTGCTGGTCTGGAGTACTGGCTTTATCGTCGCTAAATTCGGCTTGCCCTACGCGCCTACGCTCACATTTTTATTGCTGCGTTTCGGGGGTGTTTTACTCATCCTGCTCCCGACCCTTGTATTGGTCCGTGCGCCCTGGCCAAGCGGTTTGGTTTTGCATATCGCAGTAGCAGGTGTATTGGTACAGGCGGGATATTTGTCGGGCGTCTGGTCTGCAATCAAGTTAGGTACGCCCGCTGGATTAGCGGCGCTGATTGTCGGTTTGCAGCCAATGCTGACTGCACTCTCTGCACGCTGGGTAGGCGAGCGTTTGAGCATTCAGCAGTGGATGGGTCTGATACTTGGCTTGGTGGGCGTGGCGTTGGTGGTGAAAGACAATCTCAAGCTAGACGCTGCATCCTCGACCGGCATACTGTTGTGTCTTATGGCTCTGGTCTCGATTACTGCGGGTACGCTGTATCAAAAGCGGTTTTGTCCTCGATTTGATTTGCGATCGGGTGCGCTGATTCAGTTTTCGGCGTCGATTATTCTGGTGTGTCCGTTAGCGTGGTGGCTGGAAGACTTGGATTTTTCGTTGAGTGCCGTCGCATGGACACCTCAGTTTATTGGGGCCTTGTGCTGGTCGATTTTTGCATTGTCGATTGGTGCGATGTTTTTACTGTACGCGCTGATTCGGAAAAATGCAGCGACGCATGTGTCCAGCCTGATGTATCTCACGCCGCCGGTGACCGCATTAATGGCATGGGCCTTGTTTGGTGAATCATTTACCATTGCCGGTGCTATCGGTATTTTACTCACGGCGACTGGGGTCGCCTTTGTTGTTCGAAGGTGATTATCTGCTATGAGAGACAGTGCCAAAGGTCGTGAGTATTTTCGACATTTTTTGCCGATTACTACCCGGTGGGCAGATAACGACGTGTATGGCCATGTCAATAATGTGGTGTTCTACCAGTGGTTTGATACGGTAGTGAACCAGTTTTTGATCTCACGCGGCACACTGGATATTCATGGCGGTGATGCGATCGCCCTGGTGGTCGAGACCCACTGCAATTACTTTTCTCCGGTGGCATTTCCGGAGCCAATCACTGCTGGTTTGTGCGTGGTCCAGTTGGGTAAATCCAGCGTGCGCTATGAGGTGGGCATATTCCGCGGAGATGATCAAGTTGCCAGCGCCCAGGGGCACTTCGTCCATGTGTATGTCGATCGTGCCAGCCGGCAGCCCACGGCCATCCCCCCTCAAGCGCGAGCACTGTTGACCTCGATTCAGGCTTTGAGCTCCTAATCAGGGCGGGGTCAGTTTTCCTATCTCATCAGCCTGGCGATGGCATGCCGCTTGAGCGCCGCTATCAATTAGGCAATTGATGAATTTTTTTCCGAAGCCGCAGGTTTTTTTGAATATTTTTGGCGTTTGTTTTGATGCGGCGCGGTACGGTGCTCTTACACAATACTGGGCGCGCTAGAACATATGGCGCAAATTCAATGAACTGCCGATAGTGGGGTTTCTGTGCGCTGCCGCAACCCACTCCATTGTCAGAACACAGTCGTAGTAGCGCGCTACTACCACACCACCCCATTCGTGAAGAATAATCCGTTCACCTACAAAAGAATCAAGCATCGAAGAATGCCTAAAATTATTCACACCATGATTCGAGTGTTCGATCCCGAGCGCTCCATCCGTTTTTACAGCGAAGGCTTCGGCTTTGCGATCAGTCACCGACTCGACTTCGACGATTTCTCGCTGATCTACCTGCGTAACCCAGAGAACGACTTCGAGATCGAGCTGACCCACAACAAGGGCCGCACTGAGCCTTACACGCATGGCGATGGTTACGGTCACTACGCCTTCGTCGTTGAGGAGCTCGAGCCCATGCAGAGCAAGCTCGAACAACTCGGCTACAGCCCACTACCGATCAAGGAGTTCAAGCGTGACGATGAATTACTCGCGCGCTTTTTCTTCGTACAAGACCCCGACGGCTACAAGATAGAAGTACTGCAGCGGGGAGGGCATTATCGATAACAAGAATTCCAGCATGGACGGATTACAGGAGTAAAGCCCCGTACCGGGCTTGGTACACAAGAAGATAAGGAGACAATCATGTACACACCCGCAGAACCGAAGCGCCGTAAGTTCTTCAAAATTGCGACTGCTGGCACGGTAGCTACTGCCGCTGGCGGCTTGCCGATGATGTTCACGCCAAACGCTGCACTCGCCGAGGAAGTACTAGGTAGCGCAGCTTTCAAAACCATCGTCAAAGTTGCGCGCGATATTTTCCCGCACGATCGTTTTGAAGATGAGTTGTATGCCAATGCCGTCGGCGTCTACGCTGAACAAGCGAAATCGAACGCCGATCTGCGTAAAACCCTGTTGGACGGTGTCGCCAAAGTCAATGCTGAGGCGCAAGCACGCTACGGCAAGTCCTACGCAGATGTTGCAGCCGAAGTAGATCGCGCGAGAATTTTGACTGATATGGCGAAGGCTAAGGACCCGTTCTTCGGCAAGCTGCGCGGTGATCTCGTAGTCAGCCTCTATAACCAGCCAGCCGTTTGGGCCAAGCTGGGTTACCAAGGTGCGTCGGCCCAGTACGGCGGCTACATCAACCGTGGCTTCGCCGACCAGACCTGGATGGACGAGCTCTGATCCCAGTCCAAATAACAACGAATATCAGGAATAGAGGAGACAACCATGAGCAAGAAATTCAGCCTCGACGATGAAGTCGTCGTGATTGTGGGTTCGGGTGCCGGCGGTGGCACATTGGGTAACGAATTAGCGCAAAAGGGAATCGATGTTGTGATTCTCGAGGCCGGCGGTCGTCACGAGATCAATGATTTCGAGAACGACGAATGGCCGATGTTCAGCAAGATTTCCTGGCTCGACAAGCGCACCACCTCGGGTACTTGGCGTGTATCAAATGACTTCCCGAACCTGCCTGCATGGATCGTGAAGGCAGTGGGCGGCTCGACAACGCACTGGGCGGGCGCTTCCTTGCGTTTCCAGAAGCACGAGTTCAAAGCACGCACCGTTTACGGTGAAGTAGGGGGCGCTAACCTGCTCGACTGGCCGATCACGCTAGATGAGATGAATCCGTATTACGCTCGTGCTGAGCACAAGATGGGCACGACAGGTACCAACGGTATTCCTCGTTTGCCAGGTAATAACAACTACAAAGTACTGGCAGCTGGTGCGAAGAAGATGGGCTACAAGCACTATCACACCGGGAATATGTCGATCAATTCGAAGCCACGCGATGGCCGTGGTTCTTGCCAACAGATCGGTTTCTGCTTCCAGGGCTGTAAGTCGGGTGCGAAGTGGTCCACGCTGTACACCGAGATTCCGAAAGGTGAATCAACCGGTCACCTCGAGGTACGCCCGGGCGCACAAGTTCTGAAAATTGAGCATGATGCCAAGGGTCGCGCCACTGGCGTACTGTATGGCGACTCAAAAGGCAACCGCTTCTTCCAGAAAGCGAAAGTGGTTTGCGTGGCGGGTAACTCGATTGAGTCGCCGCGTCTGCTGCTGAACTCGGCGTCCAGCATGTTCCCGAATGGCTTGGCTAACTCGTCGGGTCAGGTCGGCAGAAACTACATGCGTCACATGACCGCATCGGTGTATGGCATCTTCGAAAAGCCAGTACACATGTTCCGCGGTACCACGATGGCGGGGATCATCAAGGACGAATCGCGTTTTGACCCGAAGCGTGGTTTCGTTGGTGGCTATGAAATGGAAACGCTGTCGCTCGGCGTGCCATTCATGGCAGCTTTCTTGAACCCGGGTGACTGGGGCCGTGACTTCTCGAACGCGATGGATGCGTACGACAACATGGCCGGTATGTGGTTGGTCGGTGAAGATATGCCGCAGGAATCCAACCGTATTACTCTGCACGCGACCGAAAAAGACCAGTTTGGTCTGCCGATCCCGAACGTGAACTTCAGCGATCACGGTAACGATATCGCGATGCGTAACCACGGCTTCCAGCAGGGCAAGGCGCTGTATGAGTCAGTGGGTGCAAAACGTGTGATCTTCACCCCGCCTTACCCGTCAACGCATAACCTCGGTACCAACCGGATGAGTGCCAAGGCGCGTGATGGTGTGGTGAACAAGCATGGTCAGACACATGACATCAAGAACTTGTTCGTGTCCGATGGCTCGCAGTTCACCACCGGTGCAGCCGAGAACCCGACGTTGACCATCGTTGCATTGGCGATTCGTCAGGCCGAGTTCATCGCGAACGGTCTGCGTAACCGCACGATCTAATCGTCACCTGACCAGGTCGATAAAGACCTTGGAAAAAGCCGCCCCCGAAGTGGGGGCGGCTTTTGTTTCAACAGGAACGCGCTTTATAGCAGCTGATTGCTTTAAACTGCAAAAGACCAGCAGGAGACATCTATATGTGCGACATCTATGCCAGTGCTGACCCGATTCATTATGAGCAGCGTACGCGCTCGGTACGTATTCACGGCATGGTTACCAGCATCAGGCTGGAGAATTTGTGCTGGGACATTTTGGCGCGCATCGCCGCCAAGGATAAGATGACGACCAATCAGCTGATCTGCAGGCTGTACGAAGAAATCGTCGAGCGTCAAGGCAAGGTCGAGAACCTATCATCTTTCTTGCGAATCTCCTGCATGCGCTATTTGTCGCTGGTAGCCGAGAGTAACGAGAAAAACTATCTGATGATGGATAGCTCGGCACGCAAGGAAAGTCAGAAGCCGCAATTGCAGAGCGTTGTCAGAGCCGCCGCAGCGAGCTAGTTCAAGGGCTGTTACTGAAAATTTTCAACTGCCGCATCAGCTGGATGCGGCGTTGCGCGAGTTCATTGGCACTGTTGTAGCACGCCAGTGCGCTATCACCCCCCGCGGTGCGCAGTTGTAGCGCGAAGCGACTCTCTGCTTGTGCAGGTAATTCGGTGATGAACCGCTGCTCTAATACACGTCGTCCTTTGCGGAAATCGGCGCGATACTGATGAGGCAGTTCACGCTCAATATCATTTACGCATTGCAGTAATACCGGCGGCTGGATATCAGGGCAACGACTGCGCTGCAGGTAATTCATCTCATGGCAAGCTTCCAGGTAACTCGCGGCGACTTTGCCGATTTCATCTGCGGGCGTGGTCGGCGCACCGCAGTTGGCAAGGCAAACAATCAGCGTGGTCAGCATGGCTTGTTGGGTGACGGTTTTAGTGACCAGCCATCGGGTGTTTTGCCAGGAAGCTTCGAATCTCGCGCAGTGTCGCGGCAGGTTTTTCTTCCGGGATGAAATGGCCGCAATCGAGCGCCTTGCCGCGTACATTCGTCGCGACTTCACGCCAGTCCGCCAGGCATTTGAATAAGCGATGAATCACACCACGTTTACCCCATAGTGCGAGTAGCGGCATTTTCAATTTGCGACGTTTGTCTTTGCGATCGTGTTCCAGATCGATGGTGCCCGCCGCTCGGTAGTCTTCACAGCTGGCGTGTACCGCTTTGGGGTCACTGAACGCTTTCACATACTCGCGTAGCGCCGCTTTCGAGAACGCCGACAAATCTGGCTTGGCTGTGCCGATCATGCCGAGGATGTTGAATGGCACGATCCCTTGTAGCATGCGTTCTGGTATCGGTGATGGTTGCAGCATCTGGAACCAGTGGTAATAGGCAGTTGCAAAGCGCAGGTCGGTACTTTCGAACATTTTCAGGGTCGGTGAGATGTCGAGTACGGTGAGGGTATGTACGCGATCACCATGATCTTTCGCGAGGCGATGCGCAACGCGACCGCCGCGATCATGCCCCACTAGGTGAAACCGATCATGGCCCAGCTTCTCCATCACCTCGACCATGTCTAGCGCCATCGCGCGCTTGGAATAGTTCGAGTGATCGGGCAAGCCTTTGGGCTTGGACGATCCGCCGTAGCCCCGCAGGTCAGCGCAGATCACGGTGTAGTGTTTCGCCAGCTTGGGGGCAATCTCATGCCAGCAGGCCATGGTTTGTGGATACCCGTGCAGCAGTAGCACCGGCTCACCCTGACCAGCATAAACAACCTTGATGGTCGCGCCGCTGGTGCGGATCAGTCGCTCGGTAAAGCCGGGAAATAGGCGCATCGTTGTCTCCGTTATATTCTGATGAAAATTCTTTGGGAATAGCAGCAGCAATCGAAATTGACGCTACAACACTCGGCTGGCATGATCCGTAAGCCTTCAGCATGATAGCTGCGCTGAAGTATGCGGCATAAACGCGCGTTAATAGGTAGTAGCTGCCGATGATACAGCTACTCGTACACAGAATAATAAGATTCAGGGAGACCGATGTGGACGAACCCGGTGCTACACGCGAGGGTGCTGAGGCTTCTGCCAATCAGCCACCGAATTCACCTGCAAGAGTGCTGTTCGCGAGCCTGATCGGTACAACGATCGAGTATTTTGATTTTTATATCTTTGGCACAGCGGCGGTATTGGTTTTTCCGACGCTTTTTTTTCCATCATCTGACGGCACACTGGCGACACTACAGTCGCTAGCGACGTTTGGTTTGGCCTTTGTTGCGCGCCCGGTCGGCTCGGCGTTGTTCGGTCATTTTGGTGATCGTATTGGTCGCAAAGCGACCTTGGTCGCCTCTTTACTCACCATGGGGTTGTCCACCGTGTTGATCGGTCTGCTGCCATCGTATGCATCGATTGGTATTGCGGCACCGATCATGTTGGCGGTACTGCGTTTTGGACAGGGTTTGGGGCTGGGCGGTGAGTGGGGCGGTGCTATCTTGCTGTCCACAGAAAACGCACCACCTGGACGTCATGCTTGGTATGGCATGTTTCCGCAGCTGGGTGGGCCGATTGGTTTCTTTTTATCAGGCTCGGTGTTTCTGCTGCTGACCACGCATTTGCCTGAAGCAGATTTTCTTGAATGGGGCTGGCGTATTCCGTTTGTGGCCAGTGCTTTGTTGGTATTGGTTGGTTTGTATGTGCGATTGAATATCGCTGAAACGCCCGAGTTTCGCGCGGTGCTGGCACGACATGAGCGGGTACGAGTACCGATACTGGAGGTGGTGACTCGCTACCCACGTGCTTTGGTACTGGGCAGCCTGACGGGCATGGGACAGTTCGTACTGTTCTATCTGATGACCGTGTTTACCTTGAGCTGGGCCACACGCTCGCTTGGCTATGCGCGGCAAGAGTTTTTGGTACTGCAATTAATCGCGACCGTGTTTTTCGCGATTTGCATTCCGCTTTCTGCAAAGTTTACTGATCAGCGCGGCCGTACTGCTGGCTTGCTGATAGGTACGGTTGGCATCATCTTGCTGGGGCTGTTGCTTGGCCCCATGCTGGAAGCCGGTAGCGTTTCAACCGTGATTGCGCTATCGATCGGTATGGCCCTGATGGGTGCCAGCTTTGGCCCGCTCGGCGCTTTGATGTCGAGTTTGTTTCCGGTCGAGGTGCGCTATACCGGTGCTTCACTCACGTTCAACCTCGCCGGTATTCTTGGCGCTTCAGGTGCACCTTACATCGCGACATGGTTGGCCACTAACTACGGCCTGCCATTCGTGGGCTATTACTTGTCGGGTATGGCGGTCATGAGTTTGTTCGCGCTGCTGATGGTGCGTCGTATGCCAATGCCGGAATCATCGAACACTCATATGGAGACTGCGGATGAGCACCGCTGAAAAAATCGATCAGGCGGCTAATGCTTTGCTGACGATGTGGCAGCAGCGCACGCGCTGCGATGGGCTGCCGCAAAGCTATCGCCCGGGTTCACGTGCCGAGGGCTACGCGGTACAACAGTCGATCGGAGATAAACAGCAGCATGCTCTATTCGGCTGGAAAATCGCTGCTACTAGTATTGAAGGTCAACGCCATATCGCCGTCAATGGTCCACTGGCTGGGCGCTTGTATACCGATCGCGTGTTGCGTCATGGTGCGAGCGTGACGCTGAAAAACAATCTGATGGGCGTTGCCGAGATTGAGTTTGCCTTCCGCTTTGGGAAAGCGCTGTCACCGATAACGCGCCCATATACGGTGGACGAGGTACTCGATGCAGTGGCTTGTGTGCATCCCTCAATCGAGGTGCCGGACTCGCGTTACAACGACTTCGTTCAAGCTGGCGAGGCGCAACTGGTTGCCGATAATGCTTGTGCCAATCTGTATGTCATTGGACCACGGGCAGATGATTGGCGAGGGTTCGACTATGTGAACCAAGCCATCGAGGTGCGATTGAATGGCGAGATCGTCGAATCTGGTTTCGGCAGAAATGTACTCGGTGACCCGCGTGTCGCGTTGACTTGGTTGGTGAATGAACTTTCCGGGCTCGGAATAAGTTGTGAGCCGGGTCAGGTGGTCACCACCGGTACTTGCCGGGTGCCAGTGGCGGTTAAGCCGGGCGATCGTGTTGAGGCTAATTTCCTCACACTCGGTTCGGTCGCTTGCAGTTTCAATTGAATCTATGGATCCCGACGTACGTCGGGATCCAGCGACCTTTAAAACTCAATTCGCTCGCGCGAAGCTTCGAGCAAGTCCTTGCCACATTTTTGCGTGTAAAGCGGCACTGGCAAGCCATCCATGTGGCGGCGCGCTCGGCGTGGCGGAAGACCGTGGTGACGCTGCCGATACTTCTCTCGCTTCCAGCTCAGCGATTCGGGCATGTGCCTCGATCAGCGCTTCGTTCAGCAGCAGGCAGCGCTGAACCGTGAGGTAGGGTGCATCTGGCTGACAAGAAAAAGCGGCGGCGATGGCCTCCGCCGCTTGCGGGTCTTTATCAACATAGCCAACATGCGTCAGCTGTACCAGAAATTCGTCGAGTTGCTGTTTCTCTTGCGGGGTCATACCGGCTCCTTGGCCACCATACATGACCGCAGTTATAGGGTATTACCGCCACTAAAAAAACCAGCGAAACGATCAGTAACAATTCAGTGTGGTTATCAGAAAAATAACGCCGCGATTGAGGTATAGAGCGGTATCCCAACCAGCAGGTTGATTGGGAAGGTAACCCCGATCGGTAGCGCCAGGTAAACCGCCGGGTTTGCTTCCGGGATGGCATAGCGCAGGACGGCGGGCACCACGATGTACGAAGCACTGGCCGACAGCACCATCAGCAGCGCGGTGTCGCCCAACGGCAGCCCAAGGCCAAGCGCCAACAGTAATGCCAGCGCAGCATGGACGAACGGCGAGACCGCGGCGTAGAGCACCAGCACCGGCGCTTTTCCCTTGATGTCAGGCAGACTTTTTGCCACCGATAGGCCCATATCGAGCAGGAAGAAAGCCAGCATGCCCTTGAATAGATCGGCCGAGAAAGGCTTCATCATCGCCTTGCCGGCATCCCCGCTGATAAAGCCGATCGCGAGCGAGGCCAGCAGCAGCAAGTGGGTGCCGTTGGTCAGTGATTCGTGCAAGATCGCCTTGATCGAGGTGCCGTGACCCTCGTCGGTCACCACCAATGAGCCCGATGCGGTCACCCTGACACCTTGCGCGCCTGCAGCGTGCTGTCGGCGCAAGACATTCGCCAACACCACAGCCACGATGATAGCCGGCGACTCCATCAGCACCATCGCCACCGCCATCTGCCCACCCACCGGGATTTGCTGCGACTCGACGTACTGCATTGCAGTCACAAAGGTCACCGCACTGACCGAGCCGTAGGATGCCGCAACCGCAGCCGCGTCAAACGGCGGCACGAAACGACGCAATAAAGAGTAACCAATCACCGGCACGATAAACGCCATCAGCACCGCAGCGAATAGGCTCGCCATGATGCTGGTAGTAAGCCCTGACTCCGATAGCGCGAAGCCACCCTTTAGTCCCAGCGCCATCAACAGGTAGAGCGACAGGAATTTCGCCATTTGCGGTGGCACCTCGAGATTGGATCGCAGCAGCCCGGCCAGCAGGCCGAAGGCGAAAAACAGAATCGCGGGGTCAAGCAGGTTTTGCACAAGGAGCTCCTCAAAAATTTGCGCAATAGTAATTTCATCATCTGATCAAGTAAAATCGATTTTCAAATGGTTTGCATCAGGAAAACCCTATGAACTTGACTTTCCGGCAATTACGCTTATTCATGGCGCTGGCCGATACCGGCAGCGTCAGTGCGGCAGCCCGCGCCTTGCATGTGACCCAGCCGACCGCGTCCATGCAGCTGAAAGAGATCACCCAATCGATCGGCATGCCGGTCTATGAGGTGGTAGGTAAGCGGGTTTTTCTGACCGAGGCGGGTCGGGAATTGGCGGAGACCGCGCGTGCCATCGCCGGTGAATGGGAGGCCTTGCGACAGAAGTTCGACGCTATGCGAGGGCTTACACGTGGCCGACTCCGGGTCGCGCTGGTCAACACGGCGCAGTACTTCATGCCGAGGCTACTCGGCGGGTTTTGTCAGCAGCACCCCGAAATCGATATCTCTTTGCAGGTGTTAAACCGCGATGGTGTGGTGGCACGACTTCGCGATAACCTGGACGATCTGTACATCATGTCGATGCCGCCCGCAGATATCGAGCTGCACGATGATGTCTTCATGCCCAACCCCTTACTGCTGGTAGCGGCTGCCACTCACCCGCTTGCCAAGAAGCACAAACTGTCGCTGGAAAAGCTCGCAACGGATCGATTCATTTTGCGCGAGTCGGGCTCTGGCACTCGGATGGCCACTGAGCAGCTATTCGATGCGCACAGCTTCAGGCCGGGTCTGCGGATGGAGCTGGGTAGTAATGAAGCGATACGGCAGGCCGTCGCTGCCGGGTTAGGGGTCGCGGTGCTGTCTCGTCACGCGCTCGACATCGGCCAAGCAAAGGAGGAAGTGGTGGCGCTGGACGTACAGGGCTTCCCTTTGCACTCGCAATGGCATGTGGTGTCGCCGAGAGGCAAACGTCTGTCGCCGATTGCCAGCGTGTTTCGTGACCATTTGCTGCGCGGTAGTCGGCATAGCGCTTGATCTTGGGTACCATCGGCCGCCCCAATACCGTAGTGAGCGCTCGCGGGCTGATACACTGCCGCGCGAGCCGCGGTATTGTTTTGAGTGCCCGGCGAGAGAGGAAAGAGAATGTGTTTCGGTAGCCTGACTAATCTGAAATGGTGGCGTGCGATTGCGCTTGCGTTGCCACTTTCGTGCACGTCAGCACTGGCGCAGCAGCCTTTGTTTATCGAACTGCCCGAGCCAGTACGGCTCGATCAGGCGATTCGGTATGCCATTGAGCACAACCCCACGCTGGCAGCTGCGAGGCGTGAAGTGAATGCCACCGAGGGCCAGGTGTTGCAGGGCTCGCTAAGACCCAATCCTGAGTTCAACTACCAAGCCGATGACGTCAGTCGCTTTGGCCGCACCTCAACCATGGAAGTCGGCGTGCCATTTGAAACCGGTGGCAAACGGGAAGCGCGTGTACGGTCAGCAGGTTTGGGTCGTGAGGTGGCACTGGCTGATCTGAGTGGTGCGGAGTTGCGCCTGCGTAGTGCAGTGATTGCTGCTTTTTTTGATGTGCTTGCAGCGCAAGAGCTACGCGCCACAGCCGAAGAAAGTGTGAGGTTGGCGCAGCGTGCTACGGATATTGCGGCCAAGCGCGTTGCGGCTGGCAAGATTTCCCCCGTCGAAGAAACCCGAGCACGCGTAGCTGAGGCTGGTGCTCGCGTGACGCTGAATCAAAGTGAGAGTGAGCTGCGTAATAGTCGGCGTCGGCTTGCCAGCTTGTGGGGAAATACAGCGCCGAGCTTTACCGAAGCGAGCGGCGATGTCGAGCAGTTGCCGGTGCCACCGGCACCTGACCTGATTGTGGGCCGGCTTGAAACCGCCCCACAACTGCGTCGCGCACAACGTGAGCTGGAGCGACGCAAGGCCTTGGTGACGCTGGAGCAGGCGCGTACCGTACCGGACTTCACGGTCAGTCTTGGCGTGAAACGCAATCTCGAACTACCAGGAGAACAGGCCTTGGTTGCGTTGAAGGTGCCGCTGCCTATCTTCAACCGCAATCAAGGTAATCTGCAGGAGGCTCTGCGGCGCCAGGAAAAGGCCGCTGAAGAACTACAAGCAACGCAAACAGCTTTGTCTTCGACGGCATTGCAGGCGCTTGAGAATGTAAATGCGCGTAGGCGTGATGCCGATCTGCTGCGGCAAGAAGTCCTGCCCGGTGCGCGTAGTACCTACGAAGCGGCCACGATTGGCTTCGAAAACGGTAAATTCAGTTTTTTGGAGGTGCTGGATGCGCAGCGAACGCTGATTGCGGCCAAGTCCCAGTACCTGATTGCGTTGGCGAATTTTCATCGTGCGCAGGCTGAGTTGGAGAGCCTGATTGGTGATTTAACGCCCGAAAACGAGCGATAAGGAAAAACCATGCCCGTACACGGTATCGGCAAACATCACGGTCGATCTTCGCTGGTAGCGATTGTTGCGGTGTTAGTGATTGGCGTTGTGCTGAGCGCCATGATTCTGTCAAAGAACCGTGGCAGCGCTCAGCAAGACGATGCTGTACCCGCTGACAAGAGTGCGAGTGCTCAGCCAGCCAAATCAACGCCAAACGAGGTGCCGATCGATGACGCGCAAGTCAAAGCGGCTGGTATCACGATTGAGTCGGTTGCTCCGGCGCGGATTACCTCGATGTTGCAATTTCCCGGCGAGGTACAACTCAATGATGACCGCACCGTGCATGTGGTGCCGCGCGTACCCGGCGTCGCTGAAACCGTTGCGGTAGCGACCGGACAGATGGTGCATAAAGGTCAGCTGTTGGTCGTATTTTCGAGTCAACAGATTTCCGAGCAACGTAGCGCATTACAAAGTGCTGAGCGTCATCTTGAGCATGTAAAGATGGTGTTTCAGCGTGAAAAACGTTTGTGGGAACAGCGCGTAAGTGCGGAACAGGATTATCTTGAGGCGCAGCATGCTGTCGAAGAAGCAGAAATTCGGCGCGACAATGCAATGCAGAAGCTGCGTGCGCTAGGTGTCAATATGAGCGCTAAAGCGCTTAATCGTTTCGAGCTATTTGCACCCTATGATGGTGTGATCGTCGAGCGTAATCTGTCGATTGGTGAGGCGGTAAAAGAAGATACGCCGATTTTTACCATTGCTGATCTCAGCACGGTCTGGGTAGAGGTGTATATCCCTGCCAAAGATTTACCTCTGATGCGCGTGGGTGATAAGGTCAAGGTACGTGCAACAGCATTCGACGCAGAGACGGTAGGAACGATTGCTTTTATCGGTGCATTGGTAGGTGAGCAAACGCGTATGGCCAAGGCGCGTATCGTGGTGGCAAACGGTAAGGGACTTTGGCGCCCCGGGTTGTTCGTGAATGTTGAGGTGAAAGCCGGGGATGCATTGATACCGGTGACTGTCAAAAACGATGCCTTGCAATCAATCGGTACGCAGCAAGTGATCTTTGTGCGGGATGGCAAGCGCTTCGTACCCCGTCCAGTGACAACCGGTCGGACCGATGGTAAGTACATCGAGATTACTAGCGAGCTGGCAACGGGCACCCCTTACGCGGCGGCGAACAGCTACGTGATCAAATCAGAGCTGGCAAAGCAAGCCAGCGAAGACGGTAACTGAGCGAAGCACGCGCATGTTCGAACGGCTGATACAGTTCTCGATCGCACAGCGCGTGCTGATCATGTTTGCATCGTTGATGCTGATTGCTGTTGGCATCTATAGCTACCAACGTCTGCCAATTGATGCTGTACCTGACATCACTAATGTACAGGTACAGATTAATACCTACGCGCCAGGCTATTCCCCCTTCGAGACTGAACAGCGCATTACGTTTCCGGTTGAAACGGTGATGGCGGGTCTGCCGGGCTTGCAACAAACACGCTCGCTGTCACGCTACGGTTTGTCACAAGTGACGGTGATCTTCAGCGAAGATACCGACTTGTTTTTTGCGCGTCAGTTAGTCAATGAGCGCGTTGCGCAAGCGCGCGAGCGTTTACCCGCAGGACTGATACCTTCATTGGCGCCGATCGCCACCGGGCTCGGCGAGATTTATCTCTGGACAGTCGAGGCTGACAAGGGCGCGACCAAGCCTGATGGAACGCCCTACACCGGTACCGATTTGCGCGAGATTCAGGACTGGGTCATTAAACCTCAGTTGCGTACCGTGCCGGGTGTCACGGACATTAATTCAATCGGCGGTTACGTCAAGGAATATCAGGTCGCCCCCAGCCCGGAGCGCTTGGCAGCCGTTGGCATCTCGATGGGGGAGTTGGTTAGTGCCATCGACCACAATAATCAAAACGCGGGCGCCGGCTATATCGAGAAGCGTGGTGAGCAATATCTGGTGCGTGTACCTGGTCAGCTACGTACCGTTGAAGACATCCGCGATGTGATCGTCAAGAATGATGCAGGCGTACCTGTGCGCGTACGTGATCTGGCTGAGGTTGGTATTGGTCGGGAGCTACGTACCGGCGCTGTCACACTGAATGGTGATGAAACCGTACTCGGTACGGTGTTTATGCTGATTGGACAGAACAGCCGCACCGTGTCGCAGGCTGTCGACAAACGGATGAAAGAGATCAACCGCAACCTGCCCAAGGGCGTGCGCGCAGTGACGGTCTATGACCGTACGCATTTGGTTGATAAGGCGATCGCGACGGTACAGGCGAATTTGCTCGAAGGTGCTGCGCTGGTGATTGCGGTGCTGTTTGTGTTTTTAGGTAATTTGCGTGCTGCATTAATTACCGCTGCTGTCATTCCATTAGCCATGCTGTTTACCTTGACCGGCATGGTGCAGCAAAAGGTCAGCGCAAACTTGATGAGTCTTGGTGCGCTGGATTTCGGCATCATCGTCGATGGTGCTGTCGTGATTGTCGAGAGCTGCATTCGACGGCTGGCGCACGCGCAGCAACAGTTTGGCCGCACGCTGACGCGCGAGGAACGTTTTCACGAAGTATTCGAAGCAGCACGGGAGTCCCGTCGGCCATTATTGTTCGGGCAGTTCATCATCATTGTGGTCTATCTACCGATCTTTGCGCTCTCAGGGATCGAAGGAAAAATGTTTCACCCGATGGCATTCACTGTCGTCACCGCGCTATTGGCAGCAATGGTGTTATCGGTCACCTTTGTGCCGGCTGCGGTGGCTATGTTCGTAACCGGGCGTGTGGATGAAAAAGAAAACATCCTGATGCGCCTGGCGCGCCGCTACTACTTGCCGCTTTACGACTGGGTGATGCAGGCAAAGACGCTGGTGCTGACTACTTCAGTCGTGTTGGTGGTGCTGTGTGGACTGTTGATGACGCGTTTGGGTAGCGAGTTCATCCCCAACTTGAATGAAGGTGATCTGGCGGTGCAAACAATTCGTGCTCCGGGCATCAGCCTGACGCAGGCCGTCGAAATGCAGGCTCAGATCGAGCGTACGCTGATTAATAAGTTCCCAGAAATTGAGCGCATGTTCACGCGCATTGGTACTGCGGAGATTGCTACCGATCCGATGCCACCGAGTCTGTCGGATGGCTACATCATGCTCAAGCCTATTGAGCAATGGCCCGAACCGCGCAAGACCCGCGATGAGTTGTTGCAAGCGATCAGTGACACCGTGTGGAAAATCCCGGGCAACAACTATGACTTCTCGCAGCCGATACAGTTACGTTTTAATGAGCTGATCTCTGGCGTGCGTAGCGATATCGCTATCAAGGTGTTTGGCGATGATATGGATCAGCTGCATCGTTTGGGCGAGGAAATCGCAGCGCGTATCGAGCACGTTCAGGGTGCGTCTGAGGTCAAGGTCGAGCAGACCACGGGGCTGCCAGTACTGTCTGTCGTTATTGATCGGCAAAAGGCGGCACGCTATGGATTGAATGTTGTTGATATTCAAGCGGTAGTAGCTGCAGCCGTTGGCGGCAGTCGTAGCGGTACCTTGTTCGAGGGCGATCGTCGTTTCGATATCGTCGTACGTTTGCCCGAGACACTGCGTACCGATATCGACGCGATTCGTCGTCTGCCGATCAACCTGCCGATTTCAGGTAAATACGGCCGAGGCGGATTTATTCAATTATCTGAAGTGGCTGACTTACATCTCGCACCGGGGCCGAACCAAGTGAGTCGTGAGAATGGCAAACGACGCGTCGTGGTGATGGCGAATGTGCGTGGCCGTGATGTAGGTTCTTTCGCGGCTGAGGCCGAGCAGCGCTTGGCTAATCTGTCACTACCCACGGGCTATTGGGTGAGTTGGGGTGGCACCTTTGAAAACCTGCAATCGGCTGCCAAGCGTTTGCAGGTGGTGGTGCCGGCTGCGCTCTTGCTGGTATTTCTGTTGCTGTATGCCGTGTTCGGTAATTTGAAAGATGGTCTGTTGGTATTCACTGGTATCCCGTTCGCGCTGACGGGTGGTGTGCTTGCGCTTTGGTTGCGTGATATTCCGCTCTCAATTTCAGCGGCGGTCGGCTTTATTGCCCTCTCTGGGGTGGCGGTATTGAATGGGCTGGTACTGATTAGTTTTATTCGTAACTTGATCGATCAAGGCCACGGCTTGGACGATGCGGTGCGCGAGGGCACGTTAACGCGCTTACGTCCGGTGCTCATGACCGCGCTAGTAGCTTCGCTGGGTTTCTTGCCGATGGCGATTGCCACCGGCACTGGCGCTGAAGTTCAGCGACCGCTGGCAACGGTAGTCATCGGCGGTATCTTGTCATCGACCGTGCTGACACTGTTGGTGCTGCCACTGCTTTATGACCTCGTTCATCGCCAGCGCTCGGCTTCTCCAAAGCGCTAAGCACTTACTGAAGCTTGTCTGTGTGATGCAGCGTCTTAAGCTTATTCCGCCAGTGCAGCAGATTCTGTAGTTGAATCTGTTGTCGGTTCCGCTGAGGATTCTGCTGAAGATTCAGTCGCAGCCAGAGACGCAGCCTCGCCGCTTGCGTCCGTTAGTGCGTGTTCAGGTTCAGCCATTTTGCTCGGCACGAACTGACGCATCTGTAATGAGCGCGCAGTTCTCTCGCCAAGCTCAGTCAGTGCGTAGATGCCGCGCAATGGGCGTAGATAACCCATCTTGATCAGGTGATAGATCTGGTGCTCGCGCCCCTGCGTATCGGACAGCACGTCGCGTTGCTCGAACAGCCGGATAATTAACTGAATGTCGGAAAGCGAAAGGATGTGCATGTCATCCTCCGTGGCTAATGATGCAGAGTTGATAATATTTTTTGATGCGATTTGATTATATGTCAGTCGCAACAGGCTTTCACCGCCCTGGCACATCCATTACCGCTATTACGGTGGCGCAGATTCGCAGATAATGCAGGTAGTTTTGGAGACCTGTAATGCCAGCGATAGGTACCTCATCCGATCAATATCAGAATCGCGACCCGGCGCTGACCACTTACCGCCGTAACACGGCCGCGCCCGCGCTGCCCGAGGCGATGGCTGAACGCTCCGAGGATCGTTCCAAGGCCGCAGCGGTTCAGCGGCGCCAGGTGGAGGGCCGTAGCTCTCTGGATCCCTCACCGCCGCCGGCGCAAGTGGCTGCACAACGCGGCGCGCCGATGTCCAAGCCGACCGGAGCAGCAGGTGCGGCAAGCTCAGGGCCAGTTGCGCAGCGCGAACTCGTTACACCACCGAAGATCATGCATTCTTTGTACGAGCCGCCGTCCCGGTTGAAACGTGAGCATGATGATCGTCATTCGATGATTACAGGCGGCACTGTGGATGTTCGCGTGTAGGGCTTGTTAAATAAAATGAAACCCATTGATCCCAAAGCCGTTACCGAAATTGGCGTGCGAGCCGACGCCGATTGGCTGCAGGCGCACTGGATGCCCTACACCGGTAATCGAGAATTCAAGGCCAACCCACGGCTGATGGTGGCGGCCGATGGTGCGTATTACACCGATGCCGATGGTCGCCGTATTTTTGATGGCTTGTCGGGCTTGTGGTGTACCGGGCTGGGTCACCGTCGTCCGGAGTTGATCGAGGCGGTTAGCCGGCAAATGAGTACGCTGGATTTCATGCCACCTTTTCAGTTCGGGCATCCGCAATCTTTCGCCTTGGCTAATCGCATGCAAAGTTTTTTGCCCGCGGGATTGGGGCATGTATTTTTCACCGGCTCAGGTTCTGAAGCGGCGGATACCTCGCTGAAAATGGCACGCGCGTATTGGCGCGCAAAGGGTAAGGGCTCGAAGACTCGCTTTATCGGTCGCGAGAAGGGTTACCACGGCGTGAACTTCGGTGGCATTTCGGTGGGCGGTATCGTTGGCAATCGAAAGCTGTTTGGGCAAGGCGTCGAAACCGATCACCTCCCGCACACTCAGTTGCCGCAGAACGCGTTTTCGCGTGGTATGCCGCGGCAGGGTGCAGAGTTGGCAGATGATCTGCTACGTCTGATTAATCTGCATGATGCATCGAATATTGCAGCGGTGATCGTTGAACCCTTCTCGGGTTCTGCGGGTGTCGTCGTGCCACCCGTTGGATACTTGCAGCGCTTGCGTGAAATCTGTGATCAGCACGATATCTTGCTGATCTTTGACGAGGTGATCACCGGCTTTGGTCGCTCAGGTGCATGGACCGGTGCGGAAGCATTTGGCGTGACGCCGGACATTCTCAATTGCGCTAAGCAGATTACCAATGGTGTGCAGCCACTCGGTGCGGTAGTGGTGAAGCCTGAGATTTATGACACCTTCATGCATGCCGATGCGCCGCATTATTTGGTCGAGTTCCCGCATGGGTATACCTACTCGGCGCACCCGGTCGCCTGCGCTGCGGCACTCGCGACGCTTGATTTGCTCGAGCGAGAGCAGGCAGTCGAGCGCGTCAATTCGCTTGCACCCTACTTTGAACAAAAAGTCCATGCGCTGCGTGGCTGTAAGCATGTGACCGACATTCGTAACTTTGGACTGGCTGCCGGGTTTACTTTGGCCGCTGCGCCAGGCGAGCCTGCCAAGCGGCCGTATGAAGTGGGCATGGCAATGTGGAAGCAAGGTTTCTATGTGCGCTATGCCAACGATACGGTGCAATTGGCGCCGCCCTTTATCTCGACCGAAGTAGAAATCGATCGCCTAGTCGATGCGTTAGGAGAGGCGTTCAACGCGCTCGACCCCTGAAGTATCTCCCTCCATTCTTTCCCTGATCATGCAAACTATTCCTCACCTGATTCAAGGTGTCGCGCACCATGGCGGCACGCGTACGCAGCCTGTTTACAACCCTGCGACTGGCGCAGCGATTCGTACACTACAGCTGGCTGATACTAAGACTGTCGAGCTTGCCATCGCTTCCGCGCAAGCGGCTTATCCGGCATGGCGTGCCACACCACCGCTGAAGCGCGCGCGTGTGATGAGTAAGCTGAAAGAGCTGCTCGAGCAAAATGCAGACAAGATCTGTGCACTCATTACTGAAGAGCACGGCAAGGTGCTCGCCGATGCCATGGGTGAGCTGCAGCGCGGTATTGAAAATGTTGAATACGCGAGCTATGCGCCCGAATTGCTGAAGGGTGAGCACAGCAAGAACGTTGGCCCCGGTATTGATGCCTGGAGTGAGTTTCAGCCGCTAGGGGTCACAGCGGGTATTACGCCTTTTAATTTCCCGGCGATGGTACCGCTATGGATGTGGCCGATGGCGGTTGTTTGTGGCAACACGTTCATTCTTAAACCCTCTGAACGTGATCCCTCATCGGCGATGCTGATTGCTGAACTCGCTTTGCAGGCGGGCTTGCCACCGGGTGTGCTGAATGTGGTGAACGGTGACAAAGAGGCGGTTGATGCTCTGCTGAATGATCCGCGTGTGCAGGCGATTTCATTCGTGGGTTCAACCCCTATTGCGCAAGCAATTTACGGTACGGGCTGCGCGAATGGCAAGCGCGTGCAAGCACTGGGCGGTGCCAAGAATCACGCTATCGTCATGCCAGACGCTGACATTGCGAACGCGGTGAGCGCGATGATGGGTGCTGCTTATGGTTCTTGTGGTGAGCGTTGTATGGCAGTGCCGCTGATTGTGGCGGTGGGCGATGACACCGCCGACAAAATGATTGAGGGATTGAAGGCCGAGATCGCACGTATGCATATCGGCCCCGGTACAGACCCCAAGAGTGATATGGGTCCGCTTGTTACCCGCGCGCATTTCGACAAGGTGAAGGCTTATGTTGATGCCGGTGTTTCTGAAGGTGCCAAGCTGGTGGTTGATGGGCGCGGCATCAAAGTCAGTGGGCATGAGGACGGGTTTTTCCTTGGTCCTTGTTTGTTCGATGATGTGAAGCCCCACATGACAATTTATCTGGAAGAGATTTTTGGTCCAGTGTTGGGCATCGTACGGGTAGCATCACTGCAAGAAGGAATGGATCTGATTGATGCGCATGAGTACGGTAACGGTACTTGCATCTTTACGCGTGATGGTGAGGCAGCGCGCTACTTCACCGACAATATTCAAGTCGGGATGGTCGGTGTGAATGTGCCGCTCCCTGTACCGGTGGCGTATCACTCGTTTGGTGGTTGGAAGCGGTCGCTGTTTGGCGACTTGCACGCCTACGGCCCGGATGGGGTTCGCTTCTATACTCGTCGCAAAGCCATTACGCAGCGCTGGCCTTCGGCGGGTGTGCGCGAAGGCGCCGTATTCTCGTTTCCGTCGAATCGCTAATTGTTTTGCCCAACGCCAGCGACATTTTGAAAAAACAAAAAGACTATCAATCAAAATGAGCATCAAAAGTTGATGCGAGCGCTGGCTAGACGGCGGCAACGCAGACAGTACACGACGTACGGCAAGTTGCCGCCAACAACGCCAGCGACATTTTGAATGAGAGTGTAGTTACCAGGTGCCGGTGTTGGGCATAGAAACCCAAGGCTCGGCCGGCGGCAGTGGCTGCCCTCTTTGCAATAACTCGATCGAGATATTGTCGGGCGATCGAACAAATGCCATGCGGCCATCGCGGGGTGGGCGCAAGATAGTGACGCCGTGTGACTGAAGTCGCTCGCACAGCGCGTATACATCATCGACTGCGTAGGCAAGGTGGCCAAAATTACGCGCGCCACCGAGTTCTTCCGGATCCCAGTTGTAAGTCAGTTCGACTTGCGCTTCTTCATCACCCGGTGCGGCGAGATAAACCAGTGTGAATCGCCCGCCAGGATATTCTTGCGCTCGCAAGACTTCAAGACCCAGTGCATCGCGGTAGAACTTGACAGAGGCGTCGAGGTCGCTGACGCGAACCATGGTGTGCAGGTATTTCATGGTGATAGTCGCTTAATAAAAGCCGATATTGTAGCGTGCGCCGAATCTTGCCTCAGCGCGCGTACCACCCGGTCCCCGTTAGTGCGAGCTGTACGGTCGTACTGCATCAAGCTGCGGCTTGACGCCCGCCAGCACTTTTGAAAGACATGAAAACTCACGCGCGATTCGTTGAAACAAGGTGTCAATCGGTCGGGATGTCATCGCTGCGTAGGCATAGGCAGCTTGACCCAGCTTTTCATAATAATCTTGGCTGGTGAGTCGAGCGCGTCGTACATCCCAAGCATCGACGATTAAGCAGCTATCGCCGATCTGTCGAAAGTCATCGCGTGTACGGGCTTTGGTGAACTCGAGGCAGATCACATCAGGCGGAAAATCAGGGTTGCGAAAATTTCGCGCAACCATGTAGACCAGATAAGCTTCTAGTTCTTCATCAAGATTGACACGGCTGCGGCTCTCGCATTCCATCACGATTTCCCAACTGGCGCGAATATACGGTTGAAAATCCATGCTCGGTCCCTCCTCGCTGAATGAAGAAATTAAACCTGAACTGCGAAGCAAGCAACACTCAATCGACATCACTGCACTAGCACTCAAATGCGTCGACTGCTGCTCCGATACCATCTCATCGCACGACTACAGCGAACGCCTAAGGCGAATCTCTAGGGCGAACCGCCCTGTTAGATCGGCTGCTGTCTGCCAACCGACACGACCAATTTAGCTAGTGCATTAAACGTGCCCGCGGCATTTTGTCGGACCGATTTAAATAGTTTTCAAAACATTATCTTTGTTCCTAAAGTTATCAGGAGTTCATCGACGTAGCTGGCTGATTCATTTATATTTCCCCAATCAAGACTGCAGCCTGAGCCACTGCTGTCGATTCATAAGGCGTTTGCCGCGCAAGCGCGGCCTTGCTCACCCCAAATCCGACCATGGCAGAAGAAGAGAAGAAACCAGAAGACGAAGCCGCTGCCGCAGCTGCCGAGGGCGAAGCTGCGCCTGACGCCTCGCCAGCCGAGCCGGCGGAGGAGCCGAAACCGCCGGTTATCTGGAAAAAGATTGAAGAGGAAGGGCACGCAGGTGCCCATGGCGGTGCATGGAAAATTGCGCTGGCCGACATGATGACCGCCATGATGGCGTTCTTTTTGCTGATGTGGCTGCTGGGTGCGACCCCCGAGGAGCAGCGTATCGGTATTGCAGAATACTTCCAACCGACTGAGTTGAAGGTCTCTGGCGCCGGTGAGACAGCGGGCTCGAACGGTATGTTTGGTGGTCGCTCTATCATCGACCCCGAAACCCTACCCATGGATCCCAAACAGCAGGCGTTGATCGAGCGCGTGACCCCGCGTGCCGAGGGTGGCAAGGGCGAGGATGCGGGTACGTCACCGGATGACAAACCGAATCCTAAGTACGGCAAGAACCTGAGCGAAGAAGAGAAGCAGAAAATTGCCGAGCAAGCCGAGCGAGAAAAACTCGACAAGCTGGAGCAAGAGATCACCGAAAACCTCTCACTGAGTAGAACACTGGCGGATCTGAAAAATCAGGTGCAGTTCACGCGAGAAAAAACGGGTCTGCGAATCGACATCATCGATAAGGCGAATTTCTCGATGTTCGGTAGTGGTAATGCGGCGATGGATCCACGCGCGCGAGCACTGATTAATGAAGTCACGCGCTCATTGGCGAACATGCCGAATAAGCTCGCGGTTAAGGGGCACACCGATAGTTCACCCTTCCCCGAGGGTAGTGAGCGCACCAACTGGTCTTTGTCGATCGAGCGTGCCGAGGCAACACGGCGCATGTTGGAAACCGGTGGTATTGGGGGTGGCCGTATTGTTCGCATTGAAGGTGTGGCAGATACGGCGCCATTCAACCCGCAGAACCCTGCTGATCCGCGTAACCGTCGAATCAGCATTACGGTGCTGTACAACGATCCACCCCTCGAAAAATAAACGCCCTCACCACATCGTTCCTGGCGTTGTTGGTGATGTCTCGCCGCACGTCATGTACTGTCTTCGACATCCCCGTCTAGCCAGCTACCTTGTGGTGAAGGCTTGAGGTGGGCTACTTGGTCGCTGGCGTTGTTGATACGGCGCTAAACCGCTTGATCATCCAGCCGTACAGACCTGCGCCGAGCAACAGCGAGATCGCGGCTACATCAATGGCCCAGGCAAAGCCGGTTGCATGATTCGACGCGCGCGCCAGCATGGCAGCAGCAACCGGTGGACCGATGATCTGGCCGAATGCAAATGCGCCTGATAGCAAGCCGATGATGGCGGGCGCCGATTGTGGATGTAATTGTCTGCCTAACTGCATCGCAAAAAAGGTGATCGCGGTGAATGGCAGACCGACCAGCACGCTACCGATGGCAAAGCCGGTCAGTGTGGGTACCCAGTTTACGATCACTACGCCGAGTGACTGCATCAGGTAGCAGCCCAATAAAAGGCGACGCTGATCGATTCGCGCGGGAATGCGCGAGGCCAGCAAAGCGCCACAGGCGACAGCAATGCCGAGCAATGGCCAAAACAGATCCAACCAAACCGAACCAGGCAGTGCCGCACGCGCCATCACGGGTAAAAAAGTCGCTGTGATGATGTAACCAAAGCCAGCTAATCCGTAGGCAATCACCAGCGTAGCCTTCTCGGTCTGTGTACCGCCGGAGTCGGTCACCGCATGCGCCACACTTGTTTTCTGCAAGCCGTCATCGTGACGAAACACCGGCCATACCAGCACAGTGATGATCAGCGCCAGCACTCCGAACGCAATCCAACCCCAGCTGGCAGGCCAGGCCACTTGCACCATCACACTGGCCAATAGACCGCTACAGGCGATGCCAATACCTGGACCCATATACACAATGCCACCGGCAGTGGGACGATGCAGACGCGCCAGGTGCGCAAGGCACCAGGTCGAGGTGTACACAAAGCCGATCGCGGTCGTGATGCCGGTGATAAAACGTAGCCCAGGCCAGGCCGCGGTGATATCGATGGCCATCGCAGCGGTGAGCGCGCAGGTCAGCGTGAGTCCGACTTTCACCATGGTGGATGAAGGCAGTGTGGGCCAGGACCAGCGCGCCCACAGGGCTGGTTGAAACGTGCATAGAAGTGCGCCCACCAAATAGCCAAGGTAGTTGGCACTCGCTAGCCAACTTGCTGCTGCAATATCGAGCAGCCCTTCCTGCAGCATGATCGGCATCAGCGGCGTAAACGCGAAACGACCGATACCCATAGCGACTGCCAACGACAAGGCACCGGCGATGGCAATCCGGAGCGCTGAGCGCGCATCGTCAGATTCGGTTGTCATCGTCGTATGTTTGTCATTGATGTGCGCGCGCGTCAGATCGCATGGCGATCATCCCTACGGCTACGCCGCAGATTCTTGTTGGTTCGAGGGGGGATCAGAACGGCGCGTTATCGGTGCGCTTGCAAGTGCCGTTGATCAGATCCAGTCGCTTGCCGCCGTCCAGATCCAGCCACTGCTTGAATGCGCCGGTGCGACGATCCAGTGTGACATGCTCCCCGATGATGACGACACCATGCCGCTTGAACATGGCGGGACGGTAGAGTTCAAGCAGATCCCCTTGCGCTTTCAGGGTGCCCTTGCGATTCATCGAGATGGTGTACTCACCGGCATACGCGCCGGTGCTTTCTTCGAAATCAAAGAGCGCGGGTAACGGTGTACGGCTTGTCTCGAAGGGTGGCGTCAATTTCTCACCGGGCCGACTGATCTCGACATCACAAATGACTTCCAGCACACCCTTGTTTTTATACTTGCTGGGGTTGGCGTTACCGCCCAGATTGAGCGAGATCAGGCCAGTGAAATGCGCGACCGCGATCAGCACCATGGTGATGACGATACCCGTGACAATAGCGACAATCTTGCTCATCTGCGTCCTCCCTTGATGGCGGCAGTTGGTGATGCAAAATGAGAGCTTACATGCTCAAGCAACCCATCGCAGGCATCCTCGATCAGATCGAGTACCTGCTGAAAACCAGTTTCCCCACCGTAGTACGGGTCTGGTACGACCGCGGCCTCATGCTGGCGGCAAAATTCGGTCAGCCGCCGCAGCTTGCGCCGGTGAGCGGGTGGGCAGCGCTGCTCGGCTAGCGCAAGGTTGTCCCAATCCATGGCGAGCAGTAGATCATGCTGCTCAAAATCTTGTTCATTGAGTTGCCGTGCGCGCAGGTCAGAAATGTCATAGCCACGCTCAACAGCGGCACGTTGACTGCGCCGGTCCGGTGACTCACCCGGGTGATAGTTATGCGTTCCGGCCGACGTGACAAAGACCTTTTGCGCTAATCCGGCTTGCTGCACTTTTTGTCGGAACACGCCATGCGCTGTCGGGCTACGACAGATATTTCCCATACACAGGAACAGTACGCTAAAGCTCGCGTCGCTGAGCGAGGCGGGCGTACTGATGTCAGGATCGATATTCTTCATGGCGACGAGACCACCGTGACGAGGAGTAGCTGGGTGTCAATTGCATGACGCAAGATACTCGGCGACTGAGAAAGAATTACGTTTTGATTCATGCTGCGACGTTATTTCAGTCTGCTTTCAATACGCGCTGTAGCCACTGGCTGATGTCGTCGATTTCTTCGGCGCATACTGAATGTTGCATCATGTATTCATGCCACTCGATCGTGTAGCCAAGTTCGGTCAGCAGATCGCGTGATGCCTCGGCGCGGTGGATGGGCACCACACTGTCACCACGTCCGTGTGCCATAAAGATGGGTATGTCCTGGTTTGCGGCGTGTCGCTCAGATGCCAAGCTGTCTGCAATTGGCAGATAGCCGGATAGACACATCAACCCTGCCAGTCGTTGCGGGTAGCGCAGCCCGGTTTGCAGCGTCATCGCGCAGCCCTGCGAGAAACCGGCCAATACAATGCGCTCAGCGGGGATGCCGCGCGCAATCTCATTCGCGATCAAATCCTCGATACGGCCTTGTGATGCACGTAAACCCTCAGCGTCTTCACGTCGCACCAGATCCATGCCAAGGATGTCGTACCAGGCCCGCATCACATAACCATTGTTGATGGTGACCGGCATCGCCTCCGCATGTGGAAATACGAAGCGGATGCCATGGCAACCCGACAAATCCAACTCGCGAACTATCGGGGCAAAGTCATGACCATCTGCACCCAGGCCGTGCATCCATATCACGGTGGCAGAGGGTGAGGGTGCAGATTCAATCTCGATGGTTTCCAGCAAGGGTAAGTCGCTCATGGTGTGACCTTATTTCACGCGTATTGCCGACTTTGGCCGGAACGCTTTACAGACAGCGTCATTGGTCTCGATGTAGGGGCCGCCGATCAGATCAATGCAATAGGGTACCGCAGCGAAAATACCGGGCACGATGCTATTACCGTCTGCGTCTTTGACGCCTTCAAGCGTCTCTCGAATTGATTTCGGTTGTCCGGGGAGATTCATGATCAACGCGGCGTGATCATCGCATTCGCGGATCACCGCCACCTGACGCGACAAAATCGCTGTAGGTACAAAACGCAGACTAATCTGACGCATCTGCTCGCCGAAACCCGGCATTGGCTTGGTAGCCACTGCCAACGTCGCCTCGGGGGTGACATCGCGACGTGCCGGACCCGTGCCGCCGGTGGTCAGCACCAAGTCGCAGCCGAGCTCATCCACCAGTGCTATCAGTGTTTTTTCGATGGTGGCCTGATCATCAGGGATCAGGCGAGTCTCCATTTGCCAAGGGCTGGTCAGTGCCTGGCCAAACCAATCACGCAGCGCTGGCACACCTTGATCTTCATAGACACCGGCGGATGCGCGGTCGGAAATCGACACCAAGCCAATGATTAACTCGTCAGGATGCGTTCTCGTCTTCTTCATTATTGTCTTCGGCGTCTTGGTTGTCCGTTGGCGCTTGTAATGACTTCAATATCTGGAAAATCTCACGGTAAGCTTTAGGCGGTTTGTTCTCAGCTTGCTCCTTACGTGCATTACGAATCAGCGTACGCAATTGCTGAACATCCAGCATGGGGTGCTGCGCGCGTAAGTCTGTCAGTGCGTTGTCATCAGCGAGCAAGCGCTCGCGCTGCCGCTCGATTGCATGCAGTGCTGCTGCCTCGGCTTTGGAAGCGCCACGCCAACCATCGACTATTTTCTGGATGATCGTGACTTCTTCCTCGGTCAGCGTACGCATCTTCTTGCCGACGAATTGCAACTGGCGGCGACGGCCCTCATGGCTGCTGATCTGTTGACACGCCAGGATCGATTCCAGCACGTCATCCGGCATGGGTACTTTTTTCACGCGATCACGGGGTGCATCGACTAGAACTTCGCCGAGCTTTTGCAGCGCAGTCATTTCGCGCTTGAGTTGGGACTTGGAGGGGCGATCGTACTTTTGCTCGAATTCGCTGGACTGGAACCCGACCGCGCCGCGGTTGGCATTGGGCATTTGGACGGCCGATTGAAAAACGGAACGGCTGCTATGATAACCGCTTTGATCCTGCCCTGAGAGAACCCCGCATGAGCGCTGACATCTTCACCCACACGCAAGACCAGCTGAAAGACATCGCCGCCGATATGCTGCGCTTGGCAAAAGAGAAGGGCGCATCGGATGCCGTGGTCGAGCTGAGCGAGGGTCAAGGACTGTCCGTCAGCGTGCGCAAGGGGCAAGTAGATACCATTGAGCAGAATAAGGATAAAGGTATCGGCGTCACTATTTTCCTAGGTGAGGGGCGTGCGATCCGGCGTGGGAATGCCAGCACCTCGGATTTTTCCCTGAAGTCCCTCAAAGAAACCGTCGATGCCGCCTATGACATCGCGCGCTTTACTGCAGAAGATGATTGTGCCGGCTTGCCGGATGAAGAGATGTTGGAGCGTTCACCAAAAGATCTCCATCTGTTTCACCCATGGCCGATTAATGCGGATCAAGCAGTGCAAATCGCGCTGCGCTGTGAAGCCGCTGCATTCGCCGTAGATAAACGCATCACCAACAGCGAAGGTGCCGCTGTACACGCGCAGCAGTCGCATTTTGTACTGGCGAATTCGCGCGGCTTTATGGGCGGGTATCCGTATACGCGGCACTCTGTCTCGGTCTCGCCGATTGCGGGCAAGGGTCAGCACATGCAGCGTGACGATTGGTATAGCTCTGATCGCAATCCGCAGCGACTAGCCGAGCCAGAAGCGATTGGCCGCTACGCAGCGGAGCGCGCGCTGGCACGACTGAATGCGCGCAAACTGGATACCCGAAAATGCCCGGTACTGTTCGAGGCGCCACTGGCAGCTGGTTTGCTCGGCGCTTTCGTACAGGCAGTGTCTGGTGGTGCCTTGTACCGTAAATCTACTTTTCTGACCGAATCTATCGGTACGCAGGTATTTGGCGACGATATTCGTATCGTCGAGGACCCCTCGATACGAAGTGCGACCGGCTCTGCGCCGTTTGATGAGGAAGGTGTGCGTGTACAGGCGCGTGATGTAGTGAGCGGCGGTATTGTGCAAGGCTATTTCTTGTCAACTTACTCTGCGCGCAAGCTGGGTATGAAAACTACCGGTAACGCGGGTGGCTCACATAATCTGCAGCTACTTTCCTCGCGCACGCGCGCCGGCGACGATTTCGTCGCGATGCTGAAGAAAATGGGTACCGGTTTGCTCGTCACCGAGTTACTTGGCCATGGTATTAACTACGTTACTGGTGATTACTCCCGCGGTGCATCCGGCTATTGGGTCGAGAATGGTGTGATTCTGTACCCGGTCGAGGAGATCACGATCGCGGGAAATTTGCGTGACATGTTCAAAGATATAGCGGCGATCGGCAGCGACGTTTTGGTGCGCGGAACTAAATCGACGGGTTCGATTCTGATTGGCAGTATGACGATCGCTGGCGCCTAAAAGCCTTCAACTGATGAGCGCATCCCCGCTCCCGGGGCAATGCGCTCTTCTATCGGTTCTTCGAAGCGACAACCGACCTTTATTGGGTTAGAGCAAACTGACGGCCCTCAAGATCAGTCATTGAGGCATCTTCAACCCGCAGAACTGAAGCGCAAGGAGATGCCTAACTTCCCTTTGAGTCCGTTCCGGATTGTCGGGACATTTGCTGTGCGTTTACAACGTGTTTCCCGCAGATACGTTTTTTTCGATAGTCGAGAGAAACTTTGCTTGCATGGGGAGAAATGTTGCAACTAGTGCGTTTAAACAACATCGGGAATTTTGTTATGAAATAGCTATTGCTCGTCTTGGAAGCCCCCTCCTAGAATTGCCAAGGTTTTAACAAACCTCGCCAGTGCGCTGCGCCGGTCGGTGCGCTGGTTTCAGACTAAAGACCAGGCAATTAGGGGACCTTTCATGAAACGTCGTTCATTCCTTTCCGGCGCTGCTGCCGGCGTGGCCGCCGGTATCGCCAGCGCGCCAGCCGTTGTGCATGCCAATACCACGATCAACTGGCGGCTGGCATCAAGCTTTCCCAAGTCACTCGACACCATTTTCGGTGCGGCCGAGATCATGGCTAAGCGCGTGTCAGCGCTTACTGATGGCAAATTCAATATTCGCGTATTTCCAGGTGGAGAGCTGGTTCCTGCGCTGCAGGTGATGGATGCCGTGCAAGCCGGCACTGTCGAGATGGGCCACTCGGCGTCTTACTACTACTTCGGTAAAGATGCGACATTCGCTTTCGATACCGCCGTTCCGTTTGGTCTTACCGCACGTCAGCAGACCGCTTGGATAGACCAAGGCGGTGGCCGCCAACTGATGCGTGATTTTTTTGCAGAGTATGGCGTCGTCAACTTCATGGGGGGCAATACTGGCTGTCAGATGGGCGGCTGGTTCCGTCGTGAGGTAAAGACACCCCAGGATTTGCACGGTTTAAAGATGCGGGTAGGTGGTTTCGCTGGCCGTGTGATGCAAAAACTGGGCGTGGTACCGCAGCAAATCGCGGGTGGTGACATCTATCCTGCATTAGAAAAAGGCACGATCGATGCCGCTGAGTGGATTGGTCCGTATGACGACGAGAAGCTAGGTTTCAATAAGGTCGCACCGTTTTACTACACCCCAGGTTGGTGGGAGCCCAGCGCGCAGTTGTCGTTCTATGTCAACAAAAAAGAATGGGACAAACTGCCGAAGGAATATCAGGCAGCACTTGAGGTGGCCACCTATGAGGCGCACGTTGCGATGCAGGCGATGTATGACGCGCGTAATCCAACTGCGCTGGCACGCCTGATGAAGAATGGCGTCAAATTGCGTACGTTCTCAAAAGCGATTCTCGACGCTTGCTATGAAGCAGCACAGGAGGTGATCGAAGAAGAAGCATCGAAGAACGCAAAATTCAAAAAGGTATTAGAGCCATGGCGCCGCTTCCATCAGGACCAAAACAACTGGTACTCGGTCGCTGAGTCGCCAGTACAGGCCTACCTGATCGGGCGTCGCAAGTCCTGATTCAGTAACCCGCCAAAAAGAAAGCCCGCTAACGCGGGCTTTCTTTTTGGCGGGTTTTCTTTTTCGCAGCCACCCTAATAGAAAAGGGCGGCTGCGCGGGGAAATAGGGCTGATCGCTTACCTCTTCATTGGCTCTACTGAAAAATCCAACTTTAGACCGCCGCCCGAGCTGGTCTCAGCGGAGAAATCAACGTTCGGTATCTCTGCAGCACTGTCGGTACCCATGTCGATGTTCAGTTCGATCTGTTCTTTCATATCGGTTTTATTGGCGACCGAGATCATGCTTGGGAAGGCAATAATCAGCGCCACCATAATCACCTGAATACCAACGAACGGTACAGCACCCCAGTAGATATCGCTGGTCTTGACCTTCTTCGGTGCTACCGAGCGCAGGTAAAACAATGCAAACCCAAACGGGGGATGCATGAAGGAGGTCTGCATATTTACCGATAGCAAGACGCCGAACCAGATCAGATCAATACCCATCTTTTCTGCGACCGGGCCAACCAGCGGCACCAGAATGAAAGCTAGCTCGAAAAAGTCGAGGAAGAACGCCAAGCCAAAGAACAGCAGGTTCACTACGATCAGAAAGCCTACTTGCCCACCCGGGAGTGAACTCAGTAGGTGCTCGACCCATAGATCACCATTGATGCCGCGGAATACGAGAGAGAAAACACTGGAGCCGATCAAGATGAACAGTACAAAGCACGATAAGCGTGTCGTCGAGTTCATCGCTTGCTTAAGCAGATCTTTTGATAGACGGCGATTAGCGAGTGCTAACAGCATGGCACCAAGTGCACCCATGCCGCCGCCTTCGGTTGGCGTCGCGATACCAACAAAGATTGTGCCTAGCACAAGAAAAATCAGCGCCAGCGGTGGAACGAGCACCAACACTACTTGCTCAGCCATTTTCGATAACAGGCCAAGCTTCAGTTTACGGTTAGCCAGCGCCACGCTATAGGTGAGTACTACCCCAACTACGCCGCTGTAGACCAAGCTCACGTCGTCAGTGAGGTCTGGTTTTGCCGAGGCGAGATACACCGTCTTGAAAAGCCAAGCGCTAGCAAAACCAAACACCAGTATCGCCATCAAGGACTGCAGCCCATTGGAGCCATCGGGTTGACGCAGATTACGGGCCTCGGGAGGGAGGGCAGGTAGGGCGTTCGGACGGAGAAAAGAAATGATAAAAATATAGCCAGCATAAAAAGCCGTTAGTAGCAGGCCGGGTATGAATGCCGCCTGGTACATATCGCCGACCGAGCGCCCGAGTTGGTCTGCCATAACAATTAGTACGAGCGATGGCGGAATGATCTGCGCCAGCGTGCCGGAAGCTGCGATCACGCCAGCCGCAATTTTTTGGTCATAGCCGTAGCGCAGCATGACCGGTAGCGAGATCAGACCCATCGAGATGACCGATGCCGCTACAACACCGGTCGTCGCGGCAAGCAGCGCACCTACGAAAATCACGGCATATGCAATACCACCGCGCAGCGGGCCAAACAGTTGGCCGATGGTATCGAGCAAATCCTCAGCCATACCGGAACGCTCGAGAACCAGCCCCATGAAGGTAAAGAAGGGGATCGCGAGTAGGGTGTCATTGGCCATAATCCCAAACAAGCGGTTTGGCAGTGCCTGTAGCAATTCCGGCTTGAGTAGTCCAAGCTCAATGCCGATCAGTCCGAACAGAAGACCGTTAGCCGCCAAAGAAAATGCAACTGGAAAACCCGATAGCAGAAAGACCACGAGCGTGGCGAACATGACTGGCGCCATGTTTGCAATGAGAAATTCAGTCATGATCAGGCCTCCTTCTTGATGGATTGGTTAGCGGCGGTCGTCACCTCGGCTAGGTTGAGTTGGTTAGCAGCGGCGATTGCTTCGATCTCTTCTTGTGGCGTGGTTTGCTGTTTTTCGAAGGCGCTTGCATCGACTTGACCCATCAAGAAACCGATCCGCTTGATTAACTCGGATATTCCCTGCAGTGTCAGTAGAAGAAATCCAACAGGTATCAATAACTTCGCCGGCCATACGATCAGCCCACCGGCATTGCTCGACATCTCTTGGTTACGTATCGATTCCATGGCGAAGGGCACGGCGAAATATAGAATCAGCAGCGTGGCTGGTAGCAAGAACAGAAGAAATCCGAATACATCAATCCACACCTGAGTACGTTTCGGAAATCGGCCCACGACGACATCAATCCGAACATGCTCATTACGCTTGAGCGTGTAGGAAGATGCCAGCAGGAAAATTGCGCCAAACAGGTACCACTGAATCTCAAGCCAGGCATTCGAGCTGATATTGAGTGAGTAGCGCACCAGCGCATTACCGGCACAAATCAGTACTGCGGCCAATAATGCCCAACTGATACTCAGGCCAATGCGCTCATTGACGGCATCGATCAATTTTGACAGCGACAGGAAGAAGGACATGACGAAGCTCTCTCGAAGAGTGGAGGCAGTCGACAGATCCGGTGGCCGCCGATGACCTGATCATCATCGGTGGGGTCTCCTTATTTGTATTTGTAGACTGCCTGGAAAGTCACCACCGCGAGACCTGTTGCCCTGTTGCCTGGACGCAGGTGCGGCAAGTGTGCGCAGCAATGTAGCGGCGCTTGAGGAGAGAGACGGTGTTGCCGGGCAATAGCCCGGCTCAGCTGGATTCGAAAGGGGCACGCATCAAAGTTTATGATGCTTTATTACAACATGGCGGTACCGCAGCACAGCCTAGCTATAGCTGTGTTTTGAGCCTTGCGATTGCAGCCCGGACTTGTGTCGGTGCGGTGCCGCCAACATGTGATCGCGCCGCAACCGAGCCCTCGAGTGTCAGTGCCGCATGGACATCGGCGTCAATCTGTGGAGAGAAGTGCTGCAGCTCTTCCAAGCTCAGATCGGCGAGATCGCAGCCACGTTGTTCGCAGCTGCGGACGGCGTGCGCAACCGCTTCATGAGCATCTCGAAACGGTAGACCTTTCTTCACCAGATAATCAGCCAAGTCGGTTGCAGTTGCGTAACCCTGCAGTGCTGCAGCGCGCATTGCGTCCGGCTTGACGGTGATGCCGTTCGCCATGTCTGCAAAAATCCGCAAGGTATCCGTCACGGTATCGACGGTGTCGAACAGCGGCTCTTTATCTTCCTGATTGTCTTTGTTGTAGGCGAGCGGCTGTGCCTTCATCAGGGTCAGTAGCGCGATTAAATGACCATTCACGCGGCCAGTCTTGCCACGCGCGAGTTCAGGTACATCCGGATTTTTTTTCTGCGGCATGATCGACGAGCCGGTGCAGAAGCGGTCGGCAATATCGATGAAGCCAACGCGCGGGCTCATCCAGATCACCAGCTCTTCCGATAGCCGCGAGATATGGGTCATCACCAGTGCAGCAGCAGCGCAAAACTCGATGGCGAAATCGCGGTCTGACACCGCGTCCAGCGAGTTATGGCAAACATCGTCGAAGCCAAGCGTTGCCGCAACCCGTGCACGATCAATAGGGAAGCTGGTGCCTGCCAATGCCGCTGCGCCTAATGGCAAGCGATTGACTCGTTTGCGGCAATCAGCCATACGTTCGGCATCACGACCAAACATCTCGACATAGGCGAGCAGGTGATGGCCAAAGGTGACTGGCTGCGCTACCTGCAAATGCGTGAAACCCGGCAGGATGGTATCGGCGTGTTGCTCAGCAACCTGCAGTAAGGCTAAACGCAGCGCTTTAAGCAAATCCAGAATGTCATCAATCGAGGCACGCAGATAAAGCCGGATATCAGTGGCTACTTGATCATTACGCGAGCGGCCGGTATGTAGTCGCTTGCCCGCATCGCCGACCAGCTCGGTCAGGCGCTTTTCAATGTTTAGGTGCACATCTTCCAGGTCGAGTGACCAATGGAATTTTCCATCCTCGATTTCACTCAGGATCAAGGCCATGCCGCGCTGTATATCGGCGTAGTCTTGGGCACTGATGATGTTTTGCGCAGCCAGCATATCGGCATGCGCCAGTGAACCCTGAATATCGACTTGCGCCAGACGTTTATCGAAAAACACGGAGGCGGTATAACGCTTCACCAGATCAGACACCGGCTCATTGAAGCGGGCAGACCAAGCGTCTGCCTTTTTTGAAAATTGATCACTCATGGCGCGATTATAAAGGGCAGGAACAAAGGACAGGACAATTAGCCAGTATTCCTGAGACCAGCGGCGACACCATTGATCGACAGGTGAATGCCACGATGGACGCGGATATCTGGCTCACGACCTTGGTTGTTTTGGCTACGGTTACGCTTGATCAGCTCGACTTGTAAATGATTCAGCGGATCAAGATACGGAATACGATTTTTGATTGAGCGTGCAAGTGTGGGGTTATTCGCCAAGCGCTCGCGTGAGCCAGTAATCATCCAAAGTGCCTCCAAGGTTTTCTCATGCTCGGCGGCGATACGGGAGAAGATCGCATGACGTAGCTTGCGATCGGGGACCAGCGAGGCGTAGCGCGAGGCAAGCGCGAGATCCGTCTTTGACAGCACCATGTCCATGTTCGAGAGTAGTGTGGAAAAGAATGGCCACTCTTTGAGCATCGCCCGCAGTAGCGTGCGCTTTTTGGTGATGCTGCCGCTGTTCTCATCTTTCAACCACTGATCGACGGCGCTACCAAAGCCGTACCAACCCGGCAGCAGCAGCCGGCACTGGCCCCAAGAAAAGCTCCACGGGATAGCGCGCAGATCTTCAATGCGACGTGTTGATTTGCGTGATGCCGGACGTGAGCCGATATTCAGCTCAGCGATCTCTGCAATGGGCGTCGCTGCAAAAAAATAATCGGTAAAGCCCGGGGTCTCGTACACCAGTTGTCGGTAAGCGCGGTATGCATGCTCGGACAGCATTTCCATCACGCGCTCGAACTCGGCCAGGCGTTTCGCTTGTTTGGCATCCGCGTTAGGCGGACGCAGGCTTGCCTCCATCACTGCTGCCACCACCAGTTCGAGGTTACGGCGACCGATTTCGGGGTTCGAGAATTTCGACGCAATAATCTCACCCTGCTCGGTGAGACGGAACTGTCCGTTCACGGTTCCTGCAGGCTGCGCCAAGATAGCGTCGTGGCTCGGCCCGCCACCGCGACCCACGGTACCGCCTCGCCCATGGAACAGGCGCAGCTTCACCCGGTGGCGCGCGAATACATCCACCAGCGCGACCTCGGCTTTGTATAACTCCCAGTTCGAGGTCAGGAAGCCGCCATCTTTGTTCGAGTCCGAGTAGCCCAGCATGACTTCTTGCAGCGACTGCTGGTGCTTAACCAGGGCCCGCACTGGCGGCAGCGACAGCCATCCTTCCATGATCTCGGGTGCATTCCGCAGGTCGGGAATTGTTTCGAACAGCGGAATCACCATTACGCCAGATTCCAGACTGCCGTCGGGAAGTATGCGCAGCAGGCCGGTTTCTCTTTGCAGCAGTAGTACCTCAAGCAGATCCGACACAGTTTCCGTGTGCGAGATGATGTAGTTCCGGATAGCACGCTCGCCGAATGCCAGACGAATTTCGCGTGCAGCCCTCAGCACGCCAAGTTCGGACACAGTTTCATCCGAGTAGTTGACGTAAGGGGAGCGCAGTAGCCGCGGTTGCGCCAGTTCAGCCCGTAGCAAGGCAAGTTTTTGGTCCTCGCTCAGTTGGCGGTAATCTTCCGACAGACCAGCAACCCGGAATAGTTCGGCGATCACGCGTTCATGCACGTCTGAGCTCTGGCGCATGTCCAGCGTGGCGAGATGAAAACCAAAAATATCAGCGGCACGTCGTATTGTATTCAGGCGTGGTCGGGTCAATGCAGCACCATGATTCGCGCGCAGCGAGTCACCGATCACATCCAAGTCAGCAATGAAAGCGTCAGGGGAGGTATATGGCTCAGCTGAGCCGATTTCATGCCGCAAAATATTAGATACACCTAATCGCCGCGCGGTCGCAGCCAATCGGGCGTAGACCAGAATCAATGCACGTCGGTAGGGCTCGTCGGTTCGATGTGGCGAATTGTCGGGCGACATATCTGCCATCGCCTGCAGCGCAGGGCTGATTGACACCAGCAGCGTAGAAATCGAGAGCTCTGCGCCGAGCGCATGAACTTCTTCCAGATAAAACTCGAAGATCGTGGTCGACTGACGCGACATGGCTTGCTGCATGGTGTTGCCGTTGACATTCGGATTGCCGTCGCGATCACCACCAATCCAACTGCCCATTTGTACGAATGGCGGGGGGTGCAGCTTGCGTAAGTTCGGGTATTGGGTCAGCGTTTCATGCTCGATGTCTTCCATCAGTCCCGGCAATTCACGCAGGAATGTGATGCGATAAAACGAGAGCGCGTTCTCGATTTCATCGGCCACCGTGAGCCGCTGGTAGCGCAGCATGCGGGTCTGCCATAGTTTGGCCACCTCCGCGTGTAGTAGCGCGGTATTCCGCTCACGTTCGGCGGGGGTGTTGGGTTGATCGCGCAGCGCCAGCAAACGCGCGATCTCGCGTCCGGCATCAAGAATGCTTTTGCGTTGCACCTCGGTAGGGTGCGCAGTCAGCACGGGTGAAATCAGCGCCCCGTCGTAGAACTGTTGCAGGGCTTTGCCAGTGACACCCTGGGCATTGAGCCTCGATATCGTCGCTGCCAGGCTGTCGGATTGGGGCGCAGAGCCCGCCAGCAGATACGCGCGTCGGCGACGGTTATGGTGCTGATCTTCAGCGATGTTGGCCAGATGAGAGAAATAGGAGAATGCGCGCACCACGGCATTGGTCTGGTCGCGGCTAAGTTTTTTCAGCAGGCGGTCAAGATCAGCGCCGGCCTCGAGGTCGGATTCGCGCCGGAAGCGCACGGCGGTTTGCCGAATCGTCTCCACCACCTTGAATACCGCCTCGCCTTCTTGCTGCCGAATGACCTCGCCGAGCAGGCGACCCAGCAAGCGAATATCTTCCCGCAGTGGGGCGTCCTTGTCGTTGGATTTCGACGAGCGTGCAAGCGGAGGAGTTCGAAGCGCCATCGTAGTCTCAGTCGGGCTCAGCGCCGCGCTGCCGGAGGTAGTAGGGGTGATAGAATGCGCCGCGGTTAGCGGCCGCTCTGGTAAGGGGTCGCTGGCCGAGCGACCTTCTACTGAAAGACCGCATTGAACGCTAAATTTTCTGGAAAACTGATCATCGCCTCGCGCGAAAGCCGACTTGCGATGTGGCAGGCTGAAACCGTTCGCGCACGCTTGCTGGAATTATATCCGCACAGCACCGTGGAAATCCTCGGCATGACGACGCGCGGCGACCAAATTCTCGACCGTACCTTGTCCAAGGTCGGTGGCAAGGGTCTGTTTGTCAAAGAGCTCGAAGTGGCGATGGAGGAGGGCCGCGCTGATCTCGCGGTGCACTCCTTGAAAGATGTGCCGATGGAGCTGCCCGAGGGCTTTACCCTCGCCGCTGTGCTTGAGCGCGAAGACCCACGCGACGCCTTTGTCTCGAATGATTTTGATAGCCTGGAGGCCTTGCCACCGGGCGCGATCGTCGGCACCAGCAGCCTACGCCGACAGGCCCTGATTGCGGCGCGCTTCCCGGAGCTACAGATCCATCCGCTGCGCGGTAACCTTGACACACGACTTGCTAAACTCGACCGCGGAGAATATGCCGCCATCATCCTTGCTGCAGCCGGTCTCAAGCGTCTGGGAATGGCTGAACGTATCCGAGCTTTCATTGAACCTGAGCAGAGTTTGCCTGCACCAGGACAGGGCGCGATGGCGATCGAAATTCGTAGTGGCCGAGATGAGCTGATGCAGCTGCTGGCTCCTCTCAACCATGCGGATACTGAATCCGCGGTACGCGCAGAGCGCCAGCTCTCGCGTAGCTTCGGCGGTAGTTGTCAGATCCCGCTGGCCGCCTATGCGACGGTCGACCAGCACGCGCTGACGCTGACGGCGATGGTGGCCACTCCTGATGGCAAGCGCATCGCGCGCGCCGTGGTGCAAGGTGCCGCTCACTCGCCCGAAGCGGTTGGCGTGCAGGTAGCGGAGGCGCTAGAAGCGCAGGACGCGACCGCCATCCTCGCCGCCTGCCGCACCGACTGAACACAGCACGTGGGCAAGGGCGTCGTCATCACGCGTCCTCGAGCGCAAGCCGAAGCACTCGCAGCGCGCCTCGCGCAGCTAGGGGTTGGAGCCCATGTGTTCCCCTTGCTAGAGGTACAGCCACTCCAAGACAGCACAGCCTTGCGCGCCATCTTGTCGCACTTGGCCGACTACGCCATGGTGGCGTTTGTCAGTCCCAATGCGATCGACGCCACCTTTGCGTACATTGATCGCTGGCCTCAGCAAGTGATTGCTGCCGTGGTGGGTGAGGGAAGCCGGCAGGCATTGGCGCGTTATGGTGTCAACGAAACCACCGCGCGTATCGTCAGTCCGATCGATCCGCACCGTACCGATTCCGAAACCTTGCTTGAGGTGCTTGATCTGCCGGCGCTCACAGGGCGACGTGTCCTGATTATCCGTGCTGAAACCGGCCGCGAGTTACTGGCTGATCGTTTGCGATTGGCGGGTGTTGAGGTTGAGCAAGTCGCCGCCTATCAACGCGGCATGCCTGACTTCGATGCCGCGCGGCGTACGCAGTTGAATGCGCTCATGGCTTCTGAGGCATCCTGGATCATTACCAGCTCCGAGGCGCTCCGAAATCTACTGGACATGGTCCGCCTAATCCATGGGGAGTCGGGTATGACGCAAATCTTGAAAAGCCATTTGATCGTGCCCCACCCCCGTATCGCCGAGACCGCACATGCACTCGGATTTACCCGCGTAACGCAGACCGCATCCGGGGACGAAGCGCTAGTCGCCGCGATACAATCTGCGACATGAGCGACAAACCATTACCCGCCAACCAAGCGCCGTCCGGCGCTACCGAGCCTGATGCATCGAAGGCGGCGGATGCAGGTTCGCCCGCGCAAGCCGATGCGTCCACCCGCAAAGAGGTCGCTGCATCGACCGAAGCGGTCGGTGCAACCGACTCTGCTACACCTTCTGCTGCAGTAAATACTCCAGACGCCCCGCCTGAAAACGCGCACGACGCACCAGCAACACCAACGCCAGCAACGCCCGAAGTGCCCGCGGCAGTTGAGCCTGCGTCGACCGATCGATCCTGGTGGTGGCCGCGCTGGCCGGATGACAAGGAAGCGCGCCTCAAACTCGTGTTGGGTGGGCTTGCAGTACTACTTGCACTGCAGTGGTGGAATGCGCGCTCCGATATCTCCGATCTAAAGCGTGAGGTTGCGCAGCGACTGCAATCCGGCGAAAACCTCAACAGTCAGACCAAGCTGATCGCCGATCGGGTCGATGATCAGCTGCGTGTTTTGCAAGGCAAGGTGGCAGTGCTGGAGGCACGGCAGTCTGAGTCACAGAATCAGCAAGCAGCGCTGGAGCAGCTCTACCGAGATCTGGCAAAAAACCGCGACGACTGGGCCTTGGCTGAAATAGAGCAAGTGCTATCAACTGCAAGCCAACAACTACAACTGGCGGGTAATGTGCGGAGCGCGCTGGTGGCTTTGCAAAATGCGGATGCGCGTTTATCGCGGGTGGATCGTCCGCAGTTCATCGCGATTCGACGTGCGATCGCGCAGGATGTTGAAAAACTCAAGAGTCTGCCGAGCGTTGACCTGACGGGTGTTGCGGTTCGACTCGATTCGTTAGTGGCACAAGTCGATGCGATGCCTTTACTGTCCGATGAGAAGCCAGCGATCGTCGCACCATCCCCAAAAACCAAACTCTCCAATCGTCAAAAAATTGAGAACAACAGCGCCTTTGACTGGCGGGTCGAGATGCAAGAACGCTGGGCTGCCTGGAGCAGTGAGCTGTGGGGTGATCTCAAGCAGCTGATGCGAATTCGTACCGTCACTGCACCCGAGGCCCTGTTGCTCACACCTGAGCAAGCGTTTTTTGCCCGGGAGAACGTCAAGCTGCGCTTATTGAACGCGCGGGTGGCGTTGTTATCGCGTAATGACGCGGCATTTCGTAGTGATCTGGCAGAGGCCGATCGCGCACTACAGCGCTACTTTGATCTGCGTGATCCGCATACTCGCGCAGGCCGCGAGCTGATCCGTCAGATCCGAGAGAGTGTGCTGAATATAGAAATGCCTACGCTCTCACATAGCCTGGCAGCAGTACGGCAGTCGCGTTCGCGGCCATGAGCAAGGCACGTCCGTGACTACACGATTTTTTCTTTGGTTAGTCGGCCTATTTGCTGCTGCGATCGGGCTTGCGGTATTAGCGCGCTTTAATCCCGGTAATGTCGTCTTGTTTTATCCACCGTATCGTATCGATATCTCGCTAAATTTTTTCATTGTCATCCTGCTGCTGAGTTTCTTGCTGTTGCTGTTGATTGTGAATACCGTGAGAGCCACCATGGCGCTTCCGCGCCGTGTGGAGCAGTACCGTGCGATGCGACAGTTGCGTGAATCAGGGCGCGCGCTGCAAGAAGCTCTGCGCGCCTATTTTGAGGGGCGTTTCGGGCGGGTAGAGAAATCCGCGCGCAAGGCGGCCCAATCACCCGAGTATGCGGGCCTAGCTGCATTGCTTGGCGCACGTGCAGCACAGCGTTTACACGAACCGAGTCGTCGCGATCAGTGGTTGAGCGAAGCTGCCACCGACAACAGTTTGCGCACTGCGCGGTTGATGAGCGCGGTCGATCTGTTCTCGGAGGACAATAAAGACCTCGATGCTGCGCTCGCTGCCTTGCAAGAGTTGAGCGCGAGTGGTATCCGTCATGCGCATGCGTTGCGACTGGCGCTAAAAGTGAATCAGAGCGCGCGCAATTGGGCCGAGGTGTTGCGGCTGGTGAGCTTGCTCGACAAGCACGACGCACTACACCCCACACTATCGCGTCGTCTGCGCGACATGGCCTACGAGGCGCTGTTGCCCAAAGCAGCCGAAGACGCAGAATCACTCAAAAAACTCTGGTCGACCATTCCCACGGCCGATCGGCAAAGTCCAGCAGTAGCGAGTCTGGGTGCGACCACCTTCATGAAAATCGGTCGACAGCAAGAGGCCGCCGACATTCTGCAAAAGGCGCTCGCAGTGCAGTGGGATGTGCGACTACTGCGCGCATACCGGCAATGTGCAGCACCGGAGGGCTCGGCGACCTTGTTATCGCAAATCGAGCATGTGGAGCAGTGGTTACGTGAGCGACCAAATGACGCCGAGCTCGCGCTACTTCTGGGCACCTTGTGTCAAAAACAAAAGCTGTGGGGTAAGGCTCAGCGCCATCTCGAGCAGGCAGTACTTGGTGCTAGTGATCGCATCACCTTGCAAGAGGCGCACCTTCGTCTCGCGCAGATGTATGAGGTATTGGGACAGCCGGAAGCCGCAGCGACGCACTTCCGCTTGTGTGCATTGACGACACAAGTACCCAATTCCAAATCAAGCAACTAAGTAACGTCGCCACACAATCTAGCTGGCTTTCGGTGCATGGATGCGCCCAGCCTTGCGCCCGGTTCAGCAATCCCCACCCCGGAGTGCACATTGGGTGCGTCATTTTGTGTACTTCAATTTGCAAGAGACATTTTCCCAGTCAGCGTATAGCAAGCCGGGGCTCGCTATAATCGAGGGTTATTCGAAATTTTCCATCGTTATCAAGGATCGCAATGAGTCTCAATAATGTTCCGGCCGGCCGCGATGTGCCAAACGACTTCAACGTCATCATCGAAATTCCGATGAACGCTGACCCGATCAAGTACGAGGTCGATAAAGAAACCGGTGCGCTGTATGTCGACCGCTTCATGGGTACGTCGATGCACTATCCGTGTAATTACGGTTATGTGCCCGATACCATCGCCGATGATGGCGACCCGGTCGATGTGCTAGTGATCACGCCATTCCCGCTGATTCCTGGTGTTGTCGTTCGATGCCGTCCGATTGGCGTTCTGAAAATGACCGATGAATCAGGCGGTGACGCCAAAGTACTCGCAGTGCCGATCGATAAAGTACTGCCGATCTACACTCACTGGCAAAAGCCAGACGATATGAATGATCTGCGTTTGCAGCAGATCCAACATTTTTTCGAGCACTACAAAGATCTCGAGCCGGGTAAATGGGTGAAGGTCGATGGCTGGTACGGCCCGGACGAGGCAAAGAAAGAAATTTTGGCGGGTGTTGAGAACTACAAGCGCGAACTGGATAAGGCCTGACATGTCTGGCTTACGACTTGAACGGGTTGCGCTCGTTCAGTTCGTCGACATACGCCTCCATGCCCTTGCCTTCTTGACGTAGAAAGCGCTCTACTGCGTCTGAAAAAGACGGATGCGCCAGCCAGTGGGCGGACCAAGTTTGCTGCGGTAAAAAGCCGCGAGCCATTTTGTGTTCGCCCTGGGCACCGCCTTCAAATGCGGCGATACGGTGCGCAATACAAAACTCCAATGGCTGGTAATACGCAGTTTCGAAGTGCAGGCAAGCGTGGTGCTCGAGACAACCCCAGTAACGGCCGTATAAAGCGCTCTGATCATAAATCAGCAGCGAGGCTGCTATCGGCAGTCCATCGCGTTCAGCAATCACCAGAAGAATATTGTCTGGCATGGTTGCACCGATACGCAAAAAGAAGTCCAGATTCAGGTAGGGCGTTGAGTAATGCTCGCGATAGGTCTGGTCATAGCAACTTTTAAAAAATCGCCAATCAGTCTCGCTTGCGTCACGCCCCATCACCTGCCTAAGCGTGATGCCGGCATCCCGCACTTTCCGTCGTTCGGCGCGAATATTCTTGCGTTTTTTCTGCTCCAGGCTTGAAAGAAATTGCTCAAAATTTTCATAGCCCTGGTTTTGCCAATGAAACTGCACCCCCTTGCGCAGCATAAAGCCAGCTGCCGCAAGTTGTTGCGCCTCGCCCTCGGGTGGGTACAGCACATGGGTAGACGACAAACCGCTATTACGCTGAACGTCTGTTAGTGCGCCGACCAAAGCCCTACGCGCATCCGTGTTGGTAGCCATCAGTCGCGATCCGGTCACTGGCGTGAAGGGAATTGCACTCAGGAGTTTTGGGTAGTAATCCAAGCCATTGCGGCGATAAGCGTCGGCCCAGGCCCAGTCGAATACATACTCGCCATACGAATGAAACTTGGCGTACATCGGCAAGGCCGCCACCAACGCTTCTTCACGCCACAGAGTCAGGTATTGCGGCTGCCAGCCTTTATCGTCGGACGCGCTACCCGACTCATGCAGCGCGTGCAGGAAAGCAAACGACAGAAAGGGATTGGCATCCGGCTGCGCTTGCACCAATGCATCCCACGCAGGCTGCCCAACCTCCGATAATGAAGAGACAATACGCGTGCGATAATCTGAGCTATTCGGCGTTTGAGTCATAGACCGTCGGGCTTTCTATTCATAGGTTTTTTCGTGATGCCAGTCACTGTAGCCCTTGCCCAAATAAACAGTACCGTAGGTGACCTTGCCGGTAACAGCGCACGCATCGTGGATGCAGCCCGTCGCGCTGCCGCTGCGGGTGCCGATATTGTGCTCACACCGGAATTGTCATTGGTCGGTTATCCGCCGGAAGACCTGCTTTTGCGGGCTTCATTCTACGCAAAATCACGAAGCGCGTTACGCGATCTAGCCGCGCAGCTTGCGGATTTACCTGACTTGCGTGTGGTCGTGGGTCACCCGCTGCAGGAGGGAAGTAGTGCGCAGTACAACGCAGCTTCTGTCTTGTGTGGTGGCGAGATTCTGCACACTTACCGCAAACACGCTTTGCCGAACTACACCGTGTTTGATGAGAAGCGCTACTTCAATCCAGCGGATGATGTGTGCGTGTTCGATGTTAAAGGCACGCGCTTCGCCATCAATATCTGCGAAGACACTTGGTACGCAGAAATGCCGCGCAAGGCGCGTGAGAAGGGTGCGCAGGTACTGCTGGTGCTGAATGCATCGCCGTATCACATGCACAAGCAGCATTTGCGTATTGAGACCTTGCGCGAGACAGTTAGCCAGCAGCACATGGGGTTGGTCTATCTGAATCTGGTGGGTGCGCAGGACGAGTTAGTGTTCGATGGTACCTCCTTCGTACTGGATGCAGAAGGACAGTTGCGTACGCAGTTGAAGTCATTTGAAGAAGATTTTGCGCTCGTCACCTTTGATGATGGCCAACCGATAGCACAGCCGCTACCCGAACCCTTGTCGCTCGAGGCGCAGGTGTATTCTGCGTTGGTGCTCGGCGTGCGTGACTATGTAGGCAAGAATGGTTTTCCGGGTGCGATCATTGGTTTGTCGGGGGGCGTCGATTCTGCCTTGACCTTAGCGATTGCAGTGGATGCGCTCGGCAAAGACAAAGTACGTGCAGTCATGATGCCCTCGCCCTATACCGCGGAGATATCGTGGATAGATTCACGTGACATGGCGGCTCGGCTGGGAATACGTTACGACGAAATACCGATTGCCGACTGCTTTGAGGGGTTTCAACGGTCATTGGCTCCCTTGTTCGTCGGTTTGCCAGAAGACACCACCGAAGAGAATTTGCAGGCGCGCATCCGCGGCACTTTGCTGATGGCCCTTTCCAACAAGACCGGCGCGATCGTGCTCACCACTGGCAATAAGAGCGAGATGGCCACCGGCTACTGCACCCTGTATGGGGATATGGCCGGTGGATATGCGGTGATCAAGGACATCGCAAAGACCCTGGTCTACCGGCTGTGTGATTATCGAAATGCTATCGCTGAGGTGATCCCGCAGCGCATCCTGACCCGCGCGCCGTCGGCCGAGTTACGGCCGAATCAGCTTGATCAGGATTCGCTCCCGCCTTATGAAGTGTTAGACGGCATCCTGAAGCTTTACATGGAAGATGGCGAGGGCGTTGCGGAACTGCTGGCTGCAGGGTATCGTAAGGAGGACGTCGACCGCATCACCCGCCTGGTCAAGATCAATGAATATAAAAGGCGGCAGGCACCGGTCGGCCCGAGGATTACGCATCGTGCGTTTGGGCGTGACTGGCGTTATCCGATAACGTCGAAGTTCAGCGAATAAATTTTTTACTATTCCGTTTGCGAGAGGAGTTCCTGTGAAGCAGATCACTGCCGTCATCAAACCATTCAAACTCGACGAGGTACGCGAGTCGCTGGCCGCGGTCGGCGTCAGCGGCTTGACCGTTACCGAGGTCAAAGGCTTCGGTCGGCAGAAAGGTCATACCGAGCTGTATCGTGGCGCCGAGTATGTGGTCGATTTCTTGCCGAAGGTGAAGGTAGAACTCGTGGTGGCCGATGACAGCGTTGAAAACGCGATCGAGGCGATTGTGAAGGCGGCGCGCACCGGCAAGATTGGCGATGGCAAAATCTTCGTAACTGCAGTTGAGCAGGTGGTACGCATTCGAACCGGCGAGACAGGTCCTGACGCGGTGTGATTGTGGCTTAGTCTGATTGAGTCTTAGACGCTGCACTTGGCCTAAGCCAGTGTGCAACTGAAAAAATTAAGATCCCGGCCTGTGCCGGGATCTTACGCTTTCAGCAGTACCATCAACGCGCCAGAACCACCATCAGCCGCGCGCGCAGTGCAAAAGGCAATCACCTCTTCCTTCTGCACCAGCCAGTTTCTGACTTTGCTTTTCAGTACCGGCTTCTTGTCCATAGACCCCAGGCCTTTACCGTGAATAACGCGCACGCAGCGCACGCCGCGTTTCACCGCATCCCGAATAAACTGACCAATGGCTTCACGTGCTTGATCCACACGCAGCCCATGCAGATCGAGCTGATCTTGCGTGACCCAACCGCCGCTGCGTAACTTCTTCAGCACATCCGGGCCGACACCGGGTCGGGCATAGCTGAGTGCGTCATCGGTCTCGAGCAGCGTCTCGATACTGAATTCATCAGACAGTGATTCTTTCATCACCGCTTCGTCATCGGCAATGCGCTGTTGGGCGATGGGTGCGGGTTTTGGGGGAGGGTGCAGCACTCGTGGTGCGGCATTCAGCGGTTTGACATCTCCCACGCTGTTTCGGAATAGATTGGCTTCGCGTTCGCGCTGCTCGGCTAGCTCGCGCCGCTTACGCTCGGCTTGTGCATGAGCGGCAGCCTTTTCCTGCAAACGCTGCTGCAAGGCCTTCAGTTCAGCAAGGTTTTTCATGCGAAGGCCTCCGTTTTGGCGAACGCGCAGGTAGCGCGTTCGAACCTACTCTTGTGCCTCGAGATAGCGCTGTGCATCCAGCGCTGCCATACAACCTGTACCCGCACTGGTGATCGCTTGGCGGTAAACATGGTCTTGCACATCACCTGCTGCGAACACGCCTTCCACCGAGGTCATCGTCGCCATACCGTCCAAACCGCTACGCGTCACGATGTAACCGTTGTTCATTTGTAGCTGGCCTTCAAAAATACCCGTATTCGGTTTATGTCCGATCGCCACAAACAATCCGTGGACGGTCAGTGAAGAAACCGCACCATCGGTCGTGCTCTTGATTTTTAGCCCGGTCACGCCGCTGGTATCACCCGTTACTTCATCGAGTGTGTGATTCCATTTAATCTCGATTTTGCCCTCATTCACCTTCGCCATCAGTCGATCGATCATGATCGGCTCGGCGCGGAACTTGTCGCGGCGGTGAATCATGGTCACTTTGCTCGCGATATTCGACAAATACAGCGCCTCTTCGACTGCGGTATTGCCACCACCAACCACGGCAACCTCTTGGTTTTTATAGAAAAATCCATCGCAGGTGGCGCAGGCCGACACGCCTTTACCCATGAAGGCCTGCTCCGAGGGTAGTCCAAGGTATTGTGCGGAGGCGCCGGTCGCGATAATCAGTGCGTCGCAGGTATAGCTGCCGCTATCGCCGTCCAGGCGGAATGGGCGCTGGTTAAGGTGGACAGTATGAATATGGTCGAACACGATCTCGGTGTTGAAACGTTCGGCGTGCTGCAGCAGGCGCTGCATCAACTCGGGGCCTTGAACGCCCATCGGGTCACCGGGCCAGTTTTCGACGTCGGTGGTGGTCATCAGCTGACCGCCTTGCTCGACGCCTGTCACCAATACCGGGTTTAAATTGGCGCGGGCGGCATAGACCGCAGCGCTGTAGCCGGCCGGGCCGGAACCAACGATCAGAACACGAGCGTGCTTGGGAATGGACATGGGAATCTTCTGCGATGAACAATAAAACGGGTGGTGGGGCAGCTTGCTTTCGCGGTTTTAGGCCCTCGGACGGAGTATCATCCGGCCTTGGCAGTTGCGATATTGCCCCGCAAAATAGACCGAAATTATAGTGGAACAGCCCGACTCGCTGCGGGCTGCCAAAAATCAGTCATCCATGACCCGAACCGGCACTAGCTACTCGCGCCCGCAGCCCGAGACCACCACCGACCCGCTGCCCAATCGACTGCTGCGTCTATTGTCCGAGGCGCGCTGGGTTGCATTTGCGGTGCTTGGCGTCTATTTGACGCTGGTGCTCTACACCTACACGCCAGCAGACTCTGGCTGGTCACACGCTGGCATGAGCGCCCGCCCGCACAACTGGGGTGGCTCGGCCGGCGCCTGGTTGGCCGATTTGATGCTGTATGTGTTTGGCTTCTCGGCCTGGTGGTTCTGTATCGCCCTGCTGGCATCGGTCTGGGTGAGCTACCGGTATCTAGCCAACCGCTTTTTGCTGAATAAACAGCAAGATAAACGTCACCGCTACGAGACTGCGATTCGCGGCAGTGGCTTTGTATTACTGGTGCTGGGTAGCTCAGCACTTGAGTACATGCGGATGTACAGCTGGAAGGTGCAGTTGCCGCGCGACCCCGGCGGCGTGCTCGGCGAGACCCTGGGTAGCTTTGCCCAAAGTTCACTCGGATTTAATGGCGCCACACTCATTCTCCTCATGCTGTTCGGCCTCGGTTTCTCGCTCTGCTTTCATGTGTCATGGCTGGCAGTGGCTGAAAGGCTCGGCGGCGCGATCGAGGGTACTGCGCAATGGTTGCTGCAGATGTACCGTGCGTATCAAGATCGCAAGATCGGCGAAGTGGCGATCGTCAAGCGCGAAGAGGCTGTGGTCAAAGAGCGCGAAAAATTTGTCGAGGCACCACCGATACAAATCGTGCCGCAAGTAGTGCATGTACAGAAATCCGAGCGTGTCGAGAAAGAGAAGCAGGTATCACTATTCCTCGACATGCCCGATACCAACCTGCCGCCGCTATCGCTGCTTGATGAGCCGCCAGTAGAACAAGAAACCGTCAGCGTCGAAACGCTGGAGTACACCAGCCGTCTGATCGAGAAAAAGCTGGGCGACTTCGGCGTCGAGGTCAAGGTGGTAGCAGCCTATCCGGGGCCAGTGATTACGCGCTACGAAATTGAGCCCGCTACGGGTGTCAAGGGCAGCCAGATCGTCAATCTGGCACGCGACTTGGCGCGCGCCCTGTCGCTGACCTCGATCCGTGTGGTGGAGACCATCCCTGGCAAAAACTACATGGGTCTCGAGTTACCGAATCCCAAGCGTCAGATTGTGCGTTTGTCAGAGATCGTCGGCTCCAAGGTCTATAACGACACCGCATCATTGCTGAGCGTGGGCTTGGGTAAAGATATCGCCGGGAACCCCGTGGTAGCTGATCTTGGCAAGATGCCGCATCTGTTAGTGGCGGGTACCACGGGTTCGGGTAAATCGGTGGGCATCAATGCCACGATCTTGTCGCTGCTCTACAAAGCTGATCCGAACCAGGTGCGCTTGATCCTGATCGATCCAAAAATGCTGGAGCTCTCGATTTACGAGGGGATACCCCATCTGCTGGCGCCTGTCGTTACGGACATGCGTCAGGCCGGCCATGCGCTGAACTGGGCCGTGAATGAAATGGAGCGTCGCTACAAGCTGATGTCCAAGCTCGGTGTGCGTAATCTCGCTGGCTTCAATCAAAAAATCGCTGATGCCAGCAAGAAGTCAGAAAAAATTCCCAACCCGTTCAGCCTGACACCAGACGCACCCGAGCCGCTCGAGAAACTGCCCACCATCGTCATCATCATCGATGAGTTGGCTGATCTGATGATGGTCGTCGGTAAGAAGGTAGAAGAGCTCATCGCACGTATCGCGCAAAAGGCACGCGCCGCCGGTATCCATTTGATTCTGGCAACGCAGCGCCCCTCGGTTGATGTCATCACCGGCCTGATCAAAGCTAACGTACCGACGCGTATTGCATTCCAGGTGTCTTCAAAAATCGATTCGCGCACCATTCTCGATCAACAAGGTGCCGAGGCTTTGCTCGGCATGGGCGACATGCTGTATCTGCCACCGGGGACTGGTTTTCCAGTACGTGTGCACGGTGCGTTTGTCTCTGATGAAGAAGTGCATCGCGTGGTTGAACATTTGCGCGCACAAGGCGAACCGAACTACATCGAGGGCATCCTTGAAGGCGGTGTTGCCGAGGGTGGCGAGTTGGGTGGCATCGATGGTCCAGCTGGCGAAGCTGACCCGATGTACGATCAGGCAGTGGCCATCGTACTCAAGCATCGTCGAGCATCGATTTCATTAGTACAGCGCCATCTGCGCATTGGCTACAACCGTGCTGCCCGTCTGCTCGAGCAGATGGAACAGAGTGGTTTAGTGTCATCCATGCAGTCGAATGGCAATCGCGAAATATTGGTACCTCATACTCAGGCAGAGTGAACGTGTTCAAGCCCAGTAAAGTATTGAATCGGTTCCCTGTTTTTTCAGCAGGTTTGGTGACTTTGGTTGCGATGATTAGCCTTATTGGCATGCCGACTATGGCGTCTGCCAATGCACTTGAACAGTTCAAGCGCTTTGTTACCGAAACCCGCTCTGCACGTGGCGAGTTCAATCAGCGCATGGTCAAAGGCGAAGGCGATAAACTGCGCGTATCGAGTCAGTCGAGCGGCAGCTTCGCATTTTCACGCCCGGGTAAATTCATCTGGAACTACAAAAAGCCCTACGAGCAGGTATTGCAGTCAGATGGCACCAATCTGTACATCCACGACCAAGACTTGAATCAGGTTACCGTGCGTGCCTTGGGTAATGCGATTGGCTCATCGCCTGCGGCGATTCTGTTTGGTAGCAACGACCTAGAAAAAAATTTCACCCTATCCGACGCCGGTAATAAAGATGGTATTGACTGGCTGCAGGCCATACCCAAGACTAAAGATACCCAATTCGAGCGCATCGGGATCGGCCTGCGTGATGGTGTGCCGGTAGGGATGGAATTACGTGACAGCTTTGGCCAAGTGTCGGTGATTAACTTCACCCGCTTTGAAAAGAACCCTTCACTACCTGCAAACCAGTTCAAGTTCGTGATGCCCAAGGGCGCTGATTTATTGCAGCAGTAGCGTGATATGGCTGCCCCTCTAGCTGAACGGCTGCGTCCCGCAACACTTGATCAGGTTATCGGCCAGCAGCATTTGCTTGGCCCCGGTAAACCGCTGCGGGTTGCGTTTGAATCCAAGCAGCCCCATTCCATGATCTTGTGGGGTCCGCCCGGCGTCGGCAAGACCACGCTGGCGCGCCTGATGGCGCAGGGCTTCCATGCAGAATTCATCGCGCTATCGGCAGTGCTATCTGGCGTAAAAGACATCCGCGAGGCTGTCGAGCGCGCACAACTGTTGCAAGCTACTTCTAGCCGTCCAACGATCTTGTTTGTGGATGAAGTTCATCGCTTCAACAAAAGCCAGCAAGATGCTTTTTTGCCGCACGTAGAAAGTGGTCTGTTCACCTTCATCGGTGCTACCACCGAAAACCCCTCATTCGAAGTCAATAGTGCGTTGTTATCGCGGGCGGCGGTCTATGTACTGCAACCTCTGAGCGACGAAGACCTATCGCAGTTACTGATGCGCGCGTTGATGCTTGATGAAGTTTTCAGTATCGAAGAGGAAGCAAAATCGATGTTGGTTGCTAGCGCCGATGGCGATGGCCGCAAGTTGCTCAACAATACTGAAATTGTGATTCGTGCCGTAGCACAAAGCGGCTCGAGCACAATCACTATTGCCGTGTTACAGCAGACGCTAGGTGATGCGCTGCGTCGATTCGATAAAGGTGGTGACGCTTTTTATGATCAGATCAGTGCCTTGCATAAATCCGTGCGTGGCTCGAACCCCGATGCTGCGTTGTACTGGCTGGTACGTATGCTCGATGGTGGTGCCGATCCACGCTATTTATCGCGGCGCCTGATTCGCATGGCGACAGAAGATATCGGCTTGGCAGATCCACGTGCACTGCGGCTGACATTGGACGCTGCAGAGACTTACGAGCGGCTCGGCTCACCCGAGGGGGAGTTGGCGCTAGCAGAGGCGACCGTGTATTTGGCCTGCGCCGCCAAATCCAACGCGGTCTACAACGCCTACAACCAGGTGCGTGCCTTCGTCGCCAAAGACCAAAGCCGCCCGGTACCCGAGCATTTACGCAATGCGCCGACTAAACTCATGAAACAGCTTGGCTACGGCAAGTTGTACCGATACGCGCACAATGAGCCCGAAGCCTACGCCGCTGGCGAAACCTACCTGCCCGAAGGCTTGGGCGTCCCTGGTTGGTACCAGCCCACCCCGAGAGGGCTCGAGGGGAAGATTGCCGAGAAGTTAGCGTATCTGAGAAAGCTGGATGCAGAGGCGAGGGAGAAGGTGGCGAAGGATTGAATATCAGTGTCTACAGCGCTACGTCGACTACCCATTAGCCAATTCCGCGTGTAGTCTGAAACCGAGCGCCTTGATCACTTTCATCACCGTCGCGAATTCCGGATTTCCTTCAGGGGACAGTGCCTTATAAAGGCTCTCTCTCGCCATCCCAGTTTCGCGAGCTACTAAGCTCATGCCTCTCGCCCTTGCAATGTCGCCAAGTGCAGCCCGAATCAGGCTGCCATCGCCAGGATCATCTTCCAAGCATGCTTCGAAATACAGAGCGATGTCCTCCTCGCTCTTAAGTTCGTGAACAGCGTCCCACTTAGTGAATCGTTCATTCATGTCTCGGTTCTCCACGATTCTGCTAGTTTTAATGCGCGGTCGATATCTGCGGCCTGCGTGGTCTTGTCGCCACCTGCTAACAGCAGAATCAAGGAATCGCCGCGGAGGGTGAAATACACACGATATCCCGGACCGTGATCGATTCGTAGTTCTCGGATCGAGTCACGCAGATACTTACTGTCTCCAAAATAACCGTTCGATAAACGGGTAATTCGTGCGGTGATCCTTGCAACAGCGACCCGGTCCTTAAGCTTGCTACGCCAATGCAGAAAAGTCTCGCTTTCAAGCACCCGGACCATCTGTCTAATGTAATTCATGGATCACGATTTGTAAACCATGAGCTACATATTAGTACTTGCTCATACATGAGTCGTTTTTTTTGGAAAGCCGACCAAGGTAGTTGGCTTGATACAATCGTGCTTTCGCCTTAAGACTCACACTTTCCCATGATCGATATTCATCTCCTCCGTAAAGACATCCACGCCGTTGCCGAGCGCCTCGCCCACCGAAAATTCAAGTTAGATGTCGATGCTTTTAATGCGCTCGAAAGCGAGCGCAAGGCAATACAGACGCGTACTGAAGAGCTACAAGCCCAGCGCAATAGTCTCTCCAAGCAGATTGGTATTCTGAAAGGTAAAGGCGAAGATGCCAGCGCCGTCATGGCGCAAGTGGGTGGCATCGGCGATGAACTCAAAGCCTCTGCCGAACGCCTCGAGGTGCTGCAAGAGCGAATCTCTGCCTTTGTGCTGCTGATACCGAATATCCCGCATGAATCAGTACCGGTCGGTCATGACGAAATTGGGAATGTCGAGCTGCGTAAAGTTGGTACGCCGCGCCAATTTGATTTCGAGGTCAAAGACCACGTTGATCTTGGCGAACCCCTTGGGTTGGATTTCGACACCGGTGCAAAGCTCTCTGGCGCACGCTTTACGGTAATGCGCGCAGGTATCGCACGACTGCACCGGGCGATCGCCCAGTTCATGCTCGATACGCACACCGCTGAGCATGGTTACACCGAGTGCTACACCCCATACATTGTGAGCGGCAGTACCTTGCAAGGTACTGGTCAACTACCAAAGTTCGAGGCTGATCTATTCGCAGTCAAGAAGGGCGGGCAAGAAGGCGAAAGTGAGCCTTTGTACCTGATCCCCACCGCAGAAGTCACGCTCACTAATTTCGTCAACGATGAGATTATCCCCGCCGAATCGCTGCCGATGAGATTGGTCGCGCACTCACCGTGCTTCCGGTCTGAGGCGGGCAGCTACGGTAGAGATACGCGCGGCATGATCCGTCAGCACCAGTTCGATAAGGTCGAGATGGTGCAAATCGCTCATCCCGAGCAGTCGTACCAGCAGTTGGACGAAATGTGCAGCCATGCCGAGAATATTCTCAAGAAGCTTGGCTTGCCTTATCGAGTAATTACACTCTGCACAGGCGACATGGGTTTTGGCGCTGCCAAGACCTATGACCTCGAGGTGTGGCTGCCGGCGCAGAATACTTATCGAGAAATATCATCCGTATCCAACTGTGAAGCCTTTCAGGCGCGTCGCATGCAGGCCAGATTTAGAAACGCGCAAGATAAACCTGAGTTGCTGCACACCTTAAATGGCTCAGGGCTAGCAGTTGGCCGTACCCTAGTCGCTATTTTGGAAAACTATCAGCAAGCCGACGGCAGCATTGCAGTGCCAGAAGCGCTATGGCCCTATATGGGTGGGTTAAAGGTTCTGAAGGCCTGACTATCACTGACCCAAGGCGGGGCGGCATGTAGGTGCCATAGAGAATCTGCTACAATCCGCCGCTTCCGGAAACGACCACACCGTTTTCGACCTGGAGAGGTGGCAGAGTGGTCGAATGTACCTGACTCGAAATCAGGCGTACCGCAAGGTACCGTGGGTTCGAATCCCACCCTCTCCGCCAGAACACATGCCCCGTAAGGGGCATTTTTTTGGGCGGAGAGAAGCGAAGTCCCTGCGGACTTCGCGTGGAGGATTCGAAGGGTTTGGCTTGCAAGCCAAACCGCGGCCTGCGGTATGTAGGCGAATCCCACCCTCTCCGCCAAAGCAATAATAAAAAACGTGCCTTTTGGCGCGTTTTTTGTTTCTACGTACCCAAAAGCATATCCAAAGCGCTGACGCTGAAATTTGATAGTTCTTCGCGACTTTACTCTTCCGAATACTTGATAGTGGGTTGAAATAACCAGTGGCGTGTCAGGGCAACGCTTTACCTGCAAGCGAGGGGCTTCCAAAGAGGTTGCTTGAATACATACAGTGCTCTTACAACCAGCGTGCAGTTGGCAGGGGATTGGGTCAGAGTAGTCAAGGGTGCTTTCTCGCAAATTGAATCTCCCATGTCAGACGCGTAATCGACCCGACAAATGCGGAATAAACTGCTCACTGGACGGCGATTCCCGCAATTCAGTCCAGAGCATGAAAAAGATGCGAAAAGGCCGGCAAATTCTCTTTTGCAGGCCTTTTTACAACTATCGGTTTCGCCTCAACCAGGCCGGCCCCATGGCATTACTTAAAACCGAATTTGCCGTTCGGATTTTTCCAGTCCGCGTGGGCCGGAATCGTTTCCATCGTGTCCCAATGTTCGGCGATCTTGCCCTGATGGACACGGAACAAGTCGTAGAACGAGGTCGACTTGCCCGCGAATTCCCCTTCGCTGATGACGAGCACAAAATTGCCTTGGCCCAAGACTTTGTGTACCCGCGTATATTTCATCGTAATACCTTGGTCGGCCATCGCCTTCAGTGCGGCGCCGAGTCCGGACAATCCATCGGCTATTGCGGGATTGTGCTGCAGGTAGTTATCACCATCAAAGTAGCCGGGCAACTTGTCCAGCTTGCCGCTGACGAGCACATCATTCACAAACGCAGTGACTAGCGCCTTGTTGGAATCGGTCTTCTCGAGATCGGCGACTTCGGTTGCGCCATCCGTCATTGTGCGGCCGCTCGGGTTGGGCTGGTCAGGGGTTGTCTGCAGATTGTCCCAGTGCTCGACAATTTTTCCGTTTTCAAACCGGAAGACATCGATGCCGATCTTGGGTCCGAAGAAGTTATAGACCGTGTGCGCGACGACGTACTCTCCATCCTGCAGCAGCCGCACGGTTTTGACCTTCGCGCTGCCAGCCGGCAGCTGCTGCAGTACTGCGCCAAAACCCGAGAGACCATCGCCGACTGCGAGGTTATGCTGGATATACTTATTCGGATTGACATAAGTAATCGGTGCGGCGTCGCCGGTCTCAATACTCTTTAGTAGCTTGGCTACCTGGTCTTTTGGCGTGGGATTCATATTATTCTCCTTTGATTCTGCCGAATTTCCAGCGTGAGTCTGAATCGCCAGCATCAGCGCGCTGACGCCAAGCAGTTTCATCCATCGTTGTGGGTGCATATTCATTCATCTTCCAGAAAGCCATCAAAATAAGTAACGGTGTATCTGAGGGTAATATTAAGAAAAAATTACAGAAAATAATCGGTAATTTTCGGGGAATTAATGGTAAATAACGGACAAAATGCATCTAAGCGCACTGCAGCCCGCCGCAAGTCCTCGGGTGCGCTCGCGCGCGCAACATTTGCCCCGCCACAGACGTACGCACTGGATATCGAGATCCTCTCGGCGAACGAACTCAGGCGGCGCATCATTGAGCAGCGTTTCCGGCAGGCTCATCAGATTAATTTCTATTTAATGATGCTGGTGGAGAGCGGGCGCTGTAAGCCCGTCGTTGATTACACGCCGTTACCAGAGAAAAAAGGCTCGCTGCTTCTGGTTCGGCCGAACCAGGCGCTGAAGCTTGATCTGAGCTCGAGCTGGGAAGGCTGGATCACGATTTTCCGCCCGGAGTATCTAGCCTTAGTCGGCAACGATCTTGGCGGGGATTTTTTCCTTGTCGAAGAAATGCAAGGCCTCCCGGCACTCACCCAGCTGAACGAGGCCTCGCGCCATGTGATGTCATCGCTCCTTGCACTGATGCGCGAAGACGCCCGGAGCAACCATCCTCAACCGCTGACCAATGCAATGCTGCGCTTTCAGCTGAAATCGCTGCTGCTGCGCTTGCTGATGTTATCTAACAAGACCCGCGCTATCGAGCCGAATTCCACGGAGGCCAGGCGCTTCAGGCGCTTTCGAGCGTTGATCGAAGAATCCTATACACGCCAGCACAAGCTGGCCCACTACGCTTCGCAACTGGGCTGTACCGTGAAAAGCCTGAGTCGAGCTACGCTCGGTGCCACGGGCACCAGCGCCAAACAATACATCGCTGCACGCATCAATCTGGAAGCCAAACGGCTGCTGACTCACACGCAGATGCCGATTTCAGCGATTGCCGAACGGCTTGGTTTTGATGAGGCGACAAATTTCGTCAAATTCTTCAAGCGGGATTGCGGCCTCCCGCCGAGCGAATTCAGAAAGCAGCACTACTCTATCTATAACTGACCCCCCCGGCAGCATTACTGGTAGCTGAAAAAAGAGATTTTTGACCCCTACCCCTACCAAAACCAAGGCTGGTGCGGGCTGGCGGAGAGTGTCATTTTTGTCCCACCCTTTTCACCAGTAATATTAAAAATATCCGCTGAATTCAGCGGATATTTTTTTAAATAGGAGAAAGCGAAAGTAGCGCCGCCCAAAAAAGTGAATTGTTCAGGGTAGACTAGAGCCTATCTTTTTAGCAACCGCCTCATCAGCAAAGAAGAAAAATCCTGCTTATGCGCAGCTATGGCATACACATATACATTTTCGGAGATTCGTCGGTAGACTAGTTTGTGATGTGATGTAAAAACATATTCGAATTCGAAAATACCAACCGTTGTTAGCTCTTTTACCGCAGTACCTGGGTAGTTCCCGGCATCTACATGTTGTAATTTTTCGAAAATCTCATCTTCGGCCTTTAGCCACTCGATCTCGCCCCATTGATCCAGCATGTACTCCTGAAGAGAGAGTAAGTCGTCTTGTGCGTCGGGCAGGATGATGACGGCCATTATTGACGGCGCTGACGGGCAGCACGAAGTTGTGCGCGAGATTCGTCAGCAGTCAGGCCTTTATTTTCCAAGCGATCTTTTTCGCCCAGGGAGATGATTTTCAGGGCCGCAATAAGTGCTTCTTTTTCTTGGAATTGTTGGACGCTTTCAATCACCATGCTGGCCTCACCATTCTGTGTGATGACGAAAGGGTTTCCATTGAGTTGCAAATCTTCGGAAATTTGTGCCGCATGGCTTTTCAGATAGGAAATTGACTTGATGTTGGCGAAGGATTGCACGGTGGGCTCCTAAACAAGGGTGGGATTGAATTTAGTCCTAAATTCAGTCAAAGTCAACCATTGAACTCGGACTTGTCTATGCGTCCATGTTGAAGTGAGAATGGCCGAGTATGACGTTTTCACGAACCCAAGCCGTTGCCTGGAAACTGCGCAAGTTAGTTGAACAAGGTGTCTTGGCCCGCCAGAACACATGCCCCGTAAGGGGCATTTTTTTGGGCGGGGAGAAGCGAAGTCGCTGGGATTTCGCTTCTCCCGGTCTGTGCGAACGACTCGGCTACACCATCGTTCAGGAATACACCGACGGCGGAATCTCAGGCGCCAAGAGTCGCAATGACAGACCTGCTCTAGACGCTCTCATGAGAGACGCTACTCGCCATCGCTGTGACATGGTGATGTGCTCGAGGATCAACAGGCTCGGACGCTCAATATTGATACACGCACCGAAGTCGTGATTACTTCTTACCACATGCGATGTCCAATTCAACTTTAACTAGCGTGTCTGGAACAATTCGGTCCCATATCCATTCGCTCTCATTGAATGTGTCAGACAAAACAACATCACCAGTACCCAATGGACCAGAATACTGAATCACCGAAATCATTGCCAATGTCTCATACTTGCAATTAAACGCTAAGAGTGATTTCGCTGATTTATACCTATCCCCATCTGTGTTAGTTCGCACCTGAGGAAATTCATACATCACCCACATTTGTGCAGTTATGCCGTTTATTTTTATCGTAGATTTGTCATGATAGTGAGTAAGATCATCCGCTTTACCCGTCATCTCCCACTCTGCCCAAGATACCGAGCAGACCATCATCAGTACAACAAAGAGTAGTCGATTCATTGCAAGCTCAATCTTTTAGTTTGATATTCATCTTCCAACCAATACCCGTACTGCATCACCCCTAACTATATCGTCTGCTTCCGATTCAGCGTCATCGCTTAGCATGACACTTTGTCCGACAGATCTTTGTCCAAGTCGTGTGGATTTTATCAGGCAATAGCGGAAATACTTTTCAGCGGCAAGCAATCAAAAATCTCTCGAACAGAGCGGTCTCGGGTGGAATGTACGACCAATCTCCCGGCGTATTGTGGCTATGCAAGACTCTTCCGCGCGCAAAATGCTCCGAGTGCCCACTTAAAGACAAGGCACGTACTCGTTCTTTCGAACAGTCAAATTCCTCATGAATCTGGTTTGAAAACAGCCCATCACTGTCTGCCTGGCTAAAATTCACCAAAGATAAAATTCTCACCAAGTGTTTATTGGTTTGCATCTTGCTTAAATCGACATAGTGCTTGTCACCGTTATCAGCTTTAGAAAAAAGCAGCCATTCAGCAGAAGCAGAACAACAAACTATCATTAGCAAGATCGGCAGCAACCTCATTTCAAGCCCCCAGCAATTACAAATTGATTGGTCTACTTTATCATCTGTTGATACCAGCGTTGGTAGTGCTATTCATTAAGCACCAACAGACCAAGGATATCGCCCGCCATGTGCGCCCACTACCAAGCCGTCACCGATTTACCAACCTTGCGGCATCATTTTGGGGTTGATACATCATCAGCAGAAGCACGCGCTGATGTATGGCCGGCCTACAGTAGCGTTTTTATTCGTCGCCATCCACATGCCGACGTGGGTGATGAAGCGGTGCCTGAGCGTGAGCTATCCGTAGGTCGATTCGGCATGATTCCGCACTGGTCCAAGGATGAAAAAATCAGCCGTCACACCTACAACGCGCGCAGCGAAACCGTGATGGATAAACCCAGCTTCCGGGATGCTTGGCGCCGGTCGCGTCACTGCATTATTCCAGTGTCAGGTTTCTATGAACCCGATTGGCGCAGCGGACGAGCCAAATCCACCCGGATTGAATCTGCCGACGGTGCGCCAATGGGGGTTGCTGGCCTTTGGAGCACATGGCGCGCCCCGAATGGCGAGCAGATCGAAAGCTTCACCATGCTGACGATTAGTGCCGATAGTCACGCTTTGATGCGGCAGTTTCACAAGCCTGAAGATGAAAAACGCATGATCGTCATATTGCCACCCGAGCGCTATGACGACTGGCTTCGCGCAAAACCTGAACAAAGCCTTGGGATCTTGCAGCCCTATCCAGCCGATAAGCTGTGCGTCGCCGCCGAGTAATCAACTACCCCAGGCCAGAGCGGACAGTCCCTAATCACGGATGATTAGCCAAGAACCTAAGCCATGAACAGATGGCCAGACCATGCGGGTGGTTTATGATGCGCCAACAGCAGGGGGGGGCGAATCATGACAACTATTAATTACCCGAACGGCGACCAGTACATTGGTGAAATATTCAATGGCAAGTACATTGGGGTCGGGACGCTGCTATTTGCTAATGGCGACAGATACGAGGGCGAGTTCAAAGATAATCGCTACCACGGTCTGGGCGTTTTGATTTATGCGAGTGGCGACCGCTACGAGGGGCAGTTCGAATCGGGTCACTACCATGGCCGCGGTACTTATTTTTATGCCAATGGTGATAAGTACACAGGTAGCTACGAGCAAGATCATCAGCATGGCAGAGGCATGTTCAACTTTGCTAATGGCGATGTCTACATCGGTGATTTCACCGACGACAAAATCCAAGGTGAAGGAACGCTGACATTTGCTAGCGGTAGCAAATACAAAGGCCAGTTTGAAGACGGCCAGCCGCATGGTAAAGGTGTTTATCTTCACAGCAATGGTGACCGCTACACGGGTGAATTCGTCGCTGGTGAAAAATCAGGTCAGGGAACCGAGAGTTATGCCGATGGTCGCCCGACAAAAAAAGGCGAATGGGTGAATGGTCGCTTTAATGCCCGAAAAGGCTGACCTGAATGTAGCGTCGTCAGCTAAATCGCTGGCCAAGCCAAGCTACCGGCCTGATATCGACGGTCTTCGAGCACTTGCTGTACTGGCCGTCATCGCATTTCATGCATTTCCAGCGTGGGTCTCAGGTGGATTCATCGGTGTCGATATTTTCTTCGTTATCTCAGGCTATCTGATTACCAACCTTGTACAAGACAGCCTGCAACAGCAAAGTTTCAGCTTCCGTACATTTTATGCCAGTCGTGTTCGGCGACTTTTTCCTGCCCTTGTGATTGTTCTACTTGCCTGCCAAGTATTCGGCTGGTTTGCATTGCTCTCAGATGAATACAAAGCCTTGGGCAAGCATATCGCGGCCAGTACGGTTTTCATCCCCAATCTCATCTTCTGGCGTGAAAGCGGTTATTTTGATTACGCCGCAGACGCCAAGCCGCTACTTCATCTATGGAGTTTGGGTATTGAAGAGCAGTTCTATATCTTCTGGCCGGTTGTGGTTTGGTTGGGATTCAAGTACAGCGTCAGCATCATCAAGATCGGCACAACGATCTTGCTCGCATCATTGCTATTGAACCTGACCATGGTTGAGGAAGCCGCCTCGGCCACGTTTTTCTTTCCCGTTACGCGGATGTGGGAACTGTTATCGGGATGCTTGCTTGCAAGTTTGGCGAGATCTAACACCGGGAGCGTAGCCGCGATTAAGGCCAAACTCGGAACAAATCGGGTCATCAATGAAGCCCTTTCAATTCTCGGGTTAGTGCTATTGATATCAGGTGTATTCCTGCTTGACCAAGAGCTGAGTTTCCCAGGTATCTGGGCATTGGTACCCGTATTCGGCACCTGCTGCATCATCCTCGCGGGGCATCAATCCTGGGTCAATCAATCACTGCTAGCCAATCGCCCGCTGGTCTGGATTGGATTAATCAGCTTCCCGCTATACCTGTGGCACTGGCCCTTACTCTCTTTTGCAAGAATTCTGGAAGGCAGTAAGCCCGACTGGCAAATTCGCGCCGTATTAGTCGCTGGCTCATTTGCGTTAGCCTTCCTTACCTATACCCTTATTGAGCGGCGGTTACGGTTTGGTCGATACCTTCAAGCTAAAACCTTCGGACTAATCGCCGGCATGATCTTGGTAGGCGTTATCGGCTTCGGTACCTACATGCAAGATGGATTTACATCAAGATACGCCAACCGAGCGATCGAAGCTCAAATCGCTGACTTGAAGTTTGATATCCCGGATGGCACGGGTTGGTATTGTGATGATAGCGGCCACGATAGTCCGCGTTGTCACGCAACGGGGCCCAATCCAACGGTGGTTGTCATGGGTGATAGCCATGCGCTGACGATTTACTCAGGACTACGCGAGCGCTTCAAAGCCAAGGGTCAGGCCATAGGGCTGTATGGTGCCAGCGATGGGTGCCCACCGCTCTTGAGCGTGGTTATCCAAGACCAAGGCGGCGATTACAGAAACTGCTTGAAAAAGGGAACCCGGGCCATCCAGCGCGTCATCGCTGATTCAGCAATACAGGAAGTGATCTTGACGAGCAGAGGGCCGATGTACACCACGGGTATTGGCTTCGGCGAGGTGGAATCAGAGCAATTTGGTACGTGGGTGCTTCATTTTGAGAGCGAAGACAAAAGCCTACGAAGCAATGAAGCTGTGTTCACCTTAGGTCTTGAAAAGACACTGGATGCGCTACTCGCCGCTGGGAAAAAAGTGACTTTCTTGCACGATGTGCCAGAGCTCGGCTTTGATATTCGAAGTTGTTTTTCTTTCAGGCCGCTGTCAATCACAAACAAGGTAACCACCCCCTGCGCCGTCAGCAGAAAGGATTTCGAGGCAAGAACTGCCGCCTACAGAACTATGGTGAATAAAATTTTGGCGCAACGACCAGCAATCAAAGTGATCGATTTGGCTGAGGGCTTATGTGATGAGCAATGGTGCTTTGGGTCAAAAGATGGTGCTTTGTTTTACATCGATGACGACCACTTGAGTCATCGGGGTGCTGACTATGTCGTAAGAAAATTGTGGGACAAGTTTTAGCTCATGTTTTTATCGGAAAAACAAAGGCGTATTATTTGGAGAATGCTCGCCGTATGAAGGGGTCAACATTCGGCTGATCCAGAAGCCACCGAACATAGTCTTTAGGCACTTCGCTGATCGGTTTGCCCTTATGTTTTCCGAAAGGCATATGTGTGGGTACGCGCGACTCTTCGGATTTTTGCCAAAGCACCTCAAGCGAATCAATCTTTAATTTCTGGCAGATGTGTTCAAGGATGGTCGCACAGATACGAATATCTGCTCCGGCGGAATGAGCATTCTTGAGCCGCTCTTTGGCATTTGCCCTGTCAAGAAAATACAGCAAAGCGCCTTGTTTATGCGACTCTAGTTCAGGCCATACTGCCCTTGAAAGGTTCAAGGTGCAAATGCGCCGAACGTCGGGTGATCCTGCCACCGCCCAGTCAAAGTCAACATTGTGACCTATCAGATATTCAAGGCCCGTAGGCAATTGAAAAGAACTCGATGAGGGGCAATCGACCAGATCTTCCTCAAGAATATGATGTGTGGCGAGCGCGGCTATGCCAATCGGCTTACTCGGTTTGTAGCGCTGTTCAAACTCACCACCGAGCGTGAGTGGCGATAAAGATTTCACTTCAAGCCAAGCGGCTTCCACGATTTCTGGCGCATCAAGACCAGTGGTCTCAGTGTCAAATATGATTGCTTGGGTCATGGCGATGATTAGCCCGATTTTCCGGTCTTTTGTTGATCCAATACGAATTTTTCATCGGATCATTTGGTTGTATCGGCGATTGTTTTCAGTCCCAAATCAAAGGGCTAAGTCGCAGCTTAAATAAATGGTACACCACCTGTTGATCGACGAGCCTGTCTTCGCGACGGATTATGAAAATACTATGATGACCACGGTGGGTAAGTGCCACTTCTCATCAAGTACGCCACAAGCTTGGGCGCCAAACTGATGTGACACAGGGGATTCGCTGGCACGAGTTCGGTAGAGGTGAACAACGCTCGCTCACATCTTGCACGGTAACGAACCGACTATACGTGAATCATTCGCTATGCTCGTGACTGGCTAGCCAGCGAGGGATGACTTCAGCTCATATGATTGCGCGAGCCACTCGATGCCTGAATCGTCGATCTTATCTTGATTAGTCCATTGCTCAAGTAGCTCAAAGCCGTTCAATGCAAACAAGCGCTGCAGATCTTGCGCGCGATGAAGTTGAAAAAAGCGGCCTTCTTCATCGCGATGCTGTGCGTCGATGCCGGGCTTTTGGTTGGGGATAGCGAAAATAAGGCGCCCTTGAGATTTCAGGCAAGCGCGCAGGGACTGCACTGACTTTTCCAGTGCCTCTTGGTTCAGATGCATGAATACCCCGTAGCAAAGCACACCATCAAATTGTCCACCGAACGGTATGCCCAGCTCGGGTAAGCCACCAACGCTCAGCCGACCTTTCAGCTCGGGGTGAGTTTTCTGTGCAACCTGAATGAATACTGCCGACGGGTCGACACCGTAGACCTGAAACCCCCTATTTGCGAGCAGTGCCAGGTCTCGGCCTGAACCGCAGCCAATGTCGAGAATCTTGCCGGCCTTCGCGAAGGTCGTATCAAAATGCATCGCCGCGATACTGCTTACTTGCTCATAGCGCGCTGCGAGCTCGGGCGCGTGCGAGTTGTAGTAGGCCAGTGTGGGGTGATCCATCCCAACTCAGCGCATTATGAAAATCTTCGGCCGGCATTCTGGCGGAATGCCATACCCTGTCGACCTCACCTTGTTTTCAGTGGAGAATTCAACCTGAAACCACCTGCAAAACGGTGTGATATATCTGAAGTTCCAAACATAGCCGCGGTTGCGGGCAAGTCCGTAAGTATCGCGCGACATGCCGATTCGATCGATCACCTCACTCACATCCATGCCTGGCGTGATCTGCCGAAAATTCTCTTCAGTCAGCAGCTGCTTGTATCCAGTTACCTTGCCGTCTACGTCAAATTGCAGCGAATAGGTGTGCTTACCAAAGGGACCGCGCGGAAAATCGAGTCGCTGCGCTTGGTTCAGGTCTGGCGGCGCTGGGTAGGGCTGGCCCATTTCGGTGATGACCTGTGCGCGCGACATACCGATGAAGCGCTCTGAGGGCCCGTAGGTTTGGCAGCCGGCCAGTAGCGCAACGGCAATCGCTGATAAAAGAGCGCTTCGTAGTGATCTCAGCGTGAAGTTCATAATGGTCTAGATACATAGCCCACTACGGTCATGTAGCGAGCGCAGAAGGTGTAGGTCGGGTAAAGCGCTATGATGTCCAAAGTTCTTCGCTGAATCAGCGAACGACGACGGATACCCTACAACAAAATGCCGCCGATGTCCTTGGCGGTTAATCCCGGACAGCATGAATTCCCCTGTTTCCGATGCGCCCAAAGCCGAGTCGCCCCTAGCGCTTGTATCGCTGATGCTCGGTGGCGTGGTTTGGGGCCTGGCTTGGTGGCCCTTGAAATACTTTGGGCAGCAAGGCTTGGATGGGCATGCGATTGCGCTGACAGCATATGGGCTAGTGGCGGTGGTGTCGCTGCCATTGATCTGGCGTGAGCGTCGTTTGTGGCGAGCCGAATGGCGCTTGCTGCTCTTGATTGGCCTGCTGTTCGGCATTGCCAATTTCTTGTTCACTTGGGCCTTGATGGTGGGCTCGGTGGTGCGCGGCATGCTGCTGTTTTTTCTGTTGCCAGCTTGGGGTGTGATTGGCGGCAAGCTATTCCTTCATGAGCAGCTTGGGCTACGGCGTCTACTCGCAGTTGCGCTTTGCCTGGTCGGTGTATTTACGATTGTTGGCGGTTTAGAGGTCTTCGATACTCCACTCAGCTTTGCCGATGCGGCAGCATTTTTGGCAGGCATGGCCTACACCGGTGCAGGCATTGCTAATCGCTCAGCGGTGGCGATACCGATGACAAGTCGTACCATGATGGCGTTTGTCGGTTGCACCACGATCGCACTGTTTGGTTTGTTGGTTCATGTGCCTGCAGTACCGATGATGATGGCCAGCGACTGGGCTTTATTGGTGCTCTATGCATTTATTTGGCTGATTGGCGGTACGCTGCTATCGACCTATGGCGTCACCTATGTACAGGCGAGCAGGGCTGCCGTGATGCAAGTGCTTGAGCTGATTGTGGCGATGGTCTCTGCCGTGCTGCTTGGCGGTGAATCCTTGTCAACCGGCGAGATCATTGGTGCCCTGATGATTCTTGGCGCGACGATGATCGAAGCGCTTGGCACGCGATCTTCAGAGGCGTCGTAGCAGTTTCGACAGCTTATCCGTGCGCCTTCATGTCATTTCGTTTGGCTCATTCAACTCGGTTCACTTATGCGTTGGTATCCATGAATTCATTTCGCCTCGGAGTTTTACTCATCTTTTTTTTAATGCTATCTGCCATGACAAACGCCCAAACGCTTGATTTCACCAATGCCCAGACTACGGCGCAGATGTGGGTCGTAAATGATGGTGTGATGGGTGGTGTTTCAGAATCACGCTTTCGGCATGATGCTGAGGGCGTGATGATTGAAGGCATTGTCTCGCTTGAAAACAACGGTGGCTTTGCGTCGGTAAGAAGTGCTGCAGCATTTGGTGTTGGTACTGTTGCTCTTGAGCTGAAGATCAAAGGGGATGGCAAACGTTACAAGTTCATTCTTCGCACAGACGCTGCACCACGCTCGCCGATGTATCAAGCCGATTTCGTCGCCGCAGAGGGTTGGCACACGTATCAATTTGTGCTGAGCGATTTCAGAGCAAGTTTCCGTGGCCGGGCGGTGGATGCGCCTGACTTGGTATTCGCTGATGCCAAAGAACTCGGCATCTTGATCGCAGACAAACAAGCCGGCTCGTTTCGACTGCAATTACAAGCTATTCGTGCCCTGACTGCTGTCAACAGCAGCCGGTAATACCCGTGCAGGCAAACCCATGATGTGAGTCGGGGTTTGACGACGATCCATTTTGATATAAACCCACATCAGGCATGAGTTTCGACATGCACCGGATAAAAGCTATTTGAGAAATGTTAATCAATTAGTTTCTTGAAAATCACGAGAAGAGAATTGTTGGAGTGATAACTATCGATAACTCGTTGAATTATCAACGGCTATTGCGCTATTTCTTGCTAAATAAGTAATGTTTTTTGTTGATATTGCTAAATTGCACCCCTAAACTCGACTTCGAGAGAAGCCTACTCTTTCGAACACGTTGTTTGATTTGGCAATTTCGCCGGCCAAATTTCTGTACCCGTTTCTTTTTACAAATCTAAAACCTGTTTGATTTGCTTGAAATCGTTAGTAATTCATGTATGCTAAAAAGCGAATCATGTGGCTGCGACTACTTTCGGAGTGGTACTTTGTAGCTGAATGATCTCCACGCGCTGTTCTTCGGTTCGTGTAGTAGGTACGTAGGGAAATGCTAGCGGCGAGGAAATGCGAAGCGATGCTGCCCCCAACTCAAACTAGGAGACAAAATGAAAAAAACTGTCGTTTCTCTCTCACTCACCGCTGTAACAGCGGCAGCTATGCTGGCAGCTGTGCCGGCATCTGCTGTTAGCGTGAAGGTTGAAAACTTCCAGAAGGCGGAGTCACCATGGGATATGGCCTTCCTTCCAGATGGCACCATGTTCTACACTGAGAAGTGTGGTGGCCTGTCGGTGCGTACATCTTCCGGCGGCGTGAACAAACTGCTCGGCGTCGGTGGTTCCAGCGGCTATGCTAAAACCAAAGGCGACCTGTTCTGCGATGGCCAGGCTGGTGTGCTCGGCGTTGCGGTTGATCCGGACTTCTCGTCGAACCGCTACATCTACCTGATGTCCAGCTCGCGCGGCGACAACCGTACTTATGGCGGTTACAACAACATCGTGATGCGCATGAAAGTGAATGGTTCACTGTCAGACGTATCCGATATCAAAGAAATCATCAACGACCTCGGCTACAAGCCGAAGAAGTCGAACCACCCATTCGGTGGTCCTGGCGCGCACAACGGCGGTCGTATCCGCTTCAGCCCAGCTGACGGCTTCCTGTACGTGACGATTGGTGATAACCACAGCGGCGAGGGTCCTCAGCACCCAACCCAGATGCGCGGTAAGGTCTTGCGTGTTGACCGCGACGGCAATGCAGCACCGGGTAACAACCCACCGTCAGGTTTCGACAAGCGTGTGTTCACCTATGGCCATCGTAACCCACAGGGTATTACTTTCCGTCCAGGTACCAATGAGCCTTTCACTTCTGAGAACGGCCCATGGCACAGCGATGAAGTTACCAAGCTGGTGAATGGTGGTAACGGTGGCTGGGATCCACGTGACAACGTGGCGCGCAGCGTTCATGCCTATGACTGACCTGAAGGCTTACCCTAAAGCGATGAAATCGGCATGGAACAACAACGGTCTGTCGCAGGGTATGTGCGGTAGCGCCTGGTTGGTTGGCAAGCAGTGGAAAGACTGGGAAGGCCGTCTGGCGGTTGGTTACGCTGGTATCGGTATCCACGGCACGCCTACTGGTAACCGCATCGACGTCTTGGATATTTCCAAGGACGGCTTATCATCCAAGCGTGAAGAGTTGTCATGGCCAGGCGTTGCTGGTCGCTTCCGTCACCTGACTACGGGCCCAGACGGCGCTCTGTACGTTGGTGATGAGGCCGCTAACATGATCTACCGTGTTACACCGGAATAAGTAGCGGTTGTGTCTAAACGCGCTGCCCTCGGGCAGCGCGTTTTTTTATGGAGATATTCATGCGTCGCTTTATCGCACTACTGCTGGTCTCGGGTGTCGCCGTTTTCGGCAAGGCCATGGCCGAGGACACGGAACCACTCAATGGCTTATTGTTAAAAAATCAGTGCTTGGCCTGTCACATGATTGACAAACGCAAGTACGGTCCGATCTTGAGAGAAGTCGCCGCTAAATACGCAGGTGACGCGTCTGCTACCGCCAAAATAGCCGCCAAAATTAAAGCGGGTGGCACCGGCGTCTGGGGCGACGACATCATGCCGCCACAGGCACATGTGTCGGATGCTGACGCCAAACAGATGGCGACATTGATTTTAGCGCTTGAGCCTAAGAAGTAATTCTTGGGACTGTTTTTCCCTGCGACCGTCCGCGTAGCGGCCGCGGGTGGCATGAAGCGGATGAGCTAAGCGAGCGTCTTGGCTCAGCCGTCCTCACCACTGGGGCACACAATATCGATAATGGCACCACCGACGCTATTCGGTGCGATGGCGCTCCAGTCGCTCGGTGCTTGATTGAGATTGGCCGGTGTTATTTCTTTGCCTTTGGCCCAAGGCTCTGTGAACCGAAACTCCTGTAGGACCCGTAGCTTGCGGTTTTGGCAGTCATACTCTGCCAAGGTTTTTACCGAGGCGACCCGGTCGCTCCCTGGTTCCAGAAAATTCCCGATTTCCCATATCTGCCGCATGATCGCCATCGGCCCGCTTTGTTTTACAGTGTCGGGATCGATGTATTTCTCGAATTTGAGATGGCGGGTGTCGCCAACTTTGACCCACTCTGCAGCAGCTGTGATGCAAACGGGGAGTAACATCAAGGGTAGAAGTTTGCGCATGCGAGACTCATTGGTAAGGTAAGGCAGGTGATTTCATCACCGGATCAGACAAAGTATAGCGACCGGTAACGCCTGGATCATATCGAGTTTGTTTTATAACCCAATATAATGTTACGAGCTTGAAAAGGGCCGAGCGCACTCGGGAACCTCTTGTACATAGCGACGTCATTTCAACTAGAAGGGAATCATCATGGCCGCATTCGTAAGCCGTCACACCGAGAGTTTTGCCACTGCGCCGCAGATCGCGCCGCAAGATCTGGCAGAGATTGGGGCCATGGGTTTCAAGACGGTGGTGAACAACCGTCCGGATGGCGAGGGTGGGGCGGAGCAGCCGAGCAATGCCGAAATCGAAGCTGCAGCCAAGTCGGCTGGTTTGCACTATGTGTATTTGCCGGTGATTAGTGGGCAAATTACCGAGCAACAGGCCAGAGACTTTGCTGACTTGCTCGCCAACTCGCCCGGGCCCCTGCTAGCGTTTTGCCGCAGCGGCGCTCGCTCGCAGAACCTGTATCAGTTGGCGCACATGGTGAGCGGTAAGTAACCCTCTGCCTAGCTAGCCGTGGCCTCACGTATTTCAGGGGCGCTAGCCAGTCGACCACCACTGCGCTCGATACGCTTACGTGCCGCACGAACCTGGTCGACATTACTCACCGTGTGGCCCAGAGGCGCGTCTTCCAATCCGACCCGTACATGACCGCCGTGCGCGACGGTGTATTCAATTAGCGGATCGATCTGCACACCTAAACCCGCCACCATCCATGCTGCCCCCGGCGCTTCGACAGCGAGTAGCCGCGCATACGCTTCCACTGCCCATGGCTGCGGAGGAAAACCGAAAGTGAAGTGATCGGAAAACATCAAGCGGTACACCGCGTTTGGGACATCGCCGAGCGCACGGTGCAAGGCTGCACCAAGCCGCATAAAGCCGGGTTCGTAGATGGCGTAAGAAGGCGTCAATCGATATTGCTGGCACAGCGTAAGTCCGCGGCGTACGTGATCTTCCGGGTTGGCATAGATGAAGCCTTGCTTACCTCGCTTTATGTCGTCTTGCGTGGTGATGTGGGTCGAGCCCGGGTCAACTACGGTCCATTCAAGCAGACCGTTGCGTGCTAAAGCTTCAACGGCACTGTAGCGCTGATCGGCATCCAAGCTACCTTTCGCATCAACATCACCCGCAAAGGGTAGCGTGCCGTAGCAGATGACATCTACCTTGCTGCGAATGCGCTCGATGATTGGTGCGTAAATCTCGGCATCGTCACGCTGCCGTCCCGTCGCTGTATCGTAGGGGTGGAGATGAATGATTGCCGCGCCCTCATGGGCGCAGGCGACTGCCTGTTCGACGATCTCGTCAGCGTCGATAGGAATGGCGGGTTGCCGCTCGCGTGACCAAGGGCCATTTAGCGCAACTTCCAGCCAGGTTGGGGCATTGTTATGCATGCCTCGAGTTTAACCGCAGAAGCTAAATCGGCTTTGGTAAGCCTCATTCAGGCTATCATCGCTGCCAGATAATCTTGTTGAATTTGCACCGATAAAACGAAATATTCTAGGATGGGAGAAAACATGACCAAACAACGTGCCACTTCGTCCGAGGGGCAGATGATCATGGTGAAGGCGAGTGACGGTAGCGGCGAGTTCGCTTCATATCTGTCACAACCCGCGTCTGGGGCTGGCCCCGGCCTGGTGATCGCGCAGGAAATTTTCGGGGTCAACGCCAACCTGCGGGAAATTGCCGATCACTATGCCGAGGCCGGTTATATCGTCTTGGTGCCCGATCTTTTTTGGCGCCAGCAACCCGGTGTGCAATTAGGCTATACGCCGGAAGATTGGCAGCGCGCGTTCCAGTTCTTCAAAGGTTTCGACCAGGACCTGGGTGTCGATGATCTGCAAGCGACGATTGATTTACTGCGTGCGCGGCCCGGTTGTACTGGCGAGGTCGGCGTCATGGGTTTCTGCCTTGGCGGCAAGCTGGCGTATTTGTCTGCTTGCCGTACTGATGCCGATGTTGCGATTGCCTACTACGGTGTCGGTATCGAAGACGCGCTGGATGAGGCAGAGAACATCGAGTGCCGATTGGTGGTTCACATCGCCGGACTGGATCAGTACTGCCCGCCCGAGGCGCAACAAAAAATTATCAAGGGTCTCGCTCAATACGAAGGTATAGAGGTTCACGTTTATCCAAATGCAGACCATGCATTTGCGCGCCCGGCGGGTGATCACTACCACGCGGAATCGGCCCAACTAGCCGAGCAGCGCAGTCTCGCTGCGTTACACGACGAAATCGGACCTTAGTCATGCATGCCGATTCATTAACAATCGTTCGATGGTGCGAATGTTCGGCGACCGTTTAGGTGCAGTTTTTCAAAATTATGGCAACGCAGCATCGATATCGGTTGACGCGGCAATTTCACCAAATAGATGATCTGATAATCGATAGACGGCGCGGTGTTTTGCGACGCTCGCCAACACTTTTAAAGACAAGACAATGAAATTAACCCGCACCATTCAAGCTGCCTTGCGAACCTCTCGCCTGCTGGCTGTCGCCAGCTGCTTAAGTCTTGCTCAGATCAGCCCCGCAGCTGCACAGGAATTCAGAATCGGTATCGTCAGCTTTTTATCTGGGCAAGCCGCCGATAGCTTTGGCGTGCCAGCAATGAATGGCGCGAAGGTATTAATCGAGGCATTCAACCAAGGCAAAGCGCCTGCGCCTTACAACAAGCCAGGCTTTGGTGGCATGACGATCGTGCCGGTGTTTGTCGATGAAAACGGTGGGGCAACCAAGCAGGTACAAGAACTACGCAATTTATACGATCGGGAAAATGTTGACGCGGTCGTTGGCTACGTTAGTTCGGGTGATTGTCTCGCGGTTGCCCCGGTGGCCGAAGAAATGAAAAAGCTGCTGATCTTGTACGACTGTGGCACCCCACGGATATTCGAAGAAGCTAGCTACCAGTATGTATTTCGTACTGCCGCGCATAGTGCGATGGATAACATTGCGGCCGCCCGCTACCTCAAGGCGCGTAACACCAAAGTAGAGACGATCAATCTGATCAATCAGGACTACGCCTACGGTCATGACTCGATCAAGGATTTCACGCTATCGATGGCGGAGTTCTATCCGAATGCGAAGGTACAGGCTGACCAGCGACCCAAGTTCGGTGCAGGACAGTACGGTACCGAAATCTCACAATTAATGACGAAGCCCGCAGATATTACGCACTCCAGCCTGTGGGGTGGCGATCTGCAAGCAATGATCCTGCAAGGTTCCCCGCGTGGCATGTTCAGAAAATCACAGTTAGTACTGACCGCCGCTGATCATGTGCTGGTCCCTCTGGGGGACAAAATGCCCGAGGGTGTGGTGCTCGGCGCTCGCGGTGCTTATGGCATGTTGGCACCGAAATCTGCGCTTAATGATTGGTGGTGGAATCTCTACCAAAACCGCTGGAACACCTATCCGGTACAGGCGCCGTATCGTATGGCGCAAGGCTTGATGGGCCTGAAACTCGCTGTTGAAAAGGCGATGGTGGCCAATCGCGGCAAGAAGCCAAGCACCGAGCAGATTGCCGCGGCGCTGACCGGTCTGGAATGGGAATCTCCCGGCGGTCGGATCAAGATGGTACTCGGTGGTGGACATCAAGCGATACAACCCACTGCAATCGGTGTCACGAAATGGGATGCTGAGAAGCGCATGATGGTGATGAAAGACATACAGCGCTTTGATGCCGAGTGTGTCAATCCACCGCCCAACATGAAGTCTGAGGACTGGATCAAGGCAGGCTTTCCCGGGGCAAAGTGCAAATGACAGCACGTGCTGTTGTGTGGTTTCGGTAGATGGCACTGCTTCTCACCATCTTGGTAGATGGCCTGACCTATTCGTCATGGCTGTTCATCGTCGCGCTTGGGCTGACACTGGTGTTCGGCATTCTTAAAATTCTGAATGTCGCACATGGCAGCTTTTATGCGTTGGGAGCCTATGCTGCCGCCAGTATGGTTGCCTGGTTCACCAGCATGCAACTCGCACCCGCCTTCTCGATAGTGGCGATGCTGCTCGCTGCAGTGGTGGTGGCAGCCTTGGTGGCGCCACTGTGTGAGCGTGGATTGCTACGCATGTTTTATGGCCGTGATGAGGTTCTGCTGGTACTGGTGACCTTCGCGCTGTTTCTCATCATGGAAGATCTGACCAAGCAGATCTGGGGCGTCAATCCCTTATATGTCGCCGACCCCTACATGCTGTTTGGCATGGTGGAGATCGGTGCACTGTCGTACGTGGGTTACGACTTCATGCTGGTGCTGGTGGCCCTGCTCGTTGGCGTCAGCGTGTGGTGGGGCCTGAATCGCACCCGCTTTGGCAAACTGGTGCTGGCGGTCATCCATAACGAAGAAATTGCCGCCAGCATGGGCGTGAATGTTTCACGCGTGTACACCGTCGCTTTTTCGGTGGGAATTTTTCTTGCGGCACTGGGAGGTGCATTGACCGCACCGATGATCTCGGTGCAGCCGGGTGTATCCGTGGGCGTGATCATTATTTCGTTTGCCGTGGTGATTATTGGTGGCCTCGGCAGTATCCCGGGCGCCGCCGTGGGTGCTTTGATCGTTGGTATGGCGCGCTCGGCAGCGGTTCATCTATGGCCGGTCGCTGAGTTATTTTCGATCTATTTGGTGATGGCGATTGTGCTGATGTTCCGCCCAGAGGGTCTGTTCCAGCGTGTACAGTCAAGGAAGATCTGAGATGACGCAGCGCGATTCTGGGCCGCTACGCACCTTGTGGGTTGGCTTGCTTTGTATCGCGATTCTGCTGCTTGCGGGTACGGCCATGCCACGTTGGCTGACTTTCTTGCTGACGATGTCTTTCGCCAATGGCATTGTCGCGCTTGGCATCATGCTACTGATGCGTAGCGGTGTAGTGTCATTCGGTCAGGGCTTGGTATTTGCTACCGGCGGTTATACCGCAGCGCTGGGCTTCGGCATGCTCGGCATTAACGACGGTTTGCTACTCACCTTGGGTGGTGGCTTGGTGGCTGCCTTGTTCGCAGCGCCATTTGCATGGCTAATCTCACGTTACCGCGGTATCTTCTTTGCGATGTTGACGCTGGCGCTATCGATGGTTTTGTACGGCCTACTCATCAAAACCACCGCATTTGGTGGCTCGGACGGTCTGAATATTGGTCGGGTCAGTTATCTGGGTGTACGTCCAGCAGATGCTTGGGTTGGCTACGCCAACTATGCGGTGACGATAATCCTGGTCGGTATCGTCAGCATACTGATACGCATGTACTTCGACTCTATGCAGGGATTCGTAGCACTGGCTGCACGTGATAATGAGATTCGGGTGGAATACCTCGGTAGTTCAGTGCGGTCGCTGATTGCCACCAATTTCATCATCGCAGCATTTTGCGGTGGCATCGGCGGTGCGCTAGCCGTGATCGCATTGGGCCACGTCGAGCCAGATTACAGCTACTGGACACGCTCAGGCGACTTTGTATTCGTCGCAATTCTGGCGGGTCATCACAGCGTGCTGGCAGCATTCATCGCGTCGATCGCATTGGAATTAGTGCGCTCTTTCTCGAGTACGTATTTTCCGCATAGTTGGCAATTGGCGATGGGCCTGTTCTTGTTGGTAGTGATCAGATTCCTTCCAACGGGGATTGGCTCGCTATGGGCGGCACGTGCACGTTCAACGAGCACGCAGCGAGGTGCTGTATGAGTGCTTCTATCGCCATCTCAGCACATGGCCTGCAGAAAAAATTTGGGGCTGTGACCGCAGCAGCAGATATCGCATTCGATATTGCACATGGCGAGCGGGTCAGCCTGATCGGGAGTAATGGCGCTGGCAAGACCACTTTTGTGAATATGGTCACAGGCTATATCAAGCCGGATGCTGGCGACATTCTGCTGGATGGCACCAGCATCATTAGAATGGCACCACGACAAATCGCGCGTATGGGTGTGGCGCGATCGTTTCAAATTCCTCAGTTGTATCAATCACTGTCGGTTCAAGACAACCTGTTAGCAGCCATCGCTGCGCAGCAAAGCACGCTTTCTTTTTGGCGACCGGCAAGAAATACCGATAGCCTCGCATCTGCGGGCGAAATTCTCGGGCGTTTCGATTTATTGGCGCATGCAGATCGACTGGTGAGCGAGCTGCCGGGCGGGGTGCGCAAATTGCTCGATATTGCGATGGCGCTGACCCGGCAGCCTATGGTGCTACTGCTTGATGAGCCAACCTCAGGCGTTTCAGCTGATGAAAAATTTCCGATGATGGATACGGTGATGCGCGCATTGGAGGGGAGCCGTACCACCGTGCTGTTTGTCGAGCACGATATGGATATCGTCGCTCGCTACAGTGAGCGTGTGATTGCGTTTTACAGTGGTCGCGTGATTGCAGATGACAAACCTGAGCAAGCGCTAGCGATGCCCGATGTGAAGCGTTATGTAACCGGCGAAATGATCTCGGTGACTGATCATGCTTGAAATTTATCGTCTGCATGTCTCGATTCAGTCAGCGCAAGTACTGCGTGGCTTGTCGCTGTCGCTTGAGAAGGGGCAGATGATAGGACTGATCGGTCGCAACGGTGCTGGTAAGACGACCACGCTTCGCGCGATCATGGGCCATCTGCCGATTGGCAGCGGCACTATTCACTTTGACGGCCACGACTTGTCGCGCTTACCACCGCATAAGCGCGCAGGCGCTGGCATTGGCTATATGCCTGAAGATAGGGGATTGGTGCCCGAACTGAGCGTTGAAGAAAATATTCTGGTGCCACTGTGGGCTACCGGTGTGATCGACACGACGTCTCGCCTGGCTTTTGTCTATAAGGTACTACCGGAGTTATATGAGATGCGAGATCGACGCGCACTCTTGCTATCCGGTGGGCAGCAGAAGTTGGTTGCGCTCGCGCGTGCGCTGACCGTAGGCACACGGCTTCTCTTGTTGGATGAGCCGTTTGAAGGGGTGGCGCCCGCCTTGTCGGCGCGTTTGTCGGAAGTGATTGCCTCATTACGCGGTAGCGAGTTGTCGGTGCTGATTGCCCAATCCGATCTCAACCACTCGCGCAGCTTGCTGGATGCCGAGATCAGGATTGAGCGTGGTGTGCAGCTGGCTGCCACCTGATTCTCGTTGATACCGCAGTAGCGCCTATCCCCCGATATCGCATGATTGACTGGCAGCAGCACATTACCTTACCCGCAATGCGTACCGAAACACACTTCGGTGATCGTGTGCTGCGTTGTTTTGTGGATCGCCCGCCTTCGCTGTACGCCATGCTGGAGCACGCCGTCGCTCGCTATCCTGACCGCGAGGCGCTGGCCTGCGGTGATCGGCGTTGGAGCTACCGCCAGTTAAATGCCGAGGTTGATCGAATCGCTGCAGGATTTGCCGAGCACGGATTGTACGCTGGCGAGCGCGTGGTGATGTTCATCGGCAATCGCTTGGAATTTGTTTCGGTACTGTTCGCACTACAAAAAATCGGCGCGATTGCTGTGCCGGTCAGTACACGCGAACAAAGCCCGGGCCTTGCCTATATTTTGCAGCAGTGCGGTGCGGCTGCGATTGTTTTCGATGAGGCCTTGCTACCGCGCTTACCAGATAGAGACGCTGTGCCTAAGCTGCGGCTGCGTATTTGTATTTCTGATGTTGATATCGCGGGTACTCATGGCGCGACTGATCACATTAGCTTGGACGCACTGTCGGACACCGCTATTGTGGCTGCCAGAGTCAATGAAGAAGATTGCGCCTGCATTCTTTACACCTCAGGTACCACCGGTCATCCCAAGGGTGCGATGCTCACGCATTTCAATATCGCGCACTCGGTGATTCATTTCGCAGTAACGCTCAAGTTAAGTCATGAAGATCGCGCGGCCTTGGCGGTACCCGCCAGCCATGTCACGGGTTTGGTCGCTTTAATCGCCTTGATGGTGCATGTCGGTGGCGCGTTAGTGATCGTGCCGGAGTTCAAGGCAGCAGCGTTTGTAGACTTGCTTGCGCAGGAAAGAATTAGCTATGGCGTGATGGTGCCCGCCATGTATCAGCTGTGCTTATTGCAGCCTAATTTTTTCACGGCCGATCTGAGTGCTTGGCGTGTGGGTGGTTATGGTGGTTCGCCGATGCCGGTACCGACTGTACAAGCACTCGGCAAGGCATTGCCCGGTTTAACTCTGGTGAATTGCTATGGCTCGACCGAGACTAGTTCGCCGAGCACCATCATGCCGCTGGGCTTGTCGGCGATTCATCATGATAGTGTCGGTATTGCAGTACCTTGCGCAGATATCCGCGTCATGAATGAAAACGGCGAGCCAGTCGCCATCGGTCAATCTGGTGAGCTATGGATTGGTGGCCCTATGGTCGTGCCCGGCTACTGGGATAACCCGGAAGCGACCACGAAAGGGTTTGCCGACGGTTGCTGGCGTTCAGGCGATGTCGGCTCACTTGATGCGCAGGGGCTTGTGCGCGTCTTTGATCGCATCAAGGACATGATCAATCGAGGCGGCTTCAAAATTTATTCAGTTGAGGTCGAGAATACGCTGATGGCCTTGCCCGGGGTGGTTGAAGCGGCGGTGGTAGGGCATCCTTGCCCGGTACTGGGTGAGCGCGTGCATGCTTACTTGTACGCGCCGAATTCCAAGCGCGACGCCGATGCGGTGCGCACACACTGCGCAGCTCATTTGGCTGATTACAAAGTACCTGAGGAAATTTTTTTCAGCGATATGCCTTTGCCGAGAAACGCCAACGGCAAGCTGCTAAAGCGCTCGCTGCGGGCTTAATTCTGCGAGCTGCCAGCCGCAAGCAGCTTGATGACATGCATGCGCGTGAGTTTCGACAAGTTTCCAATGCGCCAAAGCTCCCAGAACCGCGTGGCTAGAGGGTGTGACAGATCAGCGCAGTGGTGGCACCTTGTGATATAAAGCCAGCGTTCTGACCCGCTGAATCCCGGGCCTGTCGGTCAATCAAAGATAAAGCCAAGCCGCATAGCTTGATTCATTGGTACAGAGCTCAGACTCTCTACAAAAACAAGTATCCCGATAGAGCGTCTTATGAAGAATCACCCTACAAAAAACATGACGTCGGAGGTCTGCTTTGCGGCACTTTAGTGGTTCAATTCTTTTTGCGTTGGTCTGTCTTGGTCTGGCGACTTGGTGGGGGTATGAGCACGGCGGCACACAGGCCGCGCTGACCGGTTTCGGTATCGCCCTGATCTTGGGTGTCTTGGAGGTATCGCTCTCTTTTGATAATGCGGTGGTCAATGCCTCGGTACTGAAGCACTGGGATGAATTCTGGCAAAAGCTTTTTCTGACGCTCGGTATTCTAGTGGCCGTGTTTGGTATGCGCTTGCTGTTCCCGCTGGTCATCGTCGCGCAAACCGCTGACCTTGGCGCCGCTGAAGTATGGAATCTGGCGCTGCACGATCCGCGTCAGTTTTCTTACTATCTGACCAAGCACCACGATGAAGTCGCCGCTTTTGGTGGTGTCTTTCTGCTGCTGGTTTTCCTGAACTTCTTGTTCGACGAAGAGAAAGAATTACATTGGGCTGGTCACTTCGAAGAAAAGATAGCGAGCTACGGTAAGATCCAGGCGGTACCTATCTTTATAGCACTCGCTGTTGTGCTGGCAAGTCTGACGCTCGCTGAGCCGAACAATCATCTTGCCGTGCTGACCGCCGGCGTGTGGGGCATCATCGTTTACGTCGGTGTAGATATTCTGGGCAATATGCTCGAGAAAGAAGAGTCGGGTGAGGGTGATGTTGCCAAGGCAGTCAAAACCGGCAGCATTGGTGGATTCCTCTACCTCGAAGTACTTGATGCTTCGTTCTCGTTTGACGGCGTGATTGGCGCGTTCGCGATTACCAACGATGTGGTGATCATCATGCTCGGTCTTGCCATCGGTGCAGTATTTGTCCGATCGATCACGGTATTTCTGGTCAGGCAGGGTACGCTTGATGAATACGTCTATCTGGAACATGGCGCGCATTACGCGATCGGTATCTTGGCGTTGATCATGTTCATCACCATGAAATTCCATGTCCCGGAAATCATCACGGGTCTGATCGGTATTGCCTTTATCGTGGCATCGGTTGTTTCGTCGCTGCGGTATCGACGGGAGCAAGAGGCGGCGGGGGCAGAGTGACCGCCTTTGGTCTTGCAAGTTGCTGGCCGGATGATGCTATACGCGACTCTACCGGTCGCTACAGATTAGCCCCAGCGAAGCGGACATCTAAGCTTGTGTATTGTTGACCCTCAACAGACCGCCCATCCAGGGGGGCGGGTTTCATGCAGCCTGTTGTCGATTAATCTTCTCGGCTTCTAATACAAGGTCGAGCCCCGACTCCAGCTGAACAATGCCGAGGCTGGCAATGTCGCGCAACTTCTCGTGGATCAGTGCGTCTTTAGGGGAATCATTCACGCACTGATTACTGTACTGAATGAAGCTGTGCAGACTGATGATCAAGCTGGCCAAATGTTTGGGGCACTCGCACAGCAAGTTCGTATCGGTCGTGACAATGGACTCCAGGGCTTCTATCCCGAAGCGTGGCTGTGCCGGCGAATGATGATCCGCTTGACGTGCTTCGACAATGTTGGCCAAGCTCCGTGCCAGATCCATTGGTGCGGCGGGGTATTTGATGCATTCGATACCTAGCGCGCTTAAAAAACGGATCACACTACTGCTGCTGAACTCGTAAATCACAATCAAGGTCTTGGATTTATAGACTGAGAATGCAGCCGCCAGATATTTGGCGAGATTCATTTGTAGTGCGGGCGTGAGCACAATACCGAGATCAAAGGACTCGAGTCGGTTTTCCACATCAGACAAGGTATCGAAATGTGCTGCAGGCGTCCAAGCATGCATCGCTGGATCGGCAAATAGCAGAGAGCGCCAGGTGGTACTGCCCATCGAGGCGATACGCATTTCGCCCGATGCTGAATTTCCGTGATGAGTACTCGTATCAAATAGCTCTGCGTGGAGTTGCTCAAGATTCTGGCTCGCCAGCGCACTGGGTTTGTGACCACGGTCGACCAATAACTTGATCAGCCGAAGCCGCTCCAAATCTGTAGTGGTGTATCGCCGCGCCCCGCCTTCGGTACGCACGGGTTGCAGCGCGCCGTAGCGCACCTCCCACATACGAATGGTGGAGACATGAATACCGGTTTCGCGCGACATCGCGCCAATAGAAAGAAGCTTGGGGGTGGCGGGCATATCCATTGTTTTCATTTTTGATAATGCGACGCAAAAAATGTTGAACAGGTCAAAATAGCAAGCTACACAATACTAAGCAGCAAGCGCCTAAAATACAAGATAAATACTCGATAAATCTACACATCTATAGAGTTAATGAGCACAATAGGCAAATTCTATTAGAAGTGTCTATATAAAATCGGTACAAGGAAGTCCGATCTTACACATTTTGAGGGGTACCGCAAATGCTGCACACCTCCCGACTTCTTTCTTATGCTCACCTGATTCAGGCGGCTCAGGCGCGCCGTGGTTTGCTTGAGCCCCAGGCTCGCCAGCTTGGACTGAACAGTGAAGAGGCAGAACGCGTGCTCGAGACGCTGCACACCCTCAGCGTGGCCGATGGCTGCCAGGTGGTGGGCCGCAAGATGATCCCCGTCAGCCCGCAAGAACCAAACTTACAGAGCGGCTTGCCCACCCTAGGTTATTTGTACGAACATTCCTTGGCTCATGCCGAAGACAACGCTGCCTGTATCAAGCTGCGCAGTGTCAAGCAAGTCCACGTGGAACCCAAGTTGGTATTCAGCCTCGGATCGACACCTGAACAGGGCGACAGCCTGGAGACCTTTTTGCAGCGATTCGATTCAGTGGCGCTGGCCCTGGAGTTTCTGCAAAACCCATTTAAGGGTGAGGCCTGGACGGACGAAGATAAAGTTTGCGCAAATGGTTTTCACTCGAAACTATTGATCGGTGAAGCGAGAACGATGTCGCACAAGAGCCGCACCGTGTTTGACCAGTTGGTGTCTCACTCATCCATGACGTTGAATGTGATCGATCAGCAGGGTTCGCATATCGTTGGCTTTGGTGTCGGTCGAGATAATGTCGATAAGTCCTTGCAACAGGCTTACGCCTTGCACCAGCGCCATATTGAGTCCAAGGAAGAGAGCCCGTTCGCAAAGGGGCAATGCCTTGCTATGGGTGGTTGGCTGCCAAGTAAGCAGATCGCTAACGGTCAGGAATGGGTTGTGGTGGTGAGTGGCGTTGAGCTGCCAAGTCTGCGTGTAGCGATCGTCTAGCCGGTAACTACGCTATGTACCAATCAGTCCTTCGTTGACCGTAAACTCAGTGCTCGCGATGCCATGGCTGCCCATCTGACATTCAAGGAAAGAGAAGAGTTCAGCAAGCGGCTACGCAGTAGCCTGAAAAATGCAGGTATTGATCCCAACCGTCCGACACAATTACTGCGGGCTTTTTGCGCAATGCAAGCTGGGTCTTCGCTGGCAATCTCGACGGTTAGCAAATGGCTGTCTGGGGAGAGCTTGCCTGCAAACGGCAATATGGAAGTGGTGGCGCAGATTTGCAATGTGTCGCCGCACTGGTTACGTTCCGGGCAAGAGACCACCGGTTAGTCCACTGGCATCTGTACTGTTGGCGATGTTACCGGGGTGCGTTGACTATTCCCTGCGCCGACATTGATTACATGCGCCAGCCGTAGCCAAGATAAATCAGCGGGGCAAAGCTGCGCTCCGCCAGTGGGCTGTTAGCTTGGGTACTGGACAGCCGATTGATAGTCGCACCGTAAAACAGCGCGCTCGTCGGCCCGAATGTATACAGCCCGCTGAGGCCGACCGATAAGCCGGACCCGGCTCCAGCAGAATAGTTACCCACGCTCCAATAGTAATCATTCATCGCGGCGTTTTGCCAGGTCGCACCAACTAGTCCATTCAGGCGGAATCCTGTATCGCTGATCAGCGGTCGGATAAATTGCAGCTGTGCGACTTGCCCATTACTTCGATTCGTCACATCAAAGCCGTAATCGAAGTTCAGCACACCCAATGGCGTGGTCCAGCGAACACTTGGGCCCGCATCAATCGCAAAACGACGATCGGGCATGCCAGCGGTGAGCGGGTTATCGCTGCTGTCGTAACCGAACCGCGGCTCAGCATATAAGCCAATCCGCAGTGAACGGCTATCAGAGGTGTAGGCCCACAGCCCTGCTTTGAGCCCGGTGACATAACCAACATCGCCAAAGGTGTATTGAAGTACCGGCAGAGCCATCACGCGCAGATCGGTACTGCCGGGTGTTTTGGGAAAGGCACCGATGCCGAGACCGAAGAAGTTTCGCGAAGCCGGAATCGGTTGTTGTGCTTGCTGATCGGCTGCTGACTGCGCAAATCCGCTAGTGGCCAGTAAAAGACCTTGGGTCATCACTACGCAAATCATTAATTTTTTAATAACACGCATAGCGGCTCCTGCATTTAAGCTCGTTTGTTTTTGTCATTTCACTGCGACGTAGATTATCAAAATAAGTTTGGTTTGGGACGCATTTAATCCCGCATTTCAGCGTTTGAGGATGAATACAAACTGAATGAGTCTTCGCTCATTGCGAGCGGTGGGGTGAACGCATTTTGTCATCGCAGCAATTAATGGCACAATGGAGGGCTCGACTGTTGTCTAAAAATAAATTTCGGTTCATAGGGCCGAGGAAAGACTTTTCGAAAAAAAATGCAAGGGATCCATCTCACCGCCGACCTGTCCGGTTGCCGCAAGAATCTGCTACTCATGACGGACAAAGCCGGGCTGCGCGAGGCTTGCGTTGCGGCGGTGAATGAGAGCGGCCTGACCGTCGTCGGCGACACCTTTGTCGCCTTCCCTGACTTCGAAGGGCAACCCGGTGGTGTCACCGGCACCGTGCTGCTGGCTGAATCTCATCTAGCCATTCACACCTGGCCAGAGCTGTCGGCAGTGACGCTCGACGTGTATGTCTGTAATTTTTCTACTGATAACGGCAAAAAAGCATCGCAACTGATCGATGCGCTGTCGGCGCTGTTTGATCCCACCGAGTCGAATCCCCAGGCCTTGCAGCGAGGCGAGGTTGGCGCTGCGCATAGCGAGTTGACGATAGGTCATGAGTGGCTGAATGCCCACAGCAGCTACGGCTATCGGCTCGGACCAGCGCTACACCAAGAACAATCAGCGTATCAGCGTATCGAGGTACACGATTCACCGCAGTTCGGACGACTATTCCGGCTGGATGGCGATTACATGACCTCGGAAAAAGAAGAGTTCTTCTATCACGAGGCTTTGGTCCATCCCGCAGCGGCCAGCCATGGCAAGGTCAAGCGTGTACTGATTCTGGGCGGTGGCGATGGCGGCGCAGCTGAAGAGCTACTGAAGTACCCATCGGTCGAGCGAGTCGTAATTGCCGAACTCGATGAGGTTGTGATTCGGGTCGCGCGTGAGTATTTCGACAGTATTCATCACGGTGCGCTGGATGATCCGCGGGTGGATATTCGCATCGGCGATGGTCTTGCGTTCGTGCGCGAAACTGAGCAGCGTTTTGATTTGGTGCTGCTTGATCTGACCGATCCCGACACGCCTGCGTCGGCTTTGTATACGGCTGAGTTTTTTGCATCGGTCAAAAACATCCTGACCCCGGGTGGTGCCATGGTGCTGCACACCGGTTCACCGATTTTCCGTCCTGATGTCGTCACCTCGTTGTACCGAGGCCTGCACGAGAATTTCAAGGTGGTGGCGCCCATGGGTCTTTATATTCCTCTTTACGGCGCCTACTGGTCCTTGGCCGTATGCAGCGAGCAGCTCGACCCGCGCGCGATCAGTACCGATCAAATCGCCGCAACCATCGCATCGGCCGGGCTCAGCGATCTGCAGTACTACAACCCTGCAACGCATCAGGGCTTGTTCGCGTTGCCAAATTATTTCCAAAAGCTGGTCGGCTAAGCA